>JAKFWK010000002.1 GCA_021732045.1 Sulfurimonas sp.
ATTCCGAACCTGGAAGCTAAGCCTCTCATCGCTGATAATACTGCATCTGTCAGGTGTGGAAATGTAGGTCGCTGCCTAGTTGATCAAATCTTCTTTAATTAACTCTTCTTTTTTAATCTTTAATCAACTAACTCTTCTTTCTTACTTTTAATAATCAAAATTTTAATCTTCTTCACTCTTCTTTAGTTTTAACGCTAATTTTATCAAGTAAGCCGAAATATTGGTGTAAACTTTAAAATATAACAATTGATTATGTGGTATTATTTTGCATACTATTTTAGGATGCCACATGAATAATTACATCAAAGATCAGATTAAAAAATCTTACGAAACAAAGCAACTAATATATGAAAATGAATCTTTAATCAATAAAATCAAAGAAGTAACTACTCTTTGTGTAGAACTCTATAAAAAAGGTTTAAATAAAACTATATTGGCTGGAAATGGCGGCAGTGCTGCTGATGCGCAACATATTGCCGCTGAGCTTGTTGGGCGATATGGTTTTGATAGACCTTCACTTGCTTCTTTAGCGTTAACGACAGACACATCCAATATTACGGCAATTGGAAATGATTACGGCTATGATAAAATTTTTTCAAGACAGCTTGAGGGAATGGGGCAGAAAGGGGATATTTTTATAGGAATTTCAACCTCTGGGAACTCTAAAAATATTATAAATGCATTTGAGAGAGCAAAAGAAAAAGGCATTACAACAGTTGCTTTAGTTGGTAAAGACGGCGGAGATATGGCAAAAATAGCTGATATATCACTAATTGTTCCATCTGATTCTACTCCAAGAATTCAAGAGTCTCATATCTTGATTGGTCATATTATGTGCGACATCATAGAAAAAGAGCTTTTTGGCACTAGAGTTAACTAGCAGTTTATGAACAAAGCACTTTTTTTGGATCGTGATGGTGTCGTAAATATTGAAATTAACTATCTTTATAAAATTGAAGATTTTATATTTGTGGATGGAATATTCGAATTGTGTAAGCATTATCAAGAGTTAGGCTATGCTTTATTTGTTGTAACTAATCAATCTGGAATCGCTAGAGGTTACTATACGGATGAAAATTTTAATACATTAACTTCATGGATGATAAAAGAGTTTTTAAAGCATAGCATTGAGATAAAAAAAACATATTACTGTCCACATTTTCCTGAGATATCCGGCGAATGTAGTTGTAGAAAACCAAATTCTGGAATGTTGTTACAAGCAAGGAATGAGTTTGATATTGATTTGGAAAATTCAATTTTGATTGGCGATAAAGAGAGTGACATTGAGGCGGCTATCGGTGCTGGACTTAAAGAGAGTTACCTTTTTGATGAGACAAAAAAAGTAAAATTTTCAAGAGCCACAAAAATAGTCTCTAGCTTAAAGGATATTTATAATGTTAATACTAAATAGTGGTGGCACCCTCAATAAAAGATACAATCCGTTAAATGGCGAACTGATGGTTCCATTTGATAACAACGCCATAAAAACTATACTAGAGAGCACTGGCAATATTTATGATCTTGCAGGAATTGTTTACAAAGATAGCTTAGACATGACACTAGATGACAGAAAAACAATTGCAAAAGTTATCATGGAGTCAAAAGATGATAAGTTTATAATAATTCATGGAACTGACACCATGCACACCACCGCTGAGTTTTTATCAACAATATTTGACGATAGAAAGATTGTATTAGTGGGAGCAATGAAGCCTTTTGAGATAGACAATGTTGAAGCAGCTTTAAATATTGGAATGGCAATCGGTTTTGCAAATGGTGTCTCAGGTGCAGGTGTTTATATATGTATGAGTGGATATGTCCAACCATGGAATAAATTAGTAAAAAACAGAAAATTTGGAAAATTTGAAGTTGTCCAATAGTGTTGCTTGCTCCCATTGTCATATAGAGTTTGATAAATGGGTAATGATTCAAGAGGAAGAGCATTCTCTTGATAAAACGGATTCTGCATCTGGCTCTAATGTCTATTATTTTTGCTGCAAAGGGTGTCAAAGTGTGTTTCATCTTCTTAAAGATAAGGGATTTGATAGCTTTTATGATAAAAGTAAAAATGCAACCCTCTCTCCTCCGCCAGAAACTTTTACAGATTCGTCAAACTTTGATGTTGCATCGTTTTATGAGAGATTTGTAAAAACAGATAGCGACGGATTTAATAGAGTTTCTTTAATAATAGAAGGTATTCACTGCTCGGCTTGTATTTGGTTAAATGAGAAGGCACTTCACTCTATGGATGGAGTTATAGAAGCAAATATAAACTTTACAAATAACAAGGCAACCATTGTTTGGGCGGGCAGCATTGTAAAATTATCTGAAATTATTGAGATGATAAGGTCTGTTGGATATGATGCTTTTGCATATGATCCTTTGCTACAAGAGCTCTATATCAACAAAGAGAGAAAAGCTTACTATCTAAAAATGGCAGTTGCTATTTTTTCATCTATGAATATTATGTGGATTGCTGTTGCTCAATATGCTGGCTATTTTAGTGGAATCACTCAGGATATAAAAACAATACTAAATATTGCAGAATGGATTTTATCAACTCCAGTTCTTTTTTATAGCGGTTGGATTTTCTTTCGAGGCGCTTATTATGGGCTTAAGAGAAAAACTATAAATATGGACCTTTTGGTTGCAACAGGCTCAACTCTTACTTACATCTACTCAATATATGTAACGATTATGCACATTGGCGAAGCGTATTTTGATTCGGTTAGTATGATAATTACCTTTGTTCTTATCGGTAAATTTTTAGAAGTTTTAAGTAAGAAAAGTGCTTCCGACGCGCTTGATGTTCTTACAAAAAATATTCCGACAGAAGTTAAAGTAATCAAAGAAGAGAAGATAGTTATATGTGCGCTTGATGATGTGATGGTTGGAGATGTTGTTATTGTGTCTTCTGGAGAGAGGATTTTACTCGATGGCGTAATTGTAAAAGGTGATGGCTCATTTGATGAGTCTAGTTTAACTGGCGAGAGTAATCAGATTTATAAAACCATTGGCAATAGTGTAATAAGCGGTACAACAAGTATAGATGCAGATATACATTATAAAGCAATAAAAGATTTTAAACACTCTACACTCTCAAATATTATCTCTCTGTTGGAATCAGCAATCAACAAAAAACCAAAAATAGAACAACTTGCAAACAGGCTCTCTGAGTATTTTTCATCAATAATTTTGCTTTTATCTTTTGCTACATTTGCTTTTTGGTGGATAACATCACATAATTTTGAGATATCTTTTATGGTAGCAATATCTGTGATAATTATCGCTTGCCCTTGCGCCCTTGCACTTGCCACTCCAGTTGCAACCCTTGTTGGACTAAGTGCAAGTGCCTCAAGAGGTATTTTGTTTAAAGAGGCAGCATTTTTAGAGACAATGGCAAAAATAGATACTCTTGTTTTGGATAAAACAGGGACGATTACGCAAGGAAAACCAGAGGTCATAAAGGGAAATTTTTATAGTGAGTTTGATAAAAATTTGCTCTACTCACTAGTAAAAACTTCAAACCATCCAATGGCTAGTGGAGTTGCAAAATATATAAAAGAACAAGAGAGTACGGTTGAAGAAGTGCTATTTGATGAATATATGCAAATTCCAGCTAAAGGAATTAGGGCAAAATATAAAGGCATAGAATATTTAGGTGGGAATATTAGACTGCTTAGAGAGTATGGCATAGAAACAAATTTTGTGGCTGAAGAGTCAATTTTTTATTTTGCAGTAAATAATGAAGTTGTGGCGATTTATGAGCTTAAAGACAAGATAAAAAGTGGAATTAAAGAGTTGATGGATAGTATGAAGCAATACAAGATAGAAGTAGTGTTGCTTAGTGGAGATCATGAAAACATAACAAAAAAAGTGGCAAAAGAGACTGGAATAGAGAATTTTTTGTTTGAGCAAACCCCGCAAGATAAAGCAAAATACATAGATAGATTACATGGCGATTGGAAAAAAGTTGTTATGGTTGGAGACGGTATTAATGATATACTTGCTTTAGCTTCTGCTGATATTGCTATTGCTATGGGCGGTGGAAGCGATATTGCGGTTGAGTGTGGTGATGTCGTACTGCTTGATAATTCATTAAAGTCAATAAATGATGCTATTAGAATAAGCAGAGGCACTTTTGGTTTGATTAAACAAAATCTTGCTATTTCACTTCTATATAACTCAATCACAATTCCTCTTGCAATGGCTGGGTTTGTTATACCACTTTTTGCAGCAATCTCTATGTCTTTTAGCTCCCTTTTAGTTGTTGGCAACTCTATAAGAAATCGTAAAAAATGGAGCAAAAATGGATAGCTGGGTAATTGTTATGATGCTAGGTGTCTCTATATTTTTAGGGGCGATTGCACTTTTTGGATTTTTATGGGCTGTTAAAAATGGTCAGTTTGATGATGAAGAGAAATTTCTAAATGGTGTAAAGTTTGATGGAGAAGATGAGTTAAATGATATGGCCAAGCAGGAGCAAAAGAAGGATAAATTAAAGAGAGAGTATAGACCAGAATAATTCTTTATTCTAGAGTAGCAAGATTGTCTAATGAACAATCTTGCTTGGTAAATTATTTACCGATAGTTAGTGCGAATGCATCTAGTTCAGCATCAGAATACTTAGAAACTTGACCTTTCATAAGACCTTTCATTGGTCCACCTTTGTCAACTTTGTAACCTTTAAGTGCAGCAGCGATTTCTGCATGAGGTAAAGTTGCAACAATTTTAGATTTACCAAGAGCAGCTTTGCTCCAGTCAGCACCATGACAACCAACACATGCAGCAGCGTTTACGGCAGCCATTAAAGAAGAAGTTGCAGCTAAAGCAACGATTGAAGCGATAACGATTTTTTTCATTTTATTTCCTTATGATTTGATTCGACCGAAATTATATATATGTTCCCCTTAAATGGATGTTAATTGTTTATTTGTTATCATCTTGCTAAATAAATAACTACGGTGAGCAGATGAGATATATAAAAGATGATTTAAAAGAAAAGACGATTTTAATTACCGGCGGAGCCGGATTTGTAGGTTCTAACTTGGCATTTTATTTTCAAAATAACCATCCTGATGCAAAAGTTGTTGTGGTTGATTGCTTTAGAAGTGGCGAGAAATTATCAAATGGAAATTTAAAAAGTTTTGGACATTTTAAAAACTTAATCGGTTTTACAGGAGAAATCATAAGCGGTGATATTAATGACAAAAGCTTGTTAAGTAGTTTGGATGCAAACTATAAATTTGATTATATTTTTCATGAAGCAGCAATTTCCGATACAACAGCACAAGAACAAGATTTGATGATAAAAACAAATGTTAATGCTTACAAAGATCTGCTTAAAATTGCAATCAAACATAACGCAAACATGATTTACGCCTCATCAGCAGCAACATATGGAAATGCCGAGTCACCACAAAGAGTAGGGCGTGAAGCACCACAAAATGTTTATGGATTTTCTAAACTTTGTATGGATAATTTGAGCCGAGAATATATGAAAAAAAATAGTATCTCAATTGTTGGTCTCAGATATTTTAATGTTTACGGTCGAGGAGAGTATTTTAAAAATACAACGGCATCTATGATTATGCAGTTTGGTCATCAGATACTCTCAGGTAAAAATCCACGACTTTTTGAAAATAGTGACAAAATTTTGCGTGATTTTATATATATAGAGGATGTTATCCAAGCAAATATAAAAGCTATGGAGCCAAAAGAGAGCGGAATTTATAATGTCGGAACAGGAAAAGCTAGAAGTTTTCAAGATATTGTAGATATCTTACAAAATGAACTTCAAACTTCTCTTGTCTGTGAATATATCCCAAACCCATTTGTTGGAAGTTATCAATTTCATACAGAAGCTGATATTTCATCAACAAGAGATGCTCTTGGATATGAACCTAAGTTTGAGATGGAAGATGGTATAAAATCCTACATAGATGAAATCAAAAGAGTTTATAACGAAGAAGTTAAGAGATGAAAAATTTTAAAAATTTAACCCCTAAGATTTTGGTTGTTGGTGACTTGATGATAGATCACTATCTGTGGGGAAGCTGTGATAGAATCTCTCCAGAAGCGCCTGTTGCAGTTGTTGATATAAAAAATGAGACAACAGTTTTAGGCGGTGCTGGAAATGTTATAAATAACCTAAGGGCTCTTGGGGCTGAAGTTTTTGTTAGCAGTGTTATAGGAAACGATGATAACGGACTAGAACTACTTGAGATGCTAGAGAATATAAGTGTAGATACAGCTAAAATTATTAAACTAGAAGATAGAAAAACATCAAAAAAAAGCCGTGTAATAGCGAGCTCACAACAGGTGCTTAGGTATGATATGGAGAGCAAAGAGCAGATATCAAAATCTGCATCTGATGAGATTTTAAACTCTTTGGCTGGTGTTATTTGTGATTATGATGTAGTTGTGCTCTCGGACTATGGAAAAGGTGTTTTAAGTGGCGATTTGTGTCGAGGAGTTATAGGGCTTTGCAATAAAAATAGCATAAAAGTTTTAGTTGATCCAAAGGGAAGCGACTACAGCAAATATAGTGGAGCTTATCTTTTAACGCCAAATAAAAAAGAGGCGATTCTTGCCACTGGTATAAATATAAAAGATACTCAATCATTAAAAAGTGCACTTTTAAAACTAAAGCAAGATTGTAATTTGGCTATCTCCTTAATCACGCTATCAGAAGATGGAATAGCCACTTATGATGATGAGTTAAAACTGTTTCCTACTGTTGCAAAAGAGGTTTTTGATGTAACTGGAGCAGGCGATACCGTCATAGCATCCATTGCTTTTGCGATTAGTGCTGGTAAAAATATCGAAGAAGCATCGGCATTTGCAAACCTTGCAGCTGGTGTTGTTGTTGGAAAAATTGGCTCAGCAACTGTCACACTTGATGAGATTGAAGAGTATGAAGCAACTCTACATAAAAGCACCTCAGATGCTCACATAAAGAGCTTTGAGGATATAAAAAATATAGTAGAGCGATATAGAAAAAATGGTAAAAAAATTGTATTTACGAATGGCTGTTTTGACATACTTCATGTGGGACATGTAAAATATCTGCAAGAGGCGAAAAGTTTTGGAGATGTTTTGATAGTTGGACTTAACTCCGACGAATCTGTATCGAGGATTAAGGGTCCAACCCGCCCCGTAAATGTAGCAGAAGACAGAGCGTATCTGTTGGCAGCTCTTGAGGCGGTTGACTTTGTTGTCTCATTTGGTGATGATACGCCGTATGAGCTTATAAAAATGATAGCGCCGGATACCCTTGTAAAAGGCGGAGACTATGAGGGTAAAGAGGTTGTCGGAACAGAATTTGCTAGAGAATTAAAACTTGTTGAGTTTATTAATGGAAAAAGCACAACAAAAACTATAGAAAAAATACAAGGAATTTCATGTTAAAAAAAGTAAGTTTATTGACACTATCGGCAGTCTCTGTTTTTGCGATGCATTCAGCGGAGATTAATGTAAATAATACAGATTTAGAGCTTTCAGCAAAATTTGATATCGGTCAAGTAAATGAAAAAGTTGAACCAAATACAATATTTATAGGAGCTAAATACCTAAATGTTGATGAACGCCACAGTGATATCTCTAATGTAGATGATTATTATGAGGCGAATTTTTTAATGATGAAAAATGCAAGCAAGGATTTAAAAATAGGACTTGGCGTAAAGTTGAACCACACAAAAGATTTTACATCAGCTCCTCTGGGTGTAGAGGCTGCTTATAAGTTGCCAATAGAGTCTAGTGTGCCGTTTTATGTTGGTGGTAGCTTGTATTATGCTCCGAGAGTTCTTGCTTTTGAAAAAGCTGATAACTATCTAGAGTATCGTGTGACAGTGGATGCTGAGGTTATAAAAAATGGTTTTGTAACAGTTGGATTTAGAGATATGAATACAAACTATGAGAGTGGAAATGTTGAGTATAACAAATCATTCTACGGTGGTTTTAGATTCTTATTTTAATATATTCTAAATTGTGACTTGGAGAATAGGTTTAAATATCTAATTCTCGTACAGCTTTAATGACTTCTGGCGACATAATGCCTTTCATACACTCATGATGACCAAGAGGGCATTCTCTTCTCATGCATGGTGAGCACTCCATCTCGTGTCTTACAATTTTACTTCTCTCATTCATCCACTGCGAAGTTTCCGTATGTTTTGTGGGCCCAAAGATGGATACGCTAGGCACACCATAAGCTGCTGCTACATGCATGGGACCGCTATCGTTTGTTATAAAAAGTGAACATCCGCCTATGTTTTCGCAAAGCTCTTTTATGGTGGTTTTGCCTGCTAGATTTGTGTAATTTTTAACGCCGTACTGTTTTAGATATGATTCTATCTCGTTTGCCATCTCGGTCTCGTTTGGTCCGCCAAAAATAACTATATCATATCTGTTGCTAAGCTCATGAGCTACTTGGGCAAATCGTTCTGGATACCATCTTTTTGCACTTCCATATGTTGCACCTGCGTTAATTCCTAAAGTCTGTTTTTCAAGATTCTTTGGTTCTATATAGAGTTTAAGTTTTGGTGTATTACCGTCCCATAAATCTGTATTTGTCATAGCGAGTTCCGCATACTGTTTGGAGAGATGTTTATTTGTTTTTATATTTGGTGCGTGTGAGAGCAAAAACATGGAGTGCCATGAACGCTTTGCAATACAAATCACACTGCCCGTTAGTCTAAGAAGCAGTGATGAGTGAATCTGATTCCTAAAAGAGATTGCTATATCAAAACTGCCTAGTTTTTTTGCAAGCTCATAAGTTGCTTTAATCCTGTTTTTGGCTTTTTTTGTCTCATCCACTATTGCATTTTTGCAGAGAGGATGATACTTTAATGCCTCAATTGATGCGTAACTGCCAACAAAAGTAAAGTTTGTATCTGGATAGTAGGTTGCTAAAAGTTCAATAGCTGGAGTTGCCATAACGGTGTCCCCTAGCCAGTTTGGCAGAATAATTAGTATGTTCATTAGTTAGTTCCATTTTTTATGTAGATGTAAATTGGTGATGAGCCGATATTTAATATTTCATTTTCGATTTTTTTACCATTTTTAGAAAATACTTCAAAATAGTCTTCATTTTTTAGAGTTGTTGGTTTTAGTGACCAGTGAATTTGTAAAAGATTGTTATCAACAAGGCACTGGAAAATATAGTAATGACGCTTTATGTCAAGTCTCAAAAACTGTGCATTTTTCAGACTACTTACCATAAACTTATAGGCTGTAAATGCTGTTCGTTTTCTTATACCATCCCTGTTATCCACAAGTCCGTAGCCTGGGGCTATTAATTGATGCCACGAGACTGAATTAACCTGAGCAGAAGCAAAAGCAAGCAGATAATATCTAAGCATAAAATCCCCATAAAGCTCCTCGCTTACACACTCATGCTCACTTGTTGGAGCATATGGAGCAGTACCCGTAATTGGCCAGTTGGTCTCTGTGATGTGAAGTTCATGGGTGCTTTTTGGACTAAGCCAAACCATAGCGCTAAGCAGTGCTATTTTATCTGAGAGATCAAATCCCAGCTGCATATTTTCCGGTGCACCTCGTCTATCAACATATAAAAGCGAAGAAATTCCGTCATAGCTGTATCTAAAAAAATTAAAAAGAGTATGAGCGGTAAAATGGTACTCAAAATCTATGACTCCGCTGCCAATAAGCTTGGCGTGTGGGAATTTTGAAATTTTCAGATTATATGCGACTTTATAAAAACGATTGTACTCATCTACGCTAAAAAATCCCCATTTTGCACGATTTATAGTTGAGCCAATCTCAAAAATATCTACTATTTCATGAAGTGTACTAAAAATGGTGTCTAAATCTTTTTTTAAAAGCCCCAAATCTTCTATATGTTCTCTATCTTGAAGAATTTTAAGAGTTATTTTTCTCTGACTCATGGCAAGGATAAATTCTTTGAGCTCATTAAGGGTTTCCATTTCCCAAAGTTTAAAACGCACCAAAACTCTTTCTGCTCCGAGTTCATTAATGAGCTCTATCGTTACATCCTTTTCGCGTTGGTAATCAACACCAATACAGAAAAAGTCGCTATTTTTAATACTCTTTTTTCGTACAAACGGGATAGCAAGGAGCGAAATCGGTAATGTAAAAATTGATATAAGGAATGTTTTTAAAAGAGATAAAAACTCTTTCTTCCTCATGCTTTTTTTATAGATTTTATCTTTTAGTGGATATGGCTGGTCGGAATAGTTATCCCATATAAAAGGCTGTTTCATAAGAAGAATTATATCTTTTTTGGTATTAAACCAGTCAAAAACCACAGAGGATTAGTTAGTATTTATTTAGCACAATTTTGTTAAAATATACAAAATAAAGTTTTGTATGTTGGAGTGTTTATGCAACCTGTTTCCCCAGATATTAGTTTGGTTGTAGCTGTCTATAAGGATGCCCAGTCTTTGAGTCTTATTTTGGAGGCGCTGGAGAAACAGTCCTATAAGAATTTTGAGATTATTGTTGCTGAGGATTGTGAATCTGATGAAATTAAAAATTGTATAAAAAATTATGCACATCTAAATTTAAAACATACCACTCAAAAAGATGTTGGTTGGAGAAAAAACTCATCTCTAAACAATGCCATAAGAGTCGCGAGTTCTGATTTTTTACTGTTTATAGATGGTGACTGTATACCAAATATTCATTTTGTTAGAGAGTACAATAAGCAAAAAGAAAAAAACACGGTGTTGTGTGGACGACGAGTAGAGCTTGGAAGTAGATTTACAAAACAGATAAGAGAGAGAAAATTAAATATTCTAGATATTCAAAAGAACTATTTATTAAATATATTTAATTTTCGAGAGGACAACACTAGGCATTTTGAAGAGGGAATTTATTTAGGAGACTTGTTGTTTAATCTAAAACATAAAGGTAAAGAGGCATCAGTTCTTGGATGTAATTTTGGTATAAACAAGAGTGACTTGATTGAAATAAATGGCTTTAATGAAGATTATGTTTCTCCATCGGTCGGCGAAGATACAGATATAGAGTATAGATTGAGATTAAAGGGATGTAACTTTAAGCGTATAAGAAATAGATCATTTGTGTTTCATCTCTATCATGAAGAGGTGTATAGTCCTGCCGATGCTGAAAAATCTATGAAAGTTTTCAACAAAGTAAAAGAAAACAAGCAAGTGAAATGCAAAATTGGTTTAACAAGAGAGTAGTTTTTAGTAAGTTTGATATGGTTGGTAATTTGATTATCTGCTTGTAACTATTTCAATCATCTTGCTTTCGACTGTATTGTAATAGTTTTCATCATAATCGGCAGGTATCATAAAATTGTGTTGCCTGCTTTTCTCGCTTACGGTTGCCCATCTTAGGGCACTTGCAAAAAGAGTGTTGCCAAAAAATGAGAGTGTGTTCGTGTTGACGGCACCGGCTAAATGCATGGGCCCGGTTGAGGTGCTGATAAACAGCTCACAGCCAGCCAAAAACTGGCAAAACTCCATGAGGCTCATCTTTGAAACTAAAAGTTCAGCTTTAAAATCAAGATGACTTTCTATGTATTCTTTTGACTTTGTATCATCTGGACCAAAAGTAAAAACTACCTTTGTGTTTTGGAGTTCGCTTGCTCTTTTTGCGAGGCGTAAATAGTCATCAAGTTTTAAGTTGCCATCGCTACTGCCGCCAAAACCGGGATGAAGGGCAACCGTTTTTTGTGAGGAAGGAGTAGAAAACGAAGATTTTATGAGAGGTCTTGAAAAATCAAGCTTTATATCCGCAAAAATCTCTTTTGCCAGATCAAGATTATATTGCCACTCTGTTTTCTCTGCTTTGTTTCTTCTTTGGGCTACTGTTTTGTTGAAAAAAAATTGGGCAAGTTTTGTGGATGGTGCAACCCTCTGTTTTATGCCGCTTAAAAAAAGAAGAACACCGAGGTTTGTGTCTATAAATCCGCTGATGCTAGCGTCGAATTTATGGGCTCTGATTCTGCGCAATGTTCCCATAAAATCATTTTTGTCATACAAAATCACATTATCTATGAAATCTATTTGTGATGCAAATTGATAATTTATTTTTGATACGAGCGCAGTTATTTTTGTATTTGGATACTGCTCTTTTATTGCTTTAAAAAGAGGTAGAGTTACTACAAAGTCCCCGATTTTGTCATGTCTTGTTATAAGTAGGTTCACTTTTTTGCCTCATGATTTAGCTCGTAAAGCTTGATATATTTATAAAAGTTTGTTGCCATATGAGAAAATGCAATAACGAGCCCAGCGTAACCATCAAGAAAACCTCGTTTAAAAAAGTATGTTTTTATGAATGAAAAAATTCCATTAAAAAGCGCTTTTGCTGGCGAAGATGTTTTTTTACCAACATTATTTTGTGCAAAAAGCGTAGAGTATCTATCTGCTTTTTTAATAAAATCACTTATGGAGTGATAGCTATAATGAAGAATATTTCCACCATTAAGCTCAACGGTATTCATCTTGTCGGTTATTATATTTTCGTGAACATAATTTGAGTTGAATTTTGTTTTTGTCTTGTTATAGAGCCGTTTTATTTTTTGATTATTCCAGCCACAATGTTTTATCTGAATTTCTTTATAAAAAGCATGAAAATTTAGTAAATATACACTATTGTTATCTAAATCTGTATTTTTTAGAGTTTTAAAAAGATTACTATCCACAACTTCATCACTATCTAGAATAAGTATCCATTCATGTTTTGCATAGCTAGCTGCCTTGTTTTTTGTTTCTCCAAAACCAATAAATTCTCCCTGAATAAAATTAACATTGGAAAATTTTGATGCTATATTTGCTGTTTCGTCTTCAGAGCCATTATCATAAACAACCACATCATCAAAACCTATAAGACTTTCAAGAGAGTTTTTGATTGTAAGAGCGCCATTTTTTACAATCATTACAACCGATATATTACTAGCCATTTGTTACCTTTTTTGTAAATGCTTTAAATTTATACTTGAGAATCTTTTTCCACTCAAAAATACTACTTTTGGTATCGAGTTTATCCCCGTCAATTCTATAGATTACGCCATTGATACCAGAAAAATCTTCTTGGACAGCATTACCGATTCTAAAAGCATATTTATAATACTTTTTTGTTTCTTTTAAAATTTCTTTGTTGTATTTACCAAATGGAAAAACAAAGCTATCTACAGTCACATTTAGCTTTGATTCTAGTGTTTTTTTAGAATGCTCTAGTTCTTGTTCCAAATTAATTTCTTTTTGAATTAAATTTGAATGTGTGCAAGAGTGAGAAGCAATAACTATTAGTCCACTACCTATCATCTCAAGAAGCTCTGTATATGTGCAAAATGTTCCTTTTGTGTAATTTTTGAAAAGGTCATTATGCTCAAATCCCATTCTTATTGTTGGTTCTAAATCGCAATAGTCTAAAATATAATTACTTGGAACCGCAAGAAGCGCCTTTAGGTTGTATTTTTTTAAAAGAGGGTATATAAGAAAATAAAAATCACTATACGCATCATCAAAAGTTAGACATATAGAATTTTCATCTATTCTTTCACCAGGTAGAACAGTCGTAAAATTTTTTTGTATATAAGACAAGTGTTGCTCAAATATTTCTAAATTATTCGAGCATCTGTCACTGTTTACATGATGATACATTACACTAATCAACAACTTCGATTCCTCTTAATCTTTTTTTTGTATTTATTTTATTTTTGTGAGTTTGTGAGTATTTAAGTGCAACTTCAATGCAATCTTGTGTATCCAAGCCCGCAAGTCTTGCATATTCTTTTGCGATAAATCTTAAATCATCATCCTTTGCCCAAAGTTTGGAAAAATTTTTTAGTCTCTCATTTGAAGTAAGAGTTTTAAATTGCATTCTATTTATATCTACGATTTTAAATGTGTAAGTATCACTCTCTTTTTTTATGAGAATATTTCCCGGAGAGTAATCAAGATGAAAGATGTTGCTTTCATGAAGTAAAAATGTAAATTTTGCAAAAGCCATAAAAATAGCTTCTCTGTCTGAAAAACCTCTATCTAGTAGAGGCTCTCGTATTGTAAAATCGTAGCCAAACTTCTCGCTTACAAAATAGCTCTCATTAATTAAGCCAAATTTTTTAAACTCAATAAAACCTATAGGCTTTGGCACAAAATCTACTATCTTTAAGCTATTGTCATAAGATTTTTTTGCTTTTGAGTCTTTGAAAAATGAGTAAACTATTTTGTTTATGATATTTGGGATTTTAAAAGATTTTATAATTAATTCTTTGTTTTCAAAGTTTATAACTTTTATCTCATTTCTCGCCTTATGTATAGAGTTATCGGAGTTTTTGAAATGTTTTTTTATATTTTTTAATAATAATTTGGAGTTGGTATCTACTGATTCAAGTTTCATTTTTTTATTCCATTATGATTAACATTTTATTTTACAAGAAAATTCAACTCATGAACTGTATAAGATTCTTGGTAAAAAATAAGAGATAAAATTTTAGCAAATACGCGCTATTTTTACTCTGATTGCTTTCCTTTATACTGTCTGAAATTTTTTGTTTTTCCATCAAAAAGAAGCTTTTGGGAGGCGTTTGTAAAACTTAATGCTCTGTTTTTGAAGTTTATTATATCATTTGTACACCCAATCTCTCTATCTGTAAAGGTGGATATATCGTAACATTTATGCTTATTGGTCGCTGTATTTATCTCAAGAAGATTATCTTTTTCAATCCAGCCTAAAAAACCATTATGATAATAGTCAGCAAAAAAATCATTTTCACTTAACAAAGAACGACCACTAAACTTAGTTGTTATCTTTTTGTAGTCACCAAAAACAGCGTCCAAGATAGTTGGGGCAATATCTCTTTGGGAAAGATAATTATTACTATAGAAAGGCTTTAAGTCTTTGTGATAAAGTGCAAAAGGGATTAGATAATTTTCAAAATTACTTCCTTTTACTCCACCACAATGATCAGCTACAAAGACAAAAAGTGTATTTGGATATTTTTTTTTCATTATTTCTACAAATTTTTGGAGTGCCATATCTGAAAAATGAAGAGCATTTAGTTGATTGTTTAGTGATTTATCTGCTACAAAATTGATTTTTTCTACCCCTTGTGGGATTTTATCGTCATGTGTTGTGGCTCCATTTATTCCTATTATAAATGGCTTATTTGATGTTTGAATTGTATCGATTGTGAAATTATAAAGATCGCTATCATGAACTCCCCAATTGTTTTGTTCATATGCCCTTTTAATCACATCTTTTTTCCCATAACTTTCTTGGAATCCTATACTTTGCGCAAAAGCTCCAGTTCCGCTTGTTTCTTTGGCTGAACCTTGGAAAAATGCACTTCTGTATCCTGCTTGATTGAAAATGTTGATTAAAGATTCATACTTAAAATCTTGTAGTTGTGTTTTTGCTACTGTCTTTCCTAGTGGATTTTGAAATGAACAAAGAGTTGCAAATATCCCCTCAGTTGTTCTATGTCCTCCCGCTATCATTGCCTTTGGTCTGATTGATTGCGCTAAGATGGAGTCAAAAAATGGAGTAGTAGAGATAGATGATTTGTTGAACCCATAATTTTTGATATTGACTCCACTCCAACTTTCAAGGAAAAATATCACAACATTTGGCTTATGCAGGGGTCTATTGTAAGGAGTATAACTATTTTGATAGAGTTTTTGCATCTCACTTTGCATCACATCTTTGTCTATGGTTGGAATCTTTAGTAGTTTGAGTTTTTTATCTCTATTCGTAAGTGAAAATATTGCGTTGTAAGTACCGTTAAGTGCTAAAGTCGCTAGCTTGCTATCTCTTATTTGGCTAGATTGCCAAGGAGTAAGAGGAATATTTTGCGCCATTCCACGCATAAAAAATAGTGTAAATAAGAGTATGACTAAAAGTTTAGGTAAATAGAATTTATTAAAAGGTATCACTAAACTTTTTTTAACCAAAAGTTTATATATTAAAATAAAAAGAATTACGCTGAAAATAAGTGAGCTAATCGTAAGTAAAGTATGTTGCGAAGCCGCTGTCATTGCCAAGCCAGAAGCATCAGTTAAGGCATCACTTACTTCATATCCCATATGCCTGCTAGACTCAAAAAAATACATAATATCCGAGCTTTGGGATAGAAAAAGAAAAGATAGTAAAAAAGAAGAGGCAATGGCAAAATAGTTACGATTCGAGGCAAAAAGAAAACCAATTAAACTAATTAACGAAGCAGTTGCGAAATCAAACTTGTATCCCCAAAAAATTGCGTAGCAGAGTGATGAAAACGGTATGCCATTGAAGCTGTCAGAGAGATAAAATAAAAAAATAAATTTTGAAATAAGTACGACAAGGTAAGCGACAATAAAAATAAGGAAATAATTTTTTAAAAAATAAAGTTTAGTCAATGAATTATCCAAATATTAAGGTTGAGTATGATAACAAAAAAATATTACCATGAAGATAAAACTCTTCAATTGTTATCTTCATAGATTGAGGTGACATCAAGCTCAATAACATTAATTCTTGTATTTTTCATTCCCTCATAACAAAGATGAATGCCATCATGATATCTAAGCAGGTCTTTACTATCAATTTTAATTGCATCTATTGTTGTGGTTTCAAAAATTTTCTCTAAATTAAAAAGAGCCGAGGAATAGAAAGAGACAACATGCATTGGGTAAATATTTCTTGACAAAAAGACAATCTCTATTGGACCTTCGTTTTTTTGAATAGTGAAGCGATCTGATACAAGAGCTTTAAGCCGATCGGAAATGATTTCTGCACGATGAGGAATGTAGATAATCTCTTTTTTATAGTAGTTGATAATCTTTTTTAAATAATTTAAATAATTTTCATCTGAAATTGCTTTAGCGCTTGTAAGTGGTTGACCAAGCAGATATATTCGTTCATCCATAACTGCTTTTTGTGCATATATTTTCTTAAAATAGTTGTAATTATTGGGTATGATTTGCTCAGAACCATGTGGCTTAATATTGTAATTTGTAAATAAATTTACTAGACCGTTTTGTTTTATGGTTAAACCAAAAAGCTTGTATCGTAACAATTTTAATTGTTTTCCCAATGGAGATTTGAAACTTGGGTGTAGTTTATTGGCGTGAGTAGCAAGAGTCATAGTGCCATCGTCTAAAAGATATATGCTTGAAACTTTAAGATTGGCAATAATGAGCTGGTTTATAATCCCATAATCACCACTGAAAATATATTCATAATTTTTCTGTTGTAGCTTTTTAATTAATTTTGCTTGAGATGAGAGCTTTGAAAATTTAGATTTACTCTGGTAATAAAAGTCTATCTTTTCATCAAACCTAGAGAGGTTTGAGACTAACTGCATTTGAGTTGAGTTCGTGCTAGCTGAGTTTTCTATGGCTGAG
The DNA here is from genome assembly GCA_021732045.1 of Sulfurimonas sp. The sequence continues at coordinate 17,340 of JAKFWK010000002.1, forward strand.
TCATGCATAATTAGAAGTATATTGTTTTTTGTTGAGAAGTGCTCTTTTGCTTCAATTGCATTCATTAGCTGAAGAGGACTTCTTATTATAAAAAGGTTGTAGAGTTCGACCATTAAAATTCCTTCATCACTTTATAAACTAAATCCATCGTCAACAACGATATTTTGCCCATTTACATACCGACTCATATCGCTCAAAAGATATATAAGTGTCCCTTTTAAATCACTTTTATCCAGCATTCCTTTGTTTAAACACTGCTTCTTGTAAGCTTCCAGAAATGCTTCTGGTTGATTATCAAAAATCCCTCCAGGGCTAAGTGCATTTACGCGGATGCCCATTCCTTTGAAGTATTTTGCCATATATTGCGTTAAAAGAATAAGCGCTGATTTGATTGCGGCGTACTCTACCGGCATCGTCATTGGAGTGTTGTCATAAACTTCAAATTTTGGAGCAATTACACCATAGATGGAGGATATGTTGATAATATTTCCATAGCCTTGATTTTTAAAATAAGATGCAAACTGTTGAGAAGTCAAAAAATAGCCTCCCAAATTAAGATTGATATTTTCACAAAAATCATCATACTCAACATCAAAAAAATGTCTTCCATAGTTTTTATTTCGAGGGTAGGCATTGTTCACTAGCGCATCAATCCTGCCATATTTGTTGTCAAGATATGTGATTGCGTTTTGCAGAGACCCTTTGGAGGTAATGTCGAGCGTGATAAAATCTATATTTGTGGTATTTAATGAAATAGATAAATCATTTTTTACTTGATTGCCGATATCTGCATTGATATCTGCAATAATCGCTATTCCATTTTGCTCTATCACAGATGATACAAACTCTTTTCCTATCAAACCAGCTCCGCCAGTGATAACAACGACATTATTTTTAAGCATAAAATATCCTCTATCGATTTAATTGTTTAATTATTTTAGCTGGATTCCCAGCATATACAGCATTTTCTGGAATAGATTTAGTAACTACGCTGCCTGCGCCTACAACGCTATTTTGACCTATGGTTACTCCTGGTAAAATTATGGTATTTGCTCCAATCCAACAACCATATTTTAGAGTGACACTTTTTGGAGCGCTGTGACCTTGTTTTAGAATAGAAATAGATGTATCGTCAAATTTATGATTAGACACATATATATGAACGCCAGAACCAAGCATTACATCGTCTTCGATGATTATGCTACCATCTACCCCCCCCCATCTCTAGGGTCCGCAAAAAGCATTGTTGTTGGGCGAATTACTACATTTTTGCCTAGATGAATTTTAGAGCAAGTGATAGCATAGGCTCCAGCACGAAAATCCGCACCTTCTGAATAAGTTCCAAATTTATTTTTACAAATTCTTTTTTTACTTAAAGAAAAATATAGATGCCAGTGAGTAAATGGGCAGTCAGGACCAAGTCTATCTGCACTTTTGTCGTATTTGTATTTTTGGATAATTTCTTTAACCATTTTTTTTATTTTTCATCAAAAATTCTACAAACTCAAAATCAAGCTCTGTGTCAATGTCGATTGACCGTTCTTCAGGCATTACATATAATCCAGTCTTTGGTAGAAAAATGGAGTTTTCACTTAAGATTGTATGACGATTCCAGATATAAATAGAAGCGTTCATATCATAGCTCTTGGGAGCATCTTGTCTTCTAACAACAGAGCCATCTAATTTTTTAGATAAAGATACTTGTCCATTGCTATCTACTTCAACAAGATTAAAATATGGACTTCTGCGACTTGGCATTGCGGTAATAAGATTATCGTTTTTGTCTCTTAAAAATTGTGCAAATGATGCAGTGATGTCTTCTACACTTCTTAGAGGTGCTGTTGCATCTAAGTCTATTAAGTAGTCATATTTTTTACGGTAGTGCTCTTCGCTTCTAACAAAAGCATCTCGAATCACATCAAGTTTTCCTGCAGTATCGCTTGCCATTTCCGGACTTCTTTTAAAAAAAACTTCTGCTCCGTATTTGGTTGCGATAGAAGCAATGTCGTCAGAGTCAGTGCTGATAACTATGTGCTCAAACAGCCCTGATTGTTTTGCTTGCTCGATAGTGTAGGCAATAAGAGGTTTGCCGTTTAGGAGTTTAATGTTTTTATTTTTAACGCCCTTTGAGCCACCTCGTGCGCAGATTGTACATAAAATATTGCTCATTTGCTTTGCCTCTGAATAGTTGAGATTGTTTTCATAACGCTTTGCCCTTCTTTGTAGGTGCATGCGCTGTGTTGATTTGATAGTATTGATGCGTGCATTTTTTCAAACATTGTGTTTCTTTCTAGATTTTTTGTTTTATGTTTTTGCTCTAATCCGTTTCTGTCTTTTTGAATCAGCAAATTTTTTATAAAATCTAACTCGTAAGTATTTTCGATAGTATTTACAATTATTCTTCTGTGTGTAATTTTACTGATATAATCAATAGACATGGTAACAATGACACCTTTTTGCGTTTTTGATATAAGAGTAACTAAATCATCAGAATCTATTTCTAAATCGGAAACTTTTAGTTGATAGCTTTGAATATCTATCATGTCTCCAAATAGCCATTGAGCGTAATCAATCTCATGGCTTAAATCCAAAAGTACACCACCACCTTGAGCTTTGCTTGCACTGTACGATGTTTTATAGTCAACTTCTTTACGCCATGTCGGCAGATATTGTCCACAAACAATGGTAGAGCTAAGGATTTTTTCATTTTTAAGATAATGTTTTAATTTTTGCATCAATGGATGGAATCTTAGCACATAGCCAACCAGAACCCTATTTTTTAAGATTGTCAGCTCTTTATCTGTCTCAAAAAGTGGTTTCTCACAAAAAATCAATTTATTAGAAATATGATTTTCCAAATATTTTAGTTGTTCAAAGTGTTTATATGTTTCACTGGCGATAACAATGTAGTCATATTGCTTTAAATTGTCAACTTCTTGGAGGTTCTTGAAAGTTACTTTGTCCGGAAGTGCCTGTTTGGTTACGATATGAATCTCTTCGATTGTGCTGAAAGAGGATAAAACTTCTTCATGTCTTCTGCCAATTGAACCATATCCAATCAATAAAACCCTCAATTAAAACACCTCATGATATTCACTATTGGCTTGTTCATAATCATTTATTCGTCCGATGTCTAGCCAGTACTCATGTATAGGGAACGAGAGTGCTTTGCCATTTTTACTGATTATTTTTTCGAAAAGAGATGGCATATCAAAAAACTCTCCATTGGGGATAAGTGATAGTACCTCAGGAGAGAGCATATAAATCCCTGCACTTACAAAAAACTTATGGATAGGTTTTTCGACTATTGAAGAAATTTTACCATTTTCAATATTAACAACGCCGTAAGGAACTTGAAAGTCATACTCTCTGACTCCCATAGTGCCAAGTGCTTCTTGGGAATTGTGAAAATCGTTAAGATGCTCAAAATTTACATTGGTCAACAGGTCGCCGTTCATTACAAAAAAAGGCTCACTTAGGTGGTTGCGCATTAGACTAAGCGCACCAGCTGTACCCATCCGTTCTTTTTCGTGAATATACTCAATTGAGACACCAAACGCACTGCCATCTCCAAAATACTCCTCAATCACATGAGAGAGATAATTTACGCTGATAATAATGTTGGTGTATCCATACTTCGCAAAATTCTCAATAATGGTTTGAAGGATTGGTTTGTTGCCGACATGAAGCATTGGTTTTGGAGTAGTTTTTGTTAATTCGCCTAAACGAGTTCCCAGACCACCTGCCATGAGAACAACTCTATTTGTTTTATCTTTTGGTTTTATAAGTTCATCAATTTCCACTATTCCAAGTACACAATTTTGCTCATCAATAATCGGTATCTGGTGGAGTTTTTTAGCAAGTGCTACTTTTAGAATATCTTCTTTTGTGTCGCTTATTTTAGCGACTGTTGGCGTTTTAAAATAGATATCTTCAATTTTACTATCGATAGAAAGACCACTTAGCAAACCCCTGCGGATATTTCCATCAGTAAGCGTTCCTAAAAGCAGGTCTTCATTATCCACGACGATAGCAATTTGCATTGCACCGCTATCTATGACAGCAAGTGCTTCTCTTATGGTTGCAGTTGGTTTTAGTTTTATGTTTTGTATGTTTTTCACTTTAAACCTTTAAATTATAAAATGATTTTTTTAAAATATTATTCAAATCTACTTTTTTTATCTCTTTAATAATTCTTTCACTTGCACATCCATCTCCATAAGGATTTTTAACTGTTTTAAGTATTTCTTTAAACTCTGGTGAGTAAAGCTTTTCGAATGCTTGAACAATAGAAGATTTTATAGGCTCGCAATCTATCACACTGTCTGCTTTTATGCGTCCTTTTTGACGGTCTCCAATATTTATAGTTCCTATCTTAAAGCTAGGTGCTTCTGCTAAACCGCTTGAACTATTTCCTACCATTGCATCGACATACTGTAGAGCACTTAAGTATCTAAGTTGTCCTAGTGATGTAAATCCTACAGCTTTATCACTGTTTTTACTTACATACTCATCAATCATGCCATTAATGATTCTTCCATCCGTATCGCTATTTGCTTTTGTGAAAATAATATTTGTATCATTAAGTTCATCTATAGCGTTTAATAACTCTTGAAATTGAGTCATTGCAGTAGAGTTTTCAAGAGTTACAGGGTGAAAAGTAACTAGTATATTTCTCTTGTTTAGTTTAAACTCTATAGATGTTTCAAACTCTTCTTTTGAAAGTAGTTCAAGTCTTTTTATGTTTTCTATTCCCATACCACCAACATTCAAAACTCTTTCAGGTTGTTCACCAAGTTGAATTACTCTGTTCTTATATTCTTCAGTTGCGGTAAAATGAAGATGACTCATTTTTGTGATGCTATGTCGGATAGACTCATCAAAAGCACCTTCAGTTGTTTCTCCACCATGCAAATGAGCGATAGGTATACGAGCTATCATAGCAGCGCTAACGCACGAGAATATCTCATATCTATCACCAAGTACAACCAACATATCGGGCTTTAGCTCTTCGTAGGCTTCTGCAAAACTTATCTGAGCCAATCCCATAGATTTTGAAATACCTACAGAAGTATCAGAAGATAAAAGCATTTCTATCTTTTTATCTATTTTAAAATCTTTTTCTATTTCTTTATATGTTAGTCCAAATTCAGGGCTTAGGTGCATACCGGTAACTATGAGTTGAAGTTCTAACGCATTATCAGCTTCTATCTCTTTCATGAGCCAATAAAGCAGTCCATATTCAGCTCTGGTGCCAGTTACTACACAAATTCTGCGTTTCATACTAACTCATCTTCTTTATAATCTTTAGTTGCCGTGGTTCCAATAATTTCATCCCATCTCATAGGATTTATACCATTCCCTGGTCTTTTTATAGTTATATTGTCATCTGTAAAAATCTCATCTTTTTTAATGTCACATCTTGCAACTATTGATTTTCTAGCTACTTTCATATTTGGCAACTCACTCTTTGATGGTTTTTTAACACTACTTCCAAGAGCCAACTCTATATTTCGTATAGCTTTTACCATATTTTTTAGTTCATTTGGTTCAAGACTTGCCTTATGGTCAGGCCCCTCCATTGTCTTGTCTAGTGTGAAATGTTTTTCAATGCAACTAGCCCCCATAGCAACTGCTGCAATATCTACTTCTATGCCTAATGTGTGGTCGCTATATCCATAGGCAATATTAAAAGTATTTCCGATAGTTACCATTGCTCTTAAATTCACATCTTCCATGGGGGTTGGATACATGGTATTTGCATGTAAAACCGTGATATTTTCTTTTTTAGTTCCAGCTTGAATAAGTACATCTAAGGCATCTTCTATTTCACCAATATCTGCCATTCCTGTTGAAAGTATCACTTGTTTTTTTAGTCTTCCGATGTGTCTAAGATATGGAAGATTTGTGATTTCTCCACTTGGTATTTTAAATATTTCAAGCTCTAAATCATTAAGGAGGTTGATACTATCATGATCAAAAGGGGTGGATAAAAACATGATATTCTTAGTTTTACAATAAGCGATAAGCTCTTTATGTGTATCCAAATCAAGTTCAAGTTTTTTTATCATTTCAAATTGTGATTCAGTTTTATCAGTTGTTTGCTTTTGATAATCAGCCTTTTGTGCATTCCTAGATACGAGTTTTTCAGCTTTAAATGTTTGGAATTTAACTGCATCAGCTCCACTATCACTAGCTACATCTATAAGTTTTTTTGCTAACTCAATTGAACCATTGTGATTTACCCCAGCTTCTGCTATTATAAATACTTTACTCATTTTACTAGGCTCCCTGCCTTTACAAATTCACATATCTTAATATACTCTTTTGAAGTTGCATTGCTGCCAACAAATGTATTTTCTTTCACTTCTACTCCACCATTTATCACGCTTGCGGTTGAAATATGACAGTTATCACCAATGCTCGCATCGTGTTCTATCAATGCTTTTGTGTTAATGATACAATTTTTTCCAATTTTTGCATTTGCATTTATGAGAGCATGGTGCATAATGATTGTCCCCTCGGCTATCTGCGAATGTTTTGAAACATAAGCTAGTGGAGAAATAATTATAGGCAAACAAAATCCAATCCCTTTTAATTTATTGTAGATTTTTACTCTTAAATCGTTTGTTTTTATTTGTCCCACAGTAATGATTGCATTTTTACAAGTTTGAAAAATTGTTTCTAAGTCATCATCACAGCCAATTATTTCATAATCAAAAACTTTTATTCCAATATTTTCTTTTATATCGACAATACCAATAATGTCATATTTGTTTGTTTGCTCTATCACATCTATAACACTTCTGCAATGCCCGCCACCACCGATAAGAATTATTTTTTCGTTCATTTTTTATACTCTCACCGAACTCGGTATATTAACAACTCTCTCTTCTAAATATTTTGCATTTTTTAAATCGGTACATTGACAATCTTTAAACATTTCAAGTTCGTTCATAAGTCGCCAAATTGGTCTTGTCATTACACCATTTTTATTAGTAAAATCTAAAAATTCATCTCTTTTAATTTTATCATTTAACAAAACAGTTTGTAGCCAATAATTTGATTTGCTATCTTTTGGTTCTTCTATAAATTTAATCTCATTATTTGTAGAAAAAAACTTTTTATATTTCAAGGTTAATTCTCTTTTTGATTTCAAGAAATTATCAAGCTGTTCAAGTTGTGCAACTAATAAAGATGCGTTAATGTTTGGTAATCTATAGTTGTATCCTATCTCATCATGGACATATTCGTAAGAATGGGGGATTTTCGCTGTTGTTGTGATATGTTTTGCTCTTTTTGCCAAATTTTCATCATCGGTGACTATTGCTCCGCCACCACCTGAAGTGATGATTTTATTTCCATTAAAACTAAAAGCACCCACTTTCCCAAATGTGCCTGTATGTTTCTCTTTATAATAACTTCCAAGTGATTCAGCCGCATCTTCAACTAAAGCAATGTTCCAAATATCACAAATATTTTTTATCTCTTCAATTCTACATGGATGTCCAAAAGTGTGCATAGGGACGCAAGCTTTGATGATTTTCCCTGTAGTTTTATTGATGCAAGCATTTCCTTTTAATTCACAATTTGTCTCTAAGAAAGACTTCAAAGAATCAGGACTTAAGCCCATAGTATCCAAATCAACATCTACAAATATCTGCTTTGCTCCGATGTAAGAGATGGCATTGCATGTGGCTATAAAAGTAAGTGGCTGAGTTATCACTTCATCCTCTTTTTTTACATCAGCTAAAAGTAGTGAAATATGAAGTGCCGCCGTACCATTTACGGTGGCTATTGCATATTTGCTTCCAACAGTTCTTGCAAACTCTTTTTCAAAAATATCTACATATTTTCCAACACTTGAGACAAAAGTAGAATCTATACAATCATTTAAATATTTTTTCTCATTTCCAGTAAAACGAGGCTCATGAAGTGGGATAAATGCTTCTGTATCAAATGTTTGTTGAATAAAAGTGGTAATATTTTTAAAACTCATTACATTTTCCCATCAAGATATTTGCCGGTTTCTTTGTGTCGAAAATTTGGAATCATCTCATGAAACAGTTCTACGATCTGATCTTTTGTCCAAGATTTTGCATTTTTCATACTATCTATTTTTTGTATGAAATAATTTAGTTTATCCTCATTAAAAATGGCTTCGTTTTTAATGACGCCGAGATTTAGAAACCTGCTCATGTCAAGGAGTTCTTTGTCGGTAAAGAACTCTTCAAAATCTTTTTCGCCAGTTGTGTCGCTTGCAGTAAATAGACATGGCCATTTTCCTTGCTCTGGCATGGTTTTTGCCAGTTCTCTTGCCTCATCTTCACTCTCGCAAAGATATGGCTCATAACCTAGATTTTTTAGGTATTTCACAGCAATATCGGCAAAGGTGATTAGATGAAGAGCCTCGCTTAGTTTTGGGAAAAAGATATCTCTATTTTCTCCAAAAATGCATGACATGAGACAAAGTTCACCCGACTCTTTAGGGGTGACAAAATAGCGTTTGATATCGTTGGGGGCGACAATTGGCTGGCGTTTTTGAATTCGCTGATTAAACCCATGAAGCAGACTACCGTCACTAAAAGCAACATTTGCAAATCTTGCGGTTGAAATATCTATTTGAAGAGATTTCCTCATTAAAAACATCTCCATAATTCGCTTGCTTGCACCCATCATATTTACCGGATTTGCCGCCTTGTCGGTGCTTACGCAGAAATATTTTTTAGTCCCGTTTTCTATGGACTGTTGCAGAGTTTTGTCGGTGTTGAAAATATTTACCTCGCACATTCGCATTAAAGTAAAGGGGTCTTTCTCGCTTCTTACATGTTTGAGGGCAGAGAGGTTTAAGACATAGTCATATTTTCCGTCCGCTTTAATAAACGCGTCATACTCCACACTTCCAACATCAAGTGCAAAGGTTTGAAAATCACCATCAATATAACCAAAAGAGCTACGAATATCTCTAACTAACTCAACCATGTTGTTTTCACTTATGTCCACTACATGCAGTTTTTTAGGATTTCGTTTAAATATCTCTTTTGTCACAGCCTGTCCGATAGAACCCGCACCACCGATCACTAAGAATGCTGAAGACGACACAATGTTTGAGAGCTCTTTTTCATATTTTTTTATGTCATCTTTGAATAACTCTTTTTCTCTATCTATTAATTTTAAAATATTTGGCATTTTTTAGCTCCTAATCTATTTTGTGTGCGATATGATTGCTGACTTGCAGAGCGATTGTCTGCGGAGTAAACCCACTTAGTGTAAGTGAACGATCGTTTATTCCAAGTGTGCCGTAGAGAGTTGGAGAGGTTGTTTTAAATAGAGCAATAGTGGGAACTCCTGAAGCACTAGCTAGATGCATCGGTCCAGTGTCTCCACAAACAAAAGCATCTATTTGTGAGAGCATGGCACCTAAATTTCGCAGGTTGGATTCCATAAGGGTGTAGAACTCATTGCTTAATTTCTCAAGCACATCAGGAGAGAGAATATCTATAAAGACGGCACTTGGATTGAGTTGTTTCATCTCTTTGTACCACTCTATCCACCACTCATTGTCAATCTTTTTCTCAAATCTGGCATCACGGAAAATAGCAATGATTTTGTTTTTCTCCCCCCAGATATATCCTTGTTCTAAGAGCCGTTTTTTAAGCATTTCCAGCCCTTGTTCTTTCTCGTATTCGCTGAGGGCAATGTCTAATATCTGAGGGTAATCACTTGGTTTATTGCCAAACGCCTGCATCAGATAGAGGGGTTTAAGCGCTTCGTGTATGCTAACTGTAGGAAAATCAACAACATGGGTTGAAGGTGACCAGTTATTAGGAGAATTAAATCCCAATTTGTATGTGCTTCGAGCCAAAAAAGTAGCACCCTTGTCACTTGCTGAACTGCTGTTTAGGCTTACTACAAGATCGTAGTGCGGAGTGCGTAGTTGTTTGATGTAACGAAATAGATTGATTGGATTTTTGAGTAGTTTTCTTGGAAAGTCATAGACATTTTTAACGGTAGCAAAACCACTTAGCAAAGATGATGGATATTTTGCTCCAATTAGAACATCTATGTCAGCCTCAGGAAAGCGTTGCTCTAGTGCGCGAAGCAGTGGAGTCATAAAAAGAATATTTCCTATACGATAGTTGATTCGGATAACCAATATACGATGAATCTCCCCACTTGGAATTATTTCTCGTTTGGCTTTGGTTGGAAAAAGTAGCGATAGAAGTTTGTTAAAACTATTTTTTAAATCCCTTCTAAGGCGTGAGTGAAGCGGTAAAGCCATAAAATTCCTTTGATTTTCTACTTAATTAAAAAACTTTTTATTTTCGTTGATTATATCTAAAACCTTTTTGCTATCAACTTTGACACCCTCGGCTTTTTCGTATGTTTTTGTATCTCTAATTTCATTTTTGAACATTTTGTCCGGTCTGTTTGAGAAGAGATATGTATAGCTGTTTGTTATGATGGCGTTGTTATTCCAGCTAGCACAAAATGCGTACTCTCTTTTGTAGTTTTTATCAAGAAGATTGTATCCGTTACTGTAATCTGATGGATTATTTTTAACGCCAAGTATGCTTAGCAGTGTTGGTACGATATCATTATGAGAAGTGAGCTGATTTGTGTCAATTTTTGGAATCTTCATATTTTTTGGAAACTTTATGATAAAAGGCGAGTTTGTTTGCACACTTGAAAATGCGGAGTTGTGACCAAAATTGCCATGTTCATAAAACTCTTGCCCATGGTCTGAGGTAAATATGATTATGGAGTTGTCATACAGATTCTTTCTTTTGAGCTCATCTATCATATTTTTAAAGAGTATATCATCATAAGCTACGGAGTTTTTGTATCTAGCAAAAGCGTCTTTAATCTCTTTACTTCCTTTTGTGGCGGTTAAATAGTTTATATTGTTACCAGTTGCGTTAAATTTGTTAAACTCCTTTGGATATGAAAAGCCGTGCGGTGCATCAAGAAAAACAAAAGAGAAGATTGGATTTTTACCATTATAGTTAGCAAGTTGTTTTATAAAGTGTTCACTGCTCTGTTTGTCTCGCTCCCATGGAATTCCGCTAAAATTATCGCTTACGCATTCATGTATATCTGCATAACAAGTTTGTTTAAACTCAGGCCATGAAGTGTTCGTGGAAGAGGTTATATCTATCTTATAATTCAATTTTTTAAGTACATCAAAAAGAACTGGAGCTTTTGCATTATCTAAAAAGCTAAACCAGTAGGTAGAGTTCACGCCATAAATGATTGAAAATATCCCAAATCTAGTCGCATTTCCGCCACTTCGATGGTTGTTAAATGTTAAAGAATCTTTTTTAAACTCCTCTATGTTTGGAGTAACTTCACTGCCAAGAACAGCGTTTCTAACAGAATCACTAGCGATGATGATTATGTTTGGCCTAGTTGGATTGGCACAAAGTTCAATTGGTTTTAGTGGATAATTAAGTTTTCCGTTTAGTTTAATGCTGTCTTGAGTCTCTTTGTCTTGCTTTATTTTAAAATATTTCACACCGATTTTGTTGAAAGTCAGAGGTTGATAGAGAGGAATTGCGCCATATTTTGAAACCACATCAAGAGACGCCACTCCGTATGAAATTTTATCTGTTAGAGTGATTAAAAAAACGGGAATTATGATGATTCTGTTAAGTTTTCTGTTAAGTCTATGTTTTTTGTCTGGTGAGGCAAGTATGGCTTTTTTAATGATAAATATCTCAAATGCAACCAGAGCAACCACAAAAAACATAAAAAGTAAAATAGGTTCTGTGCCAACTTGCATAGAGTCCATGGCATCTGGCGAGGTTAGTATATTTATAACCATACCGTTTATATGAAATTTATATAGGTTGTATATGAAAAAATCTACGACTAAGGCTATGTTTAGAAGCACAAAAAAGAGACTTGAGAGGAAAAGGATAAATCTTTTTGTGAATGTAAAAAGAAATAGCATAATGAAAAGCAGAATGTAAATTGTTGTAACAGTGGAGATAACTCCAGCTATAGCCAAAGAGAGGCTAAGGGTAGTGTAGTCCACATTGTACCGCAAAAATAACAGAGCAAAAATAGTTGTTAAGAGAAAGTTCGCTTTAAAAAGGAGTGAGAAATTTAAGTTTTTCATATATGTGTTTTTACCTATTTATTTAAAGTAACAATAAAAATCAACCAGCAGGCAAGATGAAGAGCTATGCTAAACATCACAGCGGTGGCGCCTATGTCTTTAGCATTTTTTGCTAATGGATGAATCTCTTTTGTGACCAAATCAACAACATTCTCGATGGCACTATTTAGAAGTTCTACTATTAAAACTAAGAGAGCGGTGCAAAAAAGGATAGTTTTTTGCCATAGTTCAAAATCAAGTAAAAATATAGTCGGGAGGATAAAGAGCGCCAGCAGAAGTTCTAATCTAAAAGAACTCTCTGTTTTGAAAGCATGTAAAAATCCATCGAGTGCGTATTTTGTGTTTTTAAAGAGATGATATTTTGGTTTGTTGTTCACGAATTTCCTTGATTGTTTTTATGATTTGGTTAGGTTCTATCTCGCCGATAGAGAAGTCATTTTTGTTGAGCTTATATGGATTAACGGCAGATGAAGACTCTATCGCTTTGTTGATGTTTGTTATGTAAGTGTTTCGCGCTGGTGTTGGACCAAAAAGAGTTATTGATGGGACATTTAATGCCCATGCCATGTGCGTTGGTCCAGTGTCGTTGCCGATAACAATCGATGCGTTTGCAATAGTGGATTTTAACTCATCAAAGCTCATTTTGTTTAAAGCTTTTGCGTTTGGCGTGTGAGTTTCAATCCAGAGAGCTAGTTCTCTCTCTTTTTCGTTGCCCCAAACTAAAAATATTGGTTCATTAAGCTCATTGGCAAGGGAAGTAAACTGCTCTTTTGGATAGTTTTTGCTCTCCCATGACGAACCAATCACAAATAGTATATATGGTTTGGCGAGTTTTGGTTCGGCTTTAAAAAAAAGATAACTCTCTTTTGCATCCAAAAGCCGAGTATTTACATGAATTCCAAGGGGCTCCAAAATCACTGCCACATTACGGAGGATAATATTTTCATGATACGCTATATGAATTTTTTTGTTATAAAATAGAGATGCAATGCCTTCTCGAATAGAGTTTTTGTCAAACCCGGCAATAATTTTGCCGCCGATAATCCTTGATACTATGGCAGATTTCAGCAATCCTTGAGCATCTATGACGATGTCGTAGTTGTTTTTTGAGTAAGCTTTTAAAATTTTGTATTGAGTAAAAAATTCACTCTTTTTTGTTTTTATAGATTTTAGATTTACTGGTAAAATGTTGTCGATGTGAGGATTATTCTCTAATACACCGCGAAACCCGCTTTCTACAACCCAGTCAATCTGAGCATCTGGAATCTCTTTTTTTATAAATTGCAAAGCCACCATAGCGTGAATGATATCGCCCATAGCAGAGAGTTTTACTATACATATTTTCATGAAACGGATTTTACACTAATGGGTATGAAAACTAGATAAGTTAAAAGTTTTTAGGATAAAATCCCGCATAAATAAACCATTGGAACAACTATTGAAAGAAATTTTTAAACGCTATTCGCCATATATGAAGGATTATAAGCTCCAATATTTTTTAGTCATTGTGGGTATTATTTTAACTGTTAGTGCTACAGCAGCAACCGCACATATTATGAAGCCACTTATGGATGATATGTTTGTCGCAAAAGATGAAAAAATGCTCTATCTTATACCGTTTGGACTAATTGGAATCTATGTAGTTAAATCAATTGGCAGATACATGCAGTCAGTTTTTACAAAATATATTGGTCAGCATATCATCGCAAGACTTCGTGAGACGCTACTGGAGAAAATCATTAGTCTTGATATGTCGTTTTTGTATGCAAATCGTAGTGGAGAGCTGATTTCACGAGTAGTAAACGATATTGATAGAATTAGATATTTTGTCTCAAGCATGTTGCCAGATCTGCTCCGCGAGATACTCACGGCTATTGCCCTTATAGCTTATGTTATATATCTGAACCCCATCCTCGCTTTTTACTCTCTGGTTGTTATGCCGCTTATCATCTATCCGCTTATTTTAGTGGCTAGAAAACTAAAAAAATATGCCCATAGGTCGCAAGAAAAAAATGCGGATGTTGTAAGTAGGCTTACTGAGGTGTTTAATAGTAGTGAAATTATAAAAGCAAATGCTACTCAGAAGTTTGAGTTAAAAAGATTTAGTGTAGAAAACTGGCAATTCTTTAAAATAAATATGAAATCGGCTTATGTCGGAGATATAGTTTCGCCAATCACCGAGATAGTCGCGGCAGTCGGACTTGCCATGGTTATATTTGTCGGCGGAAGAGAAGTTTATAACAATAACATGAGCGTTGGAGAGTTTACTGCTTTTTTAACAGCCATCGGGCTTGTGATGCAACCGCTTCGCCAAATTGGAATCATTTACCCTAAAATTCAAGACGCAACAAGTGCAAGTGAGAGAGTTTTTGAGATACTTGATACGCAGAGCAAAATCGTGGATGGAGATAAGATTTTAGAAGATGATATTGTGCATATTGAGTTTAAAAATGTAAAGCTAAAATATGACAATACTTATGCATTAGATGATATAAATATAGATATAAATAAGGGGCAAAATATTGCACTTGTCGGAGATAGTGGGGGCGGGAAAAGCACATTTATAAATATGCTTCTTCGTTTTTATGACCCAGAGAGTGGCGAGATTTTGATAAATGGTACAAATATAAAAGAGTTTAACCAAGACTCTCTGAAGCACCATATCTCACTTGTTACGCAGAGAGTTTACATCTTCCAAGATACTCTTGCAGCAAATGTTGCTTATGGACAAGAGATAGATGAAAAAAGAGTAAGTGAAGCGCTTGAGTTAGCCGATGCTTCGGCTTTTGTGGACTCTCTTGAGGATAAAATGTACACAAAAATGGAAGAGTTCGGTACAAATCTATCAGGTGGACAGAGACAAAGGATTGCAATTGCTAGGGCTATCTATAAACATTCATCTTTAGTTCTTTTTGATGAGGCAACCTCTGCACTTGATAATGAGAGTGAAAAGAGAATTCAAAAAGCTCTTGATGAATATACAAAAGATAAAATCACCATAACAATTGCCCATAGACTAAGCACCATAAAAAATGCCGATAAGATTTTAGTTATACAAAAAGGTAAAATTGTTGCGAGTGGGAATCATGATGAGTTGATGGAAACTTCGCAGGTTTATCAAAGATTAGCTGGAGAGTTGAAGAATTAAATTAATAATAAAACAGACTTGTTTGTTTTATTGCATAATAATAATTAATAAGATTTTCAACACTTTTTAGAGATAATCGCTACGATTAATATAGATAATTTTTTTGCCAAAAAGTGGCAAACTGCAGCGACTATTGCTGTTTCAATAATATGCAAGGATGAAAAATGTTAGATTTTGCAAAATTTACAAAGTACTCAAAACCAGGTCCAAGATATACAAGTTACCCAACAGCACTAGAGTTTAGCGACTCTTTTGGATATGATGAGTATATAAAAAAACTTGATTCTCAGGATTCATCTCGCCCTTTGAGCCTATATTTTCACCTCCCTTTTTGTAAAAATGCTTGCTACTTTTGTGGTTGTAATGTAGTTTTCACCTCCAAAGAAGATAAGATGATTCGCTATTTGGATTATTTAAAAAGAGAGTTAAAAATTCTCTCTGGACATCTAAACTGTAAAAGAGAAGTTATTCAGATGCACTTTGGCGGTGGAACTCCAACTTTTTTTAATGCCGAGCAACTCGATGAAGTTATAAAAGAGATAAGAGCTTTCTTCCCAAATTTTGTTAAAGATGCTGAGATAAGTTGTGAGATTGACCCTCGTCACATCAATGAAGATCAGATGAGAGTGCTTAGTAAAAATGGCTTTAATCGTGTAAGTTTTGGTATCCAAGATTTTAATGAAAAAGTTCAACAAGCAGTTCACAGAATTCAGCCGTACAATATAACAAAAGAAGCTATGGATTTGGCTAGAAAGTACAATATGAACTCCGTTAATGTTGACCTTATTTACGGACTTCCATACCAATCTTTAGAGACTTTTAAAGAGACACTCTCACTCACACTTACTCTAAATCCAGACAGATTCGCAATTTTTAACTATGCTCATGTGCCGTGGATGAAAAAAACTATGCGTAAGATTGATGAAACAACTCTTCCACTTCCGGATGAGAAGCTTCAGATTATGCAGTACACAATCAACTTTTTAACCTCAAATGGTTATAAAATGATTGGCATGGATCACTTTGCAAAGCCAGAAGATGAGCTGTTTAAAGCGATTGAAAAAGGTGAACTTCATAGAAATTTCCAAGGATATACCACAAAGGGTGGAGCTGATCTAATCGGAGTGGGGCTTACCTCCATTGGCGAGGGCATAGACTACTACGCGCAAAACCATAAAGAGATGAGAGAGTACGAAGATGCAATTGACGCAGGAAAACTACCGTTTGAACGAGGTGTTGTGCTTAGTGATGATGATCAAATCAGACAATTTGTGATTATGGAACTTATGAGTAACTTCAAACTTGACATAAGAAGATTTGAGAAACTCTTTAATATTAATTTTAAAACATATTTTGCAGACGCAGTAGAAGCGTTAAAGCCATTTGTGGAGGATGAACTGCTCACTATGGACGAAAATCATATAGAGTGTAGTCAAACAGGTACTTTGCTTATAAGAAATATAGCTATGCCATTTGATGCATATATGAAAAAACACACAAAAAGCTCTAAAACATTTTCTAAAACGGTTTGATGATGAGCAAATCTGCACAAGAGATTTTTAACTTTGGCGCGACAACTGATGAGTGTATTAAGTGTGGAAAGTGTATCCCTGTTTGTACCATTCATAATGTAAATGCCGATGAGGTAACATCTCCAAGGGGATTTTTGGACCTTTTGGGTGCTTATCAGCGAGGAAATTTAGAGCTAGATGCAAACGCAAAAGCCATTTTTGAGAGCTGTTTTTTATGTACCGCTTGCGTTGAGGTTTGTCCAAAATCACTTCCAGTTGATATGGTAATAGAGCAGGTTCGCTCAGATATAGCACAAAAATTTGGTATAGCATGGTATAAAAGAGCCTTCTTTTTGCTTCTTCGCCATAGATGGCTAAATGATTTGGCGTTTAAACTCGGTTGGGTTTTTCAAACTTGTGGATTTAAAATTCAAGCAGATATTGACTCTATGAGTTCTCGTTTTAACCTACCGATGCTAAAGGCGGATAGACTTCTTCCAAGCCTTAGAAAAAAATCATTTTTAAATTCGCATGAAGAAAATATCAGTAACGGCGGCAAGAGAAAAGTTGCTATTTTTATTGGCTGTTTGGGTAATTATAACTTCGTAGATGTCGGTAATTCACTTTTAGAGATTTTAGAAGCTTTGGAGATAGATGCATTTTTAGCTAAAGACCAGAAGTGTTGTTCGGCTCCTGCTTACTTTACTGGAGATTTTTATACGGTTGATTACAATGCAAAATTTAACATAGAGTATTTTGAGAGTTTCTCAAAAGATGTTGAAGCTATTATAGTTCCAGAAGCAACTTGTAGTGCGATGCTTAAAATAGACTATGAACACTATTTTCACGATCAACCTGAGTGGCAAGCAAGAGCGGTTGCGATTAAGAGTAAAATTTTTATGGCAACGGAGTGGTTGCAACAACACACACATCTAGAAGAGTTATTGGCTTCAAAGAAGCAAGACCCAAAAATAGTAACTTATCATGACCCTTGTCATGCTAGAAAAATGCAGGGGATTCACAAAGAGCCAAGAGCGCTTATAGGTAAAAACTACAAAATAGTTGAGATGAGCGACCCAAATAGCTGTTGTGGATTTGGTGGTGTTACTATGCAGAGTGAGAAATATCATCTTGCTAAAGCCGCTGGTATCCCAAAAGCTGATATGATTAAAAAAACTGGTGCAGATATAGTTAGTTCGGAGTGTAGCGCTTGCAGAATGCAGATAAATGCTTCTATGAATTATGTTGATGCGAAAAGCGTTTTCAAAAATCCTATTGAGCTAATCGCCCAAGCCCTGAGAGAACACCCATAATGAATGCGTGGAACAACATATATGCCGTTTTTGACCCAATAGCTTTTAAAATCTTTTCACTACCAGTTCATTGGTATGGAATTATGTATGTGTTGGCTTTGGTTACTGCTTTGTACCTCGGAAAATATTTTATTAAAAAAGATAAAATTGATTTCAAAAACAGTGAGATAGACAACTATTTTATCTATGTTGAGATAGGCGTTATTTTGGGCGCTAGACTCGGCTATATCCTTTTTTACGATACTCAAACACTCTACTATCTTTCTCATCCATGGCAGATTTTTAATCCTGTTGTAAATGGTGAATTTGTGGGCATAAGAGGCATGAGTTATCATGGAGCTGTTATAGGTTTTTTACTTAGCACTTACATCTACTCTAAAAAACATAAAATTGCTTTTGGCAAAATTATGGATTTAGTTGCCATAAGTGTTCCTCTTGCTTTTGTGTTTGGACGAATAGGCAACTTCTTAAATCAAGAACTTATAGGCAGACAAGCCGATGTGCCTTGGGGAATTTTAGTAAACGGTGTACTTCGTCATCCGTCACAACTCTACGAGGCTGTCTTAGAGGGCTTTGGTGTTTTTGTGGTTGTTTATCTATATAGGAAATATCAAAAATTTAGCGGAGAGCTGATTTTGGTGTATGGCATGAGTTATGGTATTTTTCGTGCAATCGCAGAGATTTGGCGTGCACCGGATGTTCAAATCGGCTATATTTGCTGTGATGTTGTAACTTTTGGGCAACTGCTTAGCCTTGGTATGGCACTATTTTCGTTTGTTGGATGGATTTATTTTAAAAGAGTAAATAGTACTAAAATAATCTAGAATATGCTTTATTGCGCAATAGTGGGCAGTTAAAGCCTATGTTTAAATTTTTTTATGTAAAATAGTTACATTGCAAATTAAATTTTTAATAATAATTTTTTTATAAAAGGCTCTTATGGAACATCTATTTATCGATTGGCTAAAAGAGTACGGCTATGCTGTTTTGTTTATTTGGAGTATTTTAGAGGGCGAACTTGGTCTTGTAATGGCTGGAATTATGTCCCATACTGGAGATATGAACCTTATAATAGCCCTTGTTGTCGGTGCACTCGGTGGTTTTGTCGGAGATCAGATTTACTTTTACATTGGCAGATACAACAAAAACTATATTCATAAAAAACTTCATTCTCAAAAAAGAAAGTTTGCACTAGCCCATCTTTTGCTAACAAAGTATGGTTGGCCAATTATCTTTGTGCAACGATATATGTATGGAATGAGAACTGTAATACCAATGGCAATAGGACTTACAAAATATTCAGGTCGTCAATTTGCTATAATTAATCTAGCAAGTGCCTTGATTTGGGCTTCTATTACGATTGTACCAGCTTATTATTATGGAGACCATCTGCTTGCTCTTCTTGCATGGATTAAAGCTCACTGGTATTTTGCTGTACCTCTGATCTTGAGTGTAGTGGGTACTATATTTTACACTTTGAACCGACTTGAGAAAAAAGTTTTGATAAAAAGAAGTGAGCGCAAGTTTGATGTATTAGTAAAGTAAAATCACTAGTTTAGATTTTTTTAAAATCGCTTGATTTATAAAATAATTCCGCTGTGAGTTTTTTCTATTAATCTAATAATTATTATTCTATTTTAAATTAGAAATTCGAGTTAAACTATAGGAGCTTTTTACGCATAGAGTCATTTTGGTAACTGGGGCTAGTTCCGGAATGGGAAAGGCTACGGTAGAGCTTTTTTGTTAAAAGGTTTTATGGTCTATGCTGCTACAAGGACTACAGAGGCATTTGATGGTTATCAAAACGCAAATTTTAATGCTCATGCAACAGTAGGTGATAAAGCTAAAAAATTTATACCTATGAAGAGAGAGTTGAGTGATGAAGATTTTGAGAGACGAGTTATAGAGCATTACAGTTTATAGGTGGAAAGCCTATTTTTCAATATCACTGACACAAAATACAGAGTTACGACACTTTTTGAGAGTTCAGGCGAGCACATAAAGAGAGTTGATATATCTAATGGCATCTTTTTTTTAGATGTACAACTCTTTTTTCACAACATTGACACTCTTATAAAAAACCTTGATAGAATGGTAGTTTTTTGCGTAGCAAAATATGCACAGATAAGTATAGTCGAAAATATCTCAAAAAAAGAGTTTGTGCTTAATAAAAACAGCACAAACACTCTTATAGACACTCAAAGCATAGATGCTCTCAGCCTTTACATAATCGATAAAATAGTAAATATAAAGAGTGACTCCGTGATGAAGAGTATAGTGTGTGAGCAAAATATTTTAGAGTTTATTGCCCATAGGTTGCGACTAGTTGATATGGTAGATAAAGATCTCGACGATGATGAACTGTGCATCTCAAAGAGTGCAAAAGAGATACTTTTAAAGAGTTATGTAAAGCCTCCTACTATCACTCTTCTGGCTCATCTGTGCGCGACAAACGAGTCAAAACTAAAAAAGGTTTTTAAAAAAGTATATAAATGCACCATATATGAGTATACACAAAAGCTCCGTCTTGAGAGAGCAAACCTCCTTTTAAGAGAACAACTCTTAAATATAGGAGAGATAGCAAAAGAGGTCGGCTACAAATATCAAAGTCACTTCTCAAAGTTTTTTTATGAGACTTACGGTGTTTATCCGAAGGATTTATTGAAAAAAAATAATTTGTGTTAGAATATAAAAAAATAGTTTAGCGGTACGGTAATAAAATGTCTATATTTCAAAAATCAATACTAAACTCCACCAAACAAGATGAAAGTCTCGTCGCACAGAGATGGGCAAAATTTCAAAGCTACTTAGCAAAAATCTCCGCCATCAAAGGGTTTAAAGAAGAGGTTTATCAAGACGGTTTTTTAGAAGATATCTTTGAAAACTACCTCAGTTATATATCTAAAGCTCGCTCCTCTGACGAACTGATCTGGCTACACTTATCCATGCTTTTTGCGGAAGATAGAGACCTGTTCAAAAAGAGACAATTAAAGAGATGTAGATATTGAAGCAATTTCAATTATAAATAATTTCAAAGATTATTAAAGGATTAGATATGGGAAGGGGTGGATTTCTTAGTGCAGTGGTTAAAGTTGCTAAAGCGATAAATAAGGCAAATGCAAAAGCTGCAAAAGAGAAAGAAAAGCAGGCAAGATTAATAGAGAAGGAGAAGGAGAGGCAGAGGCACATCACAGCACAGACTTTAAGAGATGAGGAGCGCCGACGGAATAGCAAACAAGCTGAAGAAGCTAGAGAGGCAGGAAGAATAGCTAACTTACAGCGTATCGAGGAAGAGGAGCGGCGATGGAATAGCAAACTTCAGGCAGCAAGACAAAGAGATATCGACAAGAATGAGTTAGATAGCATGATTGAAGTTTCAAGGAGATTGTTTGAGTTAAGACAAGACGATAGACGGCGACTAGTCGAATCATTTATTCGAAAAAATATCAAGTAAAGAGGAAGAATGGAAACAAAAATATTTATCGTTTTGGCATTGTTGGTTGTAGTAGCAATTATGGTATTTTTGTTTGAAAGAAATAAGAATACAAACGAAAAGATTTCTTATTTCAATTCTATTGATGATGCGATTGCTGAGCTAGAGCTAGAAGTGAAGTTAAAAAATGAAGAAATCTCAAGGTTTGATTCTAAACTGAAGATGAAACAATTGTCTCTTGAGACCATTGATGATGATATACAAAATAAGAGCGTTGAAGCAAAGAAAATTTCTGATGAGATAGCAATAGCAAAAGCCTCATTTGATGGCCTAAGCAAGGAAACAGCTGATCTGCAAAGACTTAAGACGCAGGAAGAGCAATTACGACAATCTATTCAAGCATCAAACGAAAAAATGGAAAAAGACGCAGCAAAAATAGCTTCACTGACCGCAGAAATAAAAAATATCACAAGAAAAGCCGACCTTTACTCAAGAATTGATGAATTTATTGATTATGGGCACTTTGAGATACCTCAATATCTCTATGAGACTTCCGCAAGATATGCTGAAGAAATAAAAATTATACGCAACACACAAAAAAAGATGATTATGGACAAAAAAGCGGTCTTATTTCCAGAAAGAAATACCATCTCCAAATACACATCACTGGATAGCGGAATATTTAAAAACCAAATAATTATGATGTTAAAAACATTTAATATTGAATGTGACTTTTTGATTGAAAATGTTAGCCCTGGTAATTTTGCAAGGACTCTTGAGAGAATTAGTAAAGCAGCAAATGATATCGAAAAAAACTCATTGACTCTTGAATTCGGTTTTAATAATGAGTATATATTACTTAAATTAGAAGAGTGTGAGCTTCAGTACCAATTTGCCTTAAAGAAACAGGAAGAAAAAGAAGAACAGCGTTTCATAAGAGAGCAAATGAGAGAAGAGCAAAAGGCAATGCAAGAAGCCGAGAAGGCAATACAAGAAGCTGAGAAAGAGGAACATTTATATCGAGAATTGCTTAGCAAAGCGAGAGAGGAGCTTGCAAAAGCAGGTGGTGAGGAAATTATTCTTGCAGAATTTAAGATTGCTGAGCTTGAAAGAAAACTAGAAGAGGCAGAAAACAAGGAATGTCGCGCAAAGAGTATGGCTGAACAAACACGAAGAGGACATGTATATATTATCAGCAATATTGGATCATTTGGTGAAAATGTCTACAAGATAGGAATGACGCGACGACTTGACCCTATGGATAGAGTCAAAGAGCTCGGGGATGCCAGTGTGCCTTTTAGATTTGATGTTCATGCAATGATTGCTTTTGATGATGCACCAAAGCTTGAATCGGAACTTCACAAGAAATTTATGAATAGTCGTGTCAACGCAGTAAATCTAAGAAAAGAATTCTTCAAAGTGGATCTTGAGATGATTAGGGCAGCTGTAGCGGAACTTACCAATAAAGAAGCCGATTTTATTACCACGATTTTAGCAGAAGAATATTTTGAAACAAAGAGGCTTCAAGTACAACCTGTGTCTCTTTCCTCGTTCCCAACGCTCCAGCTTGGGAATACATACTCAAATCCATCTCTCATAGATGTATGAATTCCCATCAAGACGATGGGAACTAGCCAAATGGTAATAAATAGTGAAGTTGAAAAAGATGGAGAAAAGAAAAATAAAGTTTATTTTTTGGCAAATAAAAAACAAATTTTATAAAAAACAAAAAACAAATTTTCTATAATCCCTATTTTAAGGGATTTGTTTTATTTTTGTTTATCTATTTTAAAAATAAAAAAACTGGAGAAACACCTCTCTAGGTAAATCCCAACTTTTCTTAACCAAGTGCCAAATGTTGTGCAAGCAACGCCCCTGTGAGTGAATCTCCACTTTCTCTCGTTCCAAACGCTCAACCTTCAAAATAAATACAAAATCAATAAATAAAATGACAAATTGCAATGTTTTTTAAGGAGATTTTTAAAAGAGGATAGTATGACAAAAAAAGGGGAGGATGATGAGTAAACGGTTTGATGCGTGGAATGAGACGAAAAAAAAGACAGAAGTTAATGAACGAAAAGTGGGTATCAAATCTCGGGAGCTATTTTGGGTAAAGATTGGGCAAAATATTGGTTCTGAGGAATATGGCAAAGGCGAAAACTTTACGCGTCCCGTTATTATTATCCGAAAGTTGACACATGATCTGTTTTTAGGAGTTCCTACTGCAACTGCTCTAAAACATGATGATTACTTTCATACATTTGAATACAATCATGAATCAAAAAGGATGGTAAATACATCTGCAATGATACTTCAAGTCAAAGTTTTTAGTACAAAACGATTGATGAAAAGAATTGGGATGGTTGACAAGGAAAATTTTAAAACGATTCAAGAGAAAATAAAGAGATTGATTGACCCCACTTGAAAAGCGGGTGTGCCCGAAGGCGAATTGTGGAAGAATTATATACTATTTTTAAAAACATGTCAAAAAGTTCTGCATTTCCCCTCGTTTTCAACGCTCAACCTTCAAAATAAATACAAAATCAATAAATAAAATGACAAGTTGCAATGTTTTTTAAGAAGATTTTAAAAAGCTACTAGGATGATGAAAAGAAGATAAATAAGCACCAAAACCATCAAAGAAAATTGGGGTAAAGGTGTAGTTAAAGAGTTGGCTGATTATATCAAGTTGCAAGAACCAACGATAAATGGATTTACAGCTAGAAGTCTTTGGCGTATGAAGCAATTTTATGAAACTTACAAAGACAATGAAAAAGTGTCGCCAGTGGTAACAGAAATTTCTTGGACAAATCATCTACTTTTATCGGCTTCTAAAAGTGATGAGGAGAGGGAATTTTATCTAAGAGCTTGTATCAAAGAGAGATATCCAAAAAGTAAAATATCTGAAATTCATCAAAGGATAGATGATTTGGATATTTCGTATTTAAGAAGAGTGGTTTACAAAATGGTAGTAAGTGGTGAAGTTGAAAAAGATGGTGAAAAGAAAAATATGGTTTATTTTATTGTCAAATAAAAAACAAATTTTATAAAAAACAAAAAACAAATTTTCTATAATCGCTATTTTAAGGGATTTGTTTTATTTTTGTTTATCTATTTTAAAAATAAAAAAACTGGAGAAATGCCCCTCTGAGTAAATCCCAACTTTTCTTAACCAAGTGCCAAATGTTGTGAACTAATACATTCTCTTGACATTATTACTAATTAGTAATATAGTTTTATTGAGGTGATTGATATGAAGATTCATCCGACAAAAAGTTATGGCAAACGGGCTGATAGAATTATGGGTGCGTGGATTCAGCTTTTTCGTTCGTACAATAAGATACGAGCAAAAGAGTCGGCTTATATTCAGTCATTTAGTTTAACAATGAACCAGTTTCAGGTGCTGGAGGTTTTATACCATAGAGGTGAACTTAGTGTCGGAGCGATTACAAAGCTGACAATGGGAACACACGGCAATACAACGGTTGTGGTAAAAAATCTCAAACGCGATGGCTTGATCAGTTCAGTTTTACATGAAAATGACAAAAGAAGTTCGATTCTTTGCATTACCCAAAAAGGTAAAGATATTATAGAAAATCTGTTTCCAAATCATGCGAAAAATTTTGAAGACTACTTTGATGTTTTGAGCGATGATGAGGTAGATACACTGTTTTCACTTCTTCGAAAACTAAACAAAGCACAATAAAAGGATCTATTATGAAAATAAAAACTATTTTGTTAGCGTCACTTCTATCTGTGGGGACGCTATTTGCAGGGAATTATAAAGTGGATGCTGATCATACGAGTGTGGCTTTTAAAGTCAAACATATGATGATTTCAAATGTTAAAGGTCAGTTTGGAAAATTTAGTGGAACTTTTGTATATGATGAAAAAACAAAAACGCTTCAGGCTCTGCATGGCGATGTGGATGTGTTGTCAATTAATACAGATAATGCAAGAAGAGATACACACCTTAAAAGTGCAGATTTTTTCGATGTGGCAAAATACACGACCATAAGCTATACTCTTGATAAAGTGGTTGGAAATAAAGCATACGGAAAACTTACCATCCATGGCATAACAAAAGATGTACCGATGGATCTTGAACTTAGCGGCGGCACAGTAAAAGATCCTTGGGGCAATACAAGAACAGGTCTTTCACTTAGTGGAACGATTAACAGAAAAGATTTTGGACTTATGTGGAATCAGGCTATTGAAGCAGGCGGTGTGATGGTTGGCGATGAGGTCAAGATCAATGTTGAGATTGAGGGTATTTTGCAAAAATGAAAACGCCGGCTCTTTTTGTGGGGCATTGAAATCCTATGAACGCGATAAGGGGATAATTCTTTTATCGCTTCATTAAATGGTTTGGGCAAAACTTTGCAAAAAACCAATATAAACGCCACTGTGAATGAATCTCTGCTTTTCTTAACCAAGTGCTAAATGTTGTGCACCAATACAATTGTTGACTTTAAAAATGGAAACTTTATGCAGATGATAAAGACTAAAGACACAACAAAATCCCTCTACTGCTAAAATAAAATCTCTCTACTGCCAAAAAACTCTTGATTGTATTTCTCTTTTTTTATATACTCAAACTATCAAATCATGGCAATCTTTTTGTGTCAAAAGTAGTTTTAGCTACACATACAATCAGTAATTTGGGTTAATAGGGTAAAATACAAAGAGTAATCAATGCTGTTTGTAGAAATAAAATCGTCGTTTTAAATATATTTTTGGAGCATATATGAAAAAGTATTTATTTTATGTGGTTGTTGTTCCACTAATTTTTGTTACCGCTTTATTTTCTATTCCTTTTATTATTCCTGCTAAAAAGTTCCCAAAATATAGTGATGCTAATTTAAGAGAAATAGCACTCTCAAGAGGTTTGAGATCTACTCCTACAACATTAGATGAGCTCAAAAAGCTATTAGACTCACCAAAGAATCCAATAACTATGCAAAAAATCTCACTCGGCGAAGAGCTGTTTTTTGATACAAATTTATCAAAAAGCAGAGCTACAAGTTGTGCAACATGTCACTCTTTTGATAGAGATTTAAAAAACAGAGGCGCTATTAGAAAAGTTGTTTTATCAAAAAACGAAAAATTTACAGATTGTGCTATGTGCCACTTGCAGGACCAAAGCGGAGTTGATAGATTTACATCCTCTGTTGGAGATAATGGTATAGAACATCCGCAACTGCTAAATACGCAGACCGTACTAAATGCATCTTTGGCAAAATACTTTACATGGAATGCAGAGGTTAAAAGCCTAGAGGAGCAGAGTGCAAATTCCATCGTGGCTCATCATAAACTAAATTTATCTCCAAAAGAGCTGGAGGAGAGACTTGGTTCAAACAGATACTTTATAGATAAGTTTCAGGAAGCTTTTGGAGAAAAACCAAATATAAACAACAGTTCAAAAGCTATTGCGGTTTATCTAAAGACGCTCATTACGAGAGGAAGCTATGATAGATTCTTGGATGGAGACAACAAGGCAATCAGTAGCGAAGCAAAGAGAGGCTTAGCAAACTTTATAAACTTTGGATGCAAGGGGTGTCATACGGGTGTGAGCTTGGGTGGTCAGAGTATTCAGAGATTTCCAGTGAGAATGGTTGTGCTTGCTTCGTACTTTAGGGTTAATTTGCATGGTGAATCTGGTAATGATGGTTCATTGTATGAGTTTCCATTTGAAAACAGAGGCGGATTCTTAGGCAGAAACAATCAATATCTATTTAGGGTTCCAATACTACGAAATGTTGCAAAAACTTCACCATATTTTCATAATGGCGCCGTACCTAAGCTAAGAGAAGCTGTTGAAATTATGGCAAAATATCAAACAGGACGCTATGTAAGTGATGAGCAGATTGATGAGATAGTTGCATTTCTAATAACACTAAACGGAGATTTGATTGACTATAAAAAAGCAAAAGGAGATGATACTCTATGAAAATTAGCGGTATAAAAATGTCCATACTTTTTATGTTTATAAGTGGGGTTTTGCAGATGGATTTAGTAAAGCTTAATTGGAATTATTTTACAACTATTCAAGTCATTCACGCCATAGGTGCCATAATAATAACTACCTTTTTGCTTATTCCACTTGTTTATAGACATATTCGTTATTGGGGAAGTATAAGAAGAGCTGGATTTGTTGATGGTGTTGTTTTGGCGATCTCTCTTTTTTTAATTACTATTAGTGGAGTTTATCTCTTTTTGGTTGGTAACCGTGGAGGAGATTTTTTGGGCACATACTCTTTTTATGTACATCTTTATGGCTCATTTGTGTTATTAGCACTTCTTTTTTATCACATAAACTTACAGCGTGCAAAACTACAACTATTTACACTATTTTTTGCACTGTCTCTATTTGTTCCGGCACCAACTTACGCACAAGATAAACTCTCTTTGCTTAAAGTCAATGGAAGTCACAGCGAAGATTGGACAAACTCAACAAAGTGCAAATCATGCCACAATGAAATTTTTAACCAATGGGCAGACTCAAATCATAATCACATGGCAGGTTCAAATCCATACTATATGGCCATGGAAACTTTAGCAGGAGAGGATCAGGGAGTAGAGTTTAGAAAATGGTGTATGGGCTGTCATAATCCAAGTGGACTAACGACTGGGCTTGAAAAGTCAACTCATGCAATGGATGGCAATGTTCTTCGTAGTGAGCTGTTTCTGGGTGGTGCACAGTCGCTTAAAAATGATTTTGCTTCTCATGGGAATTTTAGATTAGAAGAGGGCGTCTCATGTGTGGCGTGTCATAGAATAACCGATGCAAATAGCACTGGAAATGGCTCATACTCAGTAGATTTAAAGAACCGAAAAAGATATGTCATGGAAGATAGCAAGTCTGATATTGGGCGATGGTTTGGGGAGAAGTTTATTAACTCAAAACCAAAAGAGCATAAAGACAGTTACTCAAATCCACTCTACAAACAGAGCAGATACTGTGCTTCATGTCACAATGAGTTTCATCCAAAAACAGCCATTAAGATTGTATCAACCTATGAGCAGTGGGAAAAATCATCGTTTAACAATCCAAAAGATAAAACCAAACACAAAAGCTGTATAGACTGCCACATGAGCAACCTAAAAGATGGTAAGTTTTCGCCACTAAAAGGAGCTTCAACGGATGGCGGAGTAGTAAAAAATAGTGTAAAAACTCACTATTTTGCAGGCTCAAATCACTTCTTGATAGGACTTAAAAATAAAACAGCAGAAGCACAAACTCTGCAACTTCTAAAAACTTCTGCAAAAATGGATGTTGATGTTAAAGATGGGAAATTGATTGTTGGTATTAAAAATGTTGGAGCAGGGCACAACTTACCAACTGGAGTTGCAGATTTGAGAGAGTTGTGGCTTGATATAACTCTAAGAGATGCAGATGGTAAAGTTGTGCTCTCTAGTGGAAAATTAAAGAGTGATGGAAATATTGAAGATAATTCTAGAATCTTTATGAAAGTTTTTGGTGACGATGAAAATAAGCCAGTTGGGCTTATGTTTTGGAGATATACAAAACTCTTAAGTGATACAACAATCCCAGCCGGAGAGAGACGAGTAGAGAGTTATAATATAAAAACAGAGCTAAAATACCCTCTAAAAGTAACAGTAAAATTAAATTTTAGAATCTATCCGCAATGGGTGAGTGATGTGGTTAAAAAGATGTATCCTCAACTTCCAAACCCACTTGTTGTGGAGTTACAGAAAATAGAGAGAGTCTTAAGCAGGTGATAAAAATCCTATTTATCTCTCTCTTTTTCTCTTCACTCTTGTTCTCTGATTATATAAAATGGCAAAACAGTTATGAAGAGACTCTGCTGAGAGCCAAAGCACAGAATAAAGATATACTGCTTCTTATACTAAAAGATAATTCTGAAAATTCCAAGAAGATACTGGTTGATATTTTTGCAAAAGAAGAGATTATAAGAGTTGTAAATAAAAAATATATTCCCGTAGCAGTTTTCTTTGAAAATAAAAATAGTTATCCAATAGAGCTTTTTTACACGCAAATCTTTCCAGCACTTTTTTTCATATCAAGCAAAGATGAGTTATATCTAAATGAGCCAATATTTGATAATTTTAGCTGGAGTCAGTATAAAGAGTGATAATATGATAAAATTCGCTACAAAATAAAAAAGTAGGTAAAAATGTCATTTGAAAAATTAGGAGTTATAAAACAACTTCTCAAATCTATAAAAGATTTAGGCTATGAAAAACCTACAACTATTCAAAAAAGAGCCATTCCTCTAGTTTTGGCAAAGAGCGATGTTTTTGCAACTGCTCAAACCGGAACTGGTAAAACCGCTGCATTCGGACTTCCTATGCTTCAGCGACTTAGAAAAACAACTGCAGATGAGAGCAGGGCAATAAGAGGTCTTATACTTGCGCCAACTCGCGAACTCTCTATTCAGATTTATGAAGATTTGCAAAATTATGCTAAAGGAATGGATCTTGATATTTCAGTTTTGGTGGGTGGCAAAGATATAGAGACCCAGCAAAAATTACTCAAAAAAGGGGTTGATATTATTATCGGAACTCCTGGAAGAGTTATGGAGCTGGTGAGTAAGGGCGTTAGCTTGGCTAGCATAGAGATTTTTGTGTTAGATGAAGCTGACAGAATGCTGGATATGGGCTTTGCCAAAGATATAAGAGTTATCCACCCACTTCTACCAAAAAGACATCAAACACTACTTTTTTCAGCTACTTCTAGTGATAAGGTGAGAAAATTATCAAAATTGCTTCTGACAAAGCCAGATTTTGTAGAAGTCTCTAAAAAGAATTCAACCGTTGAGACAATAAATCAAGTTGCGTATTTAGTGGATACAGACAAAAAAGCGGCGCTTTTGGCATATATAATCGGCTCAAGAAACTTTAGACAAGTTTTAGTCTTCACAAAAACAAAAGCAAGTGCTGATTCGCTGATAGCAGAGCTTAAAAACGATGGATTAAAGTGTGGCGTTATCCACGGAGATAAAACTCAAGCGCATAGACTTAAAACTCTAAATGAGTTTAAAGAGGGAAAAATAAAAGTTTTAGTAGCTACTGATATAGCCTCAAGAGGGCTAGATATCGAAGATCTACCATTTGTTATAAACTACGAGTTGCCATCAATTCCAGAGGATTATGTCCATAGGGTTGGGCGAACCGGGCGTGCAGGTAAAGATGGCATAGCTATTTCACTGCTTGATATATATGATGTTTTTGATATAAAGGCAGTGGAGAAGCTTATAGGAAAGAAGATTCAAAAAGAGGTTGTTGAGGGCTTTGAGCCAGATAAGTCTGTACGAAGAAAAGATCAAGATGAAGTAAAAATAAAAAGTGAGTATAAGTCAGCTGAAAAAAAGCAGAGCTCAAAAAAATATAGCACTAAAAAGTCAACCTTTAAAAAATTAGATTCAAAAAAGGTAGGTACAAAGAAGCCAGCAGAGGCTAAAAAAGCACCAGCGTCAAAAAAAAGAAAAACAACAAAGCGTGATTAGCCACCGAGACTACGCGTTTTTGTAAAAAATGGCGTAAAAATATCTTGTAATTATCGAAAAACTTGTTTTTCGTAGCTTTATGGGATCGGAAGGGACGATGAGTCCCTACCACAAAGACGGACTTGTTCGTTTTTGTGTATAACATCAATAAACATAGGAGTTCAAATGGAAGTAATCTATCCATACGCAAATATAATACACCTCATTTTGGCAATAATTTTCTTAGGTTATGTTTTTACTGACTTAGTTATAATCTCAGCATTAAAAGGTAAATTTGGTAAAGAAAATGATAAGAAGATAGAGCAAACACTGGGAGCTAAAAGCTTTAAAATTTTCCCAATTGCGCTTCTTTTTATAGTTTTAAGTGGTGGTATGATGATGTCAAAATACATAAACTCTACTGCAGGATTTTTCGAGACTGATTTGCAAAAAATATTAGTCGTAAAAATTACTTTGGCATCTATAATAATTTTAGGTGTTCTTTATAATCTCTTTACAAAACTTACAGGTAGAAAAAAGATAGCTTTTATGCAAAATCACTTCCACAAGTTAGTTATAGTTCTAGGATTTTTTATAGTTGTTTGCGCAAAAATGATGTTCGTTGCATAACTAAGTATATTGATAAAATAGGTAAAATCCTATTTGTCAATTTGTACATATATTTTTGATAGATATGAGTTATCCACAAGAGTATCGTCAATGGCATTCGTAATAGCATATGTCAAAAGATAGTAAAGCTCATCGATCATCTGTTTTACGCTTTCATGATTGCTTGCAGTAACTACGCAAGAGTAGATTTTTTTAGAGAAATATGTTTGTTGAAAACTTGTCAGTAGCTTATTTGCTGCTTTAATCCCATTGGAGTTGTTCACAGAATCAAGTATTATGGCACATAAATTTGGTGCAATGAGCACAAAAGAGTCGCTTTTTCGGATAGATGAAGAAAATTGTGCAAAATCAATAGGCTCAGTTGAGAATCCAATCATTACAGAGTAATTTATCCCATATCTTTTAAATCTATAGTCAAATTTATCTACCTCTTGTATTAATATATCTTTAATTGCAGAGTTATTTCCATCTATGGTAGCTAACATTTTAAAGCCTTTTTTGTTTATATTATATCAGGATAATTTTTATGAATAAAAGTTTAGGATTATTTTTTTTAAAACAGTGGAATATAAAAGAAGTATAAAGCCCAGAAAAAGGCTTTATAGCAATCTATCTTAAGTTTTCGAAAGGCGCAGTTACTACTGCTTTTCTTGTTACAGTATATGGAACCAATGCAACAGCACGAGCTCTCTTTATAACTGTAGATATCATATCTTGGTGGCGTTTACAGTTTCCTGTTAAACGACGAGGCATAATTTTATATTTTTCTGAAAGAGAGAAGCGAAGAGCCCCAATATCTTTATAATCCATAAAATCAACTTTTGCTTCACAATATTTACAAA
Source organism: Sulfurimonas sp. (assembly GCA_021732045.1). Next base: position 49,808 of record JAKFWK010000002.1, read on the forward strand.
ATCTTTTTTTGTATTTTCTTCTTTCTGCCATCTTATATCCTTTTTGTTATCTTGTTTCTAAAATGGAATCTCATCTTCATCTATGTCGATCACTGGAATCTGACTACTGCTTGGCATCTGCTGAGCTGGCTTTTGATAGCTTTGAGGCTGTTGCTTATAGCTCGGTTGTTGATAAGCTGGTTCAGTGCGAGACTGACCTTGTGGTGCCTGACTTTGAGGTGCATCATAATCATTTTGACTATGACTATCACTTTTTGAATCAAGCATCTGCATAGTTTCAACAACTACAGAGTGTTTTGAGCGTTTTTGTCCATTTTGATCAACCCATTGATCAAAGTTAAGTCTACCTTCGACTAGGATTTTACTCCCTTTTCTTAGGTATTGATTAGCAATTTCTGCACTTCTTGCAAAAAATGTAATATCTATAAAACAGACTTCCTCTTTTTTCTCACCATTTGCGGTGAATTTTCTTGTAGTAGCAAGAGCAGTGTTGGCAATTGCCATCCCGCCTTGAGAGTATTTAAGTTCTATTTCTCTAGTTAAGTTTCCAACCAAAATAACTTTGTTATACATGAGTATTCCTTATCTGTTTAGGCTATTTGCCAATTACTCTGCTGCTGCTTCAGTTGTTTCTTCTGCTGCTGCATTAGTTGCAACTTCTGCTTCTGCTTCAGTTGAAGTTGGTGATCCAGCTCTTTTGATAGCTTTTTGCACTAACTGTTTCCAAGCAACTATTTCACGATTTGTGTCATACTTGATTGTTATGAAACGGAGTAAATTTTCGTTGATACGAAAACGACGCTCAATTTCAGAAATTGCCGAAGAAGCTATAGTGTAATAAATTACATAATAAAAACCTCTTTCATTTCTATCTATAGGATAAGCTAATTTTCTCATTCCCATAGAGTCTGTTGTTGCTATTTCTCCGCCATTTGAAGTTATAATTTCTTCAATTACTTTAATGTTAGCTTGAATCTCTTCTGCTGTTAGTGTTGGTTTTACGACTACTAAGTTTTCGTAATGTCTCATAGAGTGAATCTCCCTTTGGTATTTCGCCTAAGTCGGCTTTTGTTTCCCTTTCGGATGTAGTATATATCGAGAGTTTTCGATACAAAGAGAAAGGAACGCGGAATTATACATAAACAATACTTAAAAAAACAATAGTATAATACTCCCTTATATAAAACGAGATGTCCATAGAATAGTGTTTTTTGGGCAAAATAGTAATATTTTTTTGGAGAGTTTATGGCAAAAAGAAGAAGTAGAAGTTCTGGTAAAAATTCAAATAGTTTAAAATATATAGTTATAGCACTGATTTTTATTGCAACTGTGCTTTTTTCACTTTTGGGGGGCTACTATTTTGGATATAGTGAAGCAAAAGATGATATGGCTCAAAAAGAGAAAGTAAGATTGGAGATGTTAGAAAAACTTGAAAACGCGAGTATTGGAAAAGATAAAACAACTGATGAGCTCTTAAAAAAAAACGAACCAACAGTAGAGCAGGAGATTGAAAAAAAAGTAGAAAAAGATGTTAATGAAAGTGTAAAAATTGCTCCTAAAGCAGAGTTGGAAAAAGAGCCAAAAAAACAAGAACTAAAAGCTGAAATCAAGACAGCACTAAAAACTATAGATTCTTCGCACGAGTACGACCCATCAACTCTGCCGCAACCTCCAAAGAGAGGTGTGCGTGCATCATCAGAAAAACCAAAATTAGCAATTATTATTGATGATGTTAGTATAAAATCACATGTAAGCGCAGTACATGGGCTAAATCTTCCCATCACAATGTCATTTCTTCCACCAAGTGAAAATGGACCAAAATCAAATATTCTGGCACAAAATGAGAAGTTTTATATGGTGCATCTGCCAATGGAAGCTCAAAATTTCACAAAGGAGGAGCCGTTTACTTTGAGGGTAAGCGACTCTCAAAGTGAGATATCCCAAAGAGTAAGAGCAATAAAAGAGCTTTTTCCAAGAGTGCATTACATAAATAATCATACCGGCAGCAAGTTTACATCAGATGAAGCATCTGTAAACAGACTTATATATGCGCTTGATAAAGAGAATATAAATTTTATAGATAGTAGAACAGTGGCTTCAACAAAGATTCAAAAAGTTATGGAGAGCTACGGTAAAAAATATGTTGGTAGAGACATATTTTTGGACCATCAAGCTGACAAAGGATATGTAAAATCTCAAATTAAAAAAGCTGTTGAGATGGCAAAACTACATGGCAACGCTATAGCGATTGGACATCCTCATGAAAATACAATCTTGGCGATTAGTGAATCTAAGGAACTTTTAAAGAGTGTTGAGCTGGTTTTTGTAGATAAGATATACTAGATGAGTGTTATTCGAGATAAAATCACAGAGCTCTTATCTATGAAAAGCTATCCTGAAAAACTTTTTTACGATGGAAATCTTGAACTTCTAAAAAGAACAAAAATTTCTATAGTTGGCAGTAGAAAGCCAACACAATACTCTCGTACTCAAATCCAAAAACTCTCATCTTTACTCTCAAAAAATGGAGTTTGTATCGTTAGTGGCGGAGCCATGGGTGTGGATGCACTCTCGCACAGTGGGGCCGGAGCATCAAATACTATAGCTGTTTTGCCTTGCGGTATTGATGTGAGATACCCTGCTATAAATAAAAATCTTTTAGAAGATATTGCTAAAGATGGACTGTTGCTTAGCCAATTTGATGCTGGTTTTAAAGCAACGCCATGGAGTTTTGTTGTTAGAAATGAGCTAGTAGTGGCACTTGGTGATGCTTTAGTTGTCGGTGAAGCAGATATAGATAGCGGAACCATGAGAAGCGTTGAGTTTGCACTAAAGATGAAAAAAGAGATTTTTGTACTTCCACAGCGACTAGGTGAGAGTGAAGGAACAAATAAACTGCTAAAAGATGGCAAAGCAAAAGCTATCTATGATATGGATGAGTTTGTAGCAATGTTTAGCACTACTTTAAAAGGTAAAAACAGTTCGATTGTTGAGGATGATTTTCTTCTCTATTGCAGCAAAAACCCAACTTATGAAGAGGCTATGAAAAAGTATCAAAATAGAGTTTTTGAGGCAGAGCTTAACGGAGAGATAAAAGTGGTTAACGGAGTTGTTATAAGATTAACATAGCATCGCCGTAAGAGTAAAATCTATAATCATTGTCAATTGCCGTTTTGTATAATTCATGAGTTTTATTTACTCCAATAAAAGATGCAACTAGCATCAATAGCGTTGATTTTGGTAGATGAAAATTTGTTAAAAGATGGTTTACTCTAAGAGGTTTATTGTTTGGATGCAAAAATAGATTTGCTTCACCTTTTTGCAGATTTTTGTTTCTTGCATAAAACTCAATTGTTCTTGTTGTTGTGGTTCCAATGCTAAGTATCGGTGCATCTGAGAGCAGTATATTTTTAGCTTCACTGGAGATGCTGTAGTATTCGGAGTGCATCGGATGATCTGTGATAATCTCCGTTTCAACTGGTTTAAATGTCCCACTTCCTACATGCAGAGTAACAAATGCGTGAGTAAAACGCGAGCAGACTCTCTCATGCTGCTCTTTTGTGAAATGAAGTGAAGCTGTTGGAGCTGCAACCGCTCCATCTTCTTTCGCGAATACACTTTGGTATTCACTCTCGTCCTCTTTATTATCTTCTCTTTGTATGTATGGTGGCAAGGGAATATGACCAATTTTGTCTATTATGGGTAGCAACTCCTCAAATCTAAGAGGTTTTTTATTAACAAAGAAGTGTGCAATTCTGCTTCCGTCCTCGTTAAGTTTGGTAACAATAGCAGTTAAATTTTCATCAAAAAGAAGTTCGCTGCCTACTTTCATTTTGCCTCTAATATAAACGCTTATATCAAGAGCATTTAAGGGCTTATTGATTAGAAGTTCAATATTTGCACCACTTGTTTTTTTACCAAAAAGTCTAGCTTTTATAACTTTTGTATCATTGAAAATAATGGCGCAATTTTTGGGGATAAACTCCTCAAGATTAGAGAAGTTTGTGTGTATGATTTCGTCTGTTTCTCTGATGTAAACCAAGAGTTTTGCGCTATCTCTTGGTGAAGCAGGATGAGTTGCGATTAGCTCTTTTGGAAGAGAAAAATCATAACTCGAAGTTAGTAGAGAAGCACTATTTGTTATCATTCTCTAGCGCTAGTGGCTCTTCTGTGTCTTCTTCATCCTCATCCTCTTCTTCATCTTCGGCAGGATTTACAAATTTAACTATTATTATGGAAACCCCATATAAAACTACAAGTGGTACTGCCATAAGAGATTGCGTTAAAACATCCGGAGGAGTTAGTATTGCTGAAATAATAAAAATTATAACAATAGCGTATCTAAAAAATCCAGACATCTGCTTATCATTAACTAAACCTAAGATAGCCAAACCGTATGCAAAAATAGGTAGTTCAAACGCTATGCCAAAGCCAAACATAATTTTTGTAAAAAAGCCTACATAATCTTCTATATTTATAAGTGGAGTGAACTTGAAACTACCAAATGCGATTAGAAAGTCAAAACCAAATGGAGTTACAACATAGTATGCAAACGCGGCACCAAGTGCAAACATTACTGTTCCGCCGACTACAAAAGGAATAATAAGTTTTTTTTCGTTTGCATAAAGAGCTGGAGCCACAAAAAGCCATATTTGAGCAAGAATGATTGGTAAAGAAGCAATGAGCGCTGCAAAAAATGAAACAGTCATTGCCACAAAAAATGCACCGCCTATTTGGTTTGTAGTAACTTTTCCATCAATTGCAAAATTTGCAGTGCCATCAGTTAAAGATTGTTTACCGACCGAGACAAGAGCATCGTTCAGCGGCTGAACCAACCATGTGAGCAGTTCCTGGCTAAAAGAGAACATAATAAAAAACATAACAATTAGAGTCACAACAGAAATTACTAATCTTTTTCTTAGTTCAACTAAGTGAGGTCTTATATCATCAAACATTTACATCTTCTTTAGTTTTGTTTTTTTTAAAAGTCACTTCTTCTGGTTTGTTCGTTTTTTCTTTAGATGAATCAAGAGAATCATTGTGCATAAAAGAGTCATCTTCAAATGATGTTAATTTTGCTGCAATAGATCTCGTGTCAGTTGCACTTTTAACTGTATTGCTTGCATCTAGTAGTTCTTTTTTGTATGCCAGAGCTTCGTCTTTTAGCTCTCTTACATTCATTTCTTGCTCAATTGAGTCTTTAAATGAACCAAGCGTTTCTTTTGTTTGTTTAAAAAATTTAGCTATTTGAACCATTGTGCTTGGAAGCTTATCTGGCCCAAGAAAAATTACAGCTACAATGGCGATAAGAAGTATCTCTGAAAAACCCATACCAAACATAAAAAATCCTTAAAAATTATAATAGGGCGAATTTTAGCTAAAGAATAATTAAACTAGGATATAAAGAGTGCTACCTCGTCCGCTAGAAGATAGTTATTGTTATAGTATATACCATCTTTTAGGGTTAATTTTTTTTCATAAACTAGAATATCTGCTCTTTTTAGTTCATTTGTATTTAAAAGGTTTTTATTTAAGCCAACACAAGAACGAAATCCTAGAAAAATTTGTTCGCTTTTTTTATCTTCTTCTGTTAGCACCTCCACTCTTATGTCAAGTGGATTTATTATATATTCTTCGAGATTTGTGGTTGGATAGAACCTATTCATATCCATTTTACCAACAGCACCGCTACCTAGTCCTATATAATCTTTGTATTGCCAGTATCCCATATTGTGTACGCTTTTATAAGAACCAAAGTTGCTAATTTCATATTGTTTAAATCCAGCTTTTTCGATTTTCTTAAACAGCCATTTTGTTATAGTTAGTCTCTCTTTCGACATATATGGTTTTAGAGCAAAGGGTGTTGCTTCTTCGATGGTTAGAGCATAAGCGCTTAAGTGATTTATAGGCAGAGAAAATGCAATGCTCAAATCTTCTTCTAAGAGTTCTTTTGTGTCACCTAATGTTGCGTAGATTATGTCTAGTGAAATATTTGTAAATCCAACCTCTTTAGCGTTTATAATAGCCTCTTTTGCTTGTTTTGAGCTGTGCGCTCGGTTTAGCAGTTTTAGTTTTGCATCATTGAAGCTCTGAACGCCAAAACTAACGCGATTAACACCCAGGTTGTGCATCTGGCTTAGCCACTCTTTATTCGCACTATTTGGATTTGCTTCTGTTGTTATCTCGATACCGTCTTTTAAATATGGAGAAAGCATTTCAAAGAGTTTTTTATAGAGTTTTGCTTCAACACAAGACGGAGTTCCACCACCAATAAAGAGTGCCTCTATCTCTTTGGCTACTACATCAAATCTTTTTAGTTCAAATTCCAGTTGGTTACAGAGTGCCTGCATATAGCTATTTTTGAGATGAAATTTATCAACATAAGAGTTAAAAGCACAGTAGTAACACTTAGAGTCACAAAATGGGATATGAATATATAGTAGCATTTAGCCCCTGACCTATAAAATAAAATTGTACCAATAAATAAATTAATACCCATTAAAGCAATATGTGCTAAAGTTTTATAATTTTTTTATATAAATATTTTAGAAATTATATGGCTTGGAATATCATGAACAAAGATAGAAATATTTTAGATTATCTTGAGAAATTAAAAGATTTTTATAAAAAAAGCACAGATAATCAGCAGATGCTATTTTTTCAATTGATTGATACAATACTGGAATCTAAAGATCTTGAAGAGATTAGCTTTGAAATAAAAAATGTAGAAAAGATAGACGCTCTTTCTGGCAGAGAAGTTTTAATTGAAGATATAGAGTTGCTGGAAGATGAGGCTATGTTGATTGTTTTTCAGCTTAATCAAACAGATGCTATCAAGCAGTTGTATGGGGCTGAGGTATTAAAAGAAGTTATTACAGACAAGGCTAGTAAGCTAAAATCCATAATAAATGAGAGTGGTGTCTCTCTTTATAGTATAAGCTTTCAGAAATTTGCTATTTTAGTAAGAGATAAGGCGCTCTTTGATAGATACTTTTCAATACTAAAGTTTTCTATTTTTAACAATATTGATAATTCTGTATATAATTCCAAAATTTATGGTGAGATTTTATCAGATTTTACAGTCGGAGTTTCGTATGGTAGAGACCATCTTTATCATAGAGCCAATATAGCCATACAAGAAGCCGTGCTATCTAAATCTCGTTATAAGATTTATGATAAAAATGCTGATGGATTAGAGCTTAAAAAGGCAACTCTCGACAAGTTTAGAGTATACAAAACTGCACTTCATGATGGTCATATTGTCCCGTATTTTCAGCCTATAGTATCTGCTTCTACTGAAGAAATAATTAAATATGAGGCTTTGGCAAGACTTGTGCTTCCTGATGGAAGGGTAATCTCACCAATTGATTTTTTAAATACTGCAATAGAAGATAAAACATTTGAGTTTTTTACAAGGCAGATGATGCAGAAAGTTTTTATTGTCTATGGCAATAATAGCTGTGAAATATCAATTAATTTGACATATGAAAATATAAAATCAAAAACTATGCTTGAGTATATAAAGAATAGACTTGAGAAGTATGGTGGAGAGAGAATTACTTTTGAGATAGTTGAAACAGAAGAGATAGTTGAATATAAAATAGTTGAAAATTTTATCAAAATGGTTAAAGAGTACGGTTGTAAAATATCTATAGATGACTTTGGTAGTGGGTATTCAAATTTTACAAATCTATTTAAGTTGGATATTGATTATATAAAAATTGATGGAACAATAACAACGAGATTGTTAGATGCTGAAAAAGCAAGGATAATGATAAGAGGGCTTGTTGGATTTGCAAAAAGCGTCAATGTTAAGACAATAGCTGAGTTTGTAAGCTCGAAAGAGCTTTTTGAGTGTGTTAGAAAACTTGGAGTTGACTATGTCCAAGGATACTATCACGGAGAACCAAAAAATGCTAAAGATTACGGTTTAGAGTAGGTTATAGTTTTTCTAATATCTACTTAATTAGTGCTATTGCATCTATTTCCACTAATGCGTTTCTTGGTAGCGTTTTAACTGCAACGGTTGAGCGAACCGGCTTATGAGAACCGAAAGCTTCCGCATATATCTCGTTTACGGTTGCAAAATCATCCATACTGCTTAAAAAAATAGTTGTTTTTACCACATTTTGTAGTGAGCTTCCAGCCTCTTGCAGGACAGCACTTAGATTCTTAAGAACCTGTTTTGTCTGCAATGCCACATCATTCCCAAGCATTTCACCCTCTGGTGTAAGCGCGATTTGCCCAGATGTAAATACCATCTTGTCCACTATAGCTGCTTGAGAGTATGGACCAATTGCGGCTGGAGCCCTGTTTGTTTGTATGAATTTCATTCTTTTCCTTTTTTATTTTTTAGCTTCTTTTACTTCATCTAATAGTTCATAAAAGCCCTCTTTGCTTCTACTTCCTATTGTTGTGTAGATTATTTCACCTTTTTTTGTTAAAAAATAGTGTCTTGGAACAGGTTTTACCTCTAAGTGAGGTGGAATATCATCTATGTCTCTTGAAAGATAAACAAGCACAAAATCTTTTTTTAATCTTTTTATAACTTCATCTTGTGATAAAACTTCTTTTTTAAATTTTTCACAAAATGGGCAATACTCAGAACCTAAAAAAACATAAACATCTTTTTTCTCTTTTGCTGCTTGTTTTAGTGCCGCGTCATAATCACTTGACCAGTTTAGTCCGGCGCTGAGTGAACTTATCATTACTATTAGTAAAAGAAAATATCTCATAAACTTACTCCCAAATCTCTATTAATTTTTTAAAAATAGCATACAAATCTTCAACTTCTTTTATGCCTGTTCTCTCATTTACGGAGTGAATTGTATCATTTTTAACGCCAAATTCAATCACCTCGATGCCAAGAGGCGCTATAAATCTAGCATCAGATGTTCCTCCTGCCGTGGAGTGTTTTGGCTTAAATCCCACAATATCCATAATTGCTTCATCTATCTTCTTTACCAATTTTGTGTTCGTATCTGTTTTAAAAGGGTGAGAACCTTGTACTAGACGCAACTCATAATCAAGCCCAGATAGATTTTTAGCCACAAAGTTTCTTATGTCCTCTTTTGTTGTAATGGTTGTATTTCTAACATTAAACATCATTGTGAGTTCGTTTGGAGTTACATTTGTCACTTGCATTCCTGCGCGAATGTCCGTTATCACAAACTTGCTAGGAGAGAAAAATTCATCTCCATTATCAAGATCTACACCAGCCATTTTATGCAAAACACCAGCTATGTTATGGATAGGATTGATCGCTTTTTCAGGATATGCGGCATGGCCTTGCTTCCCTTTTATAGTTATATATCCATTTATTGAGCCACGGCGTCCAACTTTTATAGCATCACCAAATAGTGCCTCGCAAGTCGGCTCAGCAACAACAACTGCATCTGGAAGCAGACTATTTTCTTTTAGATACTCAAGCACTTTTACGGTGCCATTTACTGCATCACCCTCTTCGTCTGATGTAAGCAAAAGAGAGATGGTTCCTTTAAAGTTCTTGGCTTCTTTAACGGCCTGAGTAAAAGCACAAACGCCACTTTTCATATCCTGCGCTCCACGGCCATAGATAAAACCATCTATTTCAGTCGCCTTGTATGGGTCACTATCCCACCCTTTACCTGCTGGAACAACATCTACATGTCCAGCAAAACAGAGATGTTCTCCATCACCAAACTTTTTATAAATAAACAAGTTTTTAACATCTTCTACATCTACTCTTATCGGTGTAAACTCCGGTAAATACCCCTCTATAAACTCCAAAAGTCTACCATCATCTGGTGTTTCACTTTTTGCTTCTATCATATACTTTAATAGTTCTATTGTTGTCATTTTTCAGCTTTTTTTGTTTTTTTGGCACAATTGTATCATTATAGTTCTCGAAAAACGAGTTTTTTTGTAGCTTTAGAGGGCTGGAAGAGATGATAAGTCCCTTTCACTAAAACGGACTTATTCGTTTTAGTGGGTAGCATCAGTGTTTATTATAGAAAATGATACAATTCGCAAAAAAGGAAGATAATGAACTGGTTTTTTATAACTTTAGGATACAGCGGGCTTTTTCCAAAAGCTCCAGGAACGGTTGGAACTATCGTTTCTCTTCCTGTTGGAATGGCAATACTTATATATTTTAGTGCTCAAACACTTTTTTTAGCAGCTCTTCTTATTACTATAATTGCTATTCGTGAGATTAATAGATACGAAAGCGTTAGTGGCACTCATGATGACAAGAGAATAGTCATTGATGAACTTGCCGGCATGTGGTTTGCGCTTAGCGTTGCTCCAGCTATCTCGATAAGTGCAGATCAGATAGGAAATTTTCAAAATGGATTTTTAGTTCAAAGCCTGCTCTCTTTTGTTCTATTTAGATATTTCGATATAACAAAACCCTCAATAATCGGAAGATTAGACAGAGAAGCAAGAGGTGGAATTGGAGTAATGGGTGATGACATTGTTGCTGGATTTGTTGCTGGAATACTAAGCGCTGCCATTTGGCAAGGTATTCTTCAGATTCAAACTATGCTTTAAAAACTCTCACAACTTCAATGTTGTGAGAGTAAAGATACTCTAAATAGATATTGGATCATCAGTTACTTCTATCTCTTCAAAGTCTTCTGCAATCTGCTTAAGTGTCTTCATAATTTTATTGGCCTTAACTATATACTCGTCAAAAATAGTTTTAGATGAAGGAAAAGCCTCACTTAGTTCTGTGTAGATAAGTATGCGACCATTTATGTGTTTGTTAATCTCATAAAAAGCATCTTCAAGATATTTTCTTGTGGTTGTGTGTCTAAAAAGAGCTCGAACCATTTTGACTCTCTCTTTGATTGGGATAGACTCCCCGATTGCTTCTGCGATTCTTTTTATGTCTAATCTTGAGAGATAAACTCCACTAATTGAAGGTGCTAAAAGTTTTTCTGTAAGGATGTCCACAAACTGTGGGAAAGGCTCGTTGTCATCTTTGTCTCCGGCATCTCTGTTGTCCGCCACATTTCCATCTGTGCCAACAGAGCAATCTTCTTTTATAAAATTATCAAATTCCGCTCTTAGACTATCTAAATTATTTACACTCATTTTTTCTCCTTAAAATCTCATATTGCTTTTGTCATACTCAAGATGCTTGTTCTTTTCTAGATATTTAAAAATAGCATCACCAAACTCTACCAACAACTCATCAAAACCAAAATAACTCTGCTCTAGCTCTTTACTTCTCTTCTTTAAGGCAGAAAACTCTTTTTTTGGCTTCATATCAACATTGATAGCGCTAAGCTTTTCAACCATCTCAAAGTTCTCAAAATCAGAGAAATCAACAACTGCATCGTACGATGAGAAATCAATACTCATAGAATCTGCGATTCTATTTATATCCGCATCAACTAGCTGTATCTGCGAAGTAAAATCCATCAACATCTCTAAATCGCGGTAATAATAGTCAACAGTGAACTCTTCTGCCAAATAGGCGAATGCCTTAGCGCTTGGTGAAATCCCAATAAGAGCAACTTTTTTTACATCTTTTATTCTTAAAAAGTCTATTAAAACATTTGTACCTAAAACATCTCCAATTAGCCTCTGCTCATCCCTTATCAAAACATCGCAGATTCCAAATTTAAGGACAAGCTCACTTGCTTCGTCTAGGATATCAACCACTTTTGAACTGTATTCACTTGAAATAAACGCACCATTTACATGTGATTTTTTCATATTTACAACCGTAAAGTAAAAATCATCTTCACGAATATTCATAGGAATTATCATGGCATCTTTGTTTGATGCTTTAAATTTTTTATTTAAAACTGCGCTTAGACTACTCTGTCCAGCAAACTCACCTATAAAACCATAAAGTTTTGTTTGGTGAGATATCTCGTTTGCGTCATTCATCATATTTCTATATATCTCCCTTTATTCCCCAAAGTTCTCGTGCTTCTTCCTCTTCTGCTTTGCATCTATAACAGAGTGCTTCAACACTATTTGTGCTAAATGAGACACCGCACTCATCACACCTTCTAACTCTAAATTTTATAAGATTTACAACCTCTGGCTCAAAAAATTCCTTAACTCTATATGATGGGGCAAGAGTTATTGCGTTTGGCTCACATACATCATGACAAATATGACACTTTATACACAAAAATGGGTCAAAATCTATTTTAGAATTTTTAAGGTCAGATGTAAGCGCTCCAGTCGGGCAAACTCTATAACACATCTGACAAGCAGTACAACTCTCACTATCTAGAAGCTTCATCGAGGTAAATGTAAGCTCGTCTGCCTCTATAACATGGAATTGTGAGGGTTTTTTAACTCTCTTTATGGCTGTAAAAAATAGCTTCCGCTTGTCTGGAATTCTCTTTTGTTTTAAAAGTTTAATATCATTTTTTTGTAGTGTATGCTCAACCAGCTCATCAGTTGCTTTTTGTATCTCTTTTTCAAACTCTATTTTAGTTTTTATAGCACCTTTAAGAGTTGCTTTGCTAAAAAAATCTCTTCTAGTTGGGCTCTCTTTTGTCTCGACGCTATTTTTATGTTTAACATCTTCAAGTTTTATAACAGCGTCGCTTTCCATGGCTTCTAAGATATAAGATGCCTCTTCATAGTTTTTTAAAATCTGTGGCTTACACTTATGAGCTATATCACACTCATCACAATATCCCATGTCAAAAATCATCTCTTTTTTTAAAACAGCCATTGAGATAATGTTTTCTATATTTAATGCCGCTATGCAGGGTACATTTTTTCTACACGATATAATATTTTGCTCATCTTCTATATAGGAAAAGAAAAACTCTGTTTGACTAAAGTTATCCAAAGAGAGCGCCTCACTTGGACAAACCGCGTCACATGCGCCACACTCTACGCAAGAGTAAAAATTTATGCTTGGGAGTGGATTTGTTCCAACAACTATTGCTTCTGTTGGACAGATAAGCTCACACCTATTACACTCGCTCTCTTTTGAAAGCAACCGGACACAACGACTAGCACTTAGTTGTATCATTTAGATGCTTAACTCTTTAACCAAATACTCATTATCGCTCAAGATAAACTCTAAAGCCATATCAGCGGCGTCATAGTAAAGTGGTGTTCTTGCTTCAAACTTAACATTCAAAAGATACATTGGAGCCCATCTTAGTAGATGCTTGTTTAAAAATTCCATCTGAACTTCTCTGATAGATTTTACCGCATCCGCATCATTTTCCTGCATCGCCTTTTCCTCAGCGGAAACTAAATGGTACATAAACTCAAGCTCAATTCCAATATGGTCAGCCGCAACAGTCCTTGAAAGTTCATAATCAACTATAAAATTTGATGCACTGTAAATATCAGTTACAGGATTAGCTCCGCCGGTCTCTATCTTTTGGTCTTCTCTTGTGTAAAAAGTTTCATATGGGATAATGTGTAGTATAGATAAATTCACAAAATCTGGATTCAAATACTCCTCTAAAAGTACGGATCCCTCTACCTCCCAGAGCTGTTTCCACTCTTTTAGTGTTGGAAAAAAATCTAAAATATTTTCATCTTTTTTAATAATTTCTAACATCTCTAAATCTAACTCTTGAAGCAAAACTCTCGACAATAACGCATAAATATTTGCTCTAGCTTTTGTATTTTCCATAATTTAAATTCTTTATATTGATTTTTAGTGCAAAATTCTATCCAAAAAGACTGAATATACAATTATGAAATATTGATACAAAATAAAGAGAAGAAATTGCAACTTATGCTAAAATTGCCTTAAAAAAGGAGTTCCTATTATTTATACACTCATTCACACGATTCATATATTTTCGGTTTTTATCTATGGTGGTTTTTTATTTGTAGATGTTCTTTTTCTATCAAAAATGAACAGATCGCTAAGTATTGAAGAGCAAAAAAAAGCAAGAGAAGCAATTATGATATATGTAAGAAAAGTTGTCCCTTACGCTTTGATGGTTGCAGTTGCAAGCGGACTTTTTCTTATTGTTCAAATTTTTGGAAAGATTGAAAACGGTGCGCTCTCTAATTTTCAAATCTTACTAAGCATAAAAGCTTTTTTAGGCTCATGGCTTGGCTTGCGTGGAATCAATCAAAAGCTATTTAAGATAGATCCTTGGGTATTTAAAAGCCATCTATTCCCATTTAGTTTAGTTGTTGTTATTATTCTACTATCTCAGTTTATGTATGTCTTCTAAAGTATAAGCACACTACTAAAAGTGTCTTTGGTTTAATAAAATTAACAATTTATAATGTTAATCACAAGAAAAATGGTATAAAATATGCTATCATCAAAAAAATATCACATAATCAAGGATGCGCTGTGTTTAAAAATTTAAGTATTCAAAAAAAGATGAACTACTTCATCGCGATGGTAACAATTTCTGTTTTTACTGCTGCAATATCTATCTTCTTTGCAATGAGCATGATAAATACGAAATATGATCATCTGCATCTAAATTCAATGAAGAGTGGTTTTAGCACTCTTGATATAGAAAAAAATCTAAACTTTGTAAGCAGGTTATCAAGAGATATTTTACTTGGTGGCAACTACGAAAAGAATATTCATAAGTTTGGTGTAACAATTAAACAAATTGAAGATGATTTTAAAATACTTCAAGAGTTAACAACAGATACGGAATCTGTTAAGACGCTAGATAACGCGCAAGTTTCTACAATGTTATTTGTGAATAATACATTTAAAATGATGAAATCATTAAATAAGGATGATATAAAAAATAACAAAGAGAAGTTATATGAAAGGTATAGTAATGATTTGACGCCGTTTGCTGAGGCTTCAAGAGAATCATTTAAGAAACTAGTTGATCTTAAAACAAAAGAGTTGGATAATGACTCTGCTGAGCTTGGACAAAAGATTAGTTTCTTCAAATACTTAGCACTAATAGCCGGTATTTTAGTTGGAATGGTTGTTTTCGTTTTTGCAACAATGATTAGAAAATCTATAACTTCTAGCATAAATGAGTTTACTTCGCTAATTGGTTATGTTGCAAAAGGTGATTTTTCTCATAAATCAAACTCACTACAAAGTGATACAGAGCTTGGAACCATGGGAATTAGATTGACTAATCTTATAGAAAATACAGAAAATCTTATAAATGAAATAAATGTAACCATAACAGATGCGTCAAAAGGTATCTTCACGCATCAAATCTCTTCATCTGGATTAGATGGAGAGTTTGTAAAAGCAATAGATAGCGTAAAAACAAGCATAGAGTTTATGAAGTCTCAAAATTCCATGACACAAAGAGATACTTTTAATGCTAAAATTAGTGTAAAAAGTGCCAATGTCTCTGAATCACTCTCACTTATAACTACAGATTTAAGTACAAATATTGACTATCTAAAAGCAATTACTTCTGCAACCAAAGAGGCTTCAGAATTGGCAATAAACTCTCGTAACGATATTTCTGATATCACACAAGAACTAAACGCACTAAGTGAGCAGGTAAGTATAAACAATAGCAGTATTGCTGAGATAACAAATCAAGCAAATGAGATTACATCAGTTATTGAGCTTATTACAGATATTGCAGATCAAACAAACCTACTAGCTCTAAATGCAGCTATTGAGGCAGCTCGTGCAGGTGAGCACGGTAGAGGTTTCGCTGTTGTTGCTGATGAAGTTCGTAAGCTTGCAGAGAGAACACACAAGGCAACTGGAGAGATTTCAGTATCTATTAAATCACTTCAGCAGGATATGAATGAGATTCAAACAAGTTCAGATATGATGAAATCCACAGTTGAGGGTTCAACAGAAAAAATAAATGGATTCCAAGAAACACTTATAACGCTAAGTGAAACATCAACAAAAATTGTTGATTCATCTTACAATATTGAAAATAGCGTGTTTGTAGTTCTTGCTAAACTTTATCATATTTTATACAAAGCTCGCGCTTATAACTCTATACTATCTCTAAAAAAAGTTCTTCCAGATGCTACCCATACCGAATGTGCACTTGGTCATTGGTACCAAAATGAGGGCAAGGCAAGATTTTATAAAGCACATTCATACGCTAAGATGGAAGCTCCGCATGCAGCTCTTCATATATTAGCAAATAAAAATATCAAATTCCTAGAGGGTAATCCTGAGGGCAACACCCTCGCTCACGCATGTGAGATTATAGATAATTTTGAAAGTATGGAGACAGCATCTGATGAGCTGTTTAACTTGCTTGATGCTGTGCTAAAAGAGCAAGCACACTAACTTAAACTCTTTAAAATTACTCCCAATCATCAAATTTTGATTGGGAGTGTTTATCTTTTTTATATCGTCTTGCATTTTTTGTTTTCTCTAGTTGATTTGAGGTGTAGATTAACTCTTCTTTTATCTCTGAAATATCTTTATCTGAATCCACAAAATTTATCATCTTGAAAATCAGCTTTTGTAAATCTTGCAAATCGCCTTTGTAGAGCGAGGTTTCTTCTACTTTTTGTAAAACTTTTAAGCTACTCTCTATTTTTTTTGCATAACCGCTTTCAGATAGCTCCGCAGTGTTCTGTAAATAAGAGATTATACTTTTATGAAATCGCTCAAGAGCCCTTACATAGCGAAGCCTATTTGAATTATCTATAACTTTTTGAGATGCCATTTTTAACCTATTTTATTAAACTACACTATTGTTTGAATAGTAAAATTTAATATTATTTATTTGTTGATATAATTATACAATTAATTTTAATCTACGGAGATTTGTATTTGAAGAAACTAATACTATTTTTTACCCTATGTGTTTCACTTTTAGCTAGCGTTACTAACGAGGAGGCATCGCAAAAAATCATAGATTCTGATATCCCCATTGTTGACATTAGAACACCAGGGGAGTGGAGAGAAACTGGCCTACTTAAGAAATCTATCCCTATTATGCTTTTTGATGAAAAAGGAAATTATGACTTAAATGATTTTATCAGTAAGCTAAACAAGGCAGTTGATACCAAAAAGCCGTTTGCTATAATATGTAGAACTGGAAGCAGAACCAAGATATTGGCTCAATTTTTATCACAAAAGTTAAACTACAATGTTATTAATTTTACCAATGGTATTGTTTATGCAAAACGAGCGCATCTCCCAATTTTGCCATATAGACAACAGTAGGGGAGAGCAGAGGAGGAGCCTACAGAAGTGATTTTATCACATTACTTACACCCTGATGTAAGTTGTAGGTCGCTATAGGAAAATCTATATTTTCATCTTCTAGATTTACTCTGTTTTTTGCCAAATAATCACCCAGTATTTTAAGATCAATTCCTCTGTATTTTTTACAAACTAAGCTATCAAGCTTGGTTCTGAGCAGCTCTTTTGCTAAATTTGATTTCTGAATTGTAAAGGCTAAAGATTTTAGACTAACAAAATCGCTCCACATAAAAAAAAGCTCTGGGGTTAGGCTATCAACCACCGCACCTTCTGGATTAAAAAGCATATCCGCATCTCTTAATGGAATCAAAACAGTCAGTATCGCTTCACTAAATGGTATAACTTTATCACTCCAAAAAGGTGATTCGTTTCTATTTACCAGCTCACTTTTGAGAAAATTCAGTATTGTCTCTATGTTTTCATCTTTAAAAAGTTTATAACTCTCTTGCTTCATAACTTATCTCTTTATCTCTATATTTGCATGATTATAGAATCTTTTTGATACAATCTTCCTTTGACAAGAAGGATTAGTTTGAAACTAGATAAAACTTTTATAACCAACTCAACTGCCATGTTTTTAGTAATTGTATCGTATGAATTCGATGGATTGCTCGCTTCTATTTTACTTTATACCGGCTTATTTGCGCTCTCAGGTTCTCTAACTAATCAGCTGGCAATTCATATGCTGTTTGAAAAAGTTCCATTCCTTTATGGTTCTGGTGTTATTCTTGATAGATTTGAAGCATTTAAAGATAGTATAAAAAATCTTATGATGAATCAATTTTTTACAATAGAACAGCTGGATAATTTTTTTAAAGCAGAGGAGAAAAAGATAGATTTAACTCCTATTATAGAAGAGACGGACTTTTCAGTAGCTTTTGATGCGCTTAGTGCCACTGTTATGAGCTCTTCTTTTGGCGGAATGATTGGAATGTTTGGTGGAGGGGCTGTGTTGGAGACTCTTCGTACACCTTTTACTGCAAGAATGAAAAGTGCTGTTGTTGCAATAGTTAATAGTGATAGTTTTAATGAAACACTGCAAAATCATATGCAAAAATCATCTCTTAGTATGGATATTATCAAATCTATCGAAATAGTAATAGATGCAAGACTGAATGAGCTAACTCCACTTATGGTTAAAGATATGGTTCAAGAATTAATTAAAGAGCACCTATCTTGGCTTGTTGTTTGGGGTGGTGTTTTTGGAGGGGCTATTGGACTTGTTAGCGCTTTTCTTCTTTAAAAAAAATATAGTTTTATCTAAAGAAATAGATAAAACTTACAGATTAAGTTAGTGACTTGAGCATCCACCGCCACAACAACCATTGCTTGCTGAATCACTCATTGCTATTACAAAGCTATTTCCAACTTCTTGAACTTTAAAGCTGTGTTTGCCACAAAATTCATCATTCATAAAATCTCTCATCTCGATTGATTTCATAAGTGCATCATCTTTTGAATCCAGCTCTATTCCATTTTTTAGATCGCTTTTAACAAAACAACCACACTCTTTTTCTACAATAACTTTAAACATATTTGTTTCCTTAATTGATATTTATTATTGAATAATATCTCAAAGTACTTCTTCTGTTCTTAGTTTTATATAGAGTTAAAAAAAATTAAGATAAAAATAAAATTTATACCACTTCTATTGTGATATCCGAAATGTTTATTACATCTCCACTGCGAATTTTAGCTCGTTTTCTAAGCTCTGCTTCCCCATTTTTCACTACATGACCATCAGATACAATCATCTTTGCTTCCGCTCCACTATCAACTAAATCCAAAACTTTGATGAGTTTAAATAGCTCTATATACTCATCGCTAAGCTTATGTTTAATCAACTTTTCCATTAAACCTCTTTGTCTATTATTGAAAATCCTAAGTCGTGCATAGCTTTATCAACCATCTCAATCGATTTTTTCATAGTCTCTTGAGAGATTTCAGGTAGTTTGCCACCCCACATAGCTTCCGCGTCTTTAAAGCCTTTTATCATGCCTTCTCTGCCAGCACGCATCTTACTCTCATCTCCACCAGCACCCATAATCACAAAATCTGCAATTCTTTGTGAGGTTTTATCTACTCCAAAAAAACCATCTTTACTCACAAGCTCTGTTGCCTCTTCTTTGGATAGTTTAGCTATTGGTTTTCCGCTGTAACCTATATCGCCTAGAAAACTTTGAAATTTATCATACTCGCCATCAGCGTTAGCTGTTTTGTTTGAAAAAGAACCTTGAAGCGAGATAGAATTTAGCACGATTTCATTTGCATTTTTGGCAATTTGCTCTTTTATGTCACTCAATTCACTTTTTGAGAGCTTTTCGGTAAAGACACTCTTAACCTGTGTTTGGGTATTTGCACCGACAGAGCTACTTACATTTGGTGATATTTGCATCTTAAATCCTTTTGTTGCATGTAAAACAATATCGTCATTTTTTCGCAGTTAGTAAAGCTCTATTTTCTTTTAAAAATTTAAATTTTTTTGCTATAATTTATGCGATGAAAGATTTGTGTGTGAGCTCATCTGTAGTATATTCTGCCAGACAAACGACTCCCTATATTTTGATTCCACTTTAATAAAAGTGAATTTTTACCACCGAGGTACGACAATGGCAGCATTGCTAGATGGAACTGTTAAATGGTTCAATGAAGAAAAAGGTTATGGATTTATCCAACAAGATAATGGCGGGAAAGACTTATTTGTGCATTTTCGTCAAGTAAACAGATCAGGTGCTGGTCGTGTTTCTCTAGCAGAAGGACAAAAAGTTACTTATGAACTTGGCGAGGGACAAAAAGGTCCTCAAGCTGAGAATGTAACACCTCTATAATCTCTACTTTGCAGGTTTTTACCTGCAATTTTAAACCATTAATCTCTAAAAATTAACTCTTTAAAAAACTCAAGCACTCGTTTACTATCTCTAGCTCCTCATCTGTTTTTATAACCATAATTTGGACTTTACTGTTTTTAGTTGAGATAATTTTTCCGTTTGAGCTGTTTGCGTATCCGTTTAGTTCAATCCCAAAACCAATATTCTCTAAAATTTTTTTTCTTACGATGGCGGAGTTCTCGCCAACTCCACCACTAAATACGATGGCATCTACGCTTCCCAAAAGTGCCATGTAGGCACCTATATATTTTTTTACTCGCCTGCTCATTATGTTCAGAGCTAATTTTGATTTTTCATCTTTGCTTGATACTATAGCTTTAAAATCATTGGTTCCACAAATTCCTAAAACACCAGACTTCTTGTTTAAAATATTCTCCACCTCGTCAACACTGAGCCCTAGCTCTCTTTGCATATAAAAAACTACTGCTGGGTCAATATCCCCACTTCTGCTTCCCATCACAAGCCCCTCCAGTGGTGTGAATCCCATAGAAGTATCTATGCTCACTCCTCCTTTTATCGCGCAGGCGCTTGAGCCATTTCCTAGATGAAGAGTTATGATATTTAGCTCTTTTATATCTCTTTTCATCTCTAGTGCACACAATCTACTTATGTATGAGTGAGATGTTCCATGAAAACCATATTTCCTTATTTTATGTTTTTCGTACAGCTCATAATCTAGAGCGTAAAGATAGGCTTCCTCTGGCATTTTAGAGTGAAAGGCTGTATCAAAAACAGCTATCTGCTTAACTAGTGGAGCTTTTTTTCTTGTAACTAAAATACCTTCTAAATTTGCCCTGTTGTGAAGCGGTGCTAAGTGAATAAGTGTTTTTAGCTTTTCTATAACTTGCTCATCAATGAGCGTCGCGCTACAAAAATCCTCTCCTCCATGAACAACTCTATGTCCAATGGCATACAGAGATGAAAAATCAAGTAGCAACTCATAGGTTTTTAAAAGCTCTAATATCTGCTTAAGAGCTTCATGATGGTTTTTTATAACAGCATAATCCTTGGTTTTTTTGCCCTCAAAGCTCATAGTTATATCAGATCCAAGTGCACCAATGTTCTCAACGGTTACTTTAGCTAGAACACTTCTGCTTTTGGCTTCAAAGAGTTTAAATTTTACCGAGGAGCTGCCTGCATTTATAACAGCTATTTTCAATTTTTTTCTCCAGCTTGGATTGCTGTAATTGCAACTGTGTTTACTATATCTGAGACCAAACAGCCTCTACTTAAATCATTGATTGGTTTACGAAGCCCTTGTATGATTGGACCTATGGCTATGACATCGCTCGACCTCTGAACTGCTTTATATGTGTTATTTCCGGTATTTAAATCTGGAAATATAAATACATTTGCATCGCCTGCAACTTTTGAGTTTGGTAGCTTAACCTCTGCGACCGTTTTATCTATCGCTGCATCGTACTGAATTGGTCCCTCAATAAGGAGGTTTGGATTTAATGATTTAACTATGTTTGTAGCAACTCTAACTTTATCAACATCGGCGCCCACTCCACTTTCTCCAGTTGAGTAGGAGAGCATTGCAACTCTTGGCGTTATGCCAAAGTATGAAGCTGTTTTTGCGCACGAGATGGCAATCTGAGCTAACTCTTGCGCATTTGGGTTTTGGTTTATGGCGCAATCTCCATATACTAAAACTTTTGTTTTTAGACACATAAAAAAAAGACTTGAGACTATTTTTACATCCTTGGTTGTTTTTATAATCTGCAAAGCTGGTCTTATAGTATCAGCTGTTGAGTGTACTGCTCCACTGACCATTCCGTCTGCATAACCTAGATGGACCATCATAGTTGCAAAATAGTTAACATGTATCATCGCATCTTGCGAAGCTTGAATGGTTAAGCCTTTCTCTTTTCTCATCTCATAAAAGATATCTACAAACTCCTTCATAAGAGGTGATTCTAGATGGTCTATTACGCTTGCACTACTTAAATCAAGTCCGAGTTTCATATATCGCTCTTTAAGTTCCGCTGGGTTTGCTAAAAAGATAACCTCTGCAACACCACGGCGTAAGATTATCTCTGCAGCTCTTAAAATTCGCTCATCTGAACTCTCAGGAAGAACAACTCTTTTTTTATTTAGTCTTGCCATCTCAAAGAGTTTATACTCAAACATCATAGGTGTTACAATATCATTTGAAGTAGTTGCTATTTTTTGCTCAATCGCTTTTATGTCAACGCTGGAGTTAAACAGACCTAAACTAAGCGATATTTTTCTGTGATTGTTTACTTTGAGCCTTGAGTTTATTGTAGATATTTTTTTTGCTGTCTCATAAATATCAGTTGAGACTGATAATATTGGTAGATTAAAATCATCTAACCCATCTATGAGTTTTTTTATATTTGGATGAGTTTGAATATTAAAAGGGAAAATTATTCCACTTATATTCGGATATGTTTTTGAGTAGAGCGCGCCCAAAAGAGCTAGAATTATCTCTGAGCGATCAGCTGGAACTATAACTAAATCATTCTCTTGTATCTGCCCTAAAAAATTATCCAAGCCAAGAGCTGCCACTTTAAATGCCCCAACAACCCTTAAATTATCATTTTCTCTCATTATGACACTCTTTGCATTTAGTCCATCCATGATATCTTGAATAGTTAGCATATCTAGCTCTTCTATCTCCCTCAAAAGATAAATATTTGGGTATTTTTGTGCTAATTTTTCTTTTAGTTCATTGTATTTTTTATCATCAACTCTATTTATAAAAGTAGCAAAATGTTCGCATCCATCGCAGTTTATATTTTTATTTTCTATCATAATGCTCTCATAAATATCATGGGCACTACTCCCTTTTGCGTTTATAATATTTATATAAGAGGCTCCAAAATTTTGCGCAATTTTAAGATTTAAGTCATAGTTTATATTTGTACTTAAAAATGAACGCCTGATTCCCTCACAGAGTACAAAATCATATCTGCTCTCAACTCTTTTAAACTTCTCTATAAGTTCATTCATTAGCTCATTAACTCTGTTTGTTGCTATCATTGTCTCCGCATACTCTATGTCACAACCATAACAATCTTCATACTCTATATTAAGATTATATTTCTCTAAAATAAAACTAATATCCCCATCAATAACATCTTTTTTTAATATAATGGGTCTGAAAAAAGCAACTCTATAAAGATTTCGTTTTAGAATCTCCATCATTCCCATACATATAAACAAAGAACCAGCATTTTTTTCTTGAGCAGATATATAAAGAGATTTTATTTTCATATTTCATCCATATTTTTAAAGTTTTTAATAATACCAATCCAATTGTTAAAAAAGAGTGTCATGCTATAATTTCAAAAAAGGATGTTTATGAAAAATTTGATATTTGTGCTCTCTTTGTTGTTTATGCTTAACGGATGCTCTGCAAAAGAGTTTAATGCAGGGGTTGATAGTGTTACAAATGACATCTCAACCGCATTTAATAATGCAAAGGATGATGGTTCAAAAAGTACCAGTCAAAAAGATAACAATTTAAGTAAATAGTAGTTTGCTGTAATCTCCATGATAGCTAACCAAAAACAGAAATTATGACTGATTTTGGTGTGTTTTATGGTTTGTGGATTTGCTATTTAGAGTAACTTAAGAATTCCATTGGCAATCTCTTTTAGTGATAGTTGTTTTTCTACTGCGCCAAGATCATATGCTACTTTTGGCATTCCGTACACAACACAGCTTGCCTCGTCTTGTCCAATTGTTCTTGCCCCAGCATTTCGCATGGCTAACAATCCTCGAGCGCCATCTCCGCCCATCCCTGTTAAAATAACACCAATAGCATTTGCACCAACAATTTTTGACACCGAACCAAAGAGAACATCAACTGAAGGTCGATGACCGGAAACTTTATCCCCAGTCCCAATTTCAACATAATAACGAGATCCTGAACGACGAACTACCATGTGATAATCTCCTGGAGCAATAAGGGCTACTCCTGGAGTAATGGAATCACCATTGCGTGCTTCACGAATTTCCATGGCGCATACGCTATTTAGTCTCTCTGCAAAAGGACCAGTAAAATTAGCAGGCATATGCTGAACTATAACTATACCGGGAGCATTTCTTGGTAACCCCATCAATAAATCCTTAAGTGCTTCTGTTCCACCCGTTGATGCCCCGATAGCTAGAATTTTATTGGTGGTTTCAGCCAGTGATGTTGTGTTTGCCTGTCTAGTGTTCTCTAGTTCACGCTTGTGTACTTTTATCTTTGCTGCAATTTTAACTTTTGCAAGCAACTCATCACGCATTTCGCTCTTACCATCATAAATATTAGAATGAGGTTTAGGAACAAAATCTACTGCACCAGACTCAAGTGCTTCTAGCGTTGTTTTGGCACCATTTTGAGTTAAAGAAGATACCATAATTACTGGAACCGGCATATAGTGCATCAAGCGTTTTAGGAATGTGATTCCATCCATACGAGGCATCTCGACATCTAAGCAGACAACATCTGGACGAAGCTCCAATATTTTATCACGAGCAATATATGCGTCATAGGCAACCCCAACTACCTCAATAGCTGGATCTGATTCCAAAATATCACGCAAAACAGCTCTTGCTGTAGCACTATCGTCGACAATTAATACTTTTATAGCCATATTTATAATCTCAACTATTCATAATGCGAGAAGCATATTTCAACAACACTTTGCCATGCTCACAATTCATCTGAATTTTTCTACCATTTAATCCACCAACATCTTCAGCAACAATTCTAATTTTGTACTCTTTTAGTATTTCTCTTGCCACTAAAATATTTTTTTCTCCAATCATCATCATATCGGAAGTGTAAATATTCATGGATGCTCCTCCAAAAATTTTAGCCTCTATATTTTTAATGTCTGAACCATGCTCCAGCATTGCTTCAATTAGCTTTGGAATCGAGATATTGCCAAATCTAGGAGATTGTAAGCCATTGTTATTCCAAAAAGGGAGCAGATAGTGATTCATTCCTCCTATACCTAATTTAGTATCATGCAAACAGACAGCTACGCATGAGCCAAGTACAGTCGAGATTGCTACTGGTCCATAATCTGTATGTATTTGGCCGACATGAATGAAAGTTGAATTTCCTTGAATCATCAGAGTTCAAGTGCGTCATCAAAAGATTCAAAAAGAAACTCATTTGAGCCACAGGCTTCAAAGTCTGCTGATTTTGTCTCTAATGGAAGCACCACTACGAAAGTAACTGTATTGTCGCCTACTACATAATCAATTTTTCCATCAAATCGTTCGCATAGTTCGCGGACGACACTTAAGCCAACTCCCAATCCATGTATGCCTTTAAGATCATGAGCAAAACGAGTAAAAACCTGTGCTTTATGTTTAACATTTGGCTCTTTACCATAGTTTTTAACAGAAATATTTAGCTTATTTTCATCTTTTTGTTCAATAGTAACTTCTATTGTTGTGTCTGCATCACCATAAACACATGCGTTTGCTATCAAATTTTTTAAGATTAAATGTAATTTTTGAGCATCAGCAACGACTCTCTGTTTGAGATGATTATCTACTTTTAACTTAATATTTTTCTCTATCATACGAAATTTAAGTGATTTTGACACCTCTTTAATTAAATCTTCTAGATTAACGAGCGAGTACGATATTTCGAGTTCACCACTCTCTATCTCAGTTGCAGCAACAAGATTTTGAATATGAAAGTCAAGATGGAGTGCCTCATCTTCAATTGTATCAATAAGATCTTGACGCGGTTGAGTAGACTGTTTTGCTAAATGTGGAATAAGACCAAGCAGGGCGGTCATTGGATTATTTAGCTCATTTGCAATCAAAGATAAAAAGCGTGTTTTTGCCTTTTCGCTATCAATTATCTGCTTATTTAAATCTAACACCTTACGGCTTAAAAAGGCTACTTCACCACATATGTCATTGCAAATTTCTGCTCTATTTTCAATAATCTGAGCCATCTTTTTCCTTTTTAATTTTATAATCGTTGATAAATGGAAGAACCAATTAGTTTGAGTGATTCTCTATGTGTTGTTAATGACTCAGAGCTACCAAAAAAGAGTGGTGCACCCTTAGGCAGAACCGTCGTAAAGCGTCTAATGACTTCAAGACGGGTTATATCGTCAAAATAAATCATGACATTTCTACAAAAAATCATATCAAAATGATTTTTAAAAATAAACCTATCTGTTACAAGATTGTAGGTGCGAAACATAACTTTTTCTCTAAGAGAAGGAACTATTTGATAATGGGCGATATTGTTTATGCGTATTTTTTCAAATGCATGAATAACAGTATTTTTGGGGAGTGCTTCAACTTGAGTGGCGTCATATATTCCAGAAATAGCCTTTTTTAGTACCTTTTCAGAGATATCAGTTGCAATAATCTTAATATCCCAACTCTCAAAATCTTTTAAATGCTGCTGCAGAAACATTAAAATAGTATATGGCTCTTCTCCGCTAGAGCACCCAGCTGACCAGATACGAATCTTTTTTTCACGCTTTGCACTTATCATTTGAGGTAGATATGTCTCAAGCCATTTCCATTGAGCAGTTTCACGAAAAAATGAAGTTACATTTGTAGAGATTGCGCTTACAAATAAGGCAAGCTCATCCCCAGATTGATCGTGTACTAAATAGTCATAATAGGCTCTAAAATTATCAAAACCTAGTTGACGAAGACGCTTGTTCAGTCGTCCCTTAACAAGTGTACTTTTTTGATCCGATAAGGCAATGCCCACTTTTTCGTAGATATAGTCACGAAATAGATTAAACTCTTTAGGGCTAAGATCAATATCGTTCATATTATGATTCAAATACTGGACACAACTCGTCTACATTTAAAATCAGAGCAATATCTCCATTTCCCAAGATTGCTCCACCAGTAATTTCTTTAAGTTTAGATAAAGATTGCCCAAGCGTTTTGATAACTACCTGCTGTCTACCTAGCAACTCATCAACCATAATTGCTACTCTTCCAGCTCCCGTCTCCACACACACTAAAATCCCTTCCCAAGGCTCTATTCGCTTTACATCAAGAGCAAAAACATCACTTAAGCGAATGACTGGTATATGCTGAGCACGCATACTTACAAATTCACCTTTTCCTTTAAGAGAGTGAACAATCTCTTTATCTGGTCTAAAGGATTCTACTACGCTAAGAGTTGGAATAATGTAAATTTCCCCAGCAGTTCGTACAAGCATGCCATCGATAATTGCTAATGTTAGTGGAAGAACCATAGAAAAAACTGTTCCCTCACCCTCTTTGGAATCAACTTCAATTTTTCCGCGCAGTTTTTCAATCGAGGTTTTAACGACATCCAAGCCAACTCCTCGTCCAGAGAGATCACTGATTGTATCTGCTGTTGAAAACCCTGGCTGCATTAAAAGTGCAAAAATCTGACTATCCGTAAGATTTTCATCTCCTGTTACAACTCCGCGTTCAATCGCTTTTTGTAGTACTTTTTCTTTATTGATTCCTCTTCCATCATCGCTAACGCTAATTACGATACTGCCACTTTTATGAAAAGCGCGTAGGGTAATGGTTCCCTCGGTCTTTTTCCCTACACTCAATCTCTCAGCTGCATCAGCTTCTAGTCCATGGTCTATGGCATTACGGATAATGTGTATAAGTGGATCCGAGAGGCTATCAATCATAGTTTTGTCAATTTCTGTCTCTTCTCCTACGACAATTAGACGAAGCTCTTTGCCAGTTTTTTTAGATGTATCTCTGACGACCCGCTTCATCTTGTCAAATGTGTCGCGGATAGCAACCATTCGAAGACTCATAACTCTGTCTTGTATCTTTTTTGTGATTTTTGAGAGAGTCTCGATCGCTCTGCTAATAGACTCATCTTCAATAGCGCGAATTTTTTCGTTTTGAGCAACGAAGTTCTGAGCAATAACTAGTTCGCCTACTGAATCAAATAGTTCATCAAGCTTAATGGTATCAATACGGATAGTTGATTTCGTAGTTAGTGCACTTGATGATGAGGTTTCTGTTGGCTCTCTTCTATCATCTTTCCTTCTATCGCTTCCTTTTCTTGCATCAACAATATTTGGTTTTTCTGGAGCAATATCTCTCTCTTTAATGACTCCAGTAATACTAGGTTCAACTAAAGTAATCAAATACTCATTCTCAAATAAAAACTCAAAATATTCAGTGACTTCTTCAAGCGATTGAGAAGTTAATACAACAATACTGACATTTAAAATCTTATTCTCTTCACTTAAAAAATTATCTAAAGTTCCAATAGATTCCATGTTAAAAAAGCTATCAAGAGAAGCCGCTTTTTCTTTTAGCAGATGTAAAAATATAAGATGATCAAAACCTCGCTTATATGAATCACTATCTAGCGTTAAGTTTATAAGGTATAAATTTAGTCCATCTTCTTGGGAAATCTGTTTTGTTTTAATACAGTTTGTTACAGTCTTACTAACTTCTTCTTGGCAGCCCAATCCAAACTCTGCCGCTAAATCACTCATCGATATGGCATCAATTGTTGGTTCAACACCGCTCATTTGTGGCACTGTAACTACTGTTTTATTGGTTTTAATTGCAATAAGATCTTTGATTTTCCCCAAATATTCACCATAGCCACCAGGCAATGTCTCAACTTCATCCAGTTCACATATCATGACTTCTTTAACCACATCAACACTACCTACAAAAAGATCAAGATAGTGTTCTTCAATCTCGTCCCTAGTTGTACGATAGTAATCCAGCAAATCCTCAAAATGGTGTACAAACTCACCAAGTCGTGTAAATCCAAAAGCATTGGAGTTCCCTTTGAGGGTATGAACACCACGAAAAATTTCATTTAGCAGATTAAAATCACTAGAATCTTCCTCAAAGCGGAGTATATCTACATCTAGTTTTTCAATAATTTCACCAGCTTCTTCTATAAAAATAGCTTTGACTTGTTCTTTTTTAGTCATGGCACATCCAATGTATCGAGCCATAAGCGCTCGAGTTGCTCATCCCTTGTTCAAGAAAGGGAATTTTTAGCTCTGGCTTAGTTCGCTTAAGGCTTACTAAAAGAGCTAAGAGGGCACTACTTTTGAGAGTGGTTCCCTCTTCTACTGCAATCAATTCGATGTATTCTAATCGAGAACGGACAAAATATTCAAATTCTCGAATCTCCTCCATCGACATATCCAGCTCAATAGTGAGCTCATCACCGTTAAATTCCATATCAGAACTCTTTTAAATCGTCCTCATGCAGAGGAAATACATCTTCGGATCTGCTAGATGAAACTCCTCTGCTTTGAGCCATTTTTGCTGGTTTGCGCATAGGAGGAAGCGTTTTAATCTCTAAGCTGTGAAGCTGCTTTTTCTTTGGTGCTGACGCTGCAATACCCGTCTCCATTCCAACCATCTTTGCTAAAACACTTACGGTCTCCATCATCGCCGTAGCTTGTGCATTAAGCTCTTCTGCTGCAGCGGCTGCTTCTTCTGAGTTTGCAGCAACCTGTTGTGTAACTTGGTCAACCTGTCCCATAGCCTGATTTATTTGTGCCATACCCTCTGATTGCTCTTTACCTGAAATTGATATCTCACCTATAAGGTCTGATACTTTTTTAGACTGTTCTACAATCTCCTGGAAAGCAGTATGAGTCGCAAGAGCGATTTGATTCCCCTCTTTTATTTGACCTACAACTTCTTCGATGATGTCAGAAGTCTCTTTTGCTGCAGACGCTGCACGCTGAGCAAGATTTCTTACCTCATCGGCAACCACGGCAAAACCTAACCCATGCTCACCTGCGCGAGCTGCTTCAACGGCCGCATTAAGAGCAAGAAGATTGGTTTGGAAAGCAATCTGATCAATCGTTTTAATAATTCCAGAGATTTTAGCTGCTGATGCTGTGATAGAGTGCATTGAGAGAGAAAGTTGCTCTCCTTTTTCATATCCTGCTTTTGCTGAGTCATTTGCATTTTTTGCTAAAATATCAGCTTGTCTAGCATTGTCTGTATTTTGAGAGTTGATAGCAGTGCTCTGCTCTAAAGTAGCACTTACCTCTTCAACGCTAGAAGCTTGTTGACTTGCCCCTTGCGCCAAAGATGAAGATGACGAAGCTACTTGATCACTTGCAGAAGTGATTTGCATTGCACCATCGCGGATTGAACCGACACTTGCGCTAATCGCACGAGTAATAGAGCGAATGATTAACATCGAAAGAGCAGCACCTAAAAACAAAGCGATAGCGACGATGATAATCGACAATTTGGCGGCGTTAGCAGATGCTGCAGCTGTATCTTTAACTGTCTTATCTGAACCGTCAATATTGATTTTAGCAATAGCGCCCATACTATCCAATGCTGCCTGCCGAGGAACACGGCTTTTTTCAATGAAAACTTTCATCTGCGCGAAATAATTATCTTCCATGGCCGAATCGGTATTATTGGTAAGCGGGGTGAGAATATTCGCATTAAAATTTAAACTCATCTCTTTCCATTGTTTAAAATTCTCTTCAAATTTTTTCCACTCGATTGCCTCTTCTGGGGTCTGAGGAAGTGGAGCGTAAATTGCCAATCCATCATCATAGTGTTTGAACCCTTTAGTAATTCGCTCAAGGGCATCCTGAAGTTTTTCCTGTTTTTTCGGATCATCTCGAAGAGCCCGAACACGGTTTTGCTGAATAATAATTTGATTTATTCCAGTACGCATATCCATAATACCAACAATTGATGGGAGCTTAACAGTACCTATATCTTCCACTGAAGCTTGCCACTGCTGTGTACTGTTGTATCCTAAATAACCCAAAACAGTAAGGGCAACCATCATCACCGTTGTCAACAAAATCAACTTGCTTCTTAATACCATATTTTCTAACCAATTCATCTTATGCTCCTTCGATTGTTTGTGTTTTTTGTATCTGCTCTAAACTTACCAATTCATCTGCTTCAAAAAGCTTGAGCACATCTAAGATCATCACGACGCTCTCGCCAATTTGTGCCATTGAGCAGATAAAATCCATATCGATGTTACTGCCAAATTTTGGTGGTTCACTTAGATGTGACGAGTCAATTGAAGCGACTTCTTCTACGCAATCAACAATAAATCCAATATTTACTTTTTCAACTTCAACAATAATGATTGTTGTGTGCATATCCGCTTCTCTAGGCTCCATTGCAAATCGAAGTCTAGTGTCAACAATCGGTATAATAGATCCACGCAAGTTGATCACTCCACGCATAAATGGTGGAGTCTTTGGAACAAAAGTAACTTTCATCATGGCGATAATCTCTTTAATTCGATCAATACCAATTCCGTATTGCTCATCCCCTAAAAAAAAGGTAAGGTAGCGCTCTTTTTTTGATAGCATTGTGTTTAATTCCATTAAATTATATCCCCAATATCATTTTAAGTGATTTTACAAGTTTTTCATCACTAAATGGCTTAACCATCCATCCAGTCACACCAATCTCTTTTCCCATCATCTTTATCTCATTAGAACTTTCTGTTGTTAAGATAATTATAGGCTTGGTTTTGTATCGTTCATCTGCTTTAATTGCTCTGGATAAATCTAAACCATTCATTTGTGGCATGTTTACATCACTGATCAGTAAATCAAAATTTTCACTTCCATTTTGAAGTGCCTCTAGTAGTTGAGCTGGATTCAAGTATGAAATGAATTCTATAGCCCTGCTGCTGATCATCTCCTCTAGCGCCAACTCTGCTGTAGCAATAACAGCCTTGGAGTCATCTACGATAATAACTCGTTTTTTCATTTATGTTTCTTCCTTTTAACTTTACAAAATATAATATTTTTTAAACACGAGCTAGAGTTTAGCTACTTGTTTCTTAAAAAATAATTACTAGATATTGATAAAAAATAATTATAATAGAATTAGAATAATAGAAAATATGTTTTATAAAGTAGATGTTTTTTAATTAGTTGGCTGGATAAAGCAAATTATTATAAGAACTAATAAGTCTAAGAATATTAATAAGGTATTGGAAATAGTTAAGGAGATAAATAGTTGAGTATGTCAAAATTAATAGCTAAGCTGTTTTTAGTAAAGACTACATTGCTAAAATAGCTTTTATCTTTCTATCTAGCATTTTTTTGCCACTACTTAGTAACCCTTAGACCACTAAAGAGTTCAAATTTTTTATTTATCTCTTTTGAGAGGCGAGCTGTCACATCTTCTTTGAAGTTATAATGCTTCTGTACACCCCAGACCTCAACGGCAACCTCCCCCTTAAGGAAAATTTTTCGCTTTGATTGCACGGCTCCATATAGATAAGTAAGGCTCTCTTTGCTTAGCTCAATACGAAACTCCAATGGAATAATCTTCTCTTTGCCAGAGATAAAAATAACTTTTTTTGTTGCATCAGCTTTTATTTCACCCTGAGCAACAGAGCTGTTGTTGTCCCCAAGGCTATACTTTAAAGAGTGAAGGATTATATCACTATGCCATCTGTTTGTAATTTTTACATCAGTTGCAATCTTGATACCATCTTTTTTTCCTGTAGGACCAATGAGAGCTAGGAACCCTAGTAAAATATCATTTCCAGAGCTCTCAAGTCGTACATCGCCAGCTTGTTCTATAAAAATATCTTTCCCCATTTTTGGAGCGCACCCCACAAAGATGGATGCAAGAAGCAAGAGAACTGTAAGTTGTTTCATCTTTTTTTTCACAATAATCTACCTTTTTTTGCCAATATACATCTCCAGCAACAGATTAAGAATACTAAAGAGTGATTTGTCTAAAACTGTTTCAGAAGTTGTATGATAGCCAGTTGTTGGGATTTGTAGTGTTGTGCCTTGTATTTCTGCGCCACTCGCAACTATCAGTCTTCCTAGCTCCGTTCTTCCTAGTGAAACTGGGTTTAACCCCTGTTCTTGAAGTTTTTTATTTTTCTCTCTAATATAGGAGTCTTTAAAACTATACATAATTTTATATTTTTTGCAAAGTCTTTCTATCTCACCTGTTAATGGTGAGTTAAACTCAGCGCTTGCATCTCCATGGCGAAGCACTACATCTTGCATTTGGGCCTTTTGGCGATCTGGATATGGACTTGTGTCTAAAACCAACAATCTATCACTGGTTATGCCCCAACGACGAAAATGTTCTAGCAGAAAACGCCAACTCTTCCCAGACTCCTCTTGCGCCGTAAAAAATGCCAATCCTTTGTACCCTTTTTGGTACATATAGAGAATTATTGCGGCACTTACGACATTATCAAGCTGTGCACTAAAGAGTCCATCTTCATGTTTTAAAGTGTCAACAAAGGCAACCGGAGTTCCAGCTATGAGATGCTCTAGTCCTTTAACTTCAAAAACAAGATTTTTTCTTCGCTCACAAATATAAGCGTTATCAATTATTCCCAAACCAAGATAACTCCCAGACCATGGCTCATAAGCTTGAACAACTTGATTTTTAAATCTCTCTGCAATGTTCATAAATGTCTGCTCAGAAAATGAATCGCCCGTCAAATCTCCACGGTTTTGTGCCAAAAAAGCAGCATACTGAAACTCATTTGGACCCGTACAGATAAGTCCATGCCTGTCAATATGCGCAGAAATCATTCCTCTCTCAGGTTCACTTCCCTCGGCCACTAAAAGCCCTTCATATAGAGTTGTTTTTATCCCAAGTTCATCCAACTCCCTCTTTAGTGAGAGAAAAAATGGATGCTCTGCCCCAACAACCGATGGTTTACGAATAAGATGTTTAAGGATGTCTATAAAATCTTGATAATTTTTTTGCATATAATCTTTCTTATCCATTATGCTAAAACTTCTTTGATTGTGCGAAAATTAGCTGGATTTCCTACTTGTAAAGTTGTAAAAATTATATATGATTAACTATGTAATTAACTTTAAAGCGTTTTTAAATCATAGAGTTTGGCATTATAAGTTTGGTATAATGATAGCCACAAACCTCACTATTTTTTGTGAGCAACAATTCATAAAAAGTAGACATATGAGCTGGTTAAATTTTTTTGATACAAAAGTAGAACAAAAACATAAATTTGGAAGAGCGCTTGATTCGAGTCTTGCGGAAAATGAAGAGGAACTGTTTAACCAATCTAGCGAAGCGTTTGAGCAAAAAGAGATATTAAAGGCTTATAATCTCTACCTCAAAACCATTGAGAATTTTCACAATGGTCTCTCAAACCATAATATAACCGTCTCTCAAAGTGAGGATGAACTAAATTTTGAGATATTTCAAGGAAGTGCTAAAGTTAGCGGTAAAATCACAAATGAGCAACTTTATGCGGAGTCTATTATCACAAAAAAATTATCTGCGAGTGTTGCACTAAAGAGATATGTTTTAGAAAAAAACTATCAAATGACTTATGCTTATTATTTTAGTGATGAGGAGTATATCAAGCTAAAGATATCTCATGATAACACAAAAATGACTCCGCAAAAAGTTTTTTACTCTCTAAGAGAACTTGCCGTAAATGCCGATTTTGACAAAGGTTATATAAACTCTATATTTAAAGATACAAAAGTAGAAGATACCTCGCATCTAAAACCGTTAGAGAGCAGTGAACTAAAGATAAAATATGATTTTATGCACAAATGGATTACTCAAATTGAGGATAAAATATTGACATATCCATCAAATGATAACTCTGCAATGCAATCTTTTACCCTGCTATATCTACTTTTTAAAATAGACTATCTCATAACTCCAAAATATGATATATATCAAAAAATAAGTGAAAAAATAGAGGAGTATTTTAGTGATGAAAATATCTTGGTTGAGGCAAAAAACGAGGAGTTAAGGGAGTATATAGAAAAACTAAAAGAGATGGATTTTGAGGAGTTTGGATCAAATTTTTATTATGCACAATACTCGTTTAACCAATCAGACAGAGCATCACAAGAGGAGATAGAATCTTTTATAAATGAATCACTTGTAAAAATAAGATGGTACAAAACCAACAGATACAATCTTGTGATTCCAATCATTTATGAGTATATTGCTCTTTATATTCTCTATATCTACAACCTGCATCCAGTTACAAGAAAGTTGCTCCATATCTTAGTTGAGATACAAAATCCATCCTATTTTAAGGAGATAGGATACGCTACGCTTTACGATGAAAATGGCTCTGCTTTTTCAAAAAGAGCCATCACTTCAAGGATAGAAGATGCTATTTCGCCATATCAGGAAAACTTTAAATTACTAAAACCATTTGGTGATAAACTCAACTACACTTCACTAAATGAGTTTAGCAACAGCTTTTATCTTCAACTAAAAAATCTTAATTTTCAAGAGATATAGCCATGAACACTCAAACTATTTTAGAAACTTACATAGACAACATCATCCAAGTTATGACCCCTTATGGCACTGGAAGTGGCTTTATAATTGATGATTTAATTATCACAAACTCACATGTTGCATCTGGACTAAAAGAGGTTGTGATAAGCTCAAAAACTATAAAAAGAGCTATTGCAAAAGTGGTTTACGATGACCCATATTTTGATTTGGCATTTCTTAGCATCAAGCTTGAAGCGACCAAAAATCCGCTAAAACTCTCTAGTAAAAGTGTTGAAGATGGTGACACAACAATAGCAATCGGACATCCTTATGGGCTAAACTACACAGCCACAGAGGGGATTGTCTCAAAAGCAATGAGAGTTCAGGGAGAGCTGGAGTACATCCAGATAGATGCTGCCATAAATCCTGGAAATAGCGGTGGACCTCT
Source organism: Sulfurimonas sp. (assembly GCA_021732045.1). Next base: position 85,461 of record JAKFWK010000002.1, read on the forward strand.
CTTAAATATTGATGCAGAGGTGATTGGAGTAAATACTTTTATTATACAAAACTCCAACAATTTAGGTTTTGCTCTTCCATATTACTATATCGATGAAGCTCTAAAGAGTTACAAAGCGCTAAAAAAAGAGAACATTATCAGATGTATATCTTGTAAAAACTTGATTGATGAGTTGGAGATAAAAGAGGATTATTGCCCAAAATGCGGGACAAAACTAGAGGTTGCAAAGCAGAGGCGAAAAGGTTATAACCCTCCAAGAACAACAAAACTAATTGAAGATATTTTAGCCATGCTTGAAGTAAATGTAACTTTAGCGAGAAGGTCCCAAGCATCATGGAGAGTTGAGTATGATGACACAAGATGTGATATAAACTACTACGACAACGGCGTTATCATTGGCGATTCTAAGCTCTGCACCATACCAAAGGATAAAATTTCAGATATATATGATTATCTACTTGATATAAATGGAGAGTTTTCATACCTAAGATTTTCGATAAACGAAAACTTTGTTTACTTATCTTACATCATCGTTGACTCGTCACTGACGCTAGAAGAGGGGAAAACAGCGTTCGCAAAACTATTTGATAACTCGATTAAATATAGTGATATTTTGATAAACAGATTTAACGCCATAAAACATAAAAAAGAAGAGGATTAAAAAAATGAGTAAATTTATAGAGTTGAACCTAGACTTGGCAAATTTCATAACAAAGCTAGAGGGTATAACGAAACAGAACAACGAAAAGATAGAAGAGCTTTTAGGACTAGATGACAAAACTTACGCCAATTTCGTAAAACCGCTAGAGATGATGGATGAGTATTTGGGACATTTTTTTACACCATTGTCACATATAAATTCCGTTTGCAACACTAAAGAGACACAAGAAGTTTACTCGAACTCTCTACCAATCATAACTGAGTATTCCACAAAAATTTCACAAAATATAGAGATATACAAAGCGTACAAAACCATCCAAGAGAGACAAAACAAAAGCCTAAACTATGAGCAAAAAAGGGTTTTAGAGTTAAATATTTTAAACTTTGAGTTAAGCGGAGCGCATCTAGATGATGCCACAAAAGAGAGACTTCAAGAGATAAACCTAAGAGAGAGCGAACTCTCAAACGACTTTTCTCAAAATGTACTAGATGCAACAAACGCCTACGAGTATATCATTACGGACGAGAAAGACATAGATGGCATACCAAAGAGTGATCTGGAGAGTGCAAAATTTGAGGATGATGGGGTTATAAAATATAAATTCACCCTGCAGATGCCGTCCTACATAGCTTATATGACTTATGGCAAAAACAGAGAAATCAGAGAAGCGCTCTACAAAGCATATACCACAAGAGCGCCTCAAAATGCCAAAATAATAGATGAGATTCTTCTACTTAAAAATGAGATGAGCAATCTTTTGGGCTTTGGGGATTATGCTGAATATTCACTAAAGAGCAAAATGGCTAAAACGAAAGAGGATGTAATTGACTTTCTAGAAACACTTGTAACAAAATCAAAAGCTCAAGCCGTAAAAGAGCTAGACGAGGTTGCAAAACTCTCAGACAGACCGCTGGAGAGTTTTGATAGCGCGTTTTATAGCGAGATTTTAAAAAAAGAGAAATATGAGTTTGATGAAGAGCTGTTTCGTCCATATTTTGAGCAAAAAAGCGTTGTGGTTGGTATGTTTAACTTTTTGGATAAGCTTTTTGGAATTAAGTTTGAAAAGGTTAATGAACTGCTTTGGGATGAAAAAGCAACCGCCTATAATCTATATTTAAAAAATGAATTAAGAGCAAAACTCTATCTGGATTTAGAGTCACGAAAAGGAAAAAAAGGTGGCGCTTGGATGCACAACATTCAAACTCACTGCACAAACGAGAGTGGCGAAGAACAGCTAGCATCAGCATATATAGTTTGCAATTTTCCACCCTCAAGCAAAGAAAATCCATCACTATTAAGACATGATGATGTTGTAACACTTTTTCATGAGATGGGACATACAATCCATCATCTTCTAAGTAGAGTAAACGAGAGTGGTGTAAGTGGAGTAAATGGCGTTGAGTGGGATGCAGTTGAGTTTCCATCGCAATTTTTAGAAAACTTTGCTTACGAACCAAGCGTGTTAAAGCTTTTTGCTATGCACTATGAAAGCAAAGAGATTATCCCAGATGAAATGATTGAAAAATTGGTTCGTAGTAAAAATTTTCTCTCAGCATCTTCAATGTTAAGACAGCTTGAGTTCTCTATCTTTGATTTTAAGCTTCACTCAAAACTTTACCAAGGCGACGAGATTCAAGAGTTGCTAAACAGCATCAGAGAAGAGACTTCCATAATAAAAGCACCTAGCTATAACAAGTTCCAAAATGGATTCTCACACATCTTTGCTGGCGGATATGCTGCTGGATATTATAGTTATAAATGGGCAGAGGTTTTGAGTGCTGATGCGTTTTTTAGTGTTGTCGACGAGGGTATATTTAACTCAACAACAGCAAAAAAATATTTAGAATTTATTTTAAATTGTGGCGGGGCAAAAAGCATGGGTGAGCTATTTGTAGATATGATGGGACGAAAACCAAATCCCGATAGTCTGCTTAGATTAAACGGTATAAACCTGTGAAAATAGTTATTTTTTTACTTATGTTTGCCGTACTTATTATGGGAGATACAACTTTGAAAATAGCAACTTACAATGTAGAAAACCTCTTTGATTTGGGAAATGACACAAGTAGATACCCAGAATATATACCAAACGGTCCATCAGAGTGGAATGATAAAAACTACAAAATAAAGCTAAAAAATATCTCTCAAGTCATTAAAGATATGGATGCAGACATCATTGGATTGCAAGAAATAGGCTCGCTTGAAGCTCTAAAGGATTTAAGATTTGCTCTTAAACAAAGGGGTCTTTACTATCAATATTATAAAATAGCGGATAGTAAAAACTCATCAGTAAAAGTAGCAATTCTTAGCAAAATCCCATTTTTATACTCCAAAGAGATAAGCGTAACTTCATCAAATGACCATAGAAATATTCTAGAGACAAAATTTAAAATAGGTCAAAAAGAGCTGTATATATATGTAAACCATTGGAAATCAAAAAGTGGTCCTGAGAGCATGAGGATTATCTATGCCAAAACGCTAATGGAGAGAATCAAACAGATTGGATACGACAAAAATATCATAGTGCTGGGAGATTTTAATTCAGATTACGAAGAGTATATAAAATTCGTAAGAAAACGAGAGCTTAACGATACAGATGGTATAACTGGCATCAACCATATATTGGGCACTATAAAGCAGACGAAAAGAGCCGCTGAGACAACATACGAAGAGGGAAGTTTTTACAACCTTTGGTATGATACAGATGATGAGAGTAGATACTCATATCTGTTTAAAGGCAAACGAGAAACTCCAGATAATATACTAGTGTCACAATCTCTGCTGAAGAAAAAAGATATCTATTATAAAAATGACACAATTACTAATTTTTATAGAGATTATCTTTTTAAGAAAAAAGTCGTTCAAAGATGGGAAATCTCAAGGGGGAAGGTAAAAAAGCATAGAGGCATCGGATACTCAGATCATTTAGCTGTAACGGCTGATTTTGTGGTAAAAAATTAATACACAAGAAAGATTAAATTACTCATAAGATAATTTTTTTGTTTTTTAATATATTGTGCAAGAGATGCTCTTTATAAAATTATTTAAGTTTAGCAATTTAGGCACACCAAGTTAAGAAGTTTATGTTTAAGTTAAATAAAACTTAAAGCTTGTTTAGATACAATTCCGAACTTTTTGTAGATTTATAGAGATTTAAGGAATTGTACATGTACGCAATTATCAAAAACGGCGGTAAGCAATATAAGGTTAAAGAGGGTGATATTTTATTATTAGATAATATGTCTCTTGCACCAAAAGCTATCATCGAAATTAAAGAAGTTCTAGCTGTTAATACGGGTGAACTTAGAGTTGGAGCACCATTTTTAGATGGTGTTGTTGTAACTGCTGAAGTTATTAATGAAGGTCGTGATAGAAAAGTTATAACTTTTAAAAAGCGTCGTCGTAAAGACAGTAAAGTTAAAAGAGGTTTCAGAAGAGACTTCACTCGTGTTATTATCACGAAAATAGCTGCATAAGCTAAATTAGCTAAGGAGATTCAAGATGGCACACAAAAAAGGTCAAGGTAGTACACAGAATAATCGTGACTCAGCTGGTAGAAGACTTGGTGTTAAGAAGTATGGTGGAGAAGCTGTAATTCCTGGTAACATTATTATTCGTCAAAGAGGAACTAAGATACATCCAGGTAAAAATGTTGGTATGGGTAAAGATCATACTATTTTTGCATTAATTGAAGGTGTTGTTAAATTCGAAAGAAAAGACAAAAAGCGTCAACAAGTTTCAATAATACCTGCTGCATAATTCTACAAATATTTGAGCTTTTTGCTCAAATATTTTTTACTTCAACAAAATTGGTTTAACACCTAAAAATTAAATATTTAACAATTTACTATCTATAATTTATAAGTGAATTTTTAAGTATTCAAGCAAACAATCAAGGATTTAAAATGTTTACAGATAGTGTGGAACTAACAGTCTCTTCCGGAAAAGGTGGACAAGGATGTGTTGCATTTCGTCGTGAGAAATTTGTTTTGAATGGCGGGCCAAACGGTGGTGACGGTGGAAAAGGTGGTGATATTTTATTTAAATGTGACAACAACACGCATACGCTTTCTCATTTTCAGAAGAAGATGCATATTAAAGCAGATAATGGTGCAAGTGGCGAAGGCTCCAACATGACTGGGAAGTCTGGAGCCAAAAAAGTTATTATAGTTCCACCTGGTACACAGATTATTGACATTGAGACAGATAAAATTATTTTTGATATGTTAGAAAATGGACAAGAAGAGCTGTTTATAGAGGGCGGAAAAGGTGGACTTGGAAATACTCACTTTAAGTCATCCACAAACCAAAGACCAACTTATGCTCAGCCTGGTGAAAAAGGCGATATTAGAACTGTAAAGCTGGAGCTTAAGCTTATTGCTGATGTTGGGTTGGTTGGTTTTCCAAATGTTGGAAAGTCAACTCTGATTTCAACAGTCTCAAACGCTAAACCAGAGATAGCAAACTATGAGTTCACAACACTTACTCCAAAGCTAGGTCAAGTTAACATTGGAGATTTTGAATCGTTTGTTATGGCTGATATACCAGGTATTATTGGCGGCGCACATGAAGGTAAAGGCTTAGGAATTCAATTTTTAAGACATATCGAGAGAACAAAAATACTTCTTTACATGATAGACTTAAACTCATATAGAGATTTAAAAGAGCAGATAGAGACACTAAAGAGTGAGATTTCTGCATTTTCAGAGACACTTGGAAATAGTAAATATGCCATAGCGTTAACTAGACTTGATGTTGTTGAGCCAAGTGAACTTAATGAGTTGGTTGAGAGTTTCTTAGAACTTATTGGTGTAAAAGCAAATGAAAATAGTGATATTGAGTTTGATGAATCAATTCCTTATTTTATTCAAAACACTCCAGATGATACACTCGGATATGATAAAAATTTACCATATTTTATAGTTCCAATATCTTCTGCAATTCATAAAAATATAGAACCGTTAAAAAACTCCTTGTTTAATCTGGTTCGAACACAAAGAACTGTTAAAAATATCTAATTTGTGAGAGCCAAAATGAAAAGAGTTGTTGTAAAAGTTGGAAGCGCTGTTTTAACGCAAAATGATGCAATCGCATTAGACCGTATGAGAAATTTAGTAGAATTTTTAGTAGAGCTCAGAAAAACAAACGAGGTTATACTGGTCTCATCAGGTGCAGTTGCTGCTGGATATACAGCACTTAAGCTTGATAGAGCAATACTTCAAAACAAACAAGCACTCGCTTCTATTGGTCAGCCGATACTGATGAAAAAATATAGCAAGAAATTTGCAACACATGATATTTTAACCGCTCAAGTTTTAGTAACAGCTGCAAATTTCAAAATAGATGATGAGATAAACAAAATTAAAGATACAGTAAATACTCTTTTATCAAACGGAGTTATTCCAATCATAAATGAAAATGATGCAACATCCACAAAAGAGCTTGTTGTAGGAGATAATGACCAGCTTTCAGCTTATATCACAAAGCATACTAACTCTCATTTGCTGATTATACTCTCTGACATAGATGCTTACTATGATAAAGATCCAAGAATATATCTAGATGCAAAGATACAAAAAATTGTAAATAGTATCAATGCAGGTGAGCTAGAAAAAGAGGCAACTCCACATGGTGCGTTTGCAACCGGAGGAATCCTTACAAAATTAAAAGCAGCTAACTATCTTTTAGAGTGTGGAATTGATATGGTTTTAACTAGCGGTTATGATTTAAAGGATATAAAAAGTCTGATGTTTGAAAACAAGCATATTGGCGGCACTCGTTTTACAAAAGGTAACTAATTTATGAAGATTATCTTTATGGGTACACCAAGCTACGCAGAAAAAATACTCCAAAGATTATTAGCAGAGAAAAATATGACGGTGGTTGCGGTTTATACTCAACCAGATAAAGAAGTGGGTAGAAAAAAAACAGTAACTCCTCCAGTTGTAAAAACATTGGCTCTTGAGAATTCAATACCAGTGTATCAGCCAAAAAGACTTAGAGACAGTGAAGTTGTGCAGGAACTTTTAAAAATAGAGTGCGATTTTATCATCGTGGCGGCTTATGGTCAAATATTGCCATTAGAGATACTACAACACGCTACTTGTATAAATCTTCACGCATCTATTTTGCCGAAATATCGCGGTGCAAGTCCAATCCAGCAAGCCCTTTTAAATGGAGATGTTAGAACTGGTATTACAGCAATGCTTATGGATATTGGATTGGATACTGGGGATATAATTAAAATCGATGAAATAGAGATAAATCAAACTGAATTGTCTGAATCATTATTTGATAGATTGGCGGATGCGGCAAGTGATTTAACTGTTGATGTATTAAATAATTTTGAATCATATACTTCTGTAAAGCAAGACAATAGCATCTCTAGTATCTGCAGTAAAATAGAAAAAAAAGATGCTATAGTAGAGTTTGATAATGCTGTTGTTTTATACAATAAATACAGAGCATTTTCTGTTTGGCCATCGGTAAATTTAAGTAGCGGGCTTAAGTTGATAAAAATTGAATTAATAGAAGATAGCAGTAAAAATGAGAGTGGAAAAATTTTAAAAATAGAGAAAGACTTCATTATTGTTGGTTGTAGTATAGGCACTTTGAAAATAATAGAGGTTCAGCCAGAATCAAAAAATAGAATGAGTGTAATTTCTTACATTAATGGAAAGAGATTAAGCCTTGCAGATACTCTATCTTAAAAGTATTGATTCTACCCAAAAACAGTTAAAAGAGTTAATTGAAAGTGGCAAGGTTTCATCGCCAATTGCTGTCGTTTCACAGTCTCAAACGGCTGGATATGGAAGCAGAGGTAATAGTTGGGAGAGTCTTGATGAGAATCTTTTTTTATCTTTTGCACTACCTATAGTAGCTTTGCCAAAAGATTTAAAATTAGAATCGGCTTCTATATATTTTTCACATATTTTAAAAGAAACGCTAAACGATTTAGGCTCTAAAGTCTGGATTAAGTGGCCAAATGATTTCTATATTGATGATAAAAAAGTAGGTGGAATAATTACAAATATACTAGACGATAAGTTTGTTTGCGGAATTGGAATAAATACAAATAAATCACCAGAAGATTTTGGTAAACTCGACATAGAGATAGATAAAAAAAGTTTTATTGAAATCTATTTACATAATGTGGAAAAGTATATTTCATGGAAGCAGGTTTTTAGTAAATATAAGTTAGAATTTTATAGAAATCAAAATTTTTTTACACATAGAAATAGTTTAAGATTTTCTTTAGAGCGAGCTATACTTCAAGATGATGGCTCTATAATAGTTGATGGCGAGAGGATATATAGTTTAAGATGAGCGAAGTAATTGTAATTGCAAATCAAAAGGGAGGAGTTGGTAAAACAACTACTGCTGTAAACTTGGCTGCTTCTCTTGCAGTGGCAGAAAAAAAAGTGCTTCTGATTGATTCTGATCCTCAGGCAAACGCCACTACTTCGCTTGGTTTTCATAGAAATGATTATGAGTTTAATATTTATCATGTTCTTATTGGTACAAAAAAATTAAAAGATATTATCTTGAAGTCTGAGCTCCCAACTCTTCATTTGGCTCCATCAAACGTAGGTCTTGTCGGAATTGAAAAAGAGTATTATGATGCTGAAAATTCAAAAGGTCGCGAACTAGTTTTGAAAAAAGCAATTGCCAATGTAATAAAAGATTATGACTATATAATCATAGATTCTCCGCCTGCCCTTGGACCAATGACAATTAACGCACTTTCGGCATCAAACTCTGTTTTAATTCCAATACAGTGTGAGTTTTTTGCACTTGAGGGGCTTGCGCAACTTTTAAACACGATAAAGTTAGTCAGGAAATCAATAAATCCTAAATTAGTGATAAGAGGATTTCTTCCAACAATGTACAGCGCACAAAATAACCTTTCAAAACAAGTTTTTGCAGACTTAAAACAACATTTTAGTAGTAAATTATTTAAAGATAAAAATGGTGAGATTATTGTTGTGCCTAGAAATGTAAAACTAGCAGAAGCCCCATCTTTTGGAAAACCTGTTATTTTGTATGATGTGAAATCAAGTGGTACAGAGTCTTATCAAAATTTAGCACAAGCGATAATAGAAATATGAAGACACAAAAGTTAGGCAGAGGGTTAGGTGCGCTTATAGGCGAAATAGATGAGGCTTATGAAAATGAACTTGGTCAAAAAGACTCAATAATTGAAATTCCACTTAAAGACATAAGACCAAACCCTTTTCAACCAAGAAAACATTTTGAAGAGAGCTCTCTTTATGAGTTAAGCGAGTCAATAAAGAGTGATGGTTTGATTCAGCCAATATTGGTAACAGAGGACCTGGATGGTTATGTTCTTATAGCTGGAGAGCGAAGATTGCGCGCATCAAAGTTAGCAAAATTAAAATCAATCCGCTCTATTGTGCTAAGTAGTGATAACCAAAAAATGAGACAACTTGCTCTTATAGAAAACATTCAAAGAGATGAGCTAAATTCTATAGAGTTAGCCTATGCGTATGGCGAATTAATGAAGCTTTATGGTTATACTCATGAGGAGCTTTCTGTTAAAATAAACAAGAGCAGAACACATATTACAAACACAATAAGACTTCTTCAGCTATCTTCAAAAACTCAAAAAACATTAATTGAGAGAAAGATTTCTACTGGACATGCAAAAGTATTAGTTGGACTTGATGAAAAAGAGCAACAATTAGTAGTTGACTCTATAGTTGGTCAAAAATTAAGTGTAAGAGAAGTAGAGGCTATGATAAAGAGTATGAAATCAAGTAAGACTGATTCTTTAAAATCTACAGAAACAACCTCATTTGATTTAACAAAATTTAAAGATATTTTTGATATTTTAGGGATGAAAATTAAAACAACAAACAGAAGCTTAACAATAGAATTTGAAACAGAAGCCCAAGTCTTAAAACTGCTAAATTACCTACCAAAAAATAACCTTTAAATTAAATTTTAAAATTTTTATTTAAAAAAATTTATCTTTTTAAATTTTTTTAAACTACTTTAACAATTCTTTTAATTTTAAAACAGTATAATTCCGCAACTTTTAGGAGGTGCTATGTTAGATATAAATCCGATACTACTTGTAGCTACATTAATCGTATTTCTTACGCTTATTGCAGTTCTAAACAGTTGGCTTTATAATCCATTGTTTTCTTATATGAATAAAAGAGATGAAGATATCAAAAAAGACCTACAAAGAATAGGTTCAAATGATGATGAGATTCATGGATTACATTCAAAAGCAGAATCAATAATTATAAAAGCTAAACTAGATGCTGCAGCCATAAGAGAAAAAGTTATTACGGACGCTAAAGAGTTAGCAGAGAGTAAGTTAGAAGCAAAGCGTGCTGAGTTAGCTAATCAGTATCTAGAATTTGAGCAATCCCTTGCTCAATCTAGAGAACAGTTGAAGAGTGAATTGAAATTACAAATTCCACTGTTCACAGAAGCTGTAAAAGCTAAATTTAGTCAAATATAAGGATCTGATGTGAGTAGAATTTTAGTATTTATGCTAATGATGTCAACCTATGCATTAGCATCTAGTGGTAGTGCGGAACATGCAGATACTGACATAGTCCAGAGAACAGTAAACTTTTTACTATTTTTTGGACTAATTTGGTATCTTATCGCTGAACCGGCAAAAAATTATTTTGCATCAAGAAGTCAGATTATAGCTGATGAGATGAAAAAAGTTCAAGATAAATTAAAAGAGTCTGCTGCTCAAAAAAAAGAGGCATTGATAAAAATTTCAGATGCTGAAAAATTTGCAGAAGAGTTAAGTCTCCATTCAAAAAAAGAGAACAAAATGTTAAATGCTAACATTATGGCTCATTGTGATTCTGATCTTGAGATAATAGCTAAACATCAAGAGTCATTAATGAAGTTTGAAGAAAAAAGAATGGTTCGCACAGTTGTTGAAGAAATTCTTAATGAAGTATTGGCTCAAAGCAGCGATGGTTTCGATAAAGAAGCTATGGCTAATGTTATCTTGAAGAAGGTGGCATAAATGGAAGAGTTAATAGCAAAAAGATATATTAAGGCAATTGAGAAAAACTCTACTGTTGAGTCTATGAAAATGATGGCTTCTGTTTTTTCAGTATTAGCAGAATCTTTCAGCAATAAGAAGTTTGTTCAAATTATTAACAACCCAAATATTGATAAAAATCATAAATCAGAAATTTTATTGAAAGCAGTTAAATCAGCTGACTCTAAAAGTGTTGAGAATTTAATCAAGCTACTTGCGGAAAATAATAGAATTAATATAATTCCTGCAATTGCAGAAGTATTGAGAAAAAATGTAGCAACAAAAACTAAAAATTATAATGGTGTTGTTTACAGTGATAGCGATATCGATGAAAAGGTTATAAAAGACCTAAGTAGTGGATTGGGCAAAAAATTTGATTCTACCATATCATTAGAGTTTGTAAAAAATAGCTTTAATGGTATAAAAGTAGATGTTCAGGATCTTGGGATAGAGATAGGTTTTTCTAAATCAAGAATCAATTATCAGATTGTAGAACATATTATAAAAGCAATTTAACTTCACGAGAGGAGATATATATAGTGATAACAAAAATTAAAGCTGACGAAATCAGCTCAATAATTAAAGAGCGTATTGACAACTTTGAATTAAGTGTTGATATTAATGAGACAGGCAAAATTGTTTCTTATGCTGATGGTGTTGCTCAGGTTTACGGACTAAGCAATGTAATGGCTGGAGAGATGGTAGAGTTTGAAGAGGGAACTAGAGGTTTAGTTATGAATCTTGGAGAGAGCGCCGTAGGTGCTGTTATCCTTGGTGGAGGAACTCTACTAAAAGAGGGAATGTCTGTAAAGAGACTTGGTCGTCTTCTTCGTGTTCCAGTTGGTGAAGCACTGCTAGGTCGCGTTGTAAATGCTCTTGGTGAACCAATCGATGGTAAAGGTCCAATTGAGACAACAGAGACTCGTTTTGTTGAGGAAAAAGCACCTGGTATCATGGACAGAAAATCTGTACATGAGCCAATGGCTACTGGTATTAAAGCGATTGATGCGTTAGTTCCAATTGGTCGCGGACAAAGAGAACTAATTATTGGTGATAGACAAACTGGGAAAACAACAGTTGCTCTTGATACTATTATCAACCAAAAAGGTAATGGTGTTGTTTGTGTTTATGTTGCAATCGGTCAAAAAGAGTCAACTGTAGCACAAATTATCCGTCGCTTAGAAGATCATGGCGCTCTTGAATACACGATTATAGTTTCAGCTACTGCAGCTGAAGCGGCGGCACTTCAGTTCCTTGCTCCATATACTGGTGTTGCTATGGGTGAGTATTTCCGTGATAGCTCAAGACACGGTTTGATTGTATATGATGACTTATCTAAACATGCTGTTGCATACAGAGAGATGTCACTGATTCTTCGTCGCCCTCCAGGCCGCGAAGCATATCCAGGAGATGTTTTTTATATTCACTCTCGTTTACTTGAGAGAGCTGCGAAAGTTTCTGATGAAAGAGGAGCTGGTTCGTTAACTGCTCTTCCGATTATTGAAACTCAAGCGGGGGATGTTGCTGCATATATTCCTACAAATGTTATCTCAATTACAGATGGTCAAATTTTCTTAGAAACAGAACTATTTAACTCGGGCGTTCGTCCAGCTATTAATGTTGGATTATCTGTTTCTCGTGTTGGTGGAGCTGCTCAAATTAAAGCTACTAAACAAGTTGCTGGAACTTTAAGATTGGATCTTGCTCAGTATCGTGAACTTCAAGCATTTGCTCAATTTGCTTCAGATCTCGATGAGACTTCTCGTAAGCAATTAGAGAGAGGACAAAGAATGGTTGAAGTTCTAAAACAAGGACCTTTCTCTCCTCTTTCTGTTGAAAAGCAAGTTCTAATTATTTTTGCTGGAAATGAAGGTTTCTTGGACGATATGAACCCATCAAATGTAGTTCGTTTTGAGGCTGAGTTATATCCATTTGTTGAAGCATCTTATCCTCAAATTTTTGAAAGCATCAAAACTACTTCTAAAGTAGATGATGATACTTCAGCTATGATGAAAAAAGCTCTTGAAGAATTTAAAACTTCTTTTGTGGTAGCGTAAGGAAAGTATAATGGCAAACTTGAAGGATATTCAAAGACAAATTAAAAGTGTTTCCAATACTCAAAAAACGACTCGTGCAATGAAGCTTGTTTCAACTGCAAAACTTCGTCGTGCTGAAGAGTTAGCAAAACGCTCTCGTCTTTATGCAGCAAAAATGAATCAGGTTATTTCTGAGATAGCTGGACGCATAAAATGCAGTAAGGTTGGAGGAATAAACAATCGTTGTTTTAATGAAATTGAAAATCCAAAAATAGTAGACATTATATTTGTAACTGCAGATAAAGGTTTGTGTGGCGGGTTTAATATTCAGACAATAAAGGCTGTTAAAAAACTTTTGTCTGATTATAAAGCAAAAAATGTAAAAGTTCGTTTGCGTGGTATTGGCAAAAAAGGGATTGAATTTTTCAAATACAATGGTGTTGAGCTTTTTGATATAGCTATAAATCTAAGCTCAAAACCTGAAAAAGATAAAGCTGATGACTTTATCTTGACTTCTATTGAAGATTTCAAAGATGGAAATACAGATGCTCTATATCTTGTTTATAATGGTTATAAAAACATGATAACACAAGAGTTACATATAAATAAGATATTACCAGTAGATTTAAGTCAGGTTGAGTGTAGTGATACGCAAACATCTATGCTAGAGATTGAAGACGAAGACGAAGAAAAGATGTTAGATTCAGTAGTTGATAAATATGCACAATATGCTATGTATTATGCGCTTATAGACTCAGTTGCGGCTGAGCATAGTGCCAGAATGCAAGCTATGGATACAGCTACTAATAATGCAAAAGATATGGTTAAGTCATTAAATGTAAAATTTAATAAGGCTAGACAAGCAGCTATTACCACAGAGCTTATAGAGATTATAAGCGGTGTGGAGTCTATGAAATAATGGAGAAGAATATGATTGGTAAAATTAGCCAGGTTATGGGTCCAGTTGTTGATGTTGATTTTGATGGTTATCTGCCGATAATCAATGAAGCAATTGAAGTTAAAGTAAATTTAGAAGGTACAATCAATAGATTGGTACTAGAAGTTGCGGCTCATCTAGGTGATGGCCGTGTAAGAACAATTGCTATGGATATGAGTGAAGGCTTAGTTCGTGGAATGGATGCAGTTGCTACTGGTTCCCCTATAAAGGTTCCTGTTGGAGAAAAAGTACTAGGTCGTATTTTTAATGTAATTGGAGAGACTATTGATGGTGGTGAGCAGGTTACTGATGTTCCAACATGGTCAATTCACCGTGCTCCACCAGCATTAATAGATCAATCTACTGCTACTGAAATGTTTGAAACAGGTATCAAAGTTGTTGACTTGCTTGCGCCGTATTCTAAAGGTGGTAAAGTTGGATTATTTGGTGGTGCTGGTGTTGGTAAAACAGTTATTATCATGGAGCTTATTCACAACGTTGCAATGGGTCATGATGGTCTCTCTGTGTTTGCTGGTGTTGGTGAGAGAACACGTGAAGGTAACGACCTTTATCATGAAATGAAAGATTCCAATGTACTTGATAAAGTTGCACTGTGCTATGGTCAGATGAGCGAGCCTCCAGGAGCTCGTAACCGTATTGCATTAACTGGTCTTACAATGGCTGAATACTTTAGAGATGAAAAAGGTCTTGATGTATTGATGTTCGTTGATAATATCTTCCGTTTTGCTCAATCAGGTTCAGAGATGTCGGCACTTCTTGGTCGTATCCCATCAGCTGTTGGTTACCAACCTACACTGGCTCGTGAAATGGGTGCATTACAAGATCGTATTACATCTACTAAAAACGGTTCAATTACATCTGTTCAAGCTGTATATGTTCCTGCGGATGACTTGACTGACCCGGCTCCTGCTTCAGTTTTTGCTCACTTAGATGCGACTACGGTACTTAACCGTAAAATTGCCGAGAAGGGTATTTACCCTGCTGTTGATCCACTTGATTCATCTTCAAGACTACTTGATCCACAGATTTTGGGAGAAGAGCATTATAATGTTGCTCGTGGTGTTCAACAAACACTTCAAAAGTATAAAGACTTACAAGATATTATTGCAATTCTTGGTATGGATGAACTTTCAGAAGAGGACAAAAATGTTGTTGAGCGAGCTCGTAAGATTGAGAAGTTCTTGTCTCAACCATTCTTTGTTGCAGAAGTATTTACTGGTTCACCAGGAAAATATGTATCTTTAGCTGATACAATCAAAGGTTTCAAGGGTATTATTCATGGTGATTATGACCATATGCCAGAAGGTGCGTTCTATATGGTTGGAAATATTGATGAGGCAATTGAAAAAGCTCAAAAAATGAAGTAATTCATAAAGGACTAAAATGGATAAGTTAAAACTTGAAATTCTAACTCCTAATGGTATAGTTTTTAGTGGTGAAGTGATTAGCGTAACTCTTCCCGGTAAAGAGGGGGAGTTTGGTGTCCTTGCACACCATGCTTCATTGACTACACTACTAGAAGCTGGAGTTATTGATATAGAAAAAGAAGATAAAAAAACAGAATCTGTTTTGATTAATTGGGGTCTTGTTCAAGTTGATGAAACTAAAGTTGTTGTTTTAGTTGAGGGTGCGGTCGCAATTCGTGGTGAAAATGAGAGCGATATTGCAAAAGCACTTGATGACGCAAAAGCACTTATTGATTCTATCAAAGATAACAATCCTGCAATAGCAACTGTTTCCGCTAAATTAGAATCAGCAGCAAAAAGTTTAATGTAATTTATGTATAACACAATAATTGATTTTTATATAAAAAGTAATTCAGTAACAATAGGTGTTATGATTCTTTTAGCACTGTACTTTATAGTGCTAAACTGGATTTTTTTTTATAGATATTTATCCCTGAGCAATTGGATTGAAATTGAAAATAGCTCCCTTGAGAATCTTCTGTTGGGATCATCCACTGTTGGCTCACAATCATTTTTAAATAATTTTATTAAAAATAACTCACAAATAGGTAGAGAAATACTTGATTTAGGTATATCAGCCGCGACAAGCCAAGCCACCAAGGGATTATCAATTTTATCAATTTTCTCTTCTACAACACCTTTTATTGGTCTATTTGGTACAGTTGTTTCTATCCTTGGAACATTTAGCCATATAGGTGATGCAAGTGGAGGAATGTCCGTTGTTGCGGCTGGAGTTTCTGATGCTCTTGTAGCAACGGCATCTGGAATATTTGTAGCAATTTTTGCATATACATATCATCAAATTCTAAGTAGAAAATCATTTGATATTATTAATGTTTTGCAGATGCAAAGTGATGTTATATTAGCTAGAAAGATTTAATTGTGAAATATAATTGGGATAGTAAACCTGATTTAAATATTACCCCTCTAGTTGATGTTATGTTGGTGCTACTTGCAATAATGATGGTTGTTGCACCAACTTTAGTTTATGAGGAAAAGATAAACCTTCCACAAAGTTCCAAAACAACAAAATTATCCAATATCCCACCAATCCATTTAGTTATTGATAAAAATAAGAAGTTAACAATTAATAAAGATATTTTTTTACTAAATTCATTTATAGATAATTTTTCACTATATGCATCAAAATTTGATAAAAAAGCAGCTGTTTTGATAAGTGCAGATAAAAATCTAGACTACGGCACTGTAATGCTGATACTATCTGCTGTAAAACAGGCAGGTTTTCACGAAGTTTCACTTGCCACCAATGGATAGAGAGAGCTTTTATTTTTACGCAAGTGGTGTTTTGTCACTACTGCTTTTTTTTATTTCCATTTTATTTTTTCTTGTAGCCGTTAATCAATCTAGTAAAGTAGAAATTTTTGCTCTAACTAAAAATGAGTATATATCTATATCGATGGAGACATCAACAGATAATAATGTAAAAAAAGAAGAAGTCGCAGAAAAAGAAGAAATTGTAGAAAAGAGTGAAATAAAGCCAAAAGAAGAAGTTGCAAAAAATAGTATTGAAGAAAAAAATAATAATGAAGTTAAAAAAGAGAAGTTTGATGTGAATGATCTGTTTAGTGATGTTAAAACAAAAAAAATTCAAAAATATGAAGAGAAAAAAGAGCCAATACAAAAGAAAAATTTAGAAATTGAAAAAAAAATCAACCCATCAATTGAAAATAAAACCGACTCAATATCAGAAAAAATAAAAACAATAAAAGCTGAAAATAAAAATCAAAAATCAACTAGTTCTGCCCCAGAAGTAAATGAATATCTAGCTAAAATTCAAGCTATTGTTTATCAACATTTTAATCCACCTAAAAATTCTCAAGGTAAGAGAGTAAAAGCTATTGTTGAATTAAATCAAATTGGTAAAGTTTTAGATTTTAGAATTATTTCTTACTCTTCAAATGCTGAGCTAAACAGTGAGTGTGATAAAATAAAAAATAGATTAGCTAATGTTGTGTTTCCAGAAAATCCAGACAATAAATCTGGTATATATACAATAATTTTAATATCTGAATAGAGGTTCTTTTGAGAGTTATACTGATACTTTTCGTTCTGATTTCACTGCTTTATTCTACTGATGCAACAATTGAGGTAATTAAAAAAACGGATTTATTGCCTTCTTTAGCAATTGAGGATTCATCTGAAGGTAGCGACGAAATGTTTAAAACAATGTATTTTAAATCTATTGTAGCAGATATGAATGTTTTATCTATTTTTAATGTAGACAACAGCCATCACAAGAATAGTTATGATGCAAGTTCTGTTTTAGTAGAAAATAAAAATGTAAACTATGTTGTAAGATATAAAACAAGTATAAGCAGTAATGGCACGCTCAATGTAGAGATGAAGTTACTTAGTAAAAATGGTGCAGTTTTTATTAAAAATTACAGTGCAAAAAATATAAAAACATACATTTTTGTTATACACTCCATGGCGTACGATATAAATAAATTCTTAAATCAACCATCCGTTGAGTGGATTAAAAGAAAAGTTATTTTTGCCAAAATGACTGCTCCTAAAAAAAGTGAAATTTTTATAGCAGATTATACTCTTACATATCGGCAAGTTGTTGTAAGTGGTGGATTAAATCTTTTTCCAAAGTGGGCGAACAAAGAGCAGACATCATTTTATTTTAGTTCATTAAATGAGAACAAGCCAACGCTAAAATATGTTGAGATGACCACCGGAAAGAGCAGGGCAGTTATTTCATCAGATGGAATGATGGTTTGTTCTGATGTTAGTGAAGATGGAAAAAAACTACTGCTTACTATGGCACAAGATGGTCAACCTGATATTTATTTATATGGAGTTGAAAGTAAAAAATTAGATAGATTGACAAAATATAAAGGAATTGATGTTGGCGGGCAGTTTGTTGGAGCAGATGGTATTGTTTTTGTTTCTGATAGATTGGGCTATCCTAATATTTTTTATAAAAAAAATAATTTAAATGGTGCAGAACAAGTGATATTTAAAGGAAAAAGCAATTCTGCATGTAGCGTTTTTAATAAATACATAGTATATAAAGCAAGAGAGAGCTCATCAGAATTTTTAGACAATACATTTAATCTATATCTTGCATCAACAGATTCAGATCTTGCTAAAAGATTGACTAGTGTCGGCGTTAATGAGTTCCCTAGATTTTCAGTTGATGGCGACGCTATTATTTTTATAAGAAATTTTCAAGGTCAGAGTTCTATTGGTGTAATCAGAATAAATCATGACACAAACTTTCTTTTTCCACTTAAAGATGGAAAAATTCAATCAATGGATTGGTAGTGTTAAATTTCTGATTGCTAGTTGTTGATTGTTAATTATTTTAAGAGTATAATCACGCAAATTAAAACTAAGGATAGAAGATGAGAAAGTATAAAATTTTTGGTGCATTAGTTGCACTATCATTACTGACTGGATGTGCAGATAAAAGTCCATCACCAAAAGAAGATAGTAGCGCTGCTGTAGTAAAAGAGGATGTCGCTAAAAAACCAACAGAAAATATTGTTTCAAATAGTGAATCAGTTTCTTCGAATCAACCATCAGCATCTGACATGAAAGATTCAGCATCTAACTCTGCTGGAGAATTAAAATCAGATTCAAATGGCATATCTGCTTTAGAGAAAGATTTAGCAATAGTATATTTTGCTTTTGACAAATTTAACATCGATGCAGAAGGCAAGACTAAAATCAATGCAAGTGCTTCTATTCTTAATGGTACAGCTAGTAAATTCTCATTAAAATTAGAAGGTAATTGTGATGAGTTTGGTAGTGATGAATATAATATTGCATTAGGATTAAAAAGAGCAGATGCAGTAAAAAAAGGATTAGTTGCAGAAGGGGTTGACGAGAAGAGAATATCTATGATTAGTTACGGAGAGAGCAATCCTGTGTGTACAGAAAAAACAAAAGAGTGTTGGGCTAAAAATCGTAAAGTTGACTTTAAACTTCTTCCGTAATCTATGAAATTAAATATATTAGCAATATTTTTTTTAATATCTGCTCCATCTTATCTTTTAAGCTCTGAACCTTCCGCGTTCGGAGCCGGAGATTTAAGTAATCCAACCCCTTATGGTCTAACTTCAGGCGAGAAAATAATTTTAGAAAATAATAAAAAACTCCAAACAGTAGTCGTAAAAAGCAATAATCAAGCAAATGAAGTTGAATCAATTAGAGATAGGATTGATGGATTGCAGTCAATTATTGAAAATATAAATCTTACACTCAGAGATGACAAGCTTAAACTAAAAACAATGGATGATAAGTTGCTTTTTGAGCATAATAGCAATATTGAATTTAGTCAAAGATTAATAAATGTAAACCAGTCCAATAGTAAGCTAATTGCAACAAATACAGAAAATATAGAAAAATTAAATTTACTTATAGTTGAAGTCTCAAAAATAGTTGACAAAATAAATGCTACCTTCGTTAGTAAAGATGAGTTTAATGTTTTAATTAAAGATATAAACGAATTTAAAGATTTAGTAGCAAAAGAGTTTAGAGGCGAAGAAAAGCCGAAAAAGAGTAGGCTGGAAAGTTTATCAAACCCAGATATTTATAAAAAAGCAAAAGAGTTGTATGATAAAAAACTTTATTCACAATCACTTGAGCAATATGAATATCTAATTTCTAAAAATTATAAACCTGCTACAGTTCATTATATGGCTGGTGAAGTAAACTATAGTAGTAAGAATTATACTGAAGCTCTATCTTACTATAAAAAAAGCGCTACACTTGATGACAATGCTCAGTATATGCCTGTGTTGATGTTGCATACAGCTATATCTATGTGGGAGCTAGGTGATAAAAAAAATGCAAAAATTTTTTATAATGCCATAGTTTCCAAATACCCAAATAGTGATTCAGCTAAAATAGCACAAAAAAAGTTGAGTTCTCTTAAGTAGAAATAATATTGATTCATTGGTAATTAATGTTATTTCGATAAAATCCATAAAAAATTAAACAAGGTGTTAAGATGGCAATTAAAACAAATCAAATTGTATCAATAGAGTATGAAGTTAGTGATGGAAAAAGTGTTGTTGATAGCAATGTTGGTGATGAGCCTTTAGTGTTTATGTTTGGTAAAGGTCAAATAATACCAGGACTAGAAGAGGGCATAAAAAATATGTTAATAGGTGACAAGGCTGAAATTAAGGTTAATGCAGCTGATGCTTATGGTGAATATAATGATGACGCAATTCAAGAGGTTCCAAAAGATCAATTTGCAGGAATTGATCTTGAGATAGGAATGACCCTTTATGGCCAAGGTGAAGAGGGTGAAACTGTTCAAGTTATTGTTAAGGAGATAGGTGAAGAGAATGTAATAATTGACTTTAATCATCCATTGGCTGGTAAAAATTTAGTTTTTGTTGTCTCTATAAATAATATAAGAGAGGCATCTACACAAGAGCTAATGACTGGTATTCCTGCCGAAAATGAACATGAAGGTCATTGTGGTACTGGCGGCGGTGGCTGTGGATGTAACTAATTTTATAGCTTTGTCAGATACCTCTAAAGAGGTATTTAAAACAGCTACTCTTTTAAAGCCGTTAAATATTAGTTCCCTCATAACTGGAGAGTCTGGTGTTGGAAAAAAAAGTTTAGCATGCTATATTTTTCCAGATGCACATACCTTTGACGCATCTAAGCATGATGAACTTTTAATAGAACTTGAGAGTGTTGAAAGAATTATCATTACCAATTTAGAGAATTCACCAAATATAAAAAAAATCCTAGAGATGATTATTGGCAAAAATATTAAAGTTGTTGCTACTGCAAAAAGCTCATTTTATCATGAGTATATAGATGATATTTTTAGTGTTAAATTCAATATTCCGCCTCTCATGCAAAGAGAAGAGGATGTTGAACCGTTGATAAATAAATTTGCAAAAGAAGCAGAGGAGCTTTTTTCTTTAAATGAGGATTTTGATAGGAAAAATTTTAAACCTGATTTGAGTAAAAATGCAGATTCATTGAGACGACAAGTTATGATTAGTTGCTTACTGCAAAACATAAAAGAGAGTGAGATTATCAATATTATGCAAAATTATTTAGCTGATAAACTTGGCTCAAATAACGATTATGAAAAATTTTTGCATATTTATGAAGTTCCTTTGATAAAAGCTGGGTTAGAGAGATTTAAATCCCAACTTCAGCTCTCAAGCAAACTTGGGTTAAATAGAAATACGCTTAGAAAAAAAATTATTGAAAATGGTAAGTATCTATAAAAAAAGGAGACAAATGAAAAAGATAACAGCAATATTTGCAGGACAAGGTAGTCAAGCGATTGGGATGGGGAAAGATTTTTACGATAACTCGGCCATAGCTAAAGAGATGTTTGAGAAAGCTGGAAAAAGAGTTGGCATAAATTTTGAAGAGTTAATATTTAACGAAAATGAACTTATAAACCAAACACAATATACTCAGCCAGCAATTCTTTTGACTCAAATGGTTGCTTATAGACTATTTAGGGATCTCTGTCCAGATATTAAGGTGGAATTTTTCTTAGGTCATTCATTGGGCGAATTTTCGGCTCTTTGTGCTAGTGGCGCTATTGATTATGTTGATGCGATAGAGTTGGTTCATAGACGCGGACAGCTGATGCAGGATGCATGTAGTGATATTGAAGCTGGAATGATGGTGCTTTTAGGACTTGATGATGAGATAGTTGAAAAGATATGTTTAGATGCTCAAGCTGATGATAAAAAAGTTTGGCCAGCAAATTATAATCAAGATGGGCAGTTGGTTGTGGCTGGCATGAAGGCTGATTTGATATCATTAGAACAAACATTTAAAGATGCAGGAGCAAAAAGAGCAATGCTTTTAAATATGTCTGTTGCTAGTCACTGCAACTTGCTCGCAGCCGCTAAAATTCCTTTAAATAGTTTGATGGAAAGTATGATTGAGGATAGTTTTGAAGCTCCTATTATCTCAAATGTTACTACAAAACCATACAGTACTAAAGATGAAGCAGTTGAGCTTTTAACTGAGCAGTTGGTAAAACCAGTTAAATACAAACAGTCAATCCAAGCTATTTCAGACAAGATAGACATTGCTATAGAGTTTGGAAATGGCACAACCCTTAAGGGATTAAATAAAAAAATTGCCAAAGATTTAGAGACACTGAATGTATTTGATACCTCTTCTATGTCTGAGGTAATTAAGATAATAAATAGCTAAATGAGAGTTACAATCGCTCAAACTATGCCGAAACTTAGTCGTATTAATTACGAAGAGAGTGTTGCGCTGATCGAGCAATATAAAGATAAAAGTGATCTTATTGTGTTTCCAGAATTATCATTAAATGGATATATGTTGCAGGATGGATTACATGATGAAGCGTGGCGCTTAGACGAGTTTGATGCATTTAAAAAAGCTAGTTTGACAATAGATATAGTTGTTGGCGCTGCAATAAAAAATCGCGATGAAACTATCTCTAATAGCGCTCTTTATTTTTCAAATGGAGAACTTTTAGCAAAACACAATAAAGTACATCTGCCTAATTATGGGATGTTCGAAGAAGCTAGATATTTTAAAGCTGGTGAGTATTTTGATAGTCTCATAAGTAGGTTTGGAAAGATATCTATGCTCGTTTGTGAAGATTTATGGCATGAGGCTGTTCATGAGGATTTGGTTAAACAAAACCCAGACTACATTATTGTTCTTGCTGCTTCGCCTGCGAGAGGTTTTAGTGATAGTAGACTTGAGATAGAAGACAAATGGTATGATATTATAAAAAAAGTTGCAAAAAAATGTAGTGCAAAACTTATATTTGTCAACAGAGTTGGGTTTGAAGATGGACTTGGTTTTTGGGGCGGAAGTTGTGTGATTGATGAAAACTCAAATATTATGTATAAGTTGCCTCGCTATGAAAAAAGTACAAAAACATTTAATATATAGGAATAAAAAATGAAAATAGCAATAATGGGCGCAATGCCAGAAGAGATAGCTCCAATACTCAAGAGACTAGAAACATACAAAACAATAGAGTATGCTGGTAACAAATATTATGAAGCATCATACAAAGGTGTTGATTTGGTTGTAGCGTATTCAAAAATCGGAAAAGTTTTCTCGACTCTTACTGCCACAACGATGATTGAGCATTTTGGTATAAGTGTAATGCTTTTTTCTGGTGTTGCTGGAGCTATATCTTCTGAGTTAAAAGTTGGAGATCTTATTGTTGCATCAAAACTCTCTCAACATGACCTAGACATAACGGCATTTGGCCATCCTTATGGATATGTTCCTGAGGGTTCGGTTTATGTTGAGGCAGATAGAAAAATGATTGAGATAAGTAAAGCTGTAGCTTCTGAAATTGGAAAGACAGTTAAAGAGGGCATTATTGCAACAGGCGATCAGTTTGTTGCAAATGAAGAGAGAAAAAACTGGATAGGAAAAACATTTAATGCTGATGCTCTTGAGATGGAGGGTGCCAGTGTTGCTGTGGTTTGCGATGCGCTAAATGTGCCATTTTTTATACTTCGCGCTATTAGTGATGCTGCTGATATGGATGCGAGTTTTAGTTTTGATGAGTTTTTAGAGACAAGCGCTAATGAGAGTGCTGAATTTATAATGAAAATGGTAGATAAACTTATTGATTAAAATATCTAAAAAAATCATGAGTAAGCTTGGCAAAACTAATGCCGAGTTTAATCTAATAGAAGAGGGTGATAAAATTTTAGTTGGGCTTAGTGGTGGAAAAGATTCACTAACTATGATTCACGCTATGAAAGAGCAACAAAAAAGAGCACCTTTTAAATTTGAGTTTATTGCTGTAACTGTGGGTTATGGTATGGATGAAAACTTTGATAAACTCGCCGCTCATTGCAGAGAATATGACATTGAGCATATAATCCATGATACTGATATTTATAGCCTTGCAGAAGAAAAAATTAGAAAAAATTCATCATTTTGTAGTTTTTTCTCTCGCATGAGAAGAGGCTCTTTGTACAGCGTTGCCCAAAAATATGGTTGCAATAAAGTAGCTCTTGGCCACCATATGGATGATGCGGCAGAGAGTTTTTTTATGAATTTTATATATAATGGTCAAATGCGCTCATTAGCACCAAAATATAGAGCAGAAAATGGCTTAATTGTGATTCGTCCGTTGATTCAGATGAGAGAGCGACAGCTATCTGCATTTGTGCTTGATAATGAGATCTCTACAATTGGCGATGAAGCTTGTCCTTCGATGAGGTTTGATGTTAAAATGCCTCACGCCAGAGCAAACACAAAAGTTATGTTAGCAAAGATGGAGAGAGAGTTCCCAGCTCTATTTACTAGTCTAAATTCTGCATTCAAAAATATATCATACGAGAGTTTTTTTGACGCAGAGAAATTCAATGTTTAAATCCATCGTAAATTACTTATGATATTATACATTTCAAATTTTTATCAAGCATATTTAACCAACAAGGAAAGATAATGGGCAGAGCCTTTGAATACAGAAAAGCATCAAAACTAAAAAGATGGGGAGCAATGTCAAAGTTGTTTCCAAAATTGGGAAAAATAATCACTATGGCAGCCAAAGATGGTGGCACAGATCCTGACACAAACTCTAGACTTCGCACTGCTGTACTAAATGCAAAAGCTGAAAATATGCCAAAAGATAATATTGACGCAGCTATAAAAAGGGCATTAGCAAAAGATACAGCTAGCATGTTAGAGGTAAATTTTGAGGGAAAAGCTCCACATGGAGTGCAGTTTTTTATAGAATGTATGACGGATAATAACACAAGAACTGTAGCAAATGTTAAAAATATACTTACAAAACATGGTGGAGAGATGCTGACAAAAGGCTCTTTAGAGTTTATGTTTGACAGAAAAACATTAATAGAGTTTGCTCTTGAAGATGGGATGAACCTAGAAGAGCTTGAGCTTGAGCTTATTGATGCTGGATTGGAAGAGATAGAAGAAGATAGTGGTACAGTTGTTGTAACTGGTGATTATACTAGTTTTGGTGCTTTAAACTCGGCAATTGAAAGTTTGGGCATAGAGATTTTAAAGGCTACCTTAGAGAGAATGCCAAATTCTCCAATTTCTATCACCGAGCAACAACAAGCAGATATAGACAAGATAATGGATAAGCTGGATGACGATGATGATGTTCAGAAAGTTTATACAAATATAGAATAATTGACTGCAATCTCTCTCAAGAATCTTTTATTGTGATTCTTGTAGAGTTTTTCTAATGCCCACCACTTACGGCTTTGCCCATGTCCCACATAGGTAAAAATATACCAAGTGCCAATAAAATAACCATTCCAGCAATAATAAAAAGCATAATAGGCTCCACCGCTTCAGATAAACCATCTATTATGGCATCAAATCTCATTTTAAAATACTCGGCCACTTTGGTTATCATGGCATCAAGAGTACCACTGTCTTCACCAGCTCTAACCATTTGAATTATCATATTTTCAAAAAGTTTCGTATCTTCAAGTCCTTTGTTTAACGCTGAGCCCTTCTCTACAGCCATCCTTACTGATAGTAGTTTTGTTTTTAGTGGAAGATTATCAATCATAGATATAGAGGTATCAAGAGCCTCAGCTATTGGGATACCTGCTCTAATTAACTCAGAAAATACAAGTGTAAAGCGACTAAGTGTTGAGAACATTATGAGATTTTTAACAAGGTATGTTCTAAGTAATACTTTATGCCAACCATATCTTATGTGAATATAGTTGTTTATGAGATATCTAAATATCATAAATGATGTAAAAAGTATTGCCAAGACATAAAGTCCATAGTTATTAAAAAGATGCTCAAGATAGAGTAGTATCTTTGTTGGTAGAGGTAGCTCAGCATGAAGTTTTTCAAACATACTCTTAAAGTTAGGAACAACATATGAGATTAAAATAACAAAAGCAACCGCCATTGCGATCATTACATTTCTGGGATATGCCATAGCTTTTTTAAATTTGATAAAGTTGGCTCTAATCTCTTCTAGCATATTTGCTAGTGAATAAAGTGCATCATCTAGATTACCTGTCTTTTCACCTAATTGAGTCATGGCAATAGTAAGGTTTCCTAATTCAAAACTAAAGTTGCTCATTGACTTAGAGAGTGACTGACCTGAATTTATATCTTCAGCAAGTTTATTGAAAATAAATTTTAAATTTTCATCATTTGTTGATTTTGAAATCTCATTGAGCGATTCATATATTGAAATTCCAGCATTAGTCATAACAGCAAGTTGTCTTATAGATGCAATCAAGGCATCTGGCTTCAGTTTTTTCTTTTTTACATTGCTCAGTAAATTTGTTTTAAATCTTTTAAATCTAACTTCGAGTGGTTCCTCTGCTTCTGTTACTTTGATTATTATTCCAGAATATTTTAGTTTAGCACTATCATTTGCCTGTTTTCTGTCTTCAGCATAAATACCAAATTCCTCTTTTTTACCTTTTGTGAGTATAGTTGCTATATAATAATTCATTATTTTGCCACCTTTAAAATTTCTTCTAAGCTAGTTACTCCAGCAAGAGCCTTGTCTATTCCGTTGTCAAGTAAGCCAACAAAGCCATCTTTGTTTGCTTGTGCACGCAGAGCTTCCATCGACGCACCTTTTGCAATTAGTGATCTTAAATCGTCAGTAATTACAAGAACTTCACAGATCATCTCTCTTCCCATGTATCCAGTTTCATTACACTCTCTGCACCCTTTTCCAACATAAAATCTGCTATTTTCTGGTAACATGTGATGTAATTCCTCGAGTGTTGTAGCTGATATTCTCTCTTCAGTTTTACAGTTTTTGCATATTTTTCTTACAAGTCTTTGTGCCTGAATTGCAACAAGCGCCCCACTTATAAGGTAGTGTGGTATACCCATATCAACCATACGAGTAATAGCGCTAATTGAATCATTTGTATGAAGAGTTGAAATTACCATATGTCCAGTAAGCGCGGCTTTTACTGCAATTTCCAGTGTCTCTTTATCTCGAATCTCTCCAATCATAATTTTATCTGGATCTTGTCTTAAAATAGATCTTAGTGCATCAGCAAAACTTAGACCCACCTTTGGGTTAACTTGAACTTGTTGAATTAGATTCATTCGGTATTCTACTGGATCCTCAACTGTAATTACTTTGTCTTCAACATTTCTTAGTTCGTTTAATGCGCCATAGAGTGTGGTTGTCTTACCACTTCCTGTTGGACCAGTTACTAGTATAATCCCATATGGAACATGAAGAGCTTTTAGTAGTTTTTGATAGCTTGCGGTATCCATTCCTGCATCTTCTAGTTGCACCAATGCCTTTTCTTTATCAAGAACCCTGTTAACTATAGACTCTCCATATATTGTCGGGAGAGTAGAGATACGAAAATCATACTCTCTATTTCCAACCATTGTTGAAAATCTTCCATCTTGTTGCTTTCTTTTTTCTGCAATATCAAGATTTGCTAATAGTTTTAATCTTGAGGCAAGTGGTGGATAAATATCTTTTTCAAATATAAAGATTTCAGCCAATCTCCCATCTATTCTCGCCCTAACTACACAGTTTTTTTCAGTTGGCTCAATATGAATATCACTAGCTCGACCTTTTATGCAGGCATTTAATATAACATCAATAAGAAGAAGTATAGAAGATGCTTCTTGCTGCTGTTCAATCGAGCTTATAGAGTTTAGTTCATCCCTTATCTTTTTAACTAAGCCCTTTACACTATCTTTTAGTTCTAACTTAAATAGATAAGCTGCTATCTGTTTTTTTGTTGCAACTGCTATTTTTATAGGTTTTCTTGGAAATAGTCTTTGTACTGCGTCTTGTGCTTCTAAATCTAATGGGTCACTAAAAGCAATAACTATGTTTAAATCATTTTCAGATATTGGAAAGACATTATATTTTTTGAGCTGAGCCAATGAGATATTGGCGGTTAATCTATAGTCCATATCTATGGAGTCTAAGTCTAAAAATGGGCGATTTTGTTCGTGAGCTAGCTTAATCAATACATCTTTTTCATGTATATAATCATAATTATCAATTATGGATAAGTTGTATTCACCATTTAAAATTTTCTCAACAATAAACCTAATAAGTCTATCCATAGTCATGAAACCAGAAATGGTAATGTCTCTTAGAATTAAGTTGTTATCTAATCCTTTGGCAACTAATCTATCAACCTGACTCTTCATTATCGAGCCATTTGCTAGTAAGTCTGAAATAATTCTATCCATATTTTCCTACCAGTATATATGTTGAGCTATTGTTGTAGAATCATATAACTCTTCAATCACTATTTTATCAAGATATTTATCTTTTATGGTGTATAGCTTGTAGCTAACTCTATTGTCTTTATCATCTTTTAGAAGATAGTATTGTTGCTTGTTGTTGTCTAGTTTAACATATAGATCAAAAACTTTAGACAACACATGGTCTGTAGTTGGCAGATTTAGTGACTTCAGATTATAGTTATCAAGCAATGCGTGATATAAAAGTTTTTTTTGCATATAGATAATAGAGAAATATGAGGCATTGGAGCGTGACTCTTTTGAGGCTCTGAGGGCTGTAATGGCTATTGGAAGTCGATCGATATAATCAACATTTAGGCATGCGAATGCATACAAGGATATGTACTCTTCATCATTTACATTTGAATTAAAATTATTAAATCCAATATTACAAACTTCTTTAAATTTTCTATTTTCATAAAGATTCAACATATTTTTTTTGATATTATATGCATAAGAGTTAATTATAATTAATAAAATTATAAATATTTTCATTTGAATTTTCCTGATTTAAGATCATCTAAGAATATTTTTGCATTTTGCGATTTTGTGGATGACACATACTGCTCTAGCGTTTGAATTGCCTTGTCTCTTTGATTTAATTTAACTAGTGATTTAGCAAAGATAATCCAGCTCTCGTCAATATTACTATCAATGCCATTTGTGGTGAGTGCATAGTTGTATGAATGTTCATATTCGGCAAGTTGATAATATTTTTTTGC
Organism: Sulfurimonas sp.; assembly: GCA_021732045.1. Next base: position 114,573 of record JAKFWK010000002.1, read on the forward strand.
AATAAACAAACTTAAAGCTGGATTTTTATTTACATTGAACCTTTTTATTACATCTTGTATATCACTATTTTCTTTATTTATTGTTATTTTTTCGGAAGCTTTATTTTCAATTTTTGTAGTTTGTTTTTTTTGTGCCGGAGCGATATCTACTATAATTTCTTCTTTTTTTACTGGAGCAATCGCGGGAGTGACCAATGATATTTTGTCGTGCGTAATTTGAGAGTCTATAATACTACTCTTAGACGAACTTAGTTTTATATTTTTCATAAATTCAAGAGAAGGAGTAAAAATTATTTTATTGTCTGAAGAGATTTCATTGATTTGCCCTTCTTTGTCGCTTCTATTTTTATCACTTGCATTATCTTCTGTAGTGGTTGCTGAAATAACCGTTGAGACATTGGTACTATTTCCTTGGCTATTTTTACTTACTGTTTTGTTTTGCTCGGCATATATTTTATCTGCTTGCGCGCTGTTGTATATATTAGTCATTGTAAAATACGCAAGCAATAAAATAAAAATAACTAAAATAAAAATAACTATATAAGGTACATATAATTTTAGTTTATATTTTTTATGTCTATTTTCTAAATCATTTATGTTAAGCATTTAATAATCCAGTGTGAATAGCTGACATCTCAATAATTTTTTTAGATATCTCTTTTGAATTAATTCTTGATGGATCGTTACTCGCATAATAAGTATATATTTCAAATATTGTAAAAATTAATTTATTCGTCTCTCTGTAGTTACCATCAGTAAATTTATATATTAAATTTACCGCTTTTTGTGTAAACATTGTTGCTGTATCTAGATTGTTTGCCAACATAAGTTTTTTTTGAATATATAGCTGTAGTTCACTTGCGGATGCATTATCCAGTCTTATATTTTCCCATATTCTGGTTTGAAAATGCTCTTTAGCTATCAAATCCTCTTTTTCTGTTTTATGAAGAGCAATTACAAATTTTACTTTTCTTGTATCTGATAGGAGTCTTATTTTTTCCATAAGTGCCGTAGAGTAAAGCTGTGCTTCATCTAGCATTATAATGGGAATAGTGACCTCTTTTTGTTCACTATTTTCTACCACCTTCATAAATTGAGTAAAATTTAGCTCATTATTATATTTCATATCATACAAATCTTGAGCTATTGTTTTAAAAAACTCACTTTCATCTAGTATGGGAGTTTTGTAGAGATATATTTTTTGAGACTCTTTGATGTCATTGTAGAGTTTTGATAGCAACATGCTCTTGCCTGCTCCAGGCTTTCCATAGAGCATTATCATTTTTATTGGTTTTTTTAAAGACTCTTTAAAAGATTGATAGATAATAGAGACTCTTTCAAGCTTTATAAAATCTTTACTGTTTACAGCATCCAAAAAAACATTTTTAGAGTTTTCAAAGATATCAGTTCTCAAATTTACTCTTTTGAGTCATTCGAGTCACTTGTTAGACTAACAGTCGCTTCTTTCGCGCTTTTTAATATCTTTTCTGAGAAGTTTTGATATCCTAAGCTCTCTAGTGAAAGATTTGACTTATCTCTGTTTATGATATGAGGCTCTATTACTATTATAAGTTCTTGAACAACTTTTTGTTTATTCTCATATTTAAAAAGAGAGTTGATTATTGGAATATCGCCAAGTATTGGTACCTTGATAACATTATTTGTGTAGCTTGTATTGATTAGTCCACCAAGAATAATTCTATTTCCATCTTTTACTGTAACAACAGATGAGAGTTGTCTTCGTCTTAAGTCAGGCGGCATAGTTCTTTCTGCACCAGCAACAAGAGTCATGTCTGAAGCTGTTTCTGATAATGATGGATTTATTTTTAGTGTTATTGTTTTATCATCAGATATCTCTGGTGTTATATCTAGAAGAACACCAGCAAAAACAGATAAAACTTGATCTTCTTGACTCGTGGTTCCTGTCGTTCCACCAGCAAGTGTGCTTGAGCTTTGTATTTTATAAAAGAACTCGGTTCCTGCTGATATTATAGCTGGTTGGTTGTTAAGTGTTAAGACTTTTGGATTTGAGATAGAGTTTACTTCACCCTGTGTCTTTAAAAATTTAATAACTTCATTCAAAGTGCCTTTTGCGTTAATGTTGATAAGATGCGCATTATCACTACTACCACCATATGTTCCAGTTGTGATTCTTCCATCTTTAAATTCACTTACATTTTTAGCAAATATTTTATCAACACTAACATTTATATTTTCGAGCGCAAAAAGTTGGCTCCAGTCAACCCCTGTTGTTTTACCATCGCTTAGCGTAACAGAGAGTAGCTGAACATCTATAAGTACTTCTAGCTTTACTTTATCCTGAAGAGCTTTTAAGTATTTCTCAAATCTCTCTATCTGCTTAGATGTTGCAGTTACTGTTATGATTCCAGCGTTTTTGTTGATAACTGGGGCTTCAGCTAGATACATATCTTGAGGTCTATTTAAGATTTTTTGAAACTCTAAGTCTAACTCTTTCCAAAAATGAACTTCATCTACAGACTCTATTTTTATGCCCGACTTTCCACTTTTTGCTCGATTGATACCAGTGCCAGTGTTGCCACCGGCAGTAGCGCCAGTAGTGCCACCAGCCCCAGTAGTGCCAGTAGTGCCACCAGCGCCCTCAGAAGAAAGAGTTACATCTGTGGCTCCAGTGCTTTTTCTTTGTGATAAGATATAATCAATACTAAACAGCTTTGTCGTTAGATAAGAGATTTTCAATATATTGTTTTCAATCGTATACGACAAATTATTCTCTTTTAAGACAATATTTAGGACTTCATCTATTGTAAGATTGTTTAAATTTGTTTTATTTAGTTTTGTCTCTAAAAACTCTTGGGCTTTTGGATCAGTTACAATAATGCTAAATCCACACTCATCGCTTAATTGCTCTACAAAATCTATAATCTTCGTATTTTTTGTGGAGCTAATGCTGAATAGTTCATATGAACAATCGGCCATAATACTACTGGAGAGTAGTGAAGCCAAAAGAGCTGTACATAGTGATATTTTTATAAGTTTCATGAATGTATCCTACTTATTTTTAAATTTTAGAGTTTGTTTTTGGCTGCTTGTAGATAAAATAATCTCTTTGCCTCCATCTTTTAGTGTCACTGAATTTTTATCAATATCCACTACCATATAGCCATCAATTTTCTCGCCCTTTTTATACCATCTCTCATCAATCAAAGCTGATTTGTTCATAACAGCAATAAGTTGATAATCTCTCTTCTTAACACTCTCTTTTATTGTTAATATTGATGGTAGTCCAGGTTTTTGAATAACTGTAACCACGGTAGATGAAGCAAGACCTTTTCTAGCCTCTTTTTTTTCTTTTTTATTTTTTTCTAAAAATACAAAAGTGTCAGTCATGGTTGTTATTTTAATGCCATTTCGTGGTGGTTTTATTGCCTCAATTTGCTCATCAACCCACTCTAGCTCTGTAGCTACTAAAATAGTGCTCATAAAAAATAGTAGAAGAAAAGTTATTGTTTTTGTTTTCATTAGTATGTAATCCCCCATACTGAGATATCTAATCTTGATTTTAGTTTATCTTCCGCGGAGATATTAAAATCATGTAAATCAACAACTAATTCACTCTGTTCTAGTGAGTTGATAAAGTTTAGTGTATCTGAATGCTTTCCTGTCGCATCTATTGTTATATCCAGTATATGACCAAAAGATGTATTGCTATCAACATATTTATTTTTTATCGCAACAATTTTGACATTATGTTTTACTGCATTGATTGAAATTGAGTGGAGATACTCACCCCATGTTCGCTCATCATATATTAAAGATGAAATAGTTTCTATTTTGCCTTTAATATATTGATTGTTGTTTTTAGTAATTAAAATCTCATCTTTTGCTTTTATTATTTCTTGTTTTAACATGGCTATTTTTGCTTCTGTATTTACAAGAAGATAATTTTTGTCAACTTCTATTTTTGCACTTAGAGTATCCACTCTCTCTTTAATTATTTTAAATTTATCAAGAGACAAATCATAAAATGGATATGAAATAGCAGCTGAGATAAAGACAATCATTATATAAATCATCTTTACATCTTTTTGAGATTTTAATCTAAAAAAAGTATCTATGGATTGTAAAAACTCTTCCGTAATTAATTTGAAATTCATAATAAGCTCACTTTCAACTCACCAAAATATAATTTTGATTCATTTTCGTATGATATTTTCTCAATAGAAAAATGAAATCTTCCATCATATGTTTTAGTTAAATACTCTATCAGACTTGTTATTTTTTTGTCGCTCGATGATACAAGACCAAGTCTTAATACTTTTGTTGAAGCTATTTTGCCTTCTACTGTGGCTTCTGCGTATGTTAGCGTTTCGAGCTTAACATTATATTTATCTAAATCTTTTGATAGGATATATATTAGTTCTGCTTTTGACGGATAGTTTACTTTAACATCATGTATTTTAATTAAAGTATTCTTTTTCTCAGTATACTCTTCTTGCTCTTTTTTTAAGATAGTTAATACTTTCTCTTTATCTGCCTCAATACTTTTAATAATAGCTTCTGTTGTTGTTTTAATTCTATGTGTCTCGTTGTACTTATTTTCCAACAATTTTTCTTGCATAGTCTGGGCATATGTTAATGTCCAGTATGAAATAGGGTATAAAAATGATACAAACAGTGCAGCGGCACCAAGAAGTATGGCTTTTCCACTCTCTCTCTTTGCAAACTTTGGAGGTCTGTGATATGTTGTAAAATTACACTCATATCTATCTTCTTTCCCAAGAGTTGTATAAAGATGCATTAAATAGTGTATATGCTCTACATGTTTATTGGAATTTTGAAAACCATAGTCAAAATTAAAATATTTACTTTTTATCCCGAGTTCTACTTCGGTTATCTCATCTAGTTTTGATTCACTATCTAGTTGAGAATCTATATAAATAATATCAATTTTATCAATATCTAGAGCTCTCTTAACATAAGTTAAAATATCGCTTATATTTGCAAATATCTCTTTATATAATCTAAGTGTGTCTAATTTGTAAGGACTATTTGTAGTTTTTAAATCTTCAAATGTTAAAAATCTAATAAATTCATCATACTCTACAAATTCGCCATATAGTTCACAAAATCTCTCATGCATCTGCCTGAAAGAGAAGTTTATGGATTTTGTGTATAAAAATTCTTTTTCTCTGTAGATTGTAATAGAAGTGTCATTTTCTTGAAAGTATACAAAACAGTGTGTCCCAATATCTTCAATAATCTCCTTTGCATAAAGTGATTTAAACAGCAGTGGAGATGGAATAATATAATCAATATATTTAACTTTTTCAATAGTGCCTCTAAAAGTATCTTCAATACTTAATGGATCTGCTATGAATATTTGATAAACCCTATTGTCTTCATCTAGATTATTAAATGTTTCAATGTATTGAATTTGATAAGTTATTGCTTGATCTAGACCTAGTTCGTCATATGCTTTATTGTTTATAGCATCATACAAGTCTTCGGTTGGAATGTTCTTACTAATCGATATATGACTATTGATAAATCCACTTGTGTTCAGATAAGATATTACATATTGCTCATTACTATATTGTGGTAGATTGATTTCATTTAAAAAACTGGCTACCGCTGATACATATGAATTTTTATACGGATTAACAGAAAGTACATTGGAGAAAGAGTGATGTTCTTTTTTACTCATTATTTAAGATCCCCTTTAAAATGAATTTTAGACATCGCACAAAATTCATTATTTTTATAAAATTCAACTCTATAAACTAAGCCATCTTCGTCTACGGAAAATCTCTTATCCATATCTTGAAGTCCTACTTTTATACCGCTTTCATCAACAGAACCTTTTGAGGTAAATCCAATAATATTTACGCGATAACCATCTCGTTTAATAATACTTAAATCGTCTTTTGCAAAAATATCTGAAGCTTTATTTAATGAAATAAGTTTGTCATCCACGATAGCACTGAATTTTGGCATACAACTTTCATTCATCTTAAAATATTGCGCTTGTAGTGTCGTTATTTTTTGATTGCCAATCGAGACAACAAAACTATCATCAATTTGCATAACACTCCCTAATAGGCTAGAAAACTTAAATACATTATCTTTTGATTTTAGTGGAATGAAGCTTAAAGATTTTTTTATATTGGATAAATCTATATTAAAATTATCATTTATTGTTAAAATCCCATAATTTTTTATTATATTGTCAAGTGTTTTTTCATTTAAATCAAATTCTCTACTAAATGCTATCCCCATTATGTGCATAAACTCTTCTATTGCGGCGAGATGATAGAAAACTTTTTGAGACAGAGTTGAGAGATTTTTACTGCTCTCTAGAGCAAAGGCTGGTTTGTTGTTGTTAACTGAGAAGTATGTTAAAGACAACTGCATGGCTTCATCTTCAAATTTTGTATTCGTATTTTTAACATCAAAGCTGTGATGGTCCTCTATTAGCTTGTTGTTGATTCTGTTTTTAATATCAAGTGCTATTTTATTTAAATCACCAAATGGCTGATCTTTATTCAAGATACATTGATCAATAACGCAGGTTTGTCCCCATGCATTAGGGTTAAATATGCTCCCTTTGCCTGTTTTTCTATAAAACCCATGCCCATCATGAAGATTTAAAATTAAAGATACATTTTTATCTAATATAATATTTTTAATCTCTTGAATAATTTGCTTATCTTTATCTTTATCATCAATTAAAGAGAATTTTCTGTTCATATCTCCATTAATGCCTCTTTGGTTATTTTGAATACTTTCTTGATTTAAGTTTGGAACAATCCAGAGATTTTTCGAGTTAATTCTGTAGTGTGATGCTAGAATTGATGCAGCAAAATAACCACCTGGCTCATCGCCATGGATACCACCTATAACAAGTAGTGTCGTGTTTGAATCATTGTTGTTTTTTTTTATTAGCTGAATTTGAGCGTAAGCACTTGAGTGAAAAAAAATAGATACTAAAAGCATTTTTAATAAGATAGATTTCATGATATCTTATTTTTCTGTGAGTATTTTTATTTTTTTATTCTTATCAAGCTCTATAATTAAAGTTTTTTCACCGTTAAATTTGAATGAATCAGATTTGTATAACTCTTTAAAATTTATTTGATAGATATTTGAAGAGTTCGGATATGGAATAACATTGATATCATTAAATACTATGCTTTTTCTCTCATTCTTTTTAAAAATTCTATTTTTATAATCTTTAAACTGCTGAAATGCAACCCCATCTTCTCTCACAAAGTCTTGAGAGTAAAAATTAAGATAATTGTCCAACTCATCATAAATCCAACTATATCTCCACGCATAAAGTTGAGATAGTATTGATGCAAAAACTTCCTTTTGTGCATTTTGTTTTGTCTTAACATCGTCAATAATAATTAGAGTTTTTGCCATATCAATATTTCTATTTAAGCACTCAATACTTTGATTATTTATTACTATACAACCTCTTGTGAATTCGTTTCTATTTTCTTGTTCTGGAAGACCATGTATCCATATACCTGAGCCATTTTTCCCCTTGTATGTGTCATATACATTTGGATAAGAAGTCACGAATGCCAATGGTCCATAAAATGGATCTAACTGTGTATCTTTTGAGAGTTTATTGACTATCGTATAGATTCCTATGGGAGTCTTGTGATCACCTTCTTTTACTTTGTCGCCTTTTAATTTGCCAGTAAAAGCGTTGTATCTCTTTTTAAATTTAAAATTACCATTTTGCTCTTGAGCATAAAACTCCAGTGTTTGCTCGGATTTGTCGCATATAAGAAGGTTTGAGTATGACTCAAGATACCCAAAAGATGTATCTTTGCTTCTAACGATGTCGCTCCAATACTTAACACTTGTAAGTTCCATATCCATCTGTTTTTCTATGTCGGTTATTCCGTTTAGCCTATAATTTGTTAAAATATCACCAGCATAAAGTGATAAACTGACTAAAATTAAAAAAACTATTCTCATGACTTGTATCCTATCTCTTCTAAAAATGATTTGTCTTTACTCCACCCTTTTTTGACACTAACTTCTAACTCAAGAAAGGCTTTTTTCCCGCTAAGTGCTTCTATCTTCTCTCTGGCATATTTGCCAATTCTTTTTATGGTTTCACCACCTTTACCAATCATGATTCCCTTTTGAGAATCTTTTTCGATAATAATGGTTGCAAATATTTTATCCAGCCTCTTGTCTTCTTCAATTTTTTCGATTAAAACATCAGACTCGTATGGGATTTCGTCACTTACATTTGCAAAAATACCTTCCCTGATAAAGCCAGCATAGATATCACGAACAAGTTCGCTCGTTAAATCATCTGGGTCATATAGAAATGGAGAGAGAGGCAATAATTTCGATATTGTGTTTAGTAGATCTTTATGACCAACTTTTTTAGGAACGGCCATTGGAATCAGTGCTTCAAAAAGGTCTGAAAATTTATTATATTGGGCAATTTTTTTGAAAAGTTTATCTTGTGATACTTGATCTATTTTACTAAGTACAATAATATGTTTTATCTTGGAGTTGTTAAGTTTTAAAAATTTCTCATAATTCTCAATATTGTCGGTAACTGGAGCAAGGTAGACAATTAGATCACAATCACCCATGGCTTTTAGTGCTTCATCAAGCATGAACTGATTTAACACTTTTTCTCTCTCGTGAAGTCCTGGTGTGTCAACAAATATTATTTGCGTGTTTTCGTGCATTACAATTGCATTTGATCTTTTTCTTGTTGCATTTGCCTTTTGGCTAACCATCGCAATATTTTCTCCAAGAAGAGAGTTCATAAGTGTGCTTTTTCCAGCATTTGGACGACCGATAAGAGAGACGAAGCCAGCTTTTGAGCCAGTTTCTTTATTGAAACCTAAAGAGTTTGTTTCAATCATTTCTATTCGCCTACAACATCAACATGAATTGTTGCGTGTATCGAATGTCCAAGTTTAAAATCTAGGCTATGCTCTCCAATCGTCTTAATTGCGGCTTTATCTGTTATGTGTTTTTTGTCAATCTCTATGTTGTGTTGCTCGTTTAAAGCATGGGCAATATCATCTTTTGTAATTGAACCAAATAGATGACCATTTTGACCAAGTTTCTTTTTGATAACTATTTTAGCTTTATCTAGTTTTTTTGCTATCTCTTTTAGTGAAGCAATCTCTTCTTCTAAATCTTTAGCTTCTTGAATTTTTTGCGCAACATGCCCAGCTAATATCTCAGTTGTAGCATGTTTTGCAAGACCTGTTCCGATTAAAAAGTTTTTACCATATCCATCTTTAACCTCTTTAACTTCACCAGCTTTGCCTAAATTTTTTACATCTTTAATCAGTAATACTTTCATCTTTTTCCTTATCTCTCTATTTTTCCGCCATAAGAGACAATACCATAAGATAAATTCCCTATTTTCGTGTGACCCATATCTCTTAAAATTCTTGCACAGTGAGCGCTTCTGCTGCCAACATGACAATAAACAATTATGTTTTCATCTTTACTTAGTTTTGCTTCATCGAGCGTTGGAAAAAAACTGCTTGTTGGTATAAGTTTGTCTGCACCTTCGATATGGCCCATTTGCCACTCCATATGCTCGCGAACATCTACTAGTTTAAAATCAACCATGCCAATAGCACGAGCTTCAAGCAGTGACTCAAGCTCATCGCTATCCAGCTCTTTTTTGTTTACTAATACTTGGCACTCTTCTTTTGTTAGACCACGAGAGTGTTGGTGTACTGCGCTCTCCATTCCAAGCTCTAATTTTTTTGCTTCCGCGTACTCTGGAGTACAATATATCTGACAGTGACACACACCATCTTCTGGAATCTCTTTTTCAATCGCTATAGTGCAAGGACATGTTCTGTTATCTGTACTTTGGAATTTTCCATCGACCTCTTCAACCATATAGCATGGACAAAATCTCTTGTTGTACATTACTTTATTTCTAGCAAGTCCAAGTTGTACACCTTCATTTATCTCTGCCATAGGATTATATTGCCAGTTGAACTGTTTTATGACTTTATCTGTAAATTTAATTGTTTTCTCTAGTTCGGCTTGAAATTCTGGTGAATTCATATCTATTTTAATGATACTCATATTTTTTTCCTGGTTCTTTATTTTCTATTTTTTCTAGCTTTACCAGCTATTATAAAACGCAGTGCATTGAGCTTAATGAACCCTGCGGCATCTTTTTGATTATATACAGAATCTTCTTCAAAAGTACAATACTCTGGGTTGAAAAGTGAATACTCAGATGCACGACCAACAACGGTTACATTCCCTTTGTAGAGTTTTAATCTTACAGTTCCAAATACATTTGTTTGTGATTTGTCAATTGCAGATTGAAGCATTTCTCTCTCTGGAGAGAACCAAAAGCCGTTATAGATAAGTTTTGCATATCTAGGCATCAACTCATCTTTTAGATGCGCCTCTTCCCTATCGAGCGTAATTGACTCAATTGCACGATGAGCTTTAATCATAATAGTTCCACCTGGAGTCTCATAACATCCACGGCTTTTCATTCCTACAAATCTGTTTTCTACTATATCTGCGCGACCAATTCCATGTTTTCCGCCAATTTGATTTAGTGTAGCAAGCATTGTTGCAGGTGAGAGCTCTTCTCCATTTAACGAGACTGGATCACCATTTTTATAGCCGATAGTGATATACTCTGGAGTATCTGGAGCATCTTCTGGTTTTGTAGTCCAAAGCCACATGCTATCTTCTGGCTCTGCGTTTGGATCCTCTAAAATTCCACCTTCGTATGAGATGTGAAGCAGGTTTGCATCCATAGAGTATGGAGATTTCTTGCCTTTCTTCTCTATCTGAATTCCATGTTCTGCCGCATATGCTAAAAGTTTTTCTCTTGAGTTTAGATCCCACTCCCTCCATGGAGCGATAATTGTCAGCGTTGAATCTTTGCCTAAATAACCCATCTCAAAACGAACCTGATCATTTCCTTTCCCAGTTGCACCATGACTTACGCCATCGGCGCCAGTGATATGAGCGATTTCAACTTGTCTTTTTGCAATTAGGGGTCTTGCAATTGAGGTTCCTAAAAGGTACTCTCCCTCATAGATGGCATTAGCTCTAAACATTGGGAATACATAGTCTTTTACAAACTCTTCTCTTAAGTCGTCAATAAAAATATTTTCAGGTTTAATGCCTAAAGATAGCGCTTTAATTCGAGCTGGTTCAACTTCTTCTCCTTGACCAATATCCGCAGTAAAAGTTACAACTTCGCATTTATACTCGTCTTGAAGCCATTTTAAGATTACGCTTGTGTCTAATCCACCAGAGTAAGCCAGAACTACTTTTTTAACATTTTTTTTCATATAACAGCCCTTGTAAAATAAATAATTGTTGGGATTTTACAACAAAAGAGTTTAAAAGAGAGTTAGTTGTGCGAGGGTAAGTCTCTGATATAATTTAGTGCAGAGTTTTGCTAGATAAATCTTAAAAGAATAAATGCGGATACAAAAGAGCTTTTATTACCCTTTTGTATCAAATAGTATCCCAGTAACTTCTTGCATTTTTGGAAGAAAATCAGCTGCTTGTTCCGCTGGAAATCTTCTTAGTAGTTTACTTGTTTCAGATTCTACAACTGATACATAAAATACATCTTGTGAATCAACACCAAACTTAATATTTGTACTCATTGGAGCTAGGGCTTTATTTAATTTAGCTACTAAGTCTTGAACATCTTCTTTGGAATCTATTTTTAAACCAGAACCACCTTTTTGTTGCTCCTTAACATGGTTATCACTTTTTTGAACCTGATTAACTTGTTCAACTTGAGATTTGTTTTGAGTTTGAGGTGAACTTAACTGTGTTTGTTGCTGTTTTGCAACATTTGCTATGCCATCCATGACTACCCCTTTTTTTACTAGAGAAAATTATACAGTAACCACATCGGCATAAAAAATAAATACTTTAATTTTTTTAAGCAATAAAAATTTTGCACTATTTATGATAATCTTGCATTTATGAACGAATATATAAAATTATTAAAATCAGAGTCTATTCTTAGACGATTATCGACTATTCAGTTAATATCATATTTTGGTGCATGGTTTAGCAATGTTGCCATCTATACTTTACTATTACAGATGAGAGTATCCGCAGAAGTTGTGGCATTTGTGGCAATGCTCCACTTTTTATCGGGTGTTGTCCAAGCTCCTATTTCAGGTTCGATAATAGATAGGATGGAACCAAAAAAGCTTATGTTGATTCTGGTATCTTTTGAAATTATTGCAACTATATCTCTGGTTTTTATAGATAATATGTCTGATTTATGGTTGCTTTATGTATTGATATTCGTGAAGATGGCGGCCGCTAGTTTTTACTTTACAACAGAGATGTCACTACTTCCAAAATTTCTTAGTGGTGAAAAACTACAAAGAGCAAATGAGCTTCACTCTATAATTTGGTCATTTTCTTATACTCTTGGAATGGCGTTAAGTGGATTTTTTGTTTACTTTTTTGGAATTAAGACAGCTTTTATTTTGGATGCTTTTATCTTTATGGTAGGATTTGCTTTGCTTTACAATACAAAGATAAAAATAGAAATGTTTAGAAGCAGTGAAAATTTAATAAAAATGATGGGAGATACATTTAAATATCTTAAAAAATCTCCCTATGCAATTCACCTCATGCTTGTTCATGCTTTTGTTGGTTTAACGGCTTTTGATGCCCTAGTTGTGTTGATGGTTGATAAATATTATGCTTCAGTGATTGCAACATCATTGGCCCTAGGGCTTTTGCACGCTTCTAGAGCTTTGGGGCTAGTCATAGGACCTATTTTGTTAAGTAGATGGGTTAATAATAAAAGAGTGGCTTATATATTTATATTTCAAGCACTAGCTGTTTGGTTATGGGCTTTTTTAATGAAAGATTTTTATATGTCACTTCTTGCTAGTGTTGTTGTTGGTCTTTTTACTACTACTCTTTGGTCATATACATACACGATTCTTCAAAAAAATATAGAACAAAAATATTATGGCAGAATCGTTGCCTATAATGATATGCTTTTTTTAGGTTCAGCTTCTACAACATCATTTATGATAGGATTTTTGGCAACGCGTGATCACTCTTTGGAATTTATCACTGTACTTATTGGGGTAGGATTTTTAGTTGGCGGAATTTACTTTTCATGGGTAATGAAAACTCAAAAGATTAAGGATATATATTGATTACATTTGCTGTTATTGGTGGATTGCTTTTAAATGTTGGAGCATATTTGACCCTAAAGGGGAAGATATATGAAGCTGTTATTGTTTATCTTTTTGCTGATGTTTGTTGGATTGCAGTGGCTTATGAGAGAGGTGATTTTTTAGGAACACTATTTACAGTTGCTGGTGTTATATTTGGATTTTTAGCATTTTGGAAAATGAAAAATGGAGAGATGAGTAAAAATTTAAATGGGGAAAAAGATGATTTATAAGTCAAAAATAGGTGATATAGATCTAAGTAAATTAACTAGACTCTATCCTGCTGCAGTTGTAAATGTTGATGGTGAGATTGCCGAGATGAGCTTAGAGTGGGCCGATATGAATGAGGATAAGGTAAATATAACTTCGTTCGTTTTAGTTTTTGATTTTACTCTACCAAAAGAGAAAGTAAGAGACAAAAAAGAGCTGCATTTTCAAACAAAAGATGAGCTTATACTAGCCATTCAAGAGGTTTCACAATTTTTTTAATCTCAAATGACACTAAAAAAGTATTTTCGATAGCAATCCCAGCGGCCCTCAAGCATCTAGTGGATATCTCGCAAATTCTCATAGATATGTTAATGGTCGGTATGATTAGCGTCTCAGCTATAGCTGCAGTTGGTATGAGTATGCAATTTATGATGATTATAAATGTTTTGATGACTCTTTATGTTGTTGGTGGAAATGCTTTAATATCGAGATTTATTGGACAAAGGAGAAAAAGGAGAGCGTCAGCACTTTTGTACTCGCTTGCTATTCTTGCTATTATTTTGTCCATATTTGTAACTATTGGCGGATATTTTGGAAGTGAATATCTCTACTCAATTATGGGAGCAGAGGCTGATGTTGTTCATCAGGGCACACTATATTTTAAGATACTCTCTCTTGGCATTGTCTTTATATTTATTGATACACTTTTGTACAACGCTCTCTCGGCGGCCGGAGACACGACCCACTCTCTTTACATAAAACTGGTCTCCGCGGCAATTAATGCTTTTTTAAACTATGTTTTTATTTTTGGTCACTATGGATTTAGTGCCATGGGAATTGAGGGCTCTGCTTATGCTACAGTTGTAGCTTATATTTTTAGTGTTATTGCATATATTGTGCTTATCAAAAAACCGCACTCTAAGCTAAATGTGATTCCAATAATTAGATTTAAAGATATAAAAAGAGTCTTTAGCGTTGGGTGGAGCGCCGCGCTTGATAGGGGAATATCCAGCATCTCATTTTTGTTTTTTGTGGCAATTATCGCTGCGTATGGAACCGCAGAGTTTGCAGGCTATCAAGTTGGTCTTCGCGTTGAGGGGATAGCTTTTATGCCAGGATTTGGTTTTGCTATAGCTGCAATGGCGCTAGTTGGACAAAATCTAGGGGCAAGAGATAAAGAAAAAGCTTACAATATGGGCATCATAAGTGGAAGAGTTGCTTATGTTTTTATGGGAAGTGTCGGTGCTTTGCTTATAATATTTCCAGAGTTTTTGGTTGGGTTTTTTACAAAAGATGGCGCAACAATTGCGGTCGCATCTGAGTACCTGATATTGGTTGGTTTAGCACAGATTCCACTTGCCATAATGTTTGTCTATTCTGGGGCACTTAGAGGTGCTGGAGCTACTAAAACAACGCTATTTGTAAACCTTTTTTCACTCTGGTTTTTTAGAGTAATTCCATCATATATTGCCTATGAAATGGGATATGAAATTGTTGTGATTTTTATGATTATGAACATTGAAACGCTCATAAAAGGAATCGTCTATATTTACATATACAAAAAGAGAGTTTGGTTGGACACTAAGGTTTAAAAATAGACATTTTTGATATAATCAACCTTAAAAATTTAAATTATTAGAGAAAATATTACCTTTTTGGCCTAGCAATATTAACTCTTCAAAATACACAAAAAATGGCATAAAAAATGAATAATCAAGAGTATGAAAAAGCAGTAAAGCAGTTAAATCTCTACTCGTATCACTACTATGTTTTAGATGATCCAATAACTACTGATGAGATTTATGACAAGCTCTACCATGAAGTCTTAGCATATGAGAGTACCCACAAAGAGCATATTTTGGACTCTTCTCCTACGCAAAGAGTTGGAGACAGCATCTCTGATGGATTTACTAAAGCGCCCCATCTTAGTCGTATGTGGAGTTTAGAAGATGTTTTTAATTCTGAAGATTTGGAGAAATGGCTCACCAAAACCTACAAACTAGATAAAAATATCTCATTTTATTGTGAGCCAAAATATGATGGAGCATCACTAAACCTTATCTATGAAGATGGGATTTTAACTCAGGGGATAACTAGAGGCGACGGAGAAGTTGGTGAACTTATCACGCAAAATGTAAAGACTATTCGCTCGGTTCCGCTGACAATAGAGTATAAAGAAAAAATAGAGATTCGTGGTGAAGTTGTTATTTTTAAAGATGAGTTTGAGAAGATAAATCAAGATAGAGCAAAAAATGGCGAAGCTGTTTTTGCAAATCCAAGAAACGCTGCGGCTGGTAGTTTAAGGCAGCTTGATTCACGCATAACAGCCTCAAGAAATTTAGTTTTTTTGCCTTATGGAGTTGGGGAAAATTCACTAGAGCATAAACTGCTTAGTCAAAAGATGGCTTATATCTACTCTCTTGGATTTAAAAAACCGCCACTAAGTGCAACTTGCAGTGATGCCAAAGAGATTCAAGTTATTTATGATGAGATGTGTGCAAACAGAGACGGTTATGAGATGATGCTCGATGGAATGGTTGTAAAAGTTGATGAGATATCTGCTCAAATAGATATGGGCTACACTGTTAAAAATCCTCGTTTTTCTGTCGCATATAAATTTCCGGCAATTGAGAAGATAACAACTGTAAAAGATATAACTCTTCAAGTAGGACGAACTGGTGTTGTTACCCCAGTTGCACTCGTGGAGCCAACAAATATTGATGGTGTGGTTGTTGAGAGGGCAACTTTGCATAACTTTGATGAGATCGACAGAAAAGATATTCGCCTAAACGACAAAGTAATTATCCTCAGAAGCGGTGATGTGATTCCTAAAATTATAAAAGTTTTAACTCATGAGAGAAATGGGAGCGAGGCTAAATACATCAGACCAACTTTCTGCCCAGTTTGTAAAAGTGAACTGCTAGACGAAGGTGTGCTTTTGAAGTGCCAAAACCTTAGATGCGAAGCTAGAGTTATAAACTCAATCATCTATTTTGCTTCAAAATCTTGCTTAAATATTGATGGACTAGGAAATAAAATAGTCGAAGCACTTTTTAGCTCAGGTTTGGTTAAAAGCGTTGTAGATCTATTTTCGTTGACGCTTGATAATCTTTTAGTGTTAGAGGGATTTAAAGAGAAAAAATCTCAAAATTTACTCAGCTCCATAGAGAGCGCAAAAGGGTGTGAATTTTGGCGATTTGTAAACTCTTTGGGAATTGAGCATATCGGAGAGGTTGCCTCAAAAACATTAAGCAGTAATTTTGGAAGCGGGTTTGTAGATGCAACAAAAGATGAGATAGTCTTATGTGATGGCATCGGCGAAGAGATGGCAGAGTCTGTTTTGGAGTTTGTAAGAGTAAACAAAGATACGATAGCACTACTTCAAGAGATTTTAAAACCAATAGAGCCTCAACAAAGAGTCGAGGCATCAGAAAATCCATTTAAAGATAAAACAGTTGTTTTAACTGGAAGTATGAGTGAGTCAAGAGATGCAATTAAAGAGATTTTAGAGAATCTTGGGGCAAAGGTTTCTGGCTCAGTTTCAAAGAAAACAGATTTTGTTATCTACGGTGAAGATGCTGGAAGCAAGTATGACAAAGCAGTTAGTTTAGGCGTAGAGTGTTTAAGTGAACAGCAGATGAGGAGTAAGATTGAGCAGGCTTGATAATTTTTTAGTAGAAAACGGTTTGTGTGAAAGCAGAAACAGAGCTCAGAGCATCATAAAAGATGGACTTGTGAGCGTAAATGGCGAGCAGATTATTAAGAGTTCACTTAAGTTAAAGGGGAGCGACAAGGTTGTTGTAAAAGAGCATAAAGAGTATGTGTCTCGTGCAGCTTTTAAGCTAAGCACTTTTTTGGATGAACTCAATATTAATTTAAAAGACAAAACAGCACTTGATATTGGTTCTTCAACAGGCGGTTTTACACAGGTCTTATTGGAGGAGGGAGTTGCTGAAGTGACGGCAGTTGATGTTGGGCGAGAGCAACTACATGCAACTCTAAAAAGCGATAAAAGAGTCCTCTCATACGAAGAGTGCGACATAAGAGAGTTCAAGAGCGATAAACTATTTGATATGGTAGTCAGCGATGTCGCTTTTATTTCCCTGCTTCACATTTTAGATGATGTTGACAGACTCTCAAACGATAAAATTATCTTGCTTTTTAAACCACAATTTGAAGTGGGACGAGAAGCAAAAAGAGACAAAAACGGTGTCGTGACAGATGAAAAAGCGATACTTCAAGCGATGATTAAGTTTGAAGATGCGTGTAAACTAAAAGGATGGAAACTTGTTAAAAAATCTCCTTCAAAACTAACAGGAAAAGAGGGAAATCTGGAGTATTGTTACTTTTTTGAGAAGTAAAATATGATAAATCGCAATACTTTATGATGCCTTTTAATAACCTTGGATTCGTCTTTAAACATTTCGGCTCTATTATATATTCTAAACCAATCTTAGAGGATTTGTGTATATTTTTGCATGGCTTTACCGATAAAGAGAGTGTCTTAGACATAGGCGCAGGCACGGGAGTGATGAGCGAGTTCGCTTACAGATGCAACAACACCCTCAAATATGTCGCCGTTGACCCAGCAGAGGGTATGCTAAAGTACGCCCCTGAATATCTGGAGACTCACATAGGCACAGCAGAAGCACTACCGTTTAAAGATAGCAGTTTTGATGCCGTTTTTATGGGGGAGTCGCTGCATCATTTCAATGACATAGATGCCGCGCTTAGCGAAGTAGTGCGAGTACTAAAAGATGGCGGAAGGCTTTTCATCTATGATTTTGACAGAGGCACTTTTTTGGGCAAGAGCGTTTGCTTTATGGAAAGAGTATTTGGGGAACCTGCCAATTTTTATGAACCTGCCGTATTAAAAGAGGTGCTAGAGAGTTACGGCTTTAGCGTAAGTATAAAGAAACACGGATGGCGGTATACCGTGAGTGCTTCTCTCTAGCAAATCAACTTATTTTGTATATAATAGCTGTTTAGTAGATAGTTATGTGTATAGAAAGAGAATGAACTTATGGCAAATAACTGGAATATTCCATTATGGTTGGAGCAAGAGGTAAGAGAGCGAGACAAAAAATGCGTTTATTGTGGTGTTGAGTTTACACTTTCAAAAATCTCCAAAAAAACAGCTGCAAGCTGGGAACATATTATCAACAATGTCAAGATCATTACAAGAGAAAATATTGCTCTGTGCTGTTGCGGCTGCAACGCAAGTAAAGGGCGAAAACAACTTTCGATTTGGCTTCAAACGAAGTATTGCCAAGAACGAAATATTACCCCTAACACAGTGGCACCGATAATTAAGCAGGCAATACAAAATGGGTTGTAAACCACGTAACAACCAAAAGCAGGCCAATCAAAAGCCTGCTGATTGATTTAATATCTAGAAAACGGAGATAAAAAAATGGATACTTTAACAATAGATATCATCGGTATCTTAGGAGTAGCTATAGTCGTGGTAGTATATTTTTTACTCCAAAGCGAAAAAATAGACCCAAAAGGGTTTTTGTATTCGTTTTTTAATGCTGTGGGTTCACTGCTTATTTTGTATTCACTTTTGTATAACTGGAATCTCGCCTATTTTATCATAGAATTTATCTGGATTTTGATAAGCTTGTATGGGCTTCGTAGATGGTATAGAAACAAAAATCAAAACGCATGAAGTTGCGCCATGGCACTAGCAACTTGACATAGCGTACGATATTAAGTACAATTTACAAAATTAATCGAAAAGGCACCTCTATGATAAGAGTAATGTCGGCAAGCGAAGTTAGAGCAAATATTTACAATGTTATGGATGAAACTGCGCAAAGTCATGAGCCTGTGCTTATAACAGGAAAAAGAAATAATGTCGTGATGCTCTCCCTTGAGGATTGGAATGCGATAGAAGAGACGCTATATTTAAATTCTATACCAAATTTAGCATCTTCCATACAAGATTCGATGAAGTCGGATGATAGCGAATTTAGTGAAGATATAGAGTGGTAATTAATAAAATACTTTATAGCAAATTGGCATTAAAAGATGCTAAAAAGTTATCTAGTGCCAGTTTAGATAAAAAAGCAAAAGAACTAATTGAGATTATTAAAAAAGATCCATTTCAAAATCCGCCGTCTTACGAGAAGTTAGCTGGAAATTTAAATGGCACATACTCAAGAAGAATAAATATCCAACATAGAATAGTTTATGAAGTAAGAGAGAGCGATAAAGTCGTGAGAGTGCTTAGGATGTGGTCGCATTATGGAGAGTAGTTGCTCAAATAAAGGAGTATTGGTTTGAAAGATATAAAAAATAGCACCTCTATTGCAATTGGCGGGTTTGATGGGATGCACATAGGGCACCAACAGCTTTTTAAGGCGCTGGACAAAGATGGTACAATTGTGGTTATTGAAACAGGCTATGCAAATCTTACTCCAAAGAGAGAAAGAGAGCATTTTTCGCAATACCCAATACTCTATCTTGAACTTGATGAGATTCGTCACTTAGGCGGAGAGGAGTTTGTGATTTTCTTAAAAGAGAAGTTTCCTAGACTCAAAAAAATAGTGGTCGGATATGATTTTCACTTTGGGAAAAATAGAAAATACTCATCTGAAGATTTAAAAAATATTTTTGATGGTGAGGTTGAGGTTATCAAAGAAGTAGCTTTTCATGGAGACTCTGTTCACTCACACAAGATAAGAGCAAAACTTCAGATTGGCGACATAAAAGGTGCTAACGCTTTTTTAGGGCATAATTACACTCTAAAAGGCGGTGTTGTCTCTGGTCAGGGCATAGGCAAAAAAGAGCTAGTCGCAACTATAAATATAGAAGCAAAAGAGTACCTTGTGCCAAAAGAAGGCGTTTATGCAACGCTTACTCGTATTGATGATGAAGAGCATTTGCATCCATCTGTCTCATTTGTCGGACATAGAGTAACTACGGATGGGAGTTTTGCTATAGAGAGCCATATTCTTGACGGTGAAGTTTTATGTAAAGATAAAGCGGCGATTAGTTTTGTCTCTTTTATAAGAGATAATAAAAAATTTAACTCAATGGATGAGTTAAAAGTAGCAATTAAAAAAGATATATCGATTGCTTCAAAGGAGCTAAAATTTTTACAATTATGAACAGAGAGTATTTGCAAAGTACGCAAGATATTAACTTTAAATTTTATCAAAATGAGAGAGATTTCGTAGTAGATGAGATACCGCTTGCTGGGTTTTTAGGTAGAGGAAACTATCTGATTTTGCATGTATCAAAGGTTGAGCTAACTACTTGGGACATGATAGCAATATTCGCAGAATTTTTAGCGATTCCAGCGGAAAAAATAGGTTATGCAGGACTAAAAGATAAACATGCCACAACTTCACAGTATCTTTCAGTTGAGACAAAATACGAGAATTTACTTAAAAAATTTCAACATAAACAGATAAAAATACTTAGCACAATAAGACACTCTCACTCTATTAGAATGGGAGATTTGGCTGGAAATAGATTTAGCATAAATCTTCATGAGGTTGATAATATAGATGCTGGAAAAATAGAAAAAATTGCTAGAAAGATAGCTAAAACAGGGCTTCCAAACTACTTTGGTTATCAGAGATTTGGACGAGATGCAGATAGTATAAACCAAGCAAATGAGATGATAAAAGGGGAGCTCTTTGTAGAGGATGCAAAGCTTAAAAATTTTCTAATTTCAATTTATCAAAGTTATCATTTTAATGAGTGGTTAAGAGAGAGAGTTCTTCTCTCAAAAGAGCTTGGCAGCACTGAATTAGTTCTCTTGAGTGGAGATGTTTATCAGCTAAGTGATAAAAAATTAACAATTCCAAATTTAGTTCCAAACAAAGATTTTCCAATGAAGGGAGCTGTTGTTACTGGGCTTTTATGTGGAAGAGATACTATTCGTGCAAAAGGTGCAGCAAGAGAGATAGAAGTAAAGTATGATGATGAATTTTTACAAGAAAAAGGACAAAGAAGAGAGGCCTTAATCTATCCGAGTGATATTGATTGTAAATACATCAGAAAAGAGACCATGTTAAACCTATCTTTTACTCTGCCTAAAGGTTCATACGCAACTGTGTTTTTAGAGAGCATAGCTGGAAGAAACTACAGCGCAAAAGATGTTAAGATGAAAGAAAAGAAAAGAAAATAGATAATTTTTTATATCTATTATAAAAGTTTAATCCAATTTTCAATATAATTGCGCAATTTATTTAAGACAGGGAGCGCTTATATGCCTGAGTTGTTTACTTTTGTAGGTACTATTTTTGGAGTATCTCACCACATTGATCCACAAACATATAAAACAGTTATATATTTAACACACATGTTCCTTTCTGCAGGTATTGCTTTAGTAATTGTTAGAATGGCTATGTCAAATCTTCAGATGGTTCCAAGAGGAGCTCAAAATGTTATGGAAGCATACATTTCAGGTGTTCTTAAAATGGGAACGGATGTAATGGGAGCAGAAGCTGCTCGTCGTTATCTTCCCCTTGTTGCTACAATCGGTCTTTTTGTTGGTATTGCAAATCTTATTGGTGTTGTTCCTGGTTTTGAAGCTCCAACAGCATTTTTAGAGTTTGCTTTAACTCTTGCTATCTCTGTGTTTATCTACTATAACTTTGAGGGTATCCGTCATCAAGGTGTTGTGAAATATTTCAAACACTTTTTAGGTCCAGTTTGGTGGTTGTATTGGTTAATGTTCCCAATTGAGATAGTTTCTCACTTTTCTCGTTTAGTTTCTCTTAGTTTCCGTCTATTTGGAAATGTTAAGGGTGATGATATGTTCTTGATGGTTATTTTGATGCTTGCCCCTTGGGTTCTTCCGATGATTCCATACGCACTTCTTACTTTTATGGCGTTTCTTCAAGCATTTATTTTCATGATGCTAACTTATGTTTATTTAGGTAGTGCAATAACTGTTGAAGATAACCACTAAAACTACAAAAAAATGCAAAAAGATATATTCGATAGAATTATAGGTTTTTTGCTTGGAGCATCATGGGCAGTTTTGCTCTTTGGTGCCATTATAACTTTTAAATTTTTCTCTTATCTCGAAACCCCAATTACCCTTTTTATAACTATTTTATTTATTGTGATTTCTCTCTTTCTGATTCTAGCGCTTGATGCTTTTTCAATAAATAGACAAAGACTAGAAGAGGCAAAAAAGCAGACAAAACTACTTGAAGATATTTGCTCTAAGTAAAAAACAATTTTGACAAAAAAACAGTTCTCATTTATTTCTGCTATTGTTGCAATTATTATCTGTATTTTGGGTGGTTGTAGCACCTATTTTGAAAATCAAAATACACAAACACACGATGAAAAATATTATCAAACCAAAATGTGTAATGAGCTTAAAGGAACTATGGAGTATGTCTTGTTTGATAGAACAAGGGTTGATTGCCTAACCGATAAATATGCCATAGAGGTAGACTTTGCAAAAAAGTGGGCAGAGAGTATTGGTCAAGCACTTTACTATGCGGATGTAACAAACAAAGAGCCAGTGGTTGCGCTTATAGTTGGCAAAGATGATGAGAGATATATTGAGAGAGTGAAAAGAGTTGCAAAAACTCACGGTATAAAGGTTATGATTTTAGACAGGTGATGTTTCTATTTATGTTGTAACCTCTTTGAAATAAATTAGCTCTAAACTTTCAATATGAAAAATGACCTATCAAAAAAATGGATAAATAATCTAGAGGTTTTAGATATTGCTTTTCAACCTATTCTGAATATACATACTGGAAAATTATTTGCAGTTGAAGCACTTCTTAGAAATCATGAAGAGGCTGGATTCAAATCGATATTTTCTCTATTTGATAGAGCATATAAGGATGGTATGCTTTACTCTTTTGATATTAGACTGAGAAAGAAAGCATTAAGAAAATTTACAGAAATCAGTGATTATGAGGGTATAAAACTTTTTTATAATCTGGATAACAGACTTCTTGAGATGCCAAATTTTGGGCAAGGAAACACAAGTAAGCTGTTAAATCTTTATGGCATAGACAAGCATAGTATATGCTTTGAAATTTCAGAGAGACATGAGATACCAAACAGCTCAAATATGGAAGCTATATTGGCTCATTACAGAAGTGAAAAATACTGCATAGCAATAGATGATTTTGGAGTTGGTTATTCTGGATATAAGCTTCTTTATGACAGTAAACCAGATATCATAAAAATAGATAGATTTTTTCTTGCAGATATCAACAAGGATGTTAAGAAAAAATTAATGGCACGAAGTATTACGCATCTTGCCATTCAGTTAGGTATAAAAGTTATAGCTGAGGGAATAGAGACAAAAGAGGAACTTCTAGCCTGCCGAGATATAGGTTGCCATTTTGTGCAGGGTTATCTAGTACAAAAACCAACTGTTAATGCAGAAAGTATTTTTGTAGAGTATCCACATATTTCTAAAATTTTGAAAAGTGAGCGAAGATCTACAAATAGCGATTGCAAGATAGAAGCAAATCTGGATAAAAAAGAACCATTTTTTATTGATACAGATTTAAATATTATAGTGGAGTATTTTCAAAAAAATCCAGAGATAGTGGTTGTTCCTGTTGTAAATTCCAATAATGAACCTATTGGAATTTTACAAGAAAGTAAGATAAAAGAGCTTGTATACTCGCCATACGGCAGATCACTTATGCTAAATAGTAGTATAAAAAAGTCAAAATTAAAAAATATAATCCAGCCTTGTGGCATCACTGAGATAAACTGCAATATATCAACTATTATAGAACTTTTTTCAAATAATCCTGAATCTGTTGGAATCGTACTTACAAAAAACTCAAAATATTTTGGTTTTTTGTCTGCTAGGGCAATAATTACTATTATGAATGAGCAAAACCTAATTTATGCTGTGGAGCAAAATCCACTCACTAAACTTCCTGGAAACAGCATGATAGAGAAGTATATATCCGAAGTTAATACAAGCAGTAACCCCTATATTTTGTGCTACTTTGACTTGGACAATTTTAAGGCATTTAATGATGTTTATGGATTTAGAAATGGTGATAGAGCAATACAGCTCTTTGCTGATATTTTGAGAAAAAATTTATCTCAAGAGTTTTTTAAAGCACATATTGGGGGAGATGATTTTTTTGTTGCTATAGAGTGCAAAGAGGATACTCAAGAGCAATACATAAGCGATATCTCAGAGATAATAAGAAAATTTGCCGATGATGCAAGAGGGCTATACTCAAAAGAGGACAAAATAGCAGGCTATCTTGTAAAAAATATTCTGGTGCTGAGTATTGAAATGTACCAAGCATGTGTTCTTGTTTTATCAAAGAATTGATCTCTTCAATCCCCTCGACTCTAGTAGAACCAAAGTCTATGATCTTAACCGTTCCGCTTTTATCTATGAGTATATTTTCCGGCCTGATATCTTGATGAATCATCTCTTGCCTATGAAGTGCTTGCAAACCTTTGGCAATTTGTTCTATGATCATCCTTATCTCTTCTAATGAGGGGTCAGGGTTATCTATCATCCACTGTGCAAGCGTTTGTCCTTCTATGTATTCAAACACTGTGTATAAATAGTTTCTTGGCCTAGATTGTGGATACGACTTTAAAACATAGGTACTGTTAATACGTCTTGCAATCCATTCTTCTATCATAAACCGCTCAAGGTATACCTTGTCATCTCTCAAGTCAATCGAAGGAACTTTGATAACAACCTTTTTATCGGTTCGAATATCAACGGCTAAATAAACATGGCTTCTATGACTCGAACTTAATTCTCTGACGATTATATAATCATCTAAATTTTTTCTGGGCTCTAAAATAGGTGCTGGCTTTTTATCATCCAATTCTTGATACAACTCAGTGACATCTTTGGGGGGAATAGAATCGATA
Source organism: Sulfurimonas sp. (assembly GCA_021732045.1). Next base: position 139,835 of record JAKFWK010000002.1, read on the forward strand.
CGAATGATTTGTGCCGTTAAATTATCGTCACTTCCATTTTTAGAAGCAAGCGTTATGAGTTTATGGGCTGAATTGTCAAACGCATCTTTTTGGCTTACAATATCGATGATTACTTGGGAATCTAAGAATTCATAAACACCATCGCTCATAAGTAAATAGATATCATCTTCTAAAATATTGAATTTTTCATAATCGATCAAGACTTCACTGTCCATTCCAAGTGCACGGCTTAAATAGCTTTTTTCACTCGATATCCATAGCCGATGATCTGTAGTAATTTGAACAAGTCCATTATTTCTTAATTGATAAATACGAACATCACCAACATGAAAAACATACGCAGTATTTGATTTGAGAATCAGACTGCTAAAGGTACATACATATCCTCTGTCTCTATCATATCTGTATTCGCTTTGGCGACTTTTAGCATAGAGCCATGAGTTTATCGCCTGTATGATGCTTTTTGCTGATTTTTGTACTGACCATGCTTCTGGAGTACTGTAGTAATCTTCCAAGAATGAATTAACAGATAATTTACTTGCTTCTTGACTCACATCGCTGCTGCTGATCCCATCAGCAATAGCGATTGCGATACCTTTATTTATGAACTGGTGTCCAGTCGGTATTCTGGTATCATGAAAATCTTGGTTAACCTCTTTGACACCTTTAGATGTCGACTGAGAAATTGAGATCGTTAATTTCTTTTGCAAAATCTGTTTACTATCCCTTACCAAGATTTATAGGGTAGAAATTTTCCATTCATGGTGATTTTAACTCTATCCCCAGCTGGATTTTCTTCTTTTTCTATGTCCATAGAAAAATCGATAGCACTCATAATTCCATCACCGAACTTTTCACCAACCAATTCTTTGATTGTATCACCGTACACCCCAACGATCTCATAAAAACGATACACAAGTGGATCTTGAGGGATGGTGAAATCCCACGTTTTGTTCGGGTATGCCTGTAATGCGGTTGAGACTTCATCGGATAAACTCAAAAGAGAACACAGTTTATCTGCGTACTCTTTTTTCAAACTGTTTTTTCCAAGACAAGCCGATGTAATAAAAACCGATCCTAAAGAAACCTTCTCAGCAATCTCATCCCAAGAGAGACCTGAACTTTTTTTTGAAAATAAAATCTCTTCTGTCATTTCTAATTTTGTCATTGTGGATCCTTGTATTATAATTTTCTTTTTGCACCCGTTTTGATATGGGTAAAGTAAAGCGTTAACCCTGTAAATGCTAAACCACCTACCAAGTTACCAAGAGCAACGGGAACTTCATTCCATAGTAGATAATCACTGATCGTAAAATTACCGCCCATGATCAATGAGAACGGGAATAAAAACATGTTGACAATAGAGTGCTCAAACCCCATAAAGAAGAACAGCATGATCGGCATCCACATTGCGATTGCTTTACCGCTGACTGACGTAGATACCATTGCACCGACAACACCCATAGCAACCATCCAGTTACACAACATACCGCGAATAAATACCGTAAACCAACCTGAAACTCCATGTGATTGATACCCTAATGTTCTAGCTTCACCAATACCAGCGACTTTTATAGCGATCTCTCCTCCATCCGTGTCAAAACCAAAGGTAAAAATATATGCCATCATAACGGCAACCGTTAACGCACCCGCAAAATTACCAAGACCAACCAGTCCCCAATTTCTTAAAATCTGACCAATCGTTACCCCAGGTCTTTTATCAAGATACGCTAATGGAACCAACATAAAGACACCGGTCAACAAGTCAAACTTCATGAGATACAGCATAATGAATCCAACCGGGAACAATATCGCACCAACTAATGGTGAACCGCTTTGCATTGCAACTGAAATTGCAAATACTGCTGCAAGGGCTAATGTTGCACCTGCCATATATGCTCTAATCAATGTATCCTTTGTGGACATATAGACTTTAGATTCACCTGAATCAACCATTTTTGTAACAAACTCTGAAGGTTCTAAGTATGCCATTTCTTTTCCTTTTTAAATGATAAGGACATTATAAAATAGAATGAGTGGGATTTTTTTACTTAATTGTATAAAAATAAGACAATTAAATCTTATTTTTTAGAAATACTAGGAACATATTGTTGATTATATTTTATACATATTAAATGTATAATAGAAGAAAAATATTCAAAATGGACATTTAGCCCAAGGCTCCCGTTCACCCTGAACGAAAAAGCAGGCTATATAAGAGGTCTAATGCATCTTTTGAAAACGTGTGAAGAGATAATCATCCCCAGCTACCGATGCATGACAAGCAACACATTCTGCCGAACCTTTTGCATACGGTACGTACACATCCCCTTTTTTAACGTATCGTGCATATCCCCAATGATCGCCATTTTGATCATAGTTTTTTGAATCTTTAACCATGTATTCGACCCGTTGGATCTGATCTGCTTCGAGTGCATCAGGAAACGTTGCCATAGGCTTGACACTCCAGCCGATCTTGACGATTTTACTTCCTTCTGGAAGCGGCTTCTTCTCCGCCATAAGTGCCTCTAGAGCGATCGGATTCGCTAAGATATAACGCAGCTCCTTCTTGTCGGTACGATAATGCGTAGCAACCACCTTATAATCCTGATACCCTTCGATTAACTGAAAAGACAATCCGTTATCCGGCATCTTGATATCAGGAAGCGAAGCAGAGATGAGGAGCGTTGAAAAAAGAAAGGTTATTAAAACAGTAGAACGTGAAAACATGAAAATCCTTTAGAGTGATATGGCAAATTCTACATCATGATTATAAATATTGAGTAAAAAATAAATACTATTTTTCTTTTGTAAAAGAGTTAAAATCCCTCGTTCCCACTCTCCTGAGTGGGAATGCATACACTCTTCGCATCTTTAAAGAATTTACCACTACAATACTCACATGGGTAGAAGCAGATACAAAATATTTGAACCGACACATCCGCATTTCGTCACGTGTACCGTCCTTCACTGGATACCTATTTTCACACGTACTGAAACTACTGACATTATCTTCGAGTGTTTAAAATACCTCCAAAAAGCAGATAATGCAAAAATATACGCTTATATTATCCTCGAAAATCATCTTCATTTAATTATAAGCAGTGATAATCTATCTAAAACAATGGAAAGCTTCAAAAAATACACGGCAAGACATATCATCGATTTACTCAAATCAAAAAATGTCACCACTATTCTCGATCAGCTGATGTTTTATAAAAAAGCGCACAAAACAGATAGAATATACCAATTGTGGCAAGAGGGGATAGCACCTAAACTAATTCAAAGTGAAGCAATGATGATAGAGAGGATCAACTACATCCACAATAATCCCGTAAAACGCGGCTATGTGGATGAACCGATACACTGGAGATATAGTAGTGCTAGGAATTATGCAGATCAAGAGGGACTAATTGACATCGAAAAATTATGATGACCATATGCATTCCCACTCAGGAGAGTGGGAACGAGAAAGAATTCGCCAATATGCTTTGTTGGAATCTTAACGCTTACAACTCCTCTAACATCATTTAGCTTATATCCAAACGCACCACTATACTTTTTTGCTATAAATGCAGGTGCACTATCTCTGCTGGAGTGGCATACTAAACATGACTCTTTAATTTTTAAAACAGATGTATAGAGATAGTAATCTCCATCTTTTTTCTCTATTTTTTTAAATGTCTCTTTTAAGTCTGGATTATTCTTATATTTTTCAATTGCCTCCAACTCAAGAGCATCTGCATTGTTTAGCGGGTTTCTTGCATTGTCTGACACCGTTTTAACGCTTATCTTAAAATCATTATTATTTGAAAAATTTTTACCTATTATTGTTGATGAATATGCAGGAAGCACTGGTAATGTTTTATCGTTTAATTCTAATCTGCCATCCACAAAAAGAGCTTGATAATAGTGCCTATATTCACTCATATAGGTATTTAATATTTTAGCTTGCTGATATGCGAATCTCTCCTCGTGATTGTCGTATGTTTTTTCGGATATAAAAATTTTAGACACAGCAAAAAGAATATTAATTGTTAAAAAAATAGTTAGTAAATATTTTTTTTGTTTTTTAAGAAAATTTACCAAATCCTGCTTCATCTCTTTGCCTTAAATTACTATTTTTTATATTATTGCTTTCGATTATATCGCCATTAACTTAATAATTAACTTATTTTTAATTAGAACAAAAAGAATAAAGTAGCTCTAATTGTTCAATAAGTCCTATTTAGATACAATCGCGAAAATTATTTATAGGACTCTATTATTATGAGAAGTCATTATTGTGCAGAATTAAACGAGAAAAATGTAGGTGAAAATGTTGTTTTAGCCGGCTGGGTAAACAATCATCGTAATCATGGTGGTATTATTTTCATAGATTTACGCGACAAAAGCGGATTGATTCAACTTGTTTGTGATCCAACAGATAATGTCGATGCTCACAAGATTGCAGATAGTGTTCGTGATGAGTTTGTCCTAATTGTAAAAGGTAAAATTCGTCATCGTGGCGAGGGTTTAGTAAATCCTAAGCTAAAGACTGGTGCAATTGAAGTTGTTGTAGATGAACTTATAATCGAGAACAAAAGTGCTACAGTTCCCTTTACTATTGGCGACAAAAGTGTTGGCGAAGAGACAAGGCTTAAGTATCGTTACCTAGAACTCAGAGATCCTGATCTATACGAATCATTTCGTCTTCGTTCAAAAGCAGCTATTGCAGCAAGAAACATTCTTGATGCAAATGGATTCTTAGAAGTTGAAACACCGATTTTGACAAAATCAACTCCTGAGGGCGCTAGAGATTATTTGGTTCCATCTCGTGTTCACAGCGGAGAGTTTTACGCACTTCCGCAATCTCCTCAACTCTTCAAGCAACTTCTAATGGTTGGCGGATTTGATAGATATTTTCAGATAGCAAAATGTTTTCGTGATGAAGATTTAAGAGCAGATCGTCAACCTGAATTTACTCAAATAGATGTTGAGATGAGTTTTTGTAATCAAGAGGATGTCATTAAAGTAGCAGAAGATTTGCTTATCGCTATGTTTGGTGCGTGTGGCATTGAAGTTAAACCACCATTTAACCGCATCAACTATCAAGATGCTATGGAGTGGTATGGTTCTGATAAACCTGACTTAAGATATGACCTCAAAATGGTAGATGTTATTGATATTTTCCAGAGATGCAGCAATGAAATTTTTACAAAAATTGCTTCATATCCACAAAAAAATCGCATAAAAGCTCTTAGAGTTCCGAAAGCTGACCTCATTTTCTCAAAAAGAGAGATGAGTAGTTTTGAGGACTTTGTAAAGAAATTTGGTGCTGGCGGGCTTGGATATTTTCAACTCAAAGAAGATGGACTAAAGGGTCCACTTGTTAAGTTTTTCAGCGAAGAAGATATTGATTTAATCATAGAAAGAACTGAGCTTGAAGTTGGTGATGTCGTTTTCTTTGGTGCAGGTGAGAAAAAAACTGTGCTTGATTATATGGGAAGATTTAGAATTTTTATAGCAGAACACGAGAAAATGAACCTTATAGATGAAAATAGATTTGAGTTTGTGTGGGTTGTTGATTTCCCAATGTTTGAGGTTGAAGATGGAAAGATAAAAGCACTGCATCATCCATTTACGATGCCAAAAGATACAAACAAAGAGAACCTTGAAGAGATAGAATCTATCGCTTACGACATAGTTTTAAACGGCACAGAACTCGGTGGCGGAAGTATCCGTATCCATAAAGAAGAGCTTCAAGAAGAGATATTTAAACTGCTTGGAATCGGCGAAGAAGAAGCTAGAGAAAAGTTTGGCTTTTTACTAGATGCGCTTAAGTTTGGCGCTCCTCCACATGGCGGTTTTGCAATCGGATTTGATAGACTCATGATGTTAATTTTGAAAAAATCGAGTATCCGCGATGTTATAGCATTCCCTAAAACTCAAAAAGCTTCTTGTATCCTTACAAAAGCACCAAGTGAGGTTGATGCTATTCAACTTAGAGATTTGCATATCAGACTTCGCGATGTCAGTAAATAACCACTAAAACGAACAAGTCCGTTTTAGTGAGAGAGACTTACCGTCCCTTCCAACCCCATAAAGCTACGAAAAACGAGTTTTTCGAGAATTACAAGGTATGTTGCGCTCTTTTTTACAAAAATGCATAACATTAATAAATAAATTCAAAAGGAGAAAAAAATGAAAAAACTATTTTTAATTATTGGCGCCCCAGGCTCAGGAAAAACAACGGATGCAGAGCTAATCTCTGCAAATAATGACAACATCACTCACTACTCAACTGGAGATATGTTTCGCGCAGAAGTTGCAAGTGGTAGCGAGAGAGGCAAAGAGATAGAGTCATATATTTCTAAGGGAAATCTTGTTCCTATAGCTATAGTAATTGAGACAATTGTTGGCGCGATCAAAAAAGCTCCTACTGATGTTGTTGTGATTGATGGCTATCCAAGAAGCACAGAGCAGATGAATGAGCTAGATGCATACTTAGCTAAAGAGAGCAGCGTTACGCTTGTTAGCGTAATCGAAGTTTTTGTAAGCGAAGAGACTGCTAGAGATAGAGTTTTGGGTCGTGCTCGTGGCGCTGATGACAACAATGAAGTCTTTGACAATCGCATGAAAGTTTACACTGATCCACTAGTGGATATTCAAAATTTCTACAATGCTAAAAATATCTTAAAAGTCATAAGTGGCGAGGGAACTATCGCTGAGATAGTTTTAGAGATGGAAACATTTGTAAAGTCTAAAATCTAAACACCTCTACAATACCAAATCCAACTAATTTTATATTTTAAAGTCTAGTTGGATTGGTTCTTATTAAAATAATCTACTTGCAAACACTTCAACCTTAGCTTCAAATATCTCAAATAAACTTTTTGCATTTTCTATAATATGTACCATGACAAATCCTTATATTTTTTTAATTCACATATCATATGAAATTCTAAAAATATTTTAAAAAATATTGCAATTTGTCATATTTTTTTTGACTAAATACAAAAATAGTATTATAATTCTACTAATACAGCCAATAAGAGCTATTTTGAAATGAGATAAAATGAAAAGTTTTTCAGATATAGTCGAAGAGATTAAGAGTATCGTATCTACTGAATTCAGTGATAAAAAGATTTTTGACAAGGATATAGCAGATATACTGCAAATATCACAAATGAACTTTGCAACAATGAGAAAGAGAAACAAGATTCCTTTTAGTGAACTTCTTGATTTTTGCGCAACTAAATCAATCTCCATAAACTGGCTACTCTACGGTCAATCTCCAGAGAGTTTAGTTGAGGCAACAAATAAATTTTTTGTTATCAAATACTTTAATAATATCAGCGCTTCAGCTGGTGGTGGAGCTGATGCTCAAGATGAAGAGACAAAAGGACTTGAGATACCAAGAGAGTTTGTATTCATGCTTGGCGGAGAAAAAGAGCTAAAGTACATTGAGGCAATAAATGTGTCTGGCGACTCAATGGAACCTACTTTTAGTTATGATGATATAATTTTTGTAAACAAAAACAAGACAGACTTTAAAAAAGGTGGTATCTTTGCTTTTAAAACCGAATCTGGACTTTTTATAAAGAGATTTCAAAAAAGAATAGACGACAAAGTTGATATAATTTCAGACAATCAAGTCTACTCCAAACAAACGCTTCATATATCAGAGATAGAAATCATTGGTAAAGTTGTAAGCAAATTTGGCAGTGTCAATTAAAAAGGTTTTATTTTGAAGTATATTATTTTAGTTATATCTATTTTCATTTTTACTGGCTGTCTTAACAGAGAAGTTGAGATAGAAAGAGTGAATTCTAACAAGATAGCAAGAGAAGAAAAAGACCAAAATATAAGTAAAATTGAAAATAATACAATCAAAGAAATACTCATAGATAGAGATAACAACTCAACAAAAAATGAGATGATAGATAAATCCCAAACTTCAAAAAAATTAGAAATTAAAGATCTAACTACTATACCCCAAGATGTAAACTTTTATCTTAAAGATCTTGACATTAACGAAACAATCTATACTATACAAAACAGATACAAACAAAACTACTTCAGAGTATGGAATAGTAAAAGTCCGTCAGAGGATTTAAAGTCCATAAAATGGCCATTTAATGCTTATCGTGCTGAAAAAAGTTATGGTGAAAATTTCCAGCCTTTAAAGCAGATTTTTTTTGACGAGATGCTTTTAAATTCAAATTTTGAATCATTTGCAACTGTTAATGAAAATGCGATAACTACCAAAGAGTGTAGTTTAAGATCATTTCCTACAATAAAACCTCTTCTTAAAAATCCATCAATAGCAGGAGAAGGCTTTCCATTTGATTATCTTCAAAATAGCTCAATCCACGCAAATGAGCCAATTTTAATATCTCACTACTCCCTAGATAAAGAGTGGGCATATGTCTTTAGTAGCTTTGCATCTGGATGGATTAAAACTGATCAATTTGCAATAATAGAAGATGATATAAGTCATGCACTGCAAGAATATGATCAAATAAGCATAACAAAAGAGGATATTCCTATTTATGGCGATGATGGTGAATTTTTATTTAAATCAAAAGTTGGTATGCTTTTTCCATTAATATCAGAAAATGGAGAGTCTTACACAATTCTAACAATTTCATCATATAAAAATTCAAAACCTCTATATCTAGAATCAAAAATATTAAAAAAATTTGCAACTAAAAATATATTAAAATTAAATAGAGATAACCTAAGCGTGATTGTAGGCGAGGTATCAAGGACAAACTACGGCTGGGGTGGTATATATGAACAGAGAGATTGCTCATCAATGATGAGAGATTTATTTACTCCATTTGGTATATGGCTTCCAAGAAATTCATCTCAACAAAGCAAAATTGGTAAAGTAATCTCGCTAAAAAATCTAACAGACGAAGAGAAGATAGAGACTATAAAAAATAGTGCTGTGCCATTCCAGACACTGTTTTATAAAAAAGGACATATAGTTCTTTATGCTGGAGTATATAATAATGAAATTATTGTATTTCATAATGTATGGGGAATAAAAACTAAAAAAGATAACATTGAAGGAAGAATTGTTATAGGCAAACCAATTTTTAGTACTCTAAAGCTTGGAGCAGAACAAGAAAATTTTGATATTAGCAGCGAAATGCTAAGAAATTTAAAAAGCCTAAATATAATTACACGCTAGCTATAAAATAAATTACCTATTTTTTTGCTTGACTTAAACTTTACGCCTTTATATCAAGAAGCGAGCCAAGCATACTATCGTATGTTTTTATTGCTGCAACATTTGAATCTACTGCTCTATTTGCAATTATTTGATTGGGAATCTCTTTTGCTAAATCAGTTTGACTCTTAAGCGAACCATTACTGTCTGCTTTTCTGATATTTGGTGTTACAGAATTTTTTGAATCTTGAATCTTTGTATCACTTGGTACAAACCCATCTGTATTAACATTTGCAACATTGTTGGCACTTACATTAAGCATAGTGGTATGAGCTTGAATTGATGAAATATTATTTGAGATATTCATAACAAATCCTTTTATGTATATTTCTAGTCATAGAAACTTTATGACTTTCTATGACTATTATAGTTTTGTCAAACTAAAACTATTATTATTAAAATAAACTACTAATGCAGATCTGCATTTAATTTAACTTCTCTTATACTTCTTTGAACAAGGTAAAGTCCAGTTTGAGAGTTCTGTCTAAAATGAAGCCCATTTAACCCTGCAAGCTCACTGCCCTTCATTATATTTGATAGCTCTGCTTTTGGGTTCACTGCCTGAATCTCGGATATCTCTTCATCGTTGATATGTATCTTTGTTCCTGCTAAAACAGCTAACCCAGCATCTATAATACAGCCATCGCCAAGAGGAATTCCGCAGGTTGAATTCGCACCTAGAAGTGTATTTTTACCTATCGTAATTGGATTTCCATCTGTTCCACTAAGTACACCCAGTATTGAAGCACCACCACCAACATCGCTTCCAGCTCCAACTATAGCCGAACTAGAAATTCTACCCTCAACCATTACTGGACCCGTTGTTCCTGCATTAAAGTTTATATACGAAGCACCTGGCATAACTGTTGTTCCAGCTGCCAATTGTGCTCCAAATCTAACTTTTGAAGTATCTAGTATGCGAGTATTATCAGCTGGGATGATATGTTGTAAAAATCTTGGGAATTTATCTACGAAATCAATATGAGGATATTCACCTGAGAGTTTTAACTCTATCTCAAACTCACGAAGATAATCAAGTTCTATTGGCTTACCGTTTGACCACGCAAGGTTTTGAAGTACTCCAAATGCACCATTAAGGTTTAGGCTTCTAAGCTCAACTTTAGCTTGTGAGATTGCATATAGTTTTAAATAAGTTGCCTCAACACTCTTTAGCGGCTCATCATCAAAGATAAATACAACTTTAAATTCGCCATCAAAAGAGCCTCTATTCATAATTTGATTATAGAGAGCAGATATAACTTGAATATTTTTATGAGCATCTCCGTACGCTTCGTCAGAGTAGACAGAAAAAGCGTTGAGAGCACTTTTTAAAAACTCACTATTTATATCACAAACAACTTCACTTTTTGAAAAATCTACGATAGTGCCCTGCTCTGCCAATGCTTTTATAAAAATGGCTGCGCTTCCAAAATTTTCATTCCAATTAATTACCGGATAAGTAGCCTGAAGTGTTTTTCCAATCTCTATCTTTCCCAAATCTACTCTACATACACCAAACGCCAAAGGATTTCTATATCCAGCGGTTGTCGTTTTTATATCTTCAATTAGTGCTTTAAAAGCATCTTGCGTTTCTATGATTTGCATAAATTCTCACTTAAAATTTTAGTTTGGCGAATTATACTTAAAATATAACTAATAACTATTTCTATATACTGCTGACATGAACAAATGGATTGAATTATTAAATAACAACAGTATCATTGATATTAAAAAATATCTAAAAGATGGTGCTGATATAAATGAAGCTAATGAAAGTGGGGAATCAGTTCTAGCAATGTCACTCAGATATGGGTGTGACCTTGATTTAATTATGTTTCTTATAGAAAACAAGGCAGATATATATGATTTTGATGACAATGGGGTAACTATTTTTGACATGGCAATATCTTACAATAACATAGAGATTGTAAGATATTTTATTAGTAATGGAATAGATGTAAATGAAACAAAAAGAAAAAGTAGATTTACACCTCTAATGGCCGCTACATGTTATGGAAGAGTTGAAATTGCCAAAATACTTATAGAAAATGGAGCAGACAAAAATGCTGTTGATTCCAAAGGTATAAGTGTTACAGACTTTGCAAGAAAGATGAATAAAAAAAGTATTTTATCTCTTCTTGAGTATGATGATAGCCTACCTAAAAATAGGTCTTATGCTAGATGATTGCTAGCTTATAAACCTACTTTTATTATAAAACAAATCTTAATTAATTTTTAGCGTGCAAAATCAAGATACATTTAACAATTTTGTAAAGCTTTTATAACTATCTATAATCTCTTTGGTTTTCTGATTTTGGGCATAAAACTCTATCGCCTTTTTCCCAAGTCGTGGAATCTCATTTTTTACAGCCCAACTGCTTACGGTTCCCTCTGGAATCTCCAAAATAGAAGCCAACTCTTTTTGAGTTATCTTAAGCTCATCACATGCTTTTTTGACAACATTGCATTTTTTCTTTGATGTTTCATCTCTCTTTTTTGGTATCGTGTCTCGTGGAATTAATGTTCTGAGGTTAATATTTATTGGCATTCTAGAATTTTTTTCATCTGTTTTACTATTATCTAGAACTTTTTCTGCTACTTTTTTATGATTAGACATCCATCTTACAACATCAGAAGCAACTAAAATCCAATCTTTATAATTTAGTTCTTGAACTGTGTCAGCAGTAAATTCTATATAGTTTTCTCTAGCAAACTCTTCATCACTTAGTTGAAATAAAATAGAAAAAGCAAGCTGCCTAGAACCAGAAGAGCTATTTCCCCAATCAAAACCGCTGTTACACTCACTGAATATCTCATATCTTAATGGTAGCTCAAGCTCCCCGTATGTTACAAATTTCGCACCAAGAAAAGTTCTATGACCCTTAAAAACATGATTATTTCTGATAAACTCCATCTTCTACCTCTATAATTTAAATGTATAACTTCGGTTCATTTTCTTATCTTCTTTATTTGAATGTAGAAAAGAGTGTCTATAACCTGCGTATATTAGAATGATGAGCAATAATAGTACCAATAACCAAACAAACATGACAGATTTCCTTGACTTATACTTTTTAAAGAGTGTTAAATTATATCGGCATCACCCAATATATGTTTAACATTAAAATACTTTATGGTTAATATTTATCTATATGCACAATATTTTTTCATAATATTCATAAAGCTTAAAAGGATAAATATCCTATAATTAAGCAAATTAAGGATATATCATGAAAATAGATGGTCGATTTTGGCTCACTAAAGATGGACAAAGTTTTTTAGGCTTGGGTCGCATTGAACTACTTGAGAGAATTGATAAAACTGGTTCTATTCTTGCAGCAGCTAAAGAGATGAAAATGAGCTATAAAGCAGCATGGGAGCGAATCAATGGAATGAATGCTCTTGCTGATCAGCCACTTATCGAGAGAATGACTGGTGGCAAGGGAGGAGGAGGAACAAAGCTCACCCTCTATGCCCATGAACTAATCGCCACTTTTTATCGTCTTAATGAATTACATCATCAATTTATCGACCGTTTTTCAGAAGCAGGAGACAATCCTGAGCATTTAGCACAAATACTTAGTCGTACTTTTCTCACAACTAGCGCACGAAATCAACTTCCATGTAGTTTACAAAATATCCAACTCAATGGTCTTTACTCAACGCTCACCCTCTCTTTAAACGGTACGGATACGCTCTTGTCCACTATTACAACTAAATCTGTAGAAAATATGGGACTAGCGGTAGGATGTACTCTTTATGCAATAATAAAATCAAGTGATATAACTGTAGTATCATCTCAATCCAACCTAGATGATACAAATAATATTTTATATGGAACAATCGAATCCATTAACGGTGTTGAGAAAAATAGAGAGATTATCCTTCGTCTTAAAGGTGGCACACAACTCGTTGCGCTCGAGAGACAACCATCTGTTTGTGACTTAAAGGTTGGTTCACAAGCTTGTGCTATCGTCTCTCCTATGCACATTATCATCGGCATATAGACTATTAAGGGAAATTTTAAGTGTTTGTTCTATAATTCATTATATCTTTAGAAATACAACGAAGAATACGAATAAGCAAGTTTTAAACTAGCATCCTACAATAAGTTTAAATTTGTAAATAACACAACTACTAAGGCATATCAGTGAGTGAACATATTTTTTCAAGTTATGAATTTTGGGAACCTTTCCTTTTGACACTAAAACTAGCCCTAATAACTACCATTTTTTTATTTATAATAGGAGTTCCACTAGCCTATTATCTAGTATTTAGCCGTAATCGTTTTATTTCAATAATAGAAGCCCTTGTGGCAATGCCACTTGTTCTTCCTCCATCAGTATTGGGGTTTTACTTTCTATTGGCATTTAGTCAAGATGGTTTTTTAGGAGGAGTTTGGAAAGAACTATTTGGACATCAACTTGCATTTCATTTTGAAGGCCTAGTAATTGGCTCAATTGTCTTTAGTCTTCCATTTATGGTCCATCCTATTTTAGCTGGACTAAAAGGAGTAGATACTAATCAGATTGAAGCATCTTACACAATGGGTAAAAGCCGTCTTGCAACACTACTCAAAGTGATTCTTCCTACCATCAAGCCATCACTTATTGCAGGAGGAGTAATCTCATTTGCTCATACTGTTGGAGAATTCGGCGTGGTTCTTATGATTGGTGGAAATATTGACGGGGAAACAAAGGTGGTATCTATCGCTATATATGATCAAGTAGAGACGCTTAATTATATAGTTGCGCATGCTTACTCTTTGATTTTATTTATCTTCTCTTTTGCGGTTTTATGGTTTGTATATCTTAAAACAAATAAACACCGTCTAGGTGGATTGTGATGATTAAGATAGATATTAAAAAGAGGCTCAATGGTGCATATGGGATAATCAATTTTGAACTATCCCATACATTTGAAAAAAATGAATTTTGGACAATTTTTGGAGAGTCTGGAATTGGAAAAACAACTCTGTTGAGAATGATTGCAGGTCTTGAAATCCCAGATAGTGGAACCATTGAAGTGGACGGCGTTGTATGGTTTGATAGTAAATATAAAATAAATCTAACACCGCAAAAGAGACGCGTTGGTTTCGTGTTTCAAAGTTATGCACTTTTTGAACATATGAGTGTTTTAGAAAATCTTCTTTTTGCTCAACCTACTCCAGATAAAATAAAAGCTACAAAAGTTTTGGAAATTATGGGACTAAGAGACTTAGCCTCTCGTAATCCACAAACACTCTCTGGAGGACAACAACAAAGAGTTGCACTAGCTAGAGCAATCGTTCAAGAGCCAAAAGTGTTACTGCTTGATGAGCCACTCTCATCTCTTGATACAATCACCAGACTAAGGCTTCAGGATGAGCTTAAACGAACCCATGAACAGTTTGGACTGTTGACACTTATGGTCTCACATGATCAAAGTGAAGCAATTAAGCTTTCAGACCAAATACTATGGATAAAAGATGGTATAAAGTTTAAAACTGGCTCTCCCAAAGCCCTGTTCTTGCCAAAAACATTATCAGGCGGATTCTCCTTTTTAGGGAAAATTATTTCTATAGAACATCGTGACACTTCAAGTATGATAATAGTAGAAATTGGGCAAAATTTAATAGAAAAAAAAGTTACTCAAGAAGAAGCTAGCACTTACAGCGTTGGGCAAGAGATAACCATAGTTGCCAAAACATTCGATTTAATATAATTATTAATGATATTAAATAAAATTCTCTATCTTTTTCCAGCATAATTGTAAAAATTCACAATTATGATAAGTAACCTTTTTGCAGATTTATCTTCTTGGAGAGTATCTGTACGCTCTCAGTTATGTTGTCTCCAGCTATGTGATAATGCTCGTGAAGTTTTTCTATAGACTCTTCTATCTTAGTGCTTAAACTATGGCTTAAATCATCTATCTGGCTCTTCATCTCTTCTATATGTTTTATCTCTGTATATCTCATGTCTCTTACAATAAAAGTTAACTCCGCCTGTGCCTTAACATAATCCGTTTTTATATCCTCAATCTCGCTTACCAAATCTTTTACAACATGATAAGTGTCATGCAATCCACTGTTTTGCTCTTTTATTTCACTCATCTTTTTAGACGATAAAACCATCTGTTTCATTATGATTTCACTCTGTTCTTTTATGACGCTGAGCTTGCTTTCACTCTCATATAACGCCGTATTCATACTCTCTGTATGGGACTTAAGAGATATTAGTTGCTTCTCAAATATTTTTGCAACTTCTAACAGTTGACCTGAAACACTACTTACAATATCTTGCGAAACAGTGCTTGAAATAGTTATCACGCTATTTTTAAGTCCCTCTAAATCACCAATCATTTCATCTCTGTCATCAACTGCTTTTTGAAGCGTGCTTTTTACCTTGTTGAAGTGGTCTTGTTCTGTTATACGAAGTATGTCTATATGTTTATGAAACACATCATCAAGGGATGGCAACTGCACCTCAGTGAAGTTCTCAAACAACTTTGTTATTCCTTTGTGCCATCTCTGCATCTCATCAAACTTCTCTAAAAATTTATCTTGATTTATCTGAATTGCTTCTAGAACTTTTATATCTTTTTTAAACTTTTCTCTCGTGTCATGTTGTGCCAATCTATCTTCATTTTGGTTTGTTATCATCGCTTTTTCTAGGTCTGAGGCAAACTCTTTTAACTGTGTAATCTGCTCAATTAGTGCTTTTGTAAACTCAAACTGAATCTTTGATTGCTCTGATTGTTGTGTTTGGTGCATGATGTTCATAATCATATACAGAAGAAGTGAGACAAAAAGTGGAGAGAGTGATCCTTTTAATACAAGAAAAATATCACTATTATGTGGCTGAATCATAAAATGAACAACACCACTAAGCGCCCCAATCCCAAGCATTAACGGCGCATAATTAATCTTATTTGGTTGTTTAAGTATAGAAGTTTGTCTTAAAAAAAGCAGTCCCATAAATACAAATGCTACCAGTAAATCAATATCAAACAAGATTTATCCTTTTATAATTTTGATTATT
Organism: Sulfurimonas sp.; assembly: GCA_021732045.1. Next base: position 156,077 of record JAKFWK010000002.1, read on the forward strand.
CTATCATAAAACTATCTCTAATATCTCTTTTGGATTCTTTAAAGTCACTCCACCAACGCCATTGGAACTAAATCCCCAAGTTACAAATATTGGAGCTATTCCTGCATTTTTAGCACTTAACATATCTTTGGAATTGTCTCCAATCATCCATGCTTTATGACTATTTTTATTAAAACCGTAAAACTTTAAAATAGTGTTTAGCATCTCAGGATCTGGCTTGATGGCTTTAACTCTGTCTGATCCGATTACTATGTCAAACAACTCATAAACACCAAGATGGCTCAACATCCTAACGGCAAACTCAGTTGGTGCATTTGTTGCAACAGAGATCTTAACGCTGCACTCAACCAATCTATGCAAAACTTCTTTTACACCACCATAAAGATATGAGTTTTGCACACACTGCACCGCATAATGCTCCTCAAAAAGCGCCTTATCTTCACTAAGGTAAATATCACTATTATAAAATAGTTTTGCCAGATTTCTATCGTGCATATTTATGGCATCAACCACAAACTCTTCGCTTAATGGTGGCAATTTATGATTGATTTTTCTTGTGTGGTTTATGGAAATTGTTATATCTTTTTTGGAATCAAGAAGCGTTCCATCCATATCAAATATAACTACCTTCATAATGTTTTATTGCATCTTGTGGTATATCTCTGCTAGTGCATCAACAAAAATATCACTATCGTTTAGGCATCTACAAACTCTATAATGTTTAAAACCAAACTCATGCGCTAGCTCTCTATACTCAATATCTAGCTCATAATCTGTCTCTGAGTTGTCTATTGTAAAAGATATAGGGTAGATTATAACGCCGCGGTTTCTTATATACTCTAACTTCTCTTCAAGGGATGGTTTAAGCCACTTCATTGGACCTACTTTTGATTGATAAGCTAGATGAATCTCATGAAAATCCATACCTTCATCTTTAAGTAGATTACTTAGAATCTCTACATGTCTATTTATATGCTGCTCATAAACATCACCATTGTCAATTATTTTTTGAGGCAGGCCATGAGCTAAAAAAATAATATCAAACTCAGAGCAAGGATCATCACCTACAGCTTCTTTTATTCGCTCTATAATAGCTCTGTTAAATGTTTGATTTTGAAAAAAGTGTTTAATCTCACTTAGTATTGCATCTCCACCGAACTCCAAATAGACCTCTTCAAAATCTTCCAAAGATGATTTTGTTGTAGTTGTTGAGTACTGCGGATAGAGCGGTATCAGATATATTCTATCAATCTCTTCTCTGTTTAATCTCTCTATAGCTTCCTCTGCATATGGTGGAGTGTATCTCATAGCAAAATCAACTACAACACCGTTTCCAACTCTGCTTTGAAGTCTCTCTACAAGATTCCTGGTATGGCTTACGATTGGGGAACTTCCACCAATCTCTCTGTAGATTCCTTGTGATTTCTCAGCTCTGCTGAAAGTGATTAGATTTGCCAATATGCTTCTTAGAAAATCACTTTTAAAGGTTAATATATTTTTATCATTAAACATATTTTTTAGAAAAACTTCAACCTCATCAAGGTTATTTGGTCCACCCATGTTAAGTAAAACTATTGCCTCTTTTTTCAACTTTAATCCTCTTTAACTCTCAAACTTATCTCATACACTATTTGCTGCAAAGGCAACATATCTTCGTATATTTTATAGAGTGTACTAATCAACAGCTCACCATCTTCTACAAGTCTAGGTTCTAAAATTTTATATGTTGCCATACCTTTATATAGGCTCATATCAGCACTTTTCATACCACTATTGAACTCCCGTGGATATTTTTTATATCCTTTTTCAACAGTACTATATCCAAGCAAATTCATCTTCTGCAATAGTGCATCCAATTCAACTCTTCTTTTCTCACTCTTTATATACTCACGGTAAGCATCGAGCATAGGTTTGTTAAACCATCTAACTCCAACCGCCACAAAAAGCTCATCTGGAGAAAAGTGCATATAAAAAGATGATTTTTGAAGCCTGCAACCACTCCAACCATTTTGTGGGATAATAATCCCAACTTTTGATTTCATAGGCTCTTTATTTGCACCCATACGACGAATATCACGGTACATCTTAAAAAGAGACTTATTTATCTTTGGTTCAGGAGTGACATTTGGCTCTAGCGCCATCAAATGCTCACCCATCTCAACCACAAAAGCCTTGGATGGATTTAATATAACTTTCTCATACTCATCTCTATGAGCCTCAAACCACTCTTTAGAGTTATTTTTACGAATAGCCTCTAAAAAAGGGATAGCACCTTTAAAACCAACAAAATCCAACTATAAACCTTTAGGCTAATTTTCTATTTCTAAATGCAAGTGCAATTACTATAAATATTATTGCATAAGTTATAGGTACAAAATCAGGAATAGGTACTGGGTCGCCTTTTGCATATGAGTGCATTCCTGCAAGATAGTAGTTCACTCCAAAGTAGGTCATAATAACTGATGTGTAAGCTAACAGAGAAATCACACTGTAGTTAAATTCAGTATAAATTGTTTTCATAAATCTCAAGTGGACTACAACTGCATAGATAAGTATAGTAACTAGTGCCCAAGTCTCTTTTGGGTCCCATCCCCAGTATCTCCCCCAACTCTCATTTGCCCAAACGCCACCTAAGAAGTTTCCAAGAGTTAAAAATGCCAAACCTATCATTAAACTCATCTCATTTATCGCATTTAGCTCTTTTATAGACGCTGATACATGCTGGTTGTTTTTATTATTTTTCAATGCAAAAAGTATGATTGTAATAAATCCAAGAAGAGCGCCAAGACCTAAAAAGCCATAGCTGGCAGTTATAACAGCAACATGGATACTCAACCAATAAGAGTTAAGAACAGGAACTAAGTTTGTAACTTGTGGATCCATCCAGTTAAGATGAGCCACAAAAAGTATAAGACCCGTCAAAATAGCCGTTGAAGACATAGCCACAGATGAGCGTTTAGCAAAGACAAACCCCGCTAATACGGTTGCCCAACTTATATAAATCATAGACTCATAACCGTTTGACCAAGGTGCATGTCCAGATATGTACCATCTAAGCCCAAGTCCTAAGGTGTGCACCGCAAAAAGCATAACAAGCAGACCTAATGCTATGTTTGAAACTAAAGAGAGTTTTATTTTAGGATTTAATATTTTTGCAAAACTTAATATAAGAAGCATAAAGCCGAGCAGGAAATATACAGGGTATATCTTCTCAAAAATATTTGTTTTGTTATAAAACATTTCTGCTTTAATTCTATTTTCAGATGGAATGAGAGACTTACCGTAAAAATATTGATACTCTACAATCTTCTCAATTGCACTATTTGCCTTACTCCAATCTCCTGTTGTAATAGCGCCATCCAGAGATGAAAAATATACAATCATAATATCTTTTACTTTTTGTGCATCTGCTGGAGTAAATGTTTGAAGTGCTTCAATAGTCGGAAACCATTTTTTTGCATGGTCGTTTGGCTTTGGCCATATTTTCATCAATGCACCAGAGTAGACAGAGTATGAAATATTTACTCTCTCATCTATTTTTAAAACAGCTTTATCAAAAAGGTCTCTATGTTTTGGCTCTTTTCTTGTTGCATTTTCAACTGCTTCGCCTAGTTTATATCCCTCTAAAGTATCTGGATTTTGAAAAAATTGCACAAAAGAGGCATATTTTGCATCAGATTTTGCACCTATAAGTCTGTTAATGACTTCATCTTTTGTGTAAATTATCTTTAGTTCTCTGTATGCCTCAGGCTTAATCATCATCCCTAAAACAACTTGATTTGGAGTTAGCTTTGAGTTTTGAATCTCTACAGATGAGCCTCTGTGCATTTTTGCTAATATCTCTGTTGAGAGCGTATCCATAGGCTTCATTCTGCCGCCACTATCTTGGATGATTAGCTTGCCAAATTTATCTGCATGCTCCTTATCAAAAGAGAGAACTGTTTTTATGATTGGATCCAACTCCTCTGCATGAGATGGAGTCAAACCAAAAAGCAGACCAACGGACAGTAAAATCCCAAGTGTTGCATTTTTACTAGCTTTTTTTGCTTTTTCTGAGAGTTTTGAAAACCTATTTTCTCTTGAAAATAGCGACCAAAACATACCTAAACCTAAAAGAAAATAGCCAATATATGTTGGTAGTGTTCCAGGGTCTTTATTTACAGACAATACTGTTCCTTTTTCATCTTGATCAAATGAAGATTGGAAAAATCTATATCCGCGATGCTCTAAGATGTTATTCATAAAGATTCTATATGGGAATTTAATATTTTGCTCGTTATCTATCAACTCAACTTCACTTGCGTAAGACGCAGGAGACATTGAACCTGGGTATCTATCTAGTTCAAATTTAAGTAATTTTACACCAAAAGGAACAGCTATCTTTTTTGAACCATAAGAGACGCCAACGACAACTCCGCCAACCTCTGTGTTAAACTCTTTTGCCATAAGTCCAGATTGTCCAAAAACCATAACATTTTTTGAAACATCACCGACCTTTATGCTGAACTCAAGAGCATCTTTTTCTGGTTGCATTGCCGTAGCTTCTGGATTTGATACAAGTTTCATGTCTGCATGTTTATAGAATTTACGAAGTACAAAATTACTTCCATTTACTCCAAAAAGTACTCTTGGAGCAAGCAGCTCTTTTTCAGTTGGAGCTAGCTGCCCCTCTTGCTTTGTATCCATTTTTAGATACTTTAGTGGCATTTCATGTTTCATATAAATATTTTCACCATCGCTAGTAAGCGAAATAACTGGACGAAGAAACGATTTACCAGACTCAAAGTCAAGCACTATGGAATCATTCTCATATGACTCACCTTTTCTAAGTTTTATTGGTTCACTGCTACCAGCTCCAGCTACCATCATCTCAAGAACTTCTAAACCACCAGATTTTGCCTCTTCAAGCTTCTCAATTGCATCTGGAATATAGTTTAGTAGTTTAACTTCTACTTTTTTATTTTCAATATTAAGAGTTGAATCTAACGAATTGTCTTTTCTTTTAGATAGATAAACTTTTGATGAAGTTGAGACATTTTTATCCCCAATTCTCGCATTTACATCAAAATACGCATCTGAACTTATCATAGTGCTTGATGTATTACCCTCTCTAATGTGCATAGTTCCCTCAAAACCAATAAAACGAGTTACTGCAGCACCTAGTACAATAATTAAAAAAGAGAGATGAAAGATAAAAATTGGGGCTTTTTTGATAGTGAACATTTTGTGATGGACTATATTGTAGACTAAATTCAAAGAGAGTAGTCCGAGCAAAACCTCAAACCATCTGGCATTATAAATCTCTGCTTTTGCAGTCATAGTACCAAAATCATTTTCAACAAATGTTGCGTATCCTATAGCAAAAGCAAAGATAAGCATCATAATTGCAGCTGTTTTGATGGAGCCTAGTGTAGATAAAAAATATTTCATAGAAATCCTTGTTTTAAAGGGGTATTCTATTGAAATTTAGATAATAAAGTGTTAAATTATGTGACTAATCAATTTTAAAAGTTATTCTAAAGTCACCGCTTTCAAGTTCAACTGCTTCATGCGAGATTGTTAGTGGAATTTTACTATAAAGTGGAAAAGGTTCATGAAAAAATATACCAACCAGTCTATCATTTTTATCATTTAGTAGTGATAATCCAACCATAGTATTTACCATCGGTTCTGGTGGTTGACATTTTGTTGCATTATACTCATAAAAAGTAAGTCCATCTTCTTCATACTTATAAAAATCCAGTGTTGCTCTTGGAACCGCTATTAACTCTCTGCTCATATTTTCTCCTTGATATTAATTGTGTTGCATTCTAACATATTTTTAAAATTATAAAATTGATTTATGCCCCTAAACTTATCTCGAAACCTTTTCTCTCTCCACTCAAAAGTTCAACACTCCCACCATGCGCCTCAGCTATTTGTCTTGAGAGAACAAGCCCCAGTCCGTTTCCTTTGATTTTTGTACTCTTAAATGCCTCAAACAACTCTTTTTTATTCTCGATGCCAACACCACTATCATAGATATAAAATTTATGAAAATTTTTATTTTTCTCATAAACTATCTCAACTACACCACTATCATTTTCATCAAGCTCAATTGCATCTATAGCATTGATTATAAAGTTTGAAAAGAGCATTTCAAGGAGATTTTTATCTGCATTTAACATAAAATTTTGCTCTGGAAATATAAATGCTATATCTTTTGAATAAGCATAATAACCAATTGCCATATCAATGGACTCTTTAAGATCACTCCAAGCAAACGAACTCATGGAAGTTTCAACTCCCTTTGAAAACATAAGCGTGGATTTTATAATTCTCTCAATTCTATAAACTGACTTTTGAATCTCCTCAACAATGGCTATATTTTCTGGAAGCACTCTTTTTTTGAGTGTTGAGCTTAAAAGCGAGATTGAGCCTATCGGATTTCGTATTTCATGGGATAGATGCGCTGCCATCTGCCCCATGGTTGCGAGGTTCTCTTTTCTTTTTTGCTCCGTTATATCCGTTGCACTCAACATATATTTATCTTTATATACTGAACTCTTAATTAGATATGAGTGAGAGTTGAACGAAAGTTCATAATCACTGTTTTTTGATTCCAAAAGCTCAACCAAATGACTAAGAGATTTAGCCTGTGAGTTTTGCAAAAATAGTGTACCGTCTTCATTGAAAACCCATATAGCATTTGGCAAAAACTCTACAATTTTCTCAACACTATCTTGCAAAAGCTCATACGAATTTTTAAGCTCAGTAAACTCTCTCTCAACCTTATATGTCTGCTCTATTAAAATATTTAGCTCATCAGCCGTTACGCTTTGCTCTTGCATTAAACACCAAAACCTAAGAGAATTTTATAGAGCGAATACGCATCATCTCTTCCGCAAAGCTCTCTTATGGAGTGCATTGCAAGCGTAGGAAGTCCAATATCAACAGTCTCAATTCCAAGTCTTGTAGCTGTGATTGGTCCTATTGTTGAACCACACGCTATATCGCTTCTTGTAACAAAATTTTGAGTCGGCTCGCCAAGTGATGAAGCAACATTTAAAAATCTTGAGACTGTTTTGGAGTTAGATGCATATCTCTGGTTAACATTTGATTTTATTACAACACCTCCGTTTATACGCGGTGCGTGATTTTGGTCATGCTTATCGGGAAAATTTGGATGGATAGCATGAGCATTATCGGCTGAAATCATGATGGATGAACGGATCATATTTACAAAATCATCATAATCAGCAAACATTTTATGCAGTGTATTTTCCAAAAATGAACCAGCCGCACCAGAGGTTGAACCGCTTCCAACTTCCTCGTGATCACTTGCAATAAAGAGCATAGGAACATCGTCACTAACACTACAAATAGCCACCATTGCAACATAGCAACTAAGAAGATTATCAAGTCTGGCACTAGCAATAAAATCATCATCCAATCCTATAAAAGACGCATTTTGCACATCATAAAAACTAAGTTCGTTTGCATATAGCTCAACTACATCATCAATGCCGTTTCTACCAAGTTCATCTCTTAAGAATTGTTCAAAATCAAACTCGCCTGCCGTTGAAACAATCGGACAGACATCTGTTTGCGGATTTACTTTTTTACTCATATGCACATCTCTATCCAGATGAATCGCCAAAGATGGAATAATTGCCATAGCTTTTTTAACATCTATGAGCGTTTCTTTGATAATATTTTGGCTATTTAAGTATGAAACTCGCCCGGCCAAAGACAAATCTCTATCAAACCATGGATTAAAAAGTATTCCGCCATAAGGTTCAACTCCAAGCTTTACCACTCCATGTTCTTTTATGATTGGATTTGGTTTTAGCTTTAGATTTGGCGAATCAGTATGAGAACCTATAATAGTATAGTTTAAACTGCCGGTATATGTAAAAGCTATGATAGAAGAGTCATTTCTAGTTACAAAATATCTCTTTCCATGCTTTAAATCCCATTTGCCAAGCTCATTAAGCTTCAAAAAACCTGCATTCTCAAACATCATTGCCATATTTCTGGTTGCATGAAAAGGCGTAGGTGAAGCATCTAAAAAGCCAAGCAAACCATCATTAAAATCATTTTTATTCATACTTAATCTCCTTTGGAAGTTTTTTCGGTGCCTTAATGCGAAGCTGTTTATGGATGCTCTCTCGTCCGTAAACGACCTCAAAATCGGATATTTTTATACCAAACTCTTTTGCTAAAAAAGCCACCATATAGTCAGTTGCCCTACCAGCTACAGGTTGAGCTTTTACGCTTACTTTTAGTTGGTTGCCTTTTACTTTTCCTACAACATCCCTTTTAGCTGCAGGTGTTCCAAGTATATTTAAAACCAAAATATCCCCCTGCCATTCGTAAAAGAGATGCTTTAAATTTTTTGCTTTCACTAAAAAAACAGCCAAATCAAAAGTGCAAAACCAATAAGAAGATTGAACCAACTCATTCCATCTTCAAATGCCATTATCAACAACTTATAATATTGCTCTTCTAAGAGCGGTTGGGAAACCAGAAGTTGCGTTTTTGCAAACTGTGTGATTTCGGCTCCCCAGATGTATGCAACAATCTCTGGAACAATGAAAAATAGAATGGTTCCAGCTATGCCCCAGAAATTTTTCTTTGGTTTCATTGAGAGAAACGCTTCTTTTGTTTTTGGATTATTGGCGATTTCAACCACTTTTGCTTTGATTTTATCTCTCATTTTATACTCCTAAGAACCCAAAACATCAACGGCTCTGTTGCCTTCAAGCAGTGTGACTATCTTGCCGTCAACTCCAATGGCGGACTCTATAATGACATTTTGAAGTTTTGAGATGATGGTTAGTTTTAGCTCTCTGTTTCCTGGATTTTGTCTCACTAGTGTGTAGAGCTCATCTAAAATCTTTGTGTCACTATCAAGTCTTATTGCCAAATGGATAGGCTCCCTTATAACTTCTCTTGTCTCTTTTTTAGTTTTTTTAGTCTCTTTGGTTGCCTCTTTTAGAGTCATAATCTTGCTCACACTAACTCTTGTAAACATATCTGTTTGAGTAACTCTCGCTTTAAATGCAACAGGTTCTTGCAAATCCATCTCGTTCAGTTCATCAAGCTTGTCTGAGAAGAGCATAATCTCCATGTTTCCATGAAAATCCATAAGGTTCACAATCCCAAACTGGCTTCCCTTTTTGGATATTTTCTTCTGAATATCTTCAACTTTACCTATCAAAACAACATAAGAGCCATCTTTAACATCTGGCAGTTCAGACGACAGTGTATAATCAAGCTCACCCATCTTTTCTCTATATTTGTCAAGCGGATGACCTGATACATAAAAACCTAAAGTCTCTTTCTCAAACTCCAAAATCTCTTTTAGTTCGTACTCTGGGGAATTTTGCAGCCTAAGCTCGACAGTAGTTATCTCTGTATCATCCCCAAAAAGACTTCCAGAAGCATTCTTTTTGGCAATAGAGGCATCTCTTGCAGTCTCAACAATAAGTTCTATCTGATCTAAAAGAGCCTTTCTAGAATATCCAAATCTATCAAAACCACCTGATTTTATGGTTGATTCTATAAATCTTTTGTTTACTTTTGATGAGTCGATGCGATTTACAAAATCCTGCATAGACTTAAACTCTCCCTCTTTTTCCCTTGTCTCTATAATTGAAAAAACAGCGCTCTCTCCGACTCCCTTGATTGCACCTAAACCAAAAATAATCATATCTCTGTCATCTTTATTTACTGCAGAAAATTCTAAATAGGAGTCATTTACATCTGGCGGGGATAACTCTATACCCATTCTCTTTGCTTCATCGATATAGTGAACAACTTTTTCTGTTTTATCTTTATCGGATGTTAAAAGCGCTGCCATAAACTCATTTGGATAATATGTCTTGAGCCACGCAGTCTGAAAAGTAACCATAGCATAAGCTGCCGAGTGGGATTTGTTAAAACCGTATCCGGCAAATTTTTCAATCAAATCAAAGAGTTTAGAGGCTTTGTTATAATCATAACCCTGTTTTTGTGCTCCAGAGGCAAACTCATCATTAAAAACAGACATATCTTTTTTCTTACCCATTGAACGACGGATGATATCTGAATATCCGAGAGAAAATCCACCGATAGTTTGAACAATCTGCATGACCTGTTCTTGATAAACGATGACTCCATAGGTGTTTTTAAGTATCGGCTCCATGGCATCAAAAGTGTACTCGATTGCCTCTCGCCCATGTTTTCGCTCTATAAAACTATCAAGCATCCCAGACTCCATAGGTCCTGGTCTATAGAGTGCTAAAACCGCAATCAAATCCTCGAAGTTATCTGGTTTTAACCTCTTGTTTAAGTCCTGCATCCCAGAACTCTCTATCTGGAACATCCCAACAGTACTGCCGCCTTGAATAATCTCATAAACCTTTGGATCATTCTCGTTTATCTCATACCAATTCACTTCCTTGTTGTATCTTCTTTTTACAAGCTTTATGGCGTTATCTATAACATCAAGGGTCTTAAGACCCAAAAAGTCGAACTTTATCAAGTCAACATCTTCAAGATAATTAAGTGAGTACTGAGTTACAAATGTAGTGTCGCCGGATGGTTTATAAATGGGAGTTTTTTTCCAAAGCTCTTCGTTTGAGATTACAACACCGGCTGCATGTATACCTGAGTTTCGTTTTAAGCCTTCTAGTTTTTTAGCAAATTCCCAGACTCTTTTTGCATTTACATCACCCTCTATCAACTCTGCAATTTTTGGCTCTTTTTGAAAAGCTCCCTCTATAAACTCGCCTTTTTTCTCTTTGCCGTTTAGTGTAATACCTAGTTCATCAGGGATAAGTTTTGCCATTTTATCGGCTTGAGAGAGTGGCATATCAAGAACACGGGCGACATCTCGAATAACCCCTTTTGCTAAAAGAGAACCGAAGGTAATGATTTGAGCAACTTGATTTCGTCCATACTTCTCAACTACATAATCAATAACTTCCCCACGGCGAGCCTGCATAAAATCCATATCAATATCGGGCATACTGACGCGTTCAGGATTTAAAAATCTCTCAAAAAGCAGTTCATACTTCATGGGGTCAATATCCGTGATGTCAAGAGAATAAGCAACCAAGCTACCAGCCGCACTTCCCCGTCCCGGTCCGACAGCTATACCTTTTTCTTTTGCAACTTTAACAAAATCCCAAACTATAAGCATATATCCTGGAAATTTCATGGAGTTGATAACATTCATCTCAAACTCTAATCTTGCTATATACTCCTCATGTTTTTCCTGCGGCACATGCTTTAGTCTGTTTTGAAGCCCGATTTTACATCTATATATAAAATACTCTGCATCGTTTTTATCAGCACTGCTTTTCCAAGCTCTTTTTTGCTCTTTCGTTGCGTTGGCATCTAGCTCTTCATCATCCACACTATCAATATCTAAACCATCATCTTTAGCATACTCTTGTGTAAATTTAAAATTGGGTGGAATTGGGTCTCCGAGTTTTAGTTCTAAATTACATTTGTTCACTATATCTTGTGTATTTGCTATGGCTTCTGGAATATCGGCAAAAAGCCTAGCCATCTGCTCGGGGCTTTTTAGATAAAACTCATGTACTGAGTGACGCATACGATTTGGGTCATCATAAAGTTTATTCATACCAATACACATAAAAGCCTCATGATACTGAGCATCATCAGGATAAGTGTAGTGGGTGTCGTTTGTCGCAACCACTTTTATATCGAGCTCTTTTGAAATACGAAGTATCTGCTCATCAATAAAGAGCTGATCGCCAATCCCATGACGCATAATCTCTAAGTAAAAATCATCTCCAAAGATTTCTTTATACTCTTTTGCTACTTTTATAGCTCCATCATATCCAAGTGCACCGTTTCTAACATTTCTATCATTTGCCAAATTTAAATGCCAATTAACCTCGCCCTGCAAACAAGCAGAGGAACATATAAGCCCCTCTGAGTGCTCGCGAAGTTCATTTTTATTTATACGCGGAAAGTAGTAAAAACCATCTATAAACGCTTTAGATGAGAGATACATAAGGTTCTCATAACCTATCTGGTTTTTAGCGTACAAACAGATATGAAATCGCTGTTTTGTACTTTTGTCATCAAGCGTATCTCCGTTATGGATATACCCTTCCATTCCAATAATCGGCTTTATGTCAGCTTCTCTCATCTGTTTGTAAAAATCAATAGCACCAAACATATTCCCATGATCTGTCATAGCAACAGAATTCATGCCAAGAATTTTGAGCTGTTTAACAAGATTTGTGAGTTTGTTTGCACCGTCTAAAAGAGAGTATTCAGTGTGCAGATGCAGGTGTGTAAATAGCTGGGTGCTCATGAGAGATTAACCTTTTTTATATCTATTTGTTGATTTTATAAGAGATTGAATTATAGTGATAATGACTTAATATGAGGTAATGAGTAGAGTTCAACAATGTTATAAAGCTATGAATATATTTTTTTGTTGAAGCATGAAAACTAGAACACACTTCAACTTACTATTAAAAAATATTTTGTTAGAATCAAAAAATAGCTTGTAAAAAACTTACTTTTTCTGAACATAGATTCTACACCAACCCTCTGGATTAATTGTGCCTTCAACCATCTTACACTCTTTGGTTTGTGAAAGAAAATAGGTACAAGTTGCACATTTTTTCCATCATTTGGCATATCTTGATACTTGAATGTTGCTTTTGGCACTTTCGCATAAAGTGGAGTTGTACTCCAAGTTACCAAACCTAACATTGCTGCATACTTTAAAAAAACTCTTCGCGATAAAGCTTCCATAACACTATCCTTTTATAAAGTAATTTAAACTCAAAAAAAACAATATTCCTGCTGCTCTTAAATTATAGTAAGTTTTTATATTTAGATAGTTATTGAAAGATTTGTGCAGTTAAATGTTTTGGAGGTGAGAAATCTCACATCCAAGATGGTTATTTTACTTTTTCTAAATACTCACCATCAACCGTATTTACTCTGATTGTATCGCCTTCTAACACATGATAAGGCACTTGAACAACCGCTCCACTCTCAAGAGTTGCTGGTTTTTTACTTCCGCTTGAAGTATCACCTTTAAAGTTTGGTGGAGTCTCTGTTATAACAAACTCCATAACCTCAGGAGCAGAAACAGAGATAGCATTACCTTTATAGAAAATCATATCAACACTAATGCCATCTTTAAACCATTTTGAAGCATCATCACACTGATCATATGAGAGAGGAATCTGCTCATAAGACTCGTTATCCATAAATTGGAACGATTCACCATCGTCATAAAGATACTGCATAGTCTTAAAAGTTATTTCAGGAACTTCAAATTTATCACCTGCGTGAACAGTTTTTTCAACAACTTTACCATTTAAAAAACTCTTCACCTTCATACGAACAAACGCTGCACCTTTGCCCGGTTTAACATGTTGAAATTCCACCACTTTATATGGTACTTCGCCTATAATAAGACGAACATTTTTCTTAATATCACCCATTCCGATAGTTGCCATAAACACACCTTTTGTAGAAACAATTTTCGTGATTTTACATAAAAGAGCCTTAGAATGGTATAATATGACATATTTTAAAATAAATAGGATTCTAACAATTATGCAATTTACACTAGATGCCACCTCAAAAAATGCAAGAGCTTGCACCATTGTAACTGCTCACTCAACTATAAAAACCCCAGTATTTATGCCAGTTGGAACACTTGGAAGTGTTAAATCTTTAGATATGCAAGATGTAGTTGAACTACTAGGCGCGGAGATAATCCTAGCAAATACCTACCATATGTATCTTCGTCCAGGTGATGCAACTGTTGCAAAGATGGGTAAACTTCATGGATTTACAACTTACCCTAAAAGCTTCTTAACAGACAGCGGCGGTTTTCAGGCATTTAGTCTTAGTGGCATAAGCAAACCAAAGGCTGATGGAATTGAGTTTCGTAGCCATATTGATGGAAGCAAACATTTTTTTACACCAAAAAAAGTTATAGACATTGGACACAACCTTGGCTCTGATATCATGATGATACTTGATGATTTAGTTGCTCTTCCTGCAACGCAAGAGAGAATCGCGCTAAGCATTGAAAGAACTACTGCATGGGCAAAAGAGAGTATTGAATACTTTAGAGAGAAGCAAAAAGAGGGCATTGGATGCGAGCAAAATATCTTTGCAATCATTCAAGGCGGAACAGATAAAGCTTTTCGTACAAAAAGTGCAACTGAACTTTGCGAGCTTGATTATGATGGTTTTGCTATCGGCGGTCTTAGTGTTGGCGAATTAAACAACGAAATGTATGACACAGTAGAGCACACAACAAAATATATGCCAAAAAATAAACCAAGATATCTAATGGGTGTTGGAACTCCAGAGGATTTAATAGAAAATATCGAAAGAGGCATCGATATGTTTGACTGCGTTATGCCAACAAGAAATGCCAGAAATGGAACACTTTTTACCTCTTTTGGCAGACTGAACATCAAAGGTGCTATCTTTAAGGAGGATGAGGCTCCTGTTGATAGCGAGTGCAAATGCCTTACATGTCAGAGATACTCAAGAGCATATCTAAACCATCTTTTTCGTGCTCGTGAATTGACATATTTTAGGTTAGCTACTATCCATAATCTTCACTACTACCTCAACCTTATGAGAGAAGCCAGAGAGGCGATTTTAGAGGATAGATACAGTGAATTCAAAGCAGAATTTTATGCAAAAAGAGGCTAATATGCAAGAAGAAAAAGGTGTACAAAAAAAACCAACAAATCCGCTCCATGGCATGACTTTAGAGAAAATCTTGATTATTTTAGTTGATCATTATGGCTGGGAAGAGCTTGGAGAACGCATCAATATACGATGTTTCAAGATGGACTCATCCATAGGTTCATCACTTAAATTTCTAAGAAAAACAGATTGGGCAAGAGCAAAAGTAGAAAAACTCTATATTGATTCAATAAAAAAGTTCAAATAATGGAGAGTGGGAGTGAAGTTTTAAAAGATAGAAGTGTTTAGAAAAATTTAGATTTATAATCCTCCAAAAGGATGGATTATAAACTATGCTCTTTTTTGTATGCCATCAAAATACTATACGCTTCATCTTTTAACATTAGCTTCTCTTTTTTAAGAACTTCTAGTTCCATATCCGTTAATACTAACTCTGAGTTTTCAGCTTTTGTTATTTTGTCATCAAGCTCATTATGTTTATGAAAAATTTTCATAAAATGAGCATTCTCAGACTCTTTCTCTTTCATGTGAGTAATAATATCGCGATATTCATGTAGCATTTGCGTTCCTTAATTTTTTTGAAATATTATCATATCTATATTTAATCCATCCAACACTCAATTAAATTTAGTAACTTTCTCACCTTGAAAGCTCATCATGACAACTCCACTTAGCTCTTCACTATCATACAAAGATTGTTGATGCTTTATAACAATGTTCTCTTTTGGGTTAAAAAGTAAAGCATTTACACTCTGCCCTACTTTTATCACTCCTCCACTAAGCCCTATTGAATCTGCTGGATTTTTAGCGCAAAGTTCAACGAGTTTACTCATGGAGATGATTTCACTCTTTACTAGTTTTGTATAGTAAATAGAAAGTGCATGATGTAACCCATCACAACCATAAGCGGCATCATAAAATGCTACCTCTTTATTTACTACAGAACTTGGTCGATGAAGTGTCGTTAATAGATCAATTTGACTATTTTTCAGCGCTTCAATCAGCTCCAATCTATCATTTTCACTAGCTAATGGTGGATTTAATTTTGCAGTGGTGTTGAAATCTCTACAAGCTTCATCTGATTTTACTAAATGATGGATTGAAACTTCACATTTAACATCTACACCATCTTTTTTTGCTTGACTTATTAAGTAGATTGAACGAGGGGATGCTATTGCTTTAAAGAGGATTCTTATTTTGAAATGTCTCGCTATTTCTATCATACGAGAGACATGTAGAACTTCGCTCAAATCAGGTATGCCGGCTAAACCTAAAGAGAGACTAACATCTCCACCCAACATTACACCGCTACTAGCAAGCGAGTTATCTTCTGCCTTACAAAATAGTGTAACGCCGTACATTTGACAATATTGAGCAATCCTAATAACTAAATCATTTTTAGCAGTTGTACTCACAAACGGTGCAACTGCTCCTCTTTTTAAGAGTATAGCAATATTACTCAGTGTGGCATCACCCTTTAATGTATTTATCATCAAATCAACTTTTGCACCTTTTAATCCATCAAGTCCATTTTGAGCAAACTCTAAAACTATCTCATCATCTATTGCAGGTTTACTATCTGCATTTAAAATAATATGCCCTATCCCGCCATTAAGAGCTTCATTTGAAATAGTTTTTATATTTTTAGTATTGAGTGTGGAGTCTTGAACTCTTATGTTTGTGTCCATCAGAAGCGGTATAAAATACGCACCATCAGCATCTATGATGTTTGAATCCCTTAAACCAGAAGCGATTTCAGTTATTAACCCTGCATCTATCCGAATATCCGCTCTTCTTTCGCCATTCGCATCACAAACTATCGCATTTGATATTACCATTTCAATCCACCTTAGATATATTGTTGAAATTATAGCAAAGAGTTTTCTCAAGCATATAGTTACTTATTCTAATTTTTTTATATATAAAAGTTTGAGTTAAATATTGCGACACTGTATTTAAATGGCAATATAGATATAATTACAAATATATTAAATTTACAAAGGTTAAGAGTTGCGTTTTTTTGTTTTGTTATTCCTATTCTTTTTATCTGTTAATGCGAATCAATCCTATGATGATGGCAAAGCTGCATATATGCAAAAAGGGTGTAACGGATGCCATGGCAACAGAGCTGAAGGGCTAAATGAGTATCCAGCTTTAGCTAATCGTGACAAAAAATATATGACATATAAACTAAAGAGATTTCGCTCTAAAAAATCTGACAATCAGCAACAGGAGATGATGGTTCCTTTTGCTGTTAATTTAAGCAACAAAGACATAGATAATCTAACAACATTTATGCGTGATTTTAAAGAGAAAAAAATTAGTAAAAAGTATAACGACAGTTTTATAAGAAGTGGAGATGGTGGTTCATGAAGATACTTGTTAGTGCATTAGAGCACTCTGCAAATCTGCATCTTAAATCTTTAAAAAAAGAGTTAAGTGATGATGTGGAGTTTATTGGCATCTTTGATAAAGAGCTTGGCGAGAGCATAGTTGATCTAAGAAGTTTAGCGATCATGGGATTCGTTGATGCTATAAAAAAATTACTATTTTTCATAAAATTAAACAACAAAATGGTTGATTTAGCAAAAGATGTAGATAAAGTTCTGCTTATAGACTCATCTGGTTTTAACCTTCCCCTTGCCAAAAAAATCAAGAAAAAGTATCCAGACAAAGAGATAATTTACTACATTTTACCTCAAGCTTGGGCTTGGAAGAGCGGGCGGATTTCAGTTCTAGAAAAAACCATAGACCATCTTGCTTCAATTTTACCTTTTGAGAAAGATTACTACTCAAAAACTGCACCCATAACTTATGTTGGACATCCTCTTCTTGATCAAATTACAAATTTTAAAGAACATTTAAGCCCTAAAATAGAGCATATTGCTTTTATGCCAGGGAGCAGAAAGGGTGAAATTAGAAAATTAATGCCAATTTTTATAGAGCTTCAAAAAAAACTAAATGTCAAAGCAACAATCATCATACCAAAGCACTTTTTAGAAGAAGAAATAAAAGAACTATATGGTAATATTTCGGGTTTTAAAATAGCCCATGATGCACACAAAACGCTTTATGAAGCTGATTTTGCGTTTATTTGTAGCGGAACGGCTACACTTGAAGCATCACTTATTGGGATACCTTTTATACTAACTTATATAGCTAAATCACTCGACTACTTTATAGCGAGCAGACTTGTGAAGCTTAACTACATAGGACTTAGCAATATAATGTTTGATAAGTTTCAAAATAGAGCCTTGCATCCTGAGTTTATTCAAGATGATGTAACTCTCGAGAATCTTATCAAATCTTTCAATGAGTATGATAGAAGTAAATTTTTAAATGATTCAAAATCACTAAGAACTTATCTAAAACATGGCAGTTCAAAAACAGTAGCATCAATAATAGAGGATAGAAATGAAGATTAATTTTATAGACTTACAAGCACAGTACAAAGAGTATAAAGATGAGATAGATAGTGAGGTTTTGGAGGTTTTTTCCTCTGCACAATTTATTGGTGGTGAGAAACTGAACTCGCTAGAGAGAAATCTTTCAGAGTATACAGGTTCAAAACATTCGATTGGCTGCAGTAGTGGAACTGATGCGCTTCTTCTTGCTTTAATGGCGCTTGATATTGGCGTTGGCGATGAAGTTATCACAACTCCTTTTACTTTTATTGCAACTGCTGAAGTTATCGCGCTTTTGGGTGCAAAGAGTGTTTTTGTAGATATTGACGAGACTAGTTACAACATAGATGTTACTAAAATTGAGAGTGCAATAACAAAAAATACAAAGGCTATCATTCCTGTTTCACTTTATGGTCAATGTGCAGATATGGATGCCATCAACGCCATAGCAGACAAACACAATATCCCAGTTATCGAGGATGCATGCCAAAGCTTTGGCGCAACTCAAAATGGTAAAAAATCTTGCAATCTCTCAACCATCGGATGCACTAGCTTTTTCCCATCAAAACCGCTTGGCGCTTATGGCGATGGTGGGGCGATTTTTACGAATGATGATGAGTTGGCTTCAAAAATAAGAATGCTTTTAAATCATGGTCAGAATGAGAGATACAAGCACAAGTACATCGGTATAAATGGTCGTCTTGACGCAGTTCAAGCGGCAGTTCTTGGAGTAAAGCTTAAACATTTTGACAAAGAAGTAAGATTGAGAGATGAGATTGGAACTAGATACAATGAGCTTCTAAAAGATGCAGCCGTAACTACTCCAAATATCGCGCCACAAAACAAAAGCGTATTTGCTCAATATTCAGTAAGGGTAAAAGATAGAGAGGCGATGGTTGCAAAGCTTAGTGCTTGTGGCGTTCCAACTGCTGTTCACTACCCGCTTCCGCTTCATCTTCAAGAAGCATTTAAAGATTTGGGCTATAAAGAGGGTGATTTTCCAGTGAGTGAGCTTGTCTCAAAAGAGATTATGTCACTACCAATGAGTGCTTATTTAAGCAAAGAAGAGCAAGATTTCGTTGTTCAGACAATTAAAGGTTAATTTTGAAAAGAGTTGCAATTGCAGGGCTTGGAGTAATGGGGAAAAACCACTATAACACGCTAAAAAATATAGATGGCGCTCAGATAGTCGGACTTTGTGATGTTGTTAAAAACGGGGAGTTTAAAGAGCCATTTTTCACTGATTTAGACACTATGCTTGATGAGGTAAAGCCAGATGCACTCATTATAGTTACACCAACTTTTTTACATAAGGATGCAGCGCTTAAATGTACTTCTCGTAAAATTGATATCTTTATAGAAAAACCTGCTGCTTCAAGTGTTGAGGAGGCAAAAGAGATTCTTCTAGCCGTAAAAGAGAGTGGTATAAAAAGCTGTGTTGGACACATTGAACGATACAACCCTGTTGTTATGTCGCTAATACGAGAGATAAAAGATCATGAGATTCTCTCCATCTCAATCACTCGCAGCGGTGCTTTTCCTGAGAGAATTGCAGATGTCGGCATACTTACAGATTTATCTGTTCATGATAGCGATTTGATTAGATTTATCACAAAAAAAGAGATACTAAAGAGTGCTGTATTTAAGTCTCAAAAGATTCATAAAACTCATGAGGATAATGCTATTTTGGCATTTGAGCTTGAGGGAAATATTATTGGAGATATTACTACAAACTGGCTCACACCTTATAGAAAAAGAAGCATTGCAGTAGCTTGTAGAGTGGATGAGTTTAGTAAAATCAAATATTTTGAAGCAGATTTAATCTCACAAACCCTAGATGAGAGGGTCAATATTAACCCATCTTCACACATAACAAAAAACTGTTTTGTTCAAAGAAGCAATGCGCTAGAGTCTGAATTAAAAGCCTTTATAACTTACATAAACGGTGGCGAGAGAGGCTCTTTGGCGTCCATCGAAGATAGTATAGTAACTTTAGAGATTGCGAGTAAATAATGATAAACAACCAAAATATTCATAGTTCTGTTACCATAGAAGATGGTGCAAAAATAGCACCAGATGTTGTTATAGGTCCATTTTGTTCTATTGGAAAAGGCGTAGAGATAAAATCAGGATGTACGCTAGAGGCAAACATAATCTTAAAAGGTAAAATCAGAATTGATGAAGATGTCAAGATATTTAGTTTTGCAATTATTGGAAATGATAACTCAGAGATAGAGATTGGTACAAAAACACATATCAGAGAGTTTACTCAGATAGGTTCACAAGAGAGCGAAGATGGAGAAAACAGAAAAATTATCATTGGTTCAAACAACTTTTTGATGGGATATGTTCAGTTATCTAGTGGCGTAGAACTTGGGGATTTTTGTATTATCACAAATGCTGTTAGACTACTAGAAAATGTTAAATGCCACGAGAAAGTTATAGTTGGTGGACTTAGTATCATCGAAGCAAATAACACAATCGGCACAGGAGTTATGATAGGTGGTGCATCCGTTGTAACCACCGATATACCACCTTTTATGCTAGTTGAGGGAAACAAAGCTACTATAAAAGGGCTAAATATTATTGGTCTTAGACGAAGAGTGGAAAACAAAGATGATATAGAAGAGATTAAAGCGATTTATAAAAGAGTTTTAGGCGATGGCGTTGATAAAGTTATGGCACAAGAGATCTTAAAAACACATCAAAACGAGTATATTAAACAACTAACTTCTTTTATTATCTCTAGCAACCTAGAATAGATAAAAACCCTCTTTGCTATTTTTGCAAAGAGGGTTTTTCATAAAAACTAACCGTTGAGTTTTTCTCTTACTATCTTAACCGCTTCAACCATATTTTTAAGGCTCGGCTTTACCTCTTCCCATTTTCTAGTCTTTAGTCCACAATCAGGATTTATCCACAACTGCTCTTTTGGTAGAACCTCTAAAAGTCGCTCTATTTGATCTACAATCTCCTCCACAGTTGGAACTCTTGGACTATGGATATCATAAACTCCCGGACCTACTTCATTTTTATATGCTGCATTTTTAAATATCTTTAAAAGTTCATTTCCGCTTCTTGAGGTCTCTATGGAGATAACATCTGCATCCATATTTTCTATGGTGTCAATTATGTCATTAAACTCACTGTAACACATGTGAGTATGTATTTGGGTCTGCTCTTTTGCACTGCTAACAGCTATTTTAAAATCTCTAACAGCCCACTCTTCATAGATTTTTATCTTTTCCTTTCTTAGTGGATACCCCTCTTTAAATGCAGCTTCATCAACCTGTATGATTTTTATACCAGCATTTTGTAAGTCATCTATTTCATCGCTTAGTGCAACTGCTATCTGTTTTGAAACCTCGCCTCTTGGCATATCATCTCTTACAAACGACCAGTTTAAAATCGTAACAGGGCCGGTTAACATTCCCTTCATAATATGCTTGGTACGGCTTTGCGCATAAACTATCCAATTTACTGTCATAGGGCGAGGTCTGCTTATATCGCCATAAATAAATGGTGGTTTTACACATCTGCTTCCATAACTTTGAACCCAACCATTTTGGCTAAATCCATATCCGCTTAACTGCTCACCAAAATACTCAACCATATCATTTCTCTCAGGCTCTCCATGAACCAAAACCTCTAAACCGTACTCCTCTTGAAAAGCTACACACTCATCTATATACTTTTTCATCTCTGCTTCATAACTCTCTTTTGAGATTAGCGCAGCTTTAAAATCACTTCTTGCCTTTCTCAACTGTGGAGTTTGAGGAAATGAGCCTATCGTAGTAGTTACCAAATCTTTATATCCTAAAAGCTCTCTTTGAAGGGCGATTCTTTTTGATGCTTCCCCATCTCTTTGAAGTAATGCGAGGTTTTTAACTCTTTGTTGTACTGCTTTATCGTGAATAAGGTTTGAGTTTTTTCTACTCTCATTTGCTTGGGCATTTTTGCATAACTCATCTTTTTCTGCTTGGTTTAAACCATCTTTATTAAAAAATAGTTTTGAGATAAGTGAGAGTTCATCTAGCTTTTCAAGTCCATAACTAAGCCACTCTTTTATCTCACCGCTCATCTTCTGCTCATATTTTTTGCTAAAAGGAACATGTAAAAGCGAACAAGATGTAGAGATTAAAATATTTTCTTTTTTCACAACTTTAGCTATGTCTTCTAAGAAATGGATAGTTTTTTCTATATCACATCTCCAAATATTTCTGCCATCAACCACTCCAGCTATAACCTTTTTACCGCTTGAGGCAATAATTTCAAGCGAATTAAGATTTTCATCTCCATATAAAAAGTCAAGCCCGATAGCCCAAATAGGCGTATGAACCAAAATTTTTGTAGCCTCACTTGAGTGTTCAAAATAGGTAACGACTGCTAGTTTTATGTTTGTTGAAACTTTGCAAAGTCTTTCGTAAGTAGGTTTTATGAGACTCAGCACTTTTGTATCCAACTCTTTTACAAAAATTGGCTCGTCTATCTGAATAGTTATCTCATCATCAAGAACAGAGATGCTCTCTAATAGTTTCTCATAAATAGGCACTATCTTGCTCCAGAGCTCATAAACATCACCATAATCAACTCTTTTGCTAAGTCCTAAATAGGTAATGGGTCCAATAATGTTTATCTTTGTTTTTATGCCCAGCTTTTTTGCTTCATTGTACTCTGCTATGATTTTTGAAGCATCAAGTACATAATTATCCTCCAAACTTAACTCTGGAACTATGTAGTGGTAGTTTGTATTAAACCATTTTGTCATCTCCATAGCAACACATGAGTTGTTCCCTCTTGCCATCGAGAAGTATAAATCTTCATTTTTTAGGCTCTTAAATCTCTCTGGAATGGCTCCTAGCATAATTGAAGTGTCAAGCATATTGTCATAAAGCGAGAAATCATTAGAGCTTATAAACTCTACTTCCGCATCTCTTTGATACTCCCAATGTCTTTTCTTTAACTCTGCTGCTACACCTAAAACATCTTCAAATGAGCGTTTTTTTGCCCAAAACTCCTCTAAAACTCTTTTTAATTCTCTTTGCTCCCCTATTCTTGGGAAACCTATGACGAAATTTTTTGACATCAGAATATCCTTGTTTATCACTGTTTTTTTTATTTTGTTTTGTTTTGATATTTTAAAAAATGATGTTAAAGAGGAGGATGAACGCCTGTGCGTCTAAACGCAAAGTAAGTTGTGTAATATGGACATCGTGGAATAAAGTGATTTATCAGAAGAGAGAGTCTTGTTTTTATGGCAAAAAATATATTGCAATAGCAAGGCTTAGAGACTAAAAGTTGTTTTAGCAGTTTGAAATCATAAATATTTTCAATCATTTTTTTTAAATCTCCTCCCTTTGATAATTTTTTTGTAATTGTATCGCTTTTTTTATGTTATACACCAAAACGAACAAGTCCGTTTTTGTTAGAGAGACTGCTGTTTCTTCCAACCCCATTATCATAGAGTATGCCATTGGTTAGCATACCTAAAAGCTATGACAAAGAAGTTTTCGAGAATTAGCTATTTTTGGCTATATTGTGTTTAAAATCTCTAGAAAATTATTTGCTTCAATAAAACCAATTACCGTTTTTGAACTTATAATATTTAACTCTTTATCAAAAAAGATAATAGCGGGTGGACCAAAAACACCATACTTTTTACTTAAATCTTTTTGTTCTTGTGTGTTGTCTGTCAAATCTGCTCTAATTAGAATAAACTCACCCATTTTTGCTTTTACTTTCTCATCTGAGAATGTAATCTCATCTAGCTCCTTGCAAGAAGTACACCATTTTGCACTAAAATCTAGCATTATTTTTTTACCATGATTTTTAGACAGAACTACATCTAACTCTTTTATGGAACTAACTTTTATAAAATTTACTTCCTGCGAATTTTGTTTTGTTGAAGCTGATAGTGTGGACTGTTTTAAAAACTCCAAAGGTTTAGTCATACTTCCTGAGCCGCCCATGAGTCCTACAAATAGAGCTACTGAGTAGATAAATATTATCATACCCATGCTTTTTCTAAATATATGCGCGCTGTTTTCAAATGCTCCAAGATAGAGCCCAAAACTTATTCCAAGCATTGAGTAAAGCATCACTACAACAGAATTATCTACTACTCTCTCTAGCATCCAAATAGCAACACCTAGCATCATAACACCAAAGACAGCGCTTATCATTGTCATCCATGCCCCAGGGCGAGGCATAAATCTACCTGCACTCACTCCAACTATAATCAGTGGTGCACCCATGCCGATACTCATTGAAAAAAGTGCCATCCCTCCAAGAAGCGCATCTCCTGTTTGACCTATATAAACCAACGCTCCAGCAAGCGGTGCCGCCACACAAGGTCCAACAATAAGCGCCGAAAAGAAGCCCATAATAGCAACGCCAATAAATCCACTTCGATTGCTATTTGAGCTAACTTTTGCCACAAGTTTATCTGGAAGCTTTAACTCATAAAAACCAAACATACTGAGTGCTAAAGCTACAAATATTGCCGAAAATGAGTAGATTACAATAGGATTTTGAAGTGCGGACTGAAGATTTGAGCCAAAAAGACCAGCTAAAACCCCAGCGATTGTGTACGCAATTGCCATAGCAAAAACATAAATAACCGATAGAATAAATGCTTTTTTAGTTGTAAGTCCCTCTCCATGAGAGATGATTATGCCAGATATGATAGGAATCATTGGAAAAACACATGGAGTAAGAGAGAGTAAAAGACCAAAACCAAAGAATGTTAAAAGCACCAACAGCATATTGCCGTGTTTTAAGCTATCTGCAATCGTATCGCTTTCTGAGAGTTTTTGCTGCTTTACTTTTGTATTTTGTATTATATTTTTCTCATCTATTTTTTTAAGCAAGCTACTCTTTACTTCACCACCATCAAGCTTAGAGCTATCCACATCAAACTTAAAAATCTTGCTCTCTGGCTCATAACAAAGCCCCTGTTCTGAACAGCCCTGATATGATAATTTGAATTCAACATTTAAAACACCAGTTGCACTTGGCTCTTTTTTGAGGTTCACTATAAATTTAGGTGAATTTTTATAGATATTATCCTCTCCATGTTTTATAGTTTTTGGAGAAACTATATCTTTTATAGTAATTCCATTTTTACTAGTGATCTCTAACTTAAGGGCGCTCTCATAAAGATATATCTCATCCGCAATACCTACTATTGCTTCTATTTGCATCTTATCGTTTAGTTTTGCGGTTGGCTTAAATGCCTCCTCTGGCATCAAAAACTTTGGCTGAGCAGCAAATAAAAAGGTAGATAATAAAACAAATGAGATGATTTTTTTCATGAGAATCTTTCAAATAGTGTAATGTGGTAAAAATTATATCAAATTTAACATCAACAAAACAATTTTTTAGGTTTTATAAACTCTAAATGTAATACGATTTATTATAATTTTATTTTAAACTTCATTGCTGTAACATAACAAAATCTACCAAAGGGCAAAAGAGATGAACCAAGAGATTCTTACACATCATGACACCTTAAGGAGATTTTTTAAGCAAAAGATAAAAGAAAACCACCCACAATTTAGATATTACAAATCCATTTTTAACATGACATCAAATTTGGTTGCGGTTACGGATGGTGACACTATTATTGACGCAAATAAATCATTTATAGATTTTTTTAAAAGTCAAAATATTGATATTTTTAATCCCCCTTTTCAGCTGTCAAACATTTTTAAAAAAATAGATAGATATGGATATATATATGATGGGTATCTAGATCAGAGATGGTTTAATCTTGTGGACAATCAAACCAAAGATTATTATCGCGTTGGAATAGATAAATTTGACAAGCTTCATGAATTTAATATTTTAATAAAACATTTTGAACCTGCCCAAAATATATTCGTTGTAGTACTTACTGATATCACTAAAATTATGAACTACAAATATATTTTAGAGGATGATTTAAAATCTACATATAAAAGCAAAGATGAAATTCAATCATTTTTAAAACAATACAACAACGCTATTGATGTATCAAACATAGTAATAAAAGTAGATATTGATGGCAACATTACCTATGTAAATGATGAGTTTTGCAAAACTATAAAACATACCAAAAGTGAGCTAATAAATTCAAATATTAAAATTCTATGTTATGCCGATACAGACTATCTGCTCTATGATTCCATCATTAAAATTATAAAGAATGGAGAAGTCTGGAAAGGCGTGATCAAAAACATAGACAAAGATGGGGATATCCACTTTTTCAACACAACCATTATTCCTATAAAAGATTTATCTGAGCAAATTGTAGAGTACCTTTTAGTGCAAAACGAGATAACTGAGCTAGTAAAAGCCAAAGAAGAGGCTATAAATAGCCTTGAGATAAAAAACAGGTTCTTTGATAGAATCTCTCATGAGCTAAGAACTCCGCTCAATGCAATTTTAAATTTCACAGATCAAGCATTAGAAAGTTATGATGAGATTATAAAAGATAACGAAACAAGAGAGCTAGTTAAGATGTATATAGAGCGGGCTTACAAAAATTCTGAAAATCTTTTAACTCTAATTAACTCATTATTGGATTTATCAAAAATTAACTCAAACAAAGAGCATTTCAACTTTGGCACTCATGATATTGTAAAGCTCACAAAAGAGGCATACGAGAACTGTTCTAGTTTAAAAAATAAGAAAAATATAGAGTATAAATTTAAAGTAGATTTTAATTCTGGATTAATAAGATGTGATAATCTGAAATTTGGTCAAATTTTAACAAATCTTATATCAAATGCACTTAAGTTTACAGAGTCTGGATTTGTATCTATTAATCTTAGTGAGATTAGCCATGGATATTTGATAGAGATTAAAGATAGTGGGATTGGTATACCAGCCGATAAGCTATCTTGCATTTTTAAACCTTTCGAGCAAGCAAGAGATAGCGATATTGGGACTGGGCTTGGTCTAAGTATTGTTGAAGAGTATGCAAAGGCAATGCGGATTACCATAGATGTACTCTCGTCTGATGGCGATGGCAGTTGCTTTAGTTTGAAAATAGATAAAATAGAAAAAGAGGATACAAAATGAACAACTTAAAGCTTCTTATCGTGGATGACATAGAGGACAATCGCTTAGTTTTAAGAGCTATATGTAAAAAATTAGATGGTTTTGAGATAAAAGAGGCGCAAAATGGACTTGAGGCTATAGAGACAACTAGATCTTGGCACCCACACTTCATACTTATGGATATCATGATGCCGATAATGGATGGTCTTGAAGCATCAAAAATTATAAAAAAAGAGTATCCAGAAACTATAATAATGGCAGTTACTGCTGTTATAGATCCACAGATTGAAAAGAAAATGATGTCAATAGGAGTAAGCGCATATATACGCAAACCAATTGATAAAAATCTAGTTCGTTTTAAACTTCAAAACTTCTCTTCACTACTTAATTCAAACAAGGGTACATTCAATACACTTTCAAAAAAAGAGGCACTAAATCCTTTTTCTTCAGATATTCGTAACTTTAAAACTATATTTGACATTACAGATGCTGAAGCGATGATGGATTTTGGAATGTGGAT
The DNA here is from genome assembly GCA_021732045.1 of Sulfurimonas sp. The sequence goes on from JAKFWK010000002.1 coordinate 183,740, forward strand.
ACTAGAACGAGGTCGCAACAGCACAGCAACCTCATGTATAAGAATCGACAATTCAATAGAGTTGTTCTATGAATTTATGCACCAAGTAGTTACAACTAAAAAACCTCTAAGTATTATTGCAGAAGAGAGTTTTGAAGAGCTATTTCTTACTATGAGATTTCAAGAAAAAATTGAGTTCTCGTCCAAGATAACCTCACTAACAAATGAGATGGGAAATGATTGTATAGTTAATGAAAATTTTGTCTGCATTCGTCTAAAGATATATGATAACCAATATATGCCGGTTAAAGAAGAGCCAACAGCAGAAATTAGTAACTGTGAGATAAAAAAAATAGAAGTTTCTGAAAATTTAGACTTAGAAGCCCAAAAAGCAGCTCTTCCAGAGAAAGAAGTAAGAGCTATTCATGCCAAAGAGAGGGAACTACTCCATCAAAATTTTGCTAAAAAAACTACCGCTGCAGAGTATGTTCAGGATATAGGCGGAGATATTATGGAGGAGATTAAAGATTTAGCGAGTTTAGATGAGGAGTGGAAAGATAAATTGTCAGCATTTTCAGAGGAGCCAACAAAAGAAAATCTTTATGATTTTGCGGATAGTGTTCTAGGTTCTTATGTTGGTGCAATTAACTCTCTTTTTGAATTTGAGGCATTTGCTTATGCACTTACATCACTAAGGGCTTTTTTGAAGGAAAAAGCAGACAACATCATTCAGTACCCAGAGAAGGTAAAAATGTTAGTGATGCTTTTAGAGCATCTAGGTTCCGATCTTGAAACATGGAGAGAACATATATTTAGTCTACAAGATACACAAGATATACACTATTTAGATAGTTCATTCTTTAGCTCATGTATACAGATTGAGGGGCTTATAGACGACAAAGAGATGGGAACTGATAACAATAATGACAATGATATGGAATTTTTCTAAAAAACTAGCAATCATAGAGCAATAACTACATCCGAAAAAAATAATCTCAAATATATTCTCTTTTATTTGGATTATTTTTTTCTTAAGAGTAAAAAAAGTGATATTTCTATACTCTACAAAAAAATAATCAACTAAAGAGAAAATATGTCAAATAGACTAGAAAAAGAAGACTCACCGTATCTACAACAACATAAAGAAAATCCGGTAGATTGGTACCCTTGGTGTGATGAAGCATTTAAAAAAGCAAAAGATGAAAACAGGGCTATCTTTATCTCTATTGGATATAGCTCATGTCACTGGTGTCATGTTATGGAAGAGAATGTTTTTGAAAATAGTGTTTGCGCAGATATACTCAATGCGAGTTTTGTCTGCATCAAAGTTGACCGCGAAGAGCGACCAGACATAGATAAACATTATCAGGAGGTTTATACTCTACTAAACCGCAGAGCTGGTGGATGGCCTACTTCTATCTTCTGTACGCCAGAGAACAAACCATTTTTTGCAGGAACTTATATACCGCCCGAGTCGAGAGAAGGAAGCGTTGAGGGGATGGGGTTTATTGAACTTACAAAACTAATAGCAGATAAAATCTCTCAAAATGATGAACAGATTATAAAAAATGCCGAGGAGATTGAGAGTTTTTTAAACCATAAAGAGCATCCAAAAGAGGCAACAATACTTAAAGAGGATATTGTTAAAAACTTTATGCTTCAAGCTAAAAACAACTATGACACTAAATATGGCGGATTCTCAACCGCTCCAAAATTTCCTCATGCAAGCACGCTTGGCACACTGCTAATCATTGACAAACTTTATGATGACCCATCAGCAAAAGCGATGGTTTTAAACACACTTAGAAATATGAAAAAAGGCGGAATGTACGATTTAGTAGATGGCGGATTTTGCCGTTACAGCGTTGATAACGAATGGTTAGTACCACATTTTGAGAAGATGCTTTATGATAATGCCCTACTCTGTGAACTATACACAAATGCCTATTTAACCTACAAAGATGACTCTTTTTTACAAACTGCCAAAGAGATTGCGGAGTTTTGGAACAATCATATGAGCGAAGATGAACTCTTTTATAGCGCCAGCGATGCTGATAGCGAGAGCAAAGAGGGAACTTACTTTGTCTATAGTTATGATGAAGTTTATAAAGTTTTAAAAGAGAATAATTATACAAATATAGATGAGATTTTGTCACAACTAAGCATTACCAAAGATGGTAATTTTGAGGGTAAAAATATTATAAGATTTAGAGATACGGACATGCCTCATGGTTTTGAGAATATAAAATTTCTACTCCAAAAATTAAGAGCCAAAAGAGAGTATCCGTTTATAGACAAAAAGATTCAGACTTCATGGTCAAGCATGATGATAAAAGCCCTGTTTACGCTTGGTGAACTAGATAGCTCTTACAAACAAAAGGCCATCAAGAACCTTGATGCACTCCTTGACACTATGTTTAAAGACACTAAACTCTATCACACAACGCTTATACATAAAAACCCTAAAATAGAGGCTTTCTTGGAGGATTATGCCTATCTATCTCAAGCACTGATTGCCGCATTTAACTCAACTCAAAATGAACTATATCTTATAAAAGCTCAACACTTCACAAACTTAGCATTAGAGAAGTTTTACAACAAAGGAACATGGAAATTTAGCATAGGCGAGTTTGAGACAAAAGCGGAGATTTCAGACAACACCTATATGAGTTCAATTGCCATCATTATTGATGCCCTGCTCTCACTAAGTACACTTCTAGAAGATGAAAAATATGCTCATTTCGCATATAAAACACTCGAGTATAACTCGTTTGAGTTAGCAAGAAGACCGATAATCTACCCATATATGTTGCGTCAGATGCTAAGGCATTTAAAGGGCGATAGAGTTATAAAATCAAGTATTAAAAACCTAGAGCAAAATGCACTTGAGCTTAGCTCTCTAAAATATCCATTTATCCAAAAAAAAGCTACCAATGAGAGTGGCTTTATGGTTTGTGGAGCCAGCAGTTGCTTCGCTCAAACAAACGAGCATAACAAAATCAATGATATAATTAAAAATAGTTTTTAATTAGGATTGATTTTGTTAAAAAAACTTTTTAAATATTTTTTTATGATTAAAGAAGGCTACAGATATATAGCTGTTTTTAAAAAAACATTCTTTCATCCTTTTATCTCCGAGAGCTTTTTATACAAAGAACTCTCAAAAAGTCGTCAAAATTTCTCAAATGGTGTCTTAGAGTTTTTAAATATTGAGGCTAAAATTATTGGCAATATACCGACAAAAAATCATATACTCTACGCTATAAACCACCGTTCACTGCTTGACATGATAGTTATGGAGAGTATATTTTACAAGTTTAACAAAACTGGGACTTGGATAGCAAAAGAGAAACTCTTTAGTGCCATTTATGGTGATTTTTTCAAGTATAGCGGATGTATAAGTGTTGATATAGAGAATAAAAAAGGGCTTTTTGCATTTTTTAAAAAGATAAAGGGAACTCTTGCGAAAGTGGATGATTTAAACATCTATATCTTTCCTGAAGGTGAGAGATACGGTGGAGTTGGGATTAAAAGCTTTCAAAACGGAGCCTCAAAGATAGCCCTTGCAAATCATCTTGAAGTGGTTCCTGTTTTTATAAACGATACTTTAGAAAAAGTACTTAAAAATTCCCCTTTTAAAGAGAGAAAAATAGTTGAAGTCTTTTTTGGCGAGATTATTAAAGCAGAAGCGTTAGAAGAAGAGTACAACAAATTTATGACAAAGGTAACAAATTGAACAGTATGAAACTAGGTGTAAACATAGACCATGTAGCAGTTTTAAGAGAGGCACGGAGAGTGAATGACCCAGAGATACTACAAGCTCTTTTTGTTGCATGCAAGAGTGGAGCAGATCAGATAACCATACATTTAAGAGAAGATAGACGACACATACAAGATGTTGATGTACAAAATATTTTAAAGCACTCTAGTTTGCCAGTAAATCTTGAGTGTTCCATAAATAGAGAGATTTTAGACATCGTCTGTGAGCTAAAACCGCACCGCGTGACGCTTGTTCCAGAAAAAAGAGAGGAAGTTACAACAGAGGGTGGGCTTGATGTTTTTAGATATGAAGATGAGATAAAGTACGCCATAGAGCAGTTGCACGACTCTTTGATTCCTGTTTCGCTGTTTGTAGATCCAACTATAGAAGCTATGCAAAAATCCAAAGAGTTGGGCGCTGAGATAGTAGAGCTTCACACAGGTGCTTTTGCAAATCTTTTTGCCATGCTAAACTCATCGCTTCCTCACTCAAACCACTCCGTAAAAGAGCTTGAATTGCCTAGATATGAGCTATCAAGCAGACTGGAAAAAGCAATAGACAACATCCAAAAATCAGCCGCTTATGCCAAAAATATAGGTCTTGAAGTTGCCGCTGGACATGGACTTAACTATCACAATGTCTCTTGTATGATGGGTATCAAAGAGATAACAGAGTTAAATATCGGGCAAAGTATAGTTGCAAGAGCTGTTTTTAGCGGTTTAGCAACTGCTGTAAAAGATATGAAAAAACTAACCACAAGATGAAGCCTCGCATCGCAATTAGTGTTGGTGACTTAAATGGCGTTGGAATTGAGATAGCATTAAAATCGCACCAGAAAATTTTGGAGTTTTGCAGACCGATTTACTGCATAAACTCCCTCATGTTGAATCAAGCTACGAAACTCTTAGGCGTACAAGTTCCAAAAAATTTTGAGATATTTGCCATAGATGGCGAGTTTTTTATAGAAGCAGGAAAAACAACTGCGCAGAGTGGAAAATACTCATACGACTCATTTTTGAGTGCGGTTAAACTCTGTGAGCAAAAGAGTGCCGATGCTGTTGTAACAATGCCAATCCATAAAGAGGCATGGATGATGGCTGGAATCAGATACAAAGGTCACACCGACCTACTCCGAGACTACTTCAAAAAAGATGCCATCATGATGCTTGGATGCCAGATGATGTTTGTGGCACTTTTTACTGAACATATACCACTAAAGGATGTAGCATCATCCATAAAATATAAAAAGTTAAAACAGTTTTTTTTGGATCTTCACAGCTCAATTTCAAAAGAAAAAATTGCTGTTTTGGGTCTAAATCCACATGCTGGCGATAACGGAGTACTCGGCAACGAAGAGCTTATAATCACAAAAGCCATAAAGAGTGCCAATCTAAAAATTGGTTTTGAGCAGTTTGTTGGTCCAATTGTTCCAGACATAGCTTTTACGCCTCGTTCTAGGGAAAATTTTTACTACTTTGTCGCGATGTATCACGATCAAGGTCTAGCACCTCTTAAGGCACTATATTTTGATGAGAGTATAAATATCTCACTAAATTTACCAATCACTAGAACTTCAGTTGACCATGGGACAGCTTTTGATATTGCTTATAAAAATATTGCAAACACTCTTAGCTATGAAAATGCAATAAAAAGCGCAGTTAATTTTTGCTACAATCAAAACATTAAACAAAAAACAAGCAGAGAGATATGATTTCATCCAACAAAAATCTACTTGATTTCTATCGTAATCTTTGGTTTAATTCTCGCATTTATGTTATGGCGTATCTACAAATCTCTTCAAATGGTACTAGGAGCCTCCCTCAATGAGCTTTATACTACCATTAACGCAATAGGAAGCGGGGATTTTTACTCCCCCATTATAATACCTTCAAACAAAAAAAGCAGTATCTTTGGTTGGCTTTATGAGACACAACAACAACTCTCAAAGTTAGAGACAAACAGACAAAAATCAGAGAATGAAGCCAATCGCCTCACACAACTATATATAGCATTGAGTCGGTGTGATCAAGCAATCGTTTACTCTACTAATGAAAACGAACTTTTTAAGGTTATCTGCCAAGATGCAGTGGAGTTTGGCGGTATGCTAATGGCGTGGATAGGTATGTATGACGAAAAAAAACAAGAGCTAAAACCTACTTTTTACGCTGGAAGTGGAACAGAATATCTAAAAAATCTACATATCTCAACTAGTGCAAACAGTCCAACAAGTCATGGACCCACTGGAATTGTATTTCGTGAAGATAGACCATACTGGTGTCAGGATTTTCAAAATGATTCTGCAACTGCACTATGGCATCAAAAAAGAGAGCAATTTGGATGGAGGGCTTCAGCTGCTCTTCCACTTCATCGTGATGGTTTAGTTATTGGTGTCTTCACTTTATATGCTAGCGAGGTTAATGCTTTTGATGAAATGGCACAAAAACTTCTCATAAAAATGGCTACAGACATTGACTTTGCTTTAAAAAACTTTGACCGCGAGGCTGCAAACAAAAAAGCAGAAATTTCTCTAAATATACAAGCACAAGCTATGGAGCAAAGTTCTAATATCATTATAATTACAGATTTTAAAGGCAACATAAGCTATGTAAATAGTGCTTTTGTGAAGGCTACTGGCTACACAGCTGAAGAGGCAATAGAGAAAAATCCACGCTTTTTAAAATCAGGCAAAACGCCACTAAACGCGCATGATGATATGTGGTTCTCTATTACCCGTGGTTTATCATGGCAAGGAGAGTTTACCAACAAAAGAAAAGATGGCACAGAATATACATATTTTATCAGTGTCTCTCCTGTTGTGGATACAAATGGTCGCACAACACACTATATTGCCATAGAAGAAGACATAACACAGCAGAAGCAAACCACGGAAAAAATTCATTATTTAGCAAACTATGATTTACTCACTGGATTACCAAATCGAGCACAACTAAATGACCGGTTCCAATATGTGCTTAATCTTGCAAAGCATAATGACCAAAGTTTTTCAATCATGTTTATTGACCTTGATCACTTCAAAGAGATTAATGATACTCTTGGGCATTCTATCGGTGACGCACTGCTAGTTGAGATTGCAAGACGCTTTGGGTTACTATTGCGTGAAGAAGATACAATAGCAAGACTTGGTGGAGATGAATTTGTCCTACTCTTCCCAGATACCGACGCAAAAACCTCTCTGCTAATAGCACAAAAATTGCTAAAGATTACGGCTGAATCTTTCCTTGTTAATGAATATGAGATTATAGTAACGGCTTCTATTGGGATAGCTCTGTATCCTTCTGATGGTTTAGACATAGAAACTCTCTCTAAAAATGCAGATGCAGCTATGTATCGCGCAAAACAAGAGGGTCGCAACAACTACTGCTTCTTTACACAAGAGATGCAAAAACGCTCTACTCGTACCCTTGTGCTAAGCAATGCACTACATCATGCGCTTGAGAAAAATGAGCTATATCTAGTCTATCAACCACAAATATCACTTAAAAATGGAAATATTATTGGTGCTGAAGTCCTCCTACGCTGGGAAAATCCACAGCTAGGAATAATCTCACCAGCGGAATTTATCCCTATTGCTGAAGAGAATGGATTAATCATCTCAATTGGAGAGTGGGTACTGCGCACTGCTATTGCTCAAACAAAAATATGGGTTGACAATGGTCTTGCGATTGTAGTTGCAGTCAACATCTCTTCCATCCAATTTCGTCAACCAAATCTCTCTAGAATAGTTACAGCTATGTTAAAAAAAACAGCCTAGCACCAGAGTATCTCGAACTAGAACGGCTATGCACAACCCACAAATGGCTATTTCTATTATGAACAACCTTTATGAACAAGGCATACGAATGTCAATTGATGATTTTGGAACTGGATACTCATCTTTAAGCTATCTCAAGAAATTTAAAATATATAAGCTTAAAATTGATCAATCTTTTGTCCGTGATATCAGCACAGATGAAGAGGACAAGGCAATCGTAAGTGCAATAATTCAAATGGCACACAGTCTTGGGCTGGAAACAATTGCTGAGGGTGTAGAGACGATAGAGCAGTTAGAATATCTAAGAGAACAGGGATGTAATGAGATTCAAGGTTATTTTTACAGCAAACCACTTCTACCAGAGCAGTTCAAAATATTCAGCGAGCAACACAAGAGCAGTTAAACAGACACTCTTAACCAATGAAACATAGTTAAGAGTGGGTTGGTTTACTTTAAAGGTTTAGCATTACAGACAAGTGCTTCTATCTTTGTTTTAAAACTTATCGCTACATCGCTCCATGTTTTTCCACCATGAAGATCAAAACAAGCTTGATTTATTGAACTTAGTGCTTTGTTTGCGTTAAACTCTAAGATGTCAATTACACCAGTTGCTTCAAATACACTATCTTTGAAACTGTATTTCATTAGAACTATTTTCTTAACACCGTTCATATCTATCTCAACGCTAACAATACCAGTTCTTGGGGCATCTTTTATTTTTTCGTCAGCTTTAATATCTACTATTTTTGCCTCAATATTTTTTTGACTCATCATACCAAAGAAAAATTTAACTAGCTTCTCATCACGACCTTGATTTTTTGAGTTAACAGTTGTTGTGTCTATCACAACAGTTGAACCAACCAAAACAGAACGAAAATTATTTCCACTTTTGGCAACTGGGGTATATTTCACACTATCAAAAGAGCCACCAACTCCAACTTTAGCTGGCGTCTTATATCCAGTCCAACCAACCTCTACTGCTCCAACTTGGGAGAGCTCACAACCACTTTTTTCACTTGCACCAACTGACGAGCCAAAAGCTAAAATGGCAATAACAGCCAACAATACTATTTTTTTCATACGAATCCTTTTGTTATTATTGAAGGAGTATAACCGCTTTTTCTTACACTAAAATGAGTAAAAATATTTATATTCAACGAAGCTACACTAAACTCAACACAATAACAAAATAGGCTCTCTTTTACTTTTTTTTAGTATAATCTCTAAATTTTTTAAAGGTTAAACAACAGATATGATTGATTACCAAAGCATCAAACCTTGGCTTTTTAAACTAGAGCCTGAAAACGCTCATAAACTGGCAGAATTCGCTCTTAGGGTGCCAAATGTTTGCCAGATTCCTTTTAACTCATTTTTAGGGTCTCATTTCATCACAAACAGCGTTTTAACACAAGAGCTTTTTGGTCGTACATTTTTAAATCCTATTGGACTTGGTGCTGGGTTTGACAAAAATGCCACCATGATTCGCGGTATGCAGATTTTGGGTTTTGGTTTTACTGAGATTGGCACTGTTACGCCTAAACCTCAAAATGGAAATCCAAAACCTAGAATGTTTCGTCATATTGACGAAGAGAGCATCCAAAATGCTATGGGATTCAACAATGAAGGGCTTTTGGAAGTAAAAAAGAGACTGGAAAAAAGGTTTCCTTTTACAACTCCAATCGGCATAAACATTGGAAAAAACAAAACGACACTTGATAGTGAAGCAGTAAATGACTATATTTCGTTGATAGAGGCTCTACACACTCTTGGCGATTATCTGGTTATAAATATCTCCTCTCCAAACACTCCTGGGCTTCGCGACCTGCAAAATGAAGCGTTTATAGCAAAGCTTTTTCAAGAAGCAAAAGCAATAACTTCAAAGCCAATTCTACTAAAAATAGCACCTGATATGACAGAAGAAGATGCGGTAACGCTTACAAAGCTAGCGGTTGAGTGCGGTGCAGATGGAATCATCGCTACAAATACGACAGTTGATTACTCACTCGTTAAACACCCAAAAGCTATCGGTGGGCTTAGCGGTGCAGTTTTGAAAAAGAGAAGTTTTGAGATATTTGAAGCGGTGGCAAAAGAGCTTTATGGAAAAACAGTACTTATCTCAGTTGGCGGGATTGACTCCGCACAAGAGGCATACAAACGCATAAAAGCTGGAGCATCGCTTGTTCAGATATATAGTGGGCTCATATTTCATGGACCTGATATGATAAGAGATATAAATCTTGAACTAACAGAGTTAATAAAAGCCGATGGGTACGACAACATAACAGAAGCCATAGGCGCTGACAGAAGATGAGACAATTTTTAATTTATATACTAATTTCAGGAGCCTTAATGGCATCATCACTACCAAAATATGAGACGAAAACTCTAGAAAATGGCTTGCAGATAGTTGTAATTCCGCTACAAAACAACACAAATGTTATCAGTACAGATATATTTTATAAAGTTGGTAGCAGAAATGAGGTTATGGGCAAAACAGGCATAGCACATATGCTTGAGCATATGAACTTCAAATCCACTAAAAACCTTTCTGCTGGGGAGTTTGATAAAGAAGTTAAGAGTATGGGCGGAGTCAATAATGCTTCAACAAGTTTTGACTACACTCACTACTACATAAAATCAAGCAGTGACAATCTTGGAAAATCTCTAAAACTTTACGCAGAACTTATGCAAAATCTAAATCTAAAAGACAAAGAGTTTCAACCTGAACGCAATGTTGTAGCAGAAGAGCGCAGATGGAGAACTGAAAACTCTCCACTTGGATATCTCTACTTTGCAATGTTTAATAACGCTTACACTTACCATCCATACCACTGGACACCAATTGGATTCATGAACGATATCCAAACTTGGACACTAAAAGATATAAAAGATTTTCACAAAACTTACTATCAGCCAAACAACGCAGTACTTATGATAACTGGTGATGTTAAGCCAAAAGATGTATTTAAAAAAGCAGAAAAAGAGTTTGGCGGTATCAAAAACAGAGTAAAAATTCCTGAAGTTAAGTTTATAGAACCTGAGCAAAATGGTCCAAAAAGAGCAATAATCTACAAAGAGAGTGAAGTTGAGATGTTAGCTATAACTTTTCATATTCCAAACTTTAAAAGTAAAGATCAAGTCACTCTAAGTGTGATTTCCGAGATTCTTTTCTCTGGAAAAAGCTCAAGACTATACAAAGAACTCATAGATAAAAAACGCCTTGTAAACAGCATCTATGCTTACAATATGCAAAATATTGACCCAGGTTTGTTTATATTTTTAGCATCGTGTAACCCAGATGTAAAAGTCGAAGATGTTGAAAAAGAGATAATCGCGCAGATAGAACTTATCAAAAATGAAAATGTTGAATTAAGCGAGATTGAAAAGGTAAAAATCAACACAAAATCTGATTTTATATACTCGCTTGAGGGTTCAACTTCTGTAGCGGAACTCTTTGGAAGCTATCTTGTCAGAGGAGATTTAACACCGCTTTTAACATATGAAGATGCTATAGAGAAGATAACAGTTAAAGATGTGAAAGAGGCTGCAAATAAGTACTTTGACTTTAGTAAATCAACAACGCTAATTTTGAAAAAAGGCAAAAAATGAATCTAGTAACAGGCTCAACAACGGCCCTGATAACTCCTTTTAAAAATGGAAAATTAGATGAGCAAAAATATGCTGATTTGATTAAAAGACAAATAAACAATGGAATAAATGCTGTTTGTCCAGTCGGTACAACCGGCGAGAGCGCAACACTAACTTATGATGAGGATAGAATCTGCATGGAGATTGCAGTAGCTGTCTGCAAGGGAACTAACACCAAAGTTTTAGCAGGTGCTGGAAGTAACTCAACTGCAGAGGCAATTGAAGCGGCAAAAACTGCTCAAAAGTGTGGAGTTGATGCTATATTTTCAGTTGCACCGTACTATAACAAGCCATCTCAAGAGGGACTTTATCAACACTACAAAACGATTGCAGAGTCAGTTGCAGAACTTCCTTTTATGCTTTATAATGTCCCTGGGAGAACTGGAGTTGATATCCAAGCAGACACCGTTATAAGACTTTTTAATGATGTTAAAAATATATACGGCATAAAAGAGGCAAGCGGAAACATAGAGAGAACTATTGAGCTTCTCTCTCGTAGACCAGATTTAAAAGTATTTAGCGGTGATGATGCGATTGACTATGCAATACTTGCTAACGGCGGCGCTGGTATAACTTCTGTTACATCAAATCTACTGCCTGATTTTAAAAGTGAACTGGTTGCAAAAGCCCTTAGCGGTGATTTTGCATCTTCAAAAGTTCTTAACGATAAACTATTTCCCATCAATAAAGTCCTCTTTATTGAGTCAAATCCTATCATGATAAAAGCAGCTATGTTTATCGCAGGATTGATTGATACACTTGAATACAGACTTCCACTCGTTGCGCCAAGCAACGACAACTTAAAAAAATTAGAAGCTGTGATGAAAAACTACGAAATTAAAGGATTATAATGACTGGAAAAACTCTATTTATAAGTGGCGGAACTCGTGGAATTGGCAAGGCGGTTGTATATGCGTTTGCTCAAAAAGGGTGTGATGTAGCATTTACTTATGCAACAAAAGCTGATGCAGCAAATGAGATAATTGCCGATGTTGAATCAAAGTATGGCGTAAAAGCTAGAGCCTATAAGCTTGATATTTTAGAGCCTGAAACATACAAAGATGTTTACGCAGAGTTTGATAAAGATTTTGACAGATTAGACTTTTTTATCTCAAATGCTATTATTTCAGGTCGCGCGGTTGTTGGCGGATTTGGTCCATTTATGAGGTTAAAACCAAAAGGGTTAAACAATATCTATACAGCGACAGTTGATGCGTTTGTTGTTGGTGCACAAGAAGCAGCTAAGAGAATGGAGCTAACAGGCGGCGGAAGCATCATAAGTATGAGTTCTACCGGCAATCTTGTATATACTCCAAATTATGCAGGTCATGGAACAAACAAAGCTGCGGTTGAAGCTATGGTTCGTTATGCCGCTGCTGAACTTGGTGAAAAAGGCATTCGTGTAAATGCGGTAAGTGGTGGACCGATTGACACTGATGCACTAAAAGCATTTCCAAATTATGAAGAGGTAAAGAGTGAAGTGGTAAGACGCTCTCCTCTTTCTCGTATGGGAGAAGCTGAAGATTTAACGGGAGCATGCCTTTTCTTGTGTTCAAATAACTCCTCATGGCTTACGGGACAAACAATCGTTATTGATGGCGGAACAACTTTTCAATAAGTAAAATTAAAATATTTACCTACAAGATGTTATCATCCACCCATGAAAAAGATTGAAAAATTGATTGAACATTTAAGCCTCATCTACTATGAATATGATGGGGCAACTAACTCATTTATATTAGATAGAAACTACTCAAACGAGCATATATTCGAGGAACTCATAAAAATAACATATATTTTGAGTAAACATAATATAAATTTTTTTGTAGATGAACATAAATCCTTAGTATTAAACAGTAAAAACAGTTTATCTTTGAAAATAAAAAGAGTTATAGGCTCGTTTATACAAAACATAAAAAACAAATCTTTAAATATATATGTACTAAATGATAAAAAAGTAAAGTGGGCTAAAAATCTCCCTATTATCAAGATAGAGAGCATAAATACAGCTTTCGACATCTCATCATATGACGCACTTATTTTTACCTCAAAGAGCGCAGTATATTCACTAAACTCACATAATCAAGAGTGGAAGAGTAAGCCACTCTATGTCATAGCTCCTCAAACTGCAAAAGTTGCAAGTAATCTAGGCGGTAAAATAAAGTTTGTAAGCAAAGAAAAACATGGGGATGAGTTTGCAGATGAGCTAATCCCTCTTTTAAAAAATAAAAAGGTGCTCTATATAAGAGGCTCCAAAGTTGTCTCAAACTTAGTGGAAACGCTAAATGAAAATGGTGTTATCTGTGATGATGTGATAGTTTATCAAACAGTATGTGTAAACTTTAAAAAGAGGATAAAACTTCCAAAAAAATCTGTAATAATTTTCTCTTCTCCATCCACAATAGAGTGTTTTTTAAAAAATGCCACTTGGGATGAGAGCTACAAGGCTGTATCCATTGGCCACACCACCAAAAAATATTTTCCACCATACATAACTCCAGTTGTTGCCGACACACCTTCGCTTGATTCATGCGTGAAAAAAGCTATAGAGCTGTTATCAAAAAAGTAGAGTATTAGTGCTTTATTTCATAAAGCACTGTATAATGCTCGACTGTACAAATCAAAAAAAAAGGAAATTAACATGAAAAACATAAAAATAAAATTAGCTATTTTATCTTGCTCTTTAGTTATTAGCTCAAGTCTAGTGGCCGATGCAACACTTCCTCCACCGATTCAAGATGTTGTAAAAATGGAAAAAATGGCAGGTCCTGCAGGAGCATTTACAACAAAGGAGAGTTTCCCAAAAGATTACTTTTTGATGCCAAAAAATCTTCCATATCTAGTTGGTATGACTCTTTATGACAACTCAAGCGCAAAGTTAAATCTATCAAAAGAGCAGATTGATGCTATTTTAAAGATTAAAGAAGAGCTCTTATCGAAGGCAACAGAAAAAGCTCTCATTATTAAAAAACTAGAACTTGCTATGATGCAAGAAATTGGTCTTAAATATAAATCTAAAAAAATCAAAGAGCTTTATCCAACTGTTGATAAGATAGCAAAACTAAGAGCGGAACTTACAAAAATGCATCTTGTTTGTATAGAAAAAGTAAAAGCGGTTTTGACACCCGCGCAGTTTGAAGAGATGTTAGACTACGGTGTAGTAAATATGTTTTAAATTATAGAGTCAATTTTTTTCAAGAATTGACTCTATCTGCAATATCTATATCCTCAAATCAAAACTAATTATTTCAAATTATCAGTAATTGTTTTTATCACAAAAGCAACAAATATATCATCAAGCCTATCTTAAGAGCCTAAAAGTTAAAATACGCGAAAAAACAAGGCTTTTTTTGTTAAATCTTCCTAATCTATTAGCATTCTTGCGTATTCTTTTAGCTCCAATTATGTTTTGGATAATTCTGAATCCATCTCTATTTACGGATGCGGGTTATCACATTTCATGGAGTTACTTTACGGCTTCGCTCATCTTTGTACTAGCTAGTGTGACTGATTTTTTTGATGGTTATATTGCCAGAGAGTGGAACCAAATGACTATGCTTGGAGCAATCATCGACCCACTAGCTGATAAAATGCTTACAATAGCTGCTTTTTTAGGACTCATGATGGTTGGTTCCGCTAGTGCTTGGGCTATATATATCATAATTATTCGTGAACTCTTTATCACAGGCATCCGTACAGTTGCACTTAGTGAGGGTCTAGACATCAAAGCCTCTTGGTCTGGAAAAGTAAAAACCGTTCTGCAGATGATTGCGATTGGCTTCTTACTTATGCACTGGTCATTTGGAACTGAACTTTTATGGCTTGCAGTCGCACTTACGCTCTACTCTGGTTTTGAGTATCTTTGGGGATTTAAAAAAGCCATTTTAACGAGGAGCAACAAATGAGTTTTTTAGTATCTTTAGCAGTTTTATCTGCGCTAATATTTTTTCATGAATTAGGTCACTACTTTGCAGCTCGTGCCGTAGGCATTCGCATAGAGGTTTTTAGTATAGGATTTGGTAAAAAAATCACTTCATTTAACAGATGGGGAAGCGAATGGAGGTTAGCACTTATCCCACTTGGCGGGTATGTGAGGATGAAAGGTCAAGACGATAGCGACCCAACAAAAAAAAGTTATGACAGCGATAGCTACAATGTAAAAACTCCACAACAAAAGATTTTTATTCTTTTGGCTGGTCCACTTGCTAACTTTGTTTTAGCGTTTGTTCTCTACTTCATAATTGCCATCGGAGGACCAAACATCCTCTCTCCAGTTATCGGAAAAGTGCTTAAAGACTCTCCTGCTTTTGTTGCTGGACTAGAGAGCAATGATACGATTTTATCTATAAATGGGGTAAAAATTGAGACTTGGGAAGAGATGGCAAAGAACATCGAATACTCATCGGATTCACTCAAGCTAGAGGTTTTAAGAAATGGGCTAATACAACAGATAGTATTGATACCAAAAACAACAATTACCACAAATATGTTCAATGAAAAAATCCAAAAAAAGATGATAGGAATTGGAAGTGCGGGAATTACTCACAAACTTCAACTCTCTCCAAATGAACTTTTTTCTTACGCGAAAGATCAAACAGTTTTCGCCTCTACTCTAATTTTTACAGGGCTTAAAAAACTCATAGTCGGCGAGGTTCCAGCAAAAGAGTTAGGAGGTGTTATCTCTATTGTTAAATTAACATCTGATGCAACCGATGCTGGATGGATGAGTGTTTTGTTTTTTGCAGCTCTTATATCTGTAAATCTAGGAGTTTTAAATCTCTTACCAATTCCAGCACTTGATGGCGGACACATAATGTTCAACCTATACGAACTAATCTTCAGACGAGAAGCGAGCGAAGCAATAGTTATAAAGCTAACAATAGCGGGTTGGGCTGTTCTTTTTATGCTTATGGGACTTGGGTTATACAACGATATTAATAGACTAATAGGATAAAAGATGAACATTGAAGAGTACAAGCTATATATTGACAATATTATTAGAAGAGTTGAATTTGCAAGAGTTAGAGTAAGTGGGCATCACATAGTTAAAATTGTAGCGATTAGTAAATACTCTACAACCGAAGAGATAGAGGCGCTATACAAAGTTGGTCAAAGAGCATTTGGTGAAAACAAAGTTCAAGATCTAAAATCAAAGAGTAATGAGCTTGAAGATTTACCACTTGAATGGCACTTTGTTGGCAATCTACAAAAAAATAAGATTAACAATCTTCTAGATATAAACCCAGATTTATTTCAATCACTTGACTCCATAGAGCTGGCAAATGAACTGCAAAAAAAGCTTCACGAGAGAGATATGACTCTGGATACACTCCTTCAAATAAACTCCGCAAAAGAGGAGAGTAAGCATGGAGTTATGCCAGAAGTTGCAATAGATATATACAGAAAGATTCAAAAAGAGTGTCCAAACATATCTCTAAGAGGTGTTATGAGCATTGGAGCTCATAGCGAGGATAAAGCTGTAATAAAAAAGAGTTTTGAGTTAACTCACGCTATTTATAAAGAACTAGGAGATGCGTCAATCTGTTCTATGGGAATGAGTGGGGATTTTGAACTAGCAATTGAGTGTGGGTCCAACATGATTAGACTTGGCTCAATTTTATTTCCTAAGTAACTTCTTTAAAATTATTATCTTACATATTCACTCTGAAGTATTTACTTCAGAGTTTTGCTTGCTTAATAATCAGCAATCTCTTTTAAATAATTTTCCTTTAAAGGAAGTTATAATTTAATAAACTACTTTTCTAGCATTGATTGGCTGAATAGGTCTATTATTGTTGTGCTCAAACAGATCTAAAAACTCTTTTGTCTGCTCTTTTGATATGGTAGTATAGTTTTTAAGAACCATCCATCTTACGCCCTCACTACAAGGTGGAGTTGTTAATGAACCATCAAATCTATAGTATCCCTTATCTTTTGGTAAAAGTGCGTTTACTTCGCTAGCTGGAATATCTAAAGACTCTTTTTCTCCACCTTTTTTAGGCATCTTTGCCCATACTTTTTTCAAAAATGGATTTTCAAGACCATCTTCAAACATTAGTGCAACTACTGCCAAAGAACCATCTTTTGTGGCGTGAACAAAATGCCCCTCAAGCGGAAAATGTTCACCATTAATCTGATTTTCACTTGGTGTATGAAAGTGAAATTGAATCAATGGAAACTTAATTTCATCCACAGTAATACTACTTCCTTCATCAAAATTAACCTGAATAGTGTGTCCGTTGTTAATTACGGATGATATACTAGTTTTATAATCAAATCCAATCTCTTCCAAGCTATGAGCCTGAACTGTAACACTTTTTGTAATGTTAATAGGAGATTGACTTTTACCATCTTTACATAACTTGTGCTCATCTGAGAGTAAGCCCCAATTTTCTGGTCCCGCATGACCCGTATAACCCCAATGAGTTGCATGCTTTTTATCCACTTTTTTGGTTGAACTCGTAACAGAGTCAGTTTTTTTGGTGTTTATAGATTTACTTATAATCTCACCAGACAACAAAGCAGAACAAACGACAACAGATAGTAGAGATTTTACTAGAATATTTGGTACCTTCATATTTTAATCCTTTTTTTTATTTTAAAAAATAACTATAACTAAAATAAATAAATTATTATCATTATAAAATAACTTTTTATAATACACATAATCATAAAATAAATATTTATTTTCATTAAAATAGGCTATATTAGGCATTAAAAGCATACTAAGTTAGCAAATTATTTAATTATTTTATTTTATGTTATGTTACAAAAAGTATCTAATAGAAGCAAATCCATAAGCATTTGTTTCTTGCAAAATATCAACCTGCGATTTATTTACTACTCCACCAAGAGCGAAAATTTTAATATTGCACTTACTTAGAAGCCCTATTAAATCATCTAGCCCTTTTGGCTCGCCTTTATTTGGTGAAACAAATATTGGACTATATGTAACTGCATCAGCACCGAGCTGTTGGGCTTCTAGAACTTCATTATGAGAATGTGTGCTGATTATAACTTCAAGCCCTAAGCTCTTGGCATAGCTTATCTCACCAAACTGCTTTGAATTTAAATGAACTCCAGTCGCATTTAATTTTTTTGCTAAATCTATATCTTGATGAATAAAACTTTTAACTGAATTAAATTGATTGCAAATTCTTATAAACTCAATAGCTAACAAATCATAGTTTGGATTTTCTTTATCTCTAAAAAGTACATATTCTGGCAAATATTTTGTAAGTTTTACTTGTAGAGTTGTACTAAATATAGCAGTGTCATTTGTATATAACTCTTGTGATGTTATGAGGTACTTTTGCACAAAACTATCTTGGTGATTACTATTTTTTAAGAGAGGTAAAATCAACTTTTTTTACATCAATATTTTCTTGATATATATTTTTTAAAATATTAGTTTGATGTTCCAATCTATTAAGTAAGTATTGCTCAGTAAAATCGTATTTTGATTTTGCGTAACTTATATAGTCTTGTAAAAACTCTAACTTTTTCATATCATCATCAAAGTAGATACCACTAATGATGTCCTCTATAATCTCATATTCATGAGTACACTCTCTTAAAAAATCATACGATAAATCAATAGTTTTCATGCTGTCTATCGCTCTTGAGAATGCAAAATGATTATAAAGCATACATCCAACAAAATACTCTATATCAGACTTTTCAAACTCACTATACTGATGACTCTCATCACTAAAATGCTCATGCCAAATTTCTAAAATTTTTTCTATTTTTTTATCCATCTAAAATTATACCAACCATTTTTTTATAACATTATATTGTTATTTTTACAATGATGATACATAAAAACAAGTAGTGACAAAAGCGTGACACATTTCATCATTGAAGTTTAACCACTCATTATATAAACTACTAAAATTTATTTTTTTGGAGCAAGCTATGATTGAGAGTATTTTAAAAAGAGATGGTACGCACAAAGAGTTCTTATCATTTAAAATTGAAGATGCTATCAAAAAAGCTTTTGCTTCTCAAAATGTGACCTACGACAGTTCAATATTTTTCAATGTTTTAGAAAAACTCAAAAGCAAAAGAGTTGTTGCGGTCGAAGATATACAGGATTTGATAGAAACTGAACTCTTCAAAGCTAGATATTTTGATGTAATGAAGTCATTTTTACTCTATCGACACCTACATAAACTTCAAAGAGATAGCCTACTTGACGAAGATACGACATACATTAACTCCACGCAAACAATTGAAGAGTATATTGGCGGAACTGACTGGCGCATAAAAGCCAACTCAAACACAGGTTACTCAAATGCAGGACTTGTAAATAATACAGCAGGTAAAGTTATAGCGAATTACTGGCTCGATAAAATCTACTCCAAAGAAGAAGGTTATGCTCACCGTAATGGTGACTATCATATCCATGATTTAGATTGTTTGACTGGGTATTGTGCCGGATGGTCACTTAGAGCGCTACTGGATGAGGGTTTTAATGGCGTTAGGGGCAGAGTTGAGAGTGATGCACCTAGGCATTTTCGCGAAGCTCTTGGTCAAATGGCAAACTTTCTTGGAATTCTTCAAAGCGAATGGGCTGGAGCACAAGCTTTTAGTTCATTTGATACATACTTAGCACCTTATGTTTTTAAAGATAAACTCTCTTATAGTGATATAAAAAAAGCTATTAGAAGTTTTATTTACAATCTCAATGTACCCGCCAGATGGGGACAATCTCCGTTCACAAATATCACGATAGATTGGACAGTACCAGAGGACTTAAAAGCACAAATTCCAACATCAAAACAAAATCACATCTTTAAAAATCTAAAAGATGCCGAGCTTGAGAATGAAGCACTTGCAAGAGGTTGTAAAAATCTTATAGATATGACATATAAAAACTTTCAACCTGAAATGAACCAAATAAATAGAGCATACTATGAGATAATGACAGAGGGCGATTTAACTGGGCAACCTTTTACCTTCCCTATTCCAACCGTAAACATAACTGAAGATTTTGATTGGTATGGAGAAAATACTGATGTGTTATTTGAAAATACAGCAAAAGTTGGTTCATCATATTTTCAAAATTTTATAGGATCTCAATTTAAAAGAGATATCGATGGCAAACTGGTTCCAAACGAAGAAGCATATAAACCTGGACATGTAAGAAGTATGTGTTGTCGTTTGCAACTTGATCTTAGAGAGCTACTAAAAAGAGGTGGTGGTCTCTTTGGTAGTGCAGAGATGACTGGAAGTATAGGCGTTGTAACTATCAATATGGCGAGACTTGGATTTTTATATAAAGGCGACAAAGATGCTCTTTATGCTCGCCTTGATCAACTTATGAATCACGCAAAAGTAACACTAGAGAAAAAGCGTGTATTTATACAAGAGATGTACGACAGAGGTCTTTATCCATACACAAAAAGATATCTACCAGGATTTAAAAACCACTTCTCAACCATTGGTGTTAACGGCATAAATGAGATGATAAAAAACTTTACAAGCAATGGATTTGATATAAGCTCTGAGCAAGGAATTGAATTTGCAATAGAGATATTAAACCATATGAGAGATAAAATGGTTGAGTATCAAGAAGAGTCTGGAAACTTATATAACCTAGAGGCAACGCCTGCTGAGGGAACAACATACAGATTTGCCAAAGAAGATAAGAAAAGATATGGAGACTCTATCATACAGGCTGGATTTGGTGATAATATATACTATACAAACTCATCACAAATTCCAGTTGACTTGACAAATGACCCATTTGAAGCACTTACTCTTCAGGATGACTTGCAGTGCAAATATACTGGAGGAACCGTTCTTCACTTATATATGCAAGAAAAAATAAGTTCAACTGAAGCTTGTAGAAAACTAGTGAAAAATGTAATAACAAATTTTAGACTTCCATACATCACAGTAACTCCGCTCTTCTCAGTTTGTCCTAAACATGGATATATCGCAGGCGAGCATGAGTACTGTCCAAAATGTGATGAAGAGATTTTGAATGAAAATAGTTTATCTTAAACAAAGGAGGAGAACAAAATGAGTAAAACTGAAGCTTTAATAATGTTAAAAGACAAAAGACAAAAGTGTACTGTCTACACAAGAGTTATGGGTTATCACAGACCTGTTGAGAGTTTTAATTTAGGAAAAACTGGTGAACACAAACAAAGAAAACAATTCACTGAGTGCTAAAACAATATACGATTTAACATCATTCACTCACTTAGACTACCCTGAGCATCTTGCGTGTATAGTGTGGTTTAGTGGGTGCAATATGCGATGTGACTACTGCTATAACAAAGATATAGTTTTTGCAAAAAATGGAAAATACTCCCCTGATGATATTTTAACCTTTCTAAAAACTAGAGTTAATCTGCTCGAAGCCGTTGTGCTATCTGGTGGAGAAGCATCTTCATACGACTTAATATCATTTTGTCGAAAGATACGAGAACTTGGTTTTAAAATCAAACTAGACACAAATGGAACAAACTTTACACACATAAAAGAGCTATTAGAGCTAAAACTGCTCGACTATATAGCACTTGACTATAAAGCACCTGAATCAAAATTTACGCAAATTACACACTCAAACAAATATGATGAATTCTCAAAAACGCTGGACTTGTTAATAAACACAAAGTTTAATTTTGAAACAAGAACAACAATCCATAACGAACTTCTTGATGCCGATGATATAAACAAAATCATCCTAGACCTAAAACAAAGAGGCTACAACAGACCATATTATCTGCAAGAATTTTTAGATACAGGTTCAAATATTGGAAATATCACAGCACCAAAAAAGAAATTTAATAGTTCACTTTTACTCAAAGAGATTGAAATTGTCTTTAGATGACCTATATCAATAAAAATTATTTTAATTATTAGATAAAATACCTCTATGGAAGAAAAATTAAATAAAAGAGAGCGATACAAAGCTCAACTAAAACCGATTGATTACTATAAAGATTTTGATAATCTTGACTTTGAGAGTCTAACAGAAATAGATAGATTTTATCTTCAGGACTTTGGAATATTTAACACAAATTTTCTTGAAGATGAGTTTACCATCCGCATCCGTATCCCAGGCGGAAAAATCAGTGCGGATAATTTTCAAAAGATAGCCAATATTGTTGATGAGTATAATCTAACTATTATCTTGACAGCAAGAAGTGGCATTCAGCTCCACGGCGTTGAGGCAGAGAATGTTTTAGAGATACACAAGCGCATAAATATTCTTGGAGTATCCACATGGCAGAGCTTTGGGGATAATGTTAGAAATATTATTACAGATGCCTACGATGGATGTGGGGAGTTCTCTGAAATAGAAGCTTATCCTCTCGTTATGGCAATGCATAACTATATTATAGAAAATCCTCGCTATGTCGGGATGTTGCCTCGTCGTATCTCTGTTGGAATATCTGGTAATCGCTCAAATGTAAGCTCATTTTTTGCAAATGATATATACTTTGGGCTTGCAAAAAAAGATGATGTTTTTGGATTTAATGTATATTTGGGTGGTAAAAATACAGAAGTGGCAGTAAGCGCTGATATATTTTTACTAGAGAGTGAAGTTTTTGATTTTTTTAAAGCATTTATTGAATCTTTTTACATTCATGGTTCTCGCTCTTCTAGGGCAAAAACTAGAATCTTTCATATGATTGAAGAGATTGGTATGGATGCCATTAAAGCTTTCATACAAGATGAGTATAAAAGTGATTTTCAAAGCGAAGGTGAGTTAATCTTTGAAAAAACAAAGTTTAATGAGTTTCATAAACTAAAAAATGGTAAATACGGATTTTGTTATCAAACAGATTTTTCAAGGTTAACAACTAGCGAAATAAAAGATATAGCCTCATACGCTACTACAAACTCTCTAGAAATTAGACTTGGAATGGATCAAAATATCTATCTAATCGGTTTAGATAAGCCATCAACCACACTAAAATCACAAGCACTAAGCAGTACTATCATTGCGTGTGCTGGAAATCTTTGTCCATATGCAGTTTGGAGTATTAAAGATGAGACTTCATATCTTCCGCTTGATAAGATAAATAAGCATGGTATCGAGGTTGGATTTTCTGGCTGTGCGAAAGGCTGTGGAAGGCATAGACACACAGATATTGGTCTTATAGGTTTAAAAACAAACAACTTTGGTGACACAGAGGGAGGAGCTAGAATCTTTTTAGGAGCGGAGCACTCAGATGGTAAAGCTACTTCGAGACAACTATTTTCTATGGTTCCATTTTTTCATCTGAATCGTGTTGTCTCCATTATTATTGAGCTATTTGAACTAAGCGGATATGATAATTTTGAAGAGTACTCAAAAAAAGTTTTAAACAGATATTCAGAAGAGTTTTTATCTTTGTGGGTATTGGCTATTTTTGAAACGAATCGTATGATTGCACTGCCACAACAGAAGCAAATAGAGAGCTTTGAGCATGAGACGGCACTACTTAAAAAAGAGTTTGATGGCTTGGATTTCTTTGATTATATAGATTCAAACTTTTTCAACTCTGTTAGCTATTTATCTAAAAAATTATGGACAATTGAGGGAGCTAGTCCCATCTACAAGCCATCCATAGATAGAGTTAATTTTCGTTAATTGTAAGCTTGTATCCAACTCCAGTTATATTTAGAACTAAATCTTTTGAGGTTTTTTCTCTAAATCTGCGGATAAAAGTTCGAACTCTCTCATCGCTCGCCTCTTCATTCCATAGTGTTTTTTTAATTGTTATAACATCAATAACTTCACATTTTTGTCTAAGCATCAAGGATAAAAACAGTATCTCTTTTTTAGAAAGTGCTATAAATTTATCATTCTTGTAGAGTGAATTTGATGATTTGTTGAATGTGAACTCATCGCCAAGTCCAATTAATTTATTTGAAATTTTTGGAATAATCTGTTCAATATACTCTAAGATATCATCTGGTTCAAACGGTTTCATAAAATATTTTGAGACACCAACATCTATCGCGCTGAGAAACTTCTCTTTCTCGCTAAAAGCACTTAGCATTATAATTACAATATTTGGATCAATCTGTTTTAACTCTCTTGCCATCTCTAATCCAGATAAGTTTGGCATCTCAATATCAGTTATCACAATATCTGGTCTTCTTTTTTTAAAAAGTGCTATACCTTCTAAACCATCTTTTGCGATAATAAAACTATGAAAATTCTCACCTATTGCATCTTTTAGCAATCTTGTAATATTCTCCTCATCCTCCACAAGCAGCACTTTAAGATCTTTTATTGCTCTATGTTTCATACTGACGCCAATGGAATTTTTATACTAAATGTTGTTGTTTGCTTTTTGCTTTTTGCATCTATTGTCCCATGTAAGCCCTGCTCACAAATCATTTTTGACATAAATAGTCCAAGTCCAGTTCCACGACTTTTATGCTTTGTTGTGAAATATGGCTCAAAAATTTTGTCTATATTATCTTTTTTTATTCCACCAGCATTATCCTCTACTTCAATAATTGCAAATTCATGGTCTTTGCGTAGAGTTATATTTATCTCTTTTATCAAAATACCATTACTTATAAATGCATCTTTTGAATTATGTATAAGGTTTATGATAACCTGCGTAAGCTCATTTTCAACCCCAAGAACTTCGATATCAACAAGATCTGTTTTTATGTTTATGGCTTCTTCTTTTATGATGTTATCCAAAAGAACTAGTGATTCTTTTATGCTATTGCTAATGTTAAAATAATTTTTTGCTTTATTTGGTTTAAAGAAGTTACTAAAATCATCTATAGTTTGAGACATATTTTGTATGATATTTTTACTCTCACTGTAAAACTTTGCCACACCATCAGTGTTACTATTTTGAGCAGATTTTTTTATATTAAATATAGTTAGACTAAGCTCTGTAAGCGGTTGTCTCCACTGATGTGCTATATTTGCTAACATCTGTCCAAGACTTGCATGTCTTGATTGCAAAAACATAACTTCTTGCTTATCCTTATTTTTCTCTATTTCATCTTTTACACGCTTTTCTAAGGTTTTATTTAATTTTTTTAGCTCTATTGTCTGTTCTTCAACTCTTTTTTCAAGATTTCTGTTTAGCTCTTCATACTCCTGTTCTTTTTTCAAAAGCTTATCTTTTAACATTACCTCTTGTGTCACATCATATCTTATTGCTACAAACTCAACTATCTCATCACATTCATCAAGTATAGGAATTATTGTGGTATTTAAATAAAAAACTGAGCCATCTTTTGCTAGATTTTTAACAGTATCTTTATATATATTTTTTGCATTTATGGTATCCCAGAGAAGTTTAAACTTCGCAGGATTAGCATATGGATCTTTTATAATGTTGTGATTTTTACCAATGAGTTCGTCTTTTGCATAACCGCTAATAGCGCAAAACTCATCATTTACAAATGTTATGATTCCATCTATATCTGTTTTTGAGATTATATTGCTCTTTTCTATTGCCCGAATAAACTGTTTGTGCATAATTTATTTTACTTTTTATTGAACTTTTATCACCATTTTATCTAATTTATCAATTAAAATTCTTTCATACTGAGTCTAATTATTAAAAAAATATTTCAATTTGTCATATTTTTTAGTTGCGCACACAAAAGTAGTATAATTCTTCAATTACCAAAACAAGGCAATTTATGGCAAAGATTAAAGCACTATTTGAGTGTCAACATTGTGGGTTTACAACTCCAAAATGGATGGGAAAATGCACAAATTGCAACGCTTGGGACTCATTTATAGAGCTCAATGAACATCAGCAAGAGGTAGTTAAAAACAGCAAAATTGCCTCAAACTCAGCTTCAAAAGCAATCAGCATGAACAAGATCATAGAGAGTGAGGTTTTTAGATATAGTTCACTAGATAAAGAGTTAGATATGGTTTTGGGTGGCGGTATTGTCCCTGGTTCTCTTACGCTAATTGGAGGAAGTCCTGGAGTTGGCAAATCAACACTTCTACTGAAAGTTGGAGCAAATATAGCATCACTGAATAAAAATGTTCTTTATGTAACTGGTGAGGAATCAAGCGGACAGATAAAACTTCGCTCAAATAGACTTGGTTCAAACCAAGACACTCTTTTTCTGCTAAGTGAAATAAGACTAGAGCAGGTTTTAATTGAGCTAGAGCATAGAGAGTATGAATTTTTAATCATAGATTCTATCCAAACCATGTACTCCGAAAATATCTCATCAGCTCCTGGTTCTGTTACTCAAGTTAGACAGATTACATTTGATTTGATGCGAATTGCAAAGGATAAGGGAATAGCTATTTTTATTATCGGGCACATCACAAAAGAGGGTTCAATCGCTGGACCACGAGTGCTGGAACATATGGTTGATACGGTTTTATATTTTGAAGGCGATAGCTCACAGGAACTTAGAATATTGCGAGGGTTTAAAAATCGTTTTGGACCGACCAGTGAAATTGGGGTATTTGAAATGAAACATAATGGGCTTATCTCTGCCACCGATGTTGCATCAAGATTTTTCAACCGCAACTCAGAACAAGCAGGTTCTGCACTTACGGTAATCATGGAGGGTTCTCGCCCAATAATCTTAGAAGTTCAAGCACTAGTTTCAGAATCTCACACAGCAAACTCAAAAAGACAAGCGACTGGCTTTGACAACAACAGGTTAAATATGCTTTTAGCACTTCTTGAGAGAAAATTAGAGATTCCACTCTCTGGTTATGATGTATTTATAAACATAACTGGTGGAATCAAAATAACTGAAACTTCAGCTGACTTAGCAGTTTTGGCTGCCATTATCAGCAGTTTTAGAAATCGTGCGATCTCAAAAGATAGCGTTTTTATAGGCGAAGTCTCTCTTGTTGGCGATGTTAGAGATGTATATGCTCTAGATATTAGGCTAAAAGAAGCATCAATGCAAAATATTTCAAAAGCTCTGGTACCAAAAAAACCACTGGAGAAAACAAAAATAAAAACATTTATTGTTGATGAAGTTACAAAACTTTTGCAGTGGTATTAACATTAAACTGCACAAAATCAAATAAATTTAACTATACGATATAATATAGAAAAATTATATGGTCAATAATTCCGCAATAGAGGTAATCTAATGAAGCATTTAATCATTTTTATATATGGAATTTTTGCTTATCTGTTTGGTCTTTCCACATTGGTTTGGTTTTTGTTATTTGTTGGCTCGTGGGATTTTCTTCCATCACATATTGACTCTATGCAGACAACCTCTTTTGAATCAGCACTGACTATAAATATCACTCTTGTTATTTTATTTGCTCTACAACACTCCATCATGGCGCGACAATCATTTAAAAAGTATATAACAAAGTTTATACCGATATCAGCGGAACGAAGTACATATGTTTTGGTTTCAGGAGTCTTTTTATCTCTAATTTGCATCTACTGGCAAGGCATTGACGGTTATCTTTGGCGAGTGGATAATCAAGTGGGACAGATTATATTGATATCTATCTATATTTTTGGTTGGACATTTTCCGTAGTCTCATCATTTTTAATCAATCATTTTGAACTCTTTGGGCTAGAACAAGTCTATCTAAATCTTAAAAATAGAGTTGCACCAGAAATTACATTTAAAGAGAGCTCTTTTTATAAATTTATAAGACATCCTATACAGCTAGGAACGCTCATTGGAATCTGGGCAACACCAAACATGTCATACACCCACTTGATGCTATCAGTCACTTTCACTAGCTATATCTTTATTGGTTTATATTTTGAAGAGAAAGACTTAGCAAAAACTATTGGCAAAAAGTATGAAGCCTATCAAAAACAAGTACCTATGATAATTCCGTTTATAAAATAAGCATTAAATCTCAACAACTAGAAATTAATATTGTGTTAAAATGAGAAAATTCAGAGTGAGGAGTTATTATATTGGCGCAATATCTAAAAATTTGGCTGTTAGTTGTTTTTTTAATCTCCAAAACATTAGCAGACAGCGATCCTTTTAGTGTCCTAGAGGGACAAAATCCAAACGGTTGCTCTGTCTTGGACTTAAGCCAACCAATTAAACTCGCCGATGCCGTAGCACAGGCACTATGTGCTAACCCTCAAACTCATGTTGCTTGGGCAAATGTCCGTTATCAGTCTGCACTAGTTGGGACTTCTAATACAAATTATTACCCTACCCTAACAGCAAACATTGCCACTTCAGAAAATCACGATAGTGGCAAATCTGTTGGCTCGCCAAACTACTCTAAGCTGAATGGAAATGTGGTATTTAACTATCTTTTATATGATTTTGGAAATCGTGACGCACTTCATAATCAAGCCACATCAGCTATGCTCTCATCTAAAAACAGCTATGAGAGTGCAGTTCAATCTGTTTTTTTTACAACCGTGCAGTCATACTACAATCTCTTTGCTGCACAAGCATCACTAGAAGCGTATATAAGCGCTGAAAATGCTGCTAAAGAGAGCTTAGATGCTGTGCAAACTAAAGTAAAAGCTGGCATAGCTGTTCCAGCAGATAGGCTTCAGGCCCGTGCCTCTTACGCACAGAGCATTTTAACTCGCGTTGGTGCAGAAGGTACGCTTGCTCTTGCTAAAGGAAATTTTGCAGCTGCTTTAGGGTTAGATGCTCAAACTTCTCTTGCTGTTTTACCGCCTCAAAATAGTAAAAACAGTCCTATTCCAGAAAATAGACTTAACGATTTAGTAAGTAAAGCCAAAGAAATGCGTCCTGATTTGGTTGCTGCTCGGTCGGATATTAAAACAGCAGATGCTGCAATCATCGCCGCCAAAACTTCCGCGATGCCAACCATTTCACTAGCTTCATCAGTAAATGCTATGGATACATCAGCTTCTACATCAACAACAAGCTCAAATATAGGCGTTAATCTCTCTTTTCCAATTTTCACAGGATATGCCACAACATACAAAATTGCTGAGGCAAAAGAACAAAAAGGTATCAAAGAAGCATTAGCTAAATCACTTGAAAAACAAGTTACGCTGGATGTTTATACTGCTTACACAAATCTGCTTACTGCAAGCAATCAAGAAGCACTAACCGATGACTTAGTTGTGAGTGCTAGCGCATCTTATGATGTTTCTCTAGGGCGATACAGAGCTGGAGTTGGAACAATTTTAGATGTTGTATCTTCACAGGCACTCTTATCAAGCGCAAAACAGCAAAAAGTTACAACTCTTTATCTGCTTGCCATAGCGCGAATAGCCTTAGCAAGAGCTCTTGGCGATAAAGAGCTAATGAATAATGAACTAAACAAAGAGGTAGGTCAATGAAAAACGCAAGTGTGGCAAAGTGGATGTTAGTCGTCATAATTACGATTTTAGGTGGCTTTGGATATTGGTGGTTTATGATATACAAAGCACCAATTAAAGAACGATTTAAACAGGAGAGCATTGAGCGAGGAGATGTTCTTCAAACAGCTTCAGCCAATGGAACACTCAATCCTGTTGTTCTTGTAAATGTTGGCACACAAGTATCTGGAACAGTAAAAGAGCTTAAAGTTGATTTTAACGATCATGTTAAAAAAGGAGAGGTAATGGCAACCCTTGATCCATCACTTTTTAACGCACAAATTGCTCAAAGTAGTGCCAATGTTGCAAATGCACAATCCAGCGTTGCACTAGCAAGAGCAAACAAAAATCGCTCTCATGAACTTTTTGAAAAAGAGTATATCTCAAGGCAGGATTATGAACACACTCTACAGACACTAGAATCAGCCGAAGCCTCTCTTGCCTTAGCTAAGGCTCAGATGCAACGAGATCTTACCAATAAAAACTACTCTATTATAAAATCGCCAGTATCAGGTGTTGTTGTGGATAGGCAAATTGATGTTGGTCAGACTGTAGCTGCTAGTTTCCAAACACCAACACTCTTTAAAATAGCTCAAGATTTACGAAAAATGCAAATTGATGCTAATTTTGCCGAAGCTGATATTGGTCAAATCAAAGTCGGTCAAGATGTTACTTTTAATGTTGATGCTTTTTCAAATAGAACATTCAAGGGAGTTGTAAAGCAGATTCGTTTAAATGCAACAATTACCTCAAATGTTGTAACCTATGATATTGTCGTCTCCGTAGATAATCCACAACAGATTTTATTTCCAGGAATGACTGCTTATGTGACAGTTATTGAAAATCGCCGCACTAATGTACTGCTTGTTTCGAATGCGGCACTGCGCTACGACCCAGTACCTAATAAAAAAATAGGCAAGAAACAAAATGGATTAGCAGATGCAACAAAAAGGCATGTTTATATTCTTGAAAATGCTCAACCTAAAAAAATCAATATATCTGTTGGCATAACGGATGGAAAATATACAGAAGTAACAGATGGCGCTTTAAAAGCTGGAGACAAAGTGATTGTTGGTGAAAACAAAGATGATAGTGCAAAAGATAATAAAAACAAATCATCATTGAGATTATTCTAGATTATGTCCAATATTATGATTAAAATCAAGAACCTAACTAAGAGCTATTCCACTTTTGCTGGTAAGGTAGCAGTTCTTAGAGGTATTGATTTGGAGGTACAAAGTGGCGAATTTTTAGCGATTATGGGTGCATCTGGATCAGGTAAATCTACCTTAATGAATATCCTAGGATGCCTAGATGCTCCAAGTGGTGGAATTTATGAGCTAAATGGAGTCAATGTACAAAATCTAAATAAAAATGCTCTAGCATCATTTCGAAATCATATAATCGGATTTGTTTTTCAAGGGTTCAATCTTCTTCAGCGCATGACACTGGTTGACAACATCGCTCTTCCACTGGTTTATGCTGGCATTCCAAGAGAGCAACGCAACGAGAGAGCTAATGCTATGTTGATAAAAGTTGGTTTAGAAGGATATGGGACATATCGCCCAAACCAAATCTCTGGCGGTCAGCAACAACGAGTTGCAATTGCCCGAGCTTTGATTAATCATCCAAAACTTATTCTAGCAGATGAGCCTACCGGTAACCTTGACACAAAAACAAGCCAAGAGATTATGGAGTTGTTTAGTGAGCTTAACATAACAGACGGAATTACTGTTATTCTTGTGACACATGAGCTGGATATTGCCCAATATGCGCGACATATTATCCATGTCAAAGATGGACAAATTAATTTTCGTGAACCAACTAAGCGCATGAAAGAGATAGAAAAATGATCTGGTTTATGCTACGCGAAGCATTTGATGCCATGATAGCAAATAGAATGAGATCTTTCTTAACTATGCTTGGGATGATGATTGGCGTTGGCGCAGTTATAGTTATGTCAGCTATTGGAACGGGGGCTCAAGATGTGGTCGAAAAGTCAATCTCTTCTATGGGTAGCAATCTATTTATTGTTCTCTCTGGCTCAACTACATCTGGTGGAGCACGAATGGGAAGCGGTGCTACACCAACGCTCACACTTAGTGATGCAGAGGCAATTGCTGAACTCCCGTCTATCGGAGCAGTCGCACCAATCGCACCTGGGACAGCACAGGTTGTTTATGGTGCAAATAACTGGAGCACAACGATAATTGGCTCAACTCCAAGCGCGCTGATTGTAAGAAATTGGGAGCTAGAATCTGGTTATGCCTTTACAGATGCTGATGTTCGCGGAGCAACTAGAGTCGCTATAGTGGGTCAAACAATAGTTGAAAACTTGTTTAAAGATGAAGACCCAATCGGCAAAATGATCAGAATTAAACAAGCTCCATACCAGATAGTTGGAGTTTTGACTAAAAAGGGGCAGAGCTTAGATGGACGAGATCAAGATGATACAATCTTGGTGCCAGTCACAACAGCACAACGCAAATTATTTGGGTCACAATTTAAAGGAACAGTCCGGCTTATAATGGTTCAAGCTATCTCAGCAGAACAGATGGATGAAACCGAAAAAGCTATGATGGAACTGCTGCATCAGCGCCACCGCATAAGAGATAATGCAGAGGATGATTTCTCTATTAGAAACTTAGCGGCAATGGCTGCTGCTGCGGCTGATACTGCTGAAGTAATGTCACTAATGCTAGGTGCGATAGCCTCAATCTCACTACTTGTGGGAGGCATAGGAATCATGAACATCATGCTTGTCTCAGTAACTGAAAGAACAAGAGAAATTGGCATCCGAATAGCCATTGGCGCACAAGAGAGAGATATTTTACTTCAGTTTTTACTCGAAGCGCTTATGATATCGTTAATTGGGAGCTTGATTGGGATACTACTTGGTGTTGGTGGCGCACTAATAGCTGAGCGTTTTTTCTCAATGTCAGTTATCTTCACCTCACAATCCATCCTAAGCGCCTTTGGAGTAGCTGCAATGGTAGGAATTTTCTTCGGCTTCTACCCTGCCCTAAAAGCCGCTAAAATGGTGCCTATTGATGCGTTGCGTTATCAGTAAAGAGCCAAAGTCTAATTCTTGTTTCTTTATTTAATCAAAAAAGTTTTTAAAAGGAGTTCTTCTACATACTCCTCGGTCTGATACCCATATATCTCTTCAACTATTTCAGATGCTTTTTTATCGTTTGACTTAATCATATATGTCATAGGATATATTATGATTTTAAATCCAAACTCTTTTCTCAATTGTGAAAAAATTTCACTTCCCTTCTCAACTTTAAAAAATTTTATATTTTTGCTATATTTTTCTACAATCTTGCCTTGCAACTCTATTTCATATTTTGTACACCAAGGACATCCCTTTTTTTCAAAAACCAAGAATACTAGGCTATTCTCTTTTAGTTGCGAGAGTGATTTTAAATCTTCAATAGCATTAAGCGGTATATATAAAAACAATAGTATTATCAAAAGTAGTTTTTTCATCTTTTCCCCTTTCTACAATCTACCCTATTTTTGCATATAAACAATTAAAAGAAAGGTAAGTTCTATCAAAAAAGCTCAATATCTTCCCATAAAAAGGTGAAATGCTTACAAAGCAGATTATATACAAGCTCATTTACAAATTAGAATTTAAAAACGATAAGGGAGTCTAGAACTCGATAGCAATTAATATTTAAGATTTTATCCCATTTAACTATATAAGACATAATCAAAACACAAAACAGAGGAGTTACTATGAAACTATACGCGCCTTGGCAGAGGGCTTTTGAGAAAATAGCTACTCCTTTTGAGTGGTTTCTTCATGCTCAAACAACTACTGGGCTTATTTTAATGCTTATGACAGTCGTTGCTTTAATCCTCGTAAACTCACCATTTGCAGATGCTTATCTACACTTTTTTCACATAAAAATAGATATTTTTATAGGATAGTACGGTTCTCAAAAAGTATTCATCACTGGATAAATGATGGACTTATGGCAATCTTCTTTTTTATAATCAAATTAGAAATAAAAAGAGAGATTTCGGTTCCCAATCAGCTAGGCTTGAGCACTCGCTTCATCTTCCTGTGAGTTTAGTAGTTATTCCTATTTTTGCACTCGCCAACACCAGTGTTTCAATCGATTTTTCATCAGCATGCGAGACTCTGCTTCAACCCATCTCTTCAAGAATCATAATCTGGCTTATTTTTGGAAAAGATAGGAATTTTAGCGGCATCTCTACTTGCCGGATTACTTGGTTTTATCTGGCTTAGATATGTTGCAGAAGGCTCAAGCTAGAGAAGTTTTTTACTTCCGAGCTAGAACCCAGAAACAAAAAATAATTACTATTAAATCGTAATCTCTTTAATATCCGCAATCTTTAAAATACTCTTATAGATTGACCCAACAAGCGCTTTTCTGTTGTTTTTAACACTCTCATTTTCAGCATTTACCATAACACTCTCAAAGAAAGTATCGAGCTCAGGCTTAAGTCCCAAAAGTGCATCTAACTCCTCTTCGTAAGAGTTGTATTTAACACTAACGACTTCCTTATATCTTCTATCTAAGCTGCGCTCAGCTTCTTCTTCAAACAATTTTGCATCTACGCTCAAGTCTACCGACAAATCAATATCTTTTGTAATGTTTGATACTCTCTTAAAAGTAGAAAATGCCTCACTGAAGCCTTCGCTGTTTACCATTGTGTTTAGTGCGTATATCTTTTTACCCATAGCAACCAACTCTCGCTCGCCAGTTACAAAAACTGCTTCTATGATAGATGGATTTACTTTATAAAACTGCTTTATCCGCTCTAAGAAAAAGATTTCTAATTTTTTTGTATCAAAATCACTGTAGTTTTTAGACAACAAATCCATAGTTTTAACTATATCAAACTCAAGTTCATACTTCTCTACGATTCTTACCAAACCATTTACGGCACGACGAAGGGCGAATGGATCACGAGAACCTGTTGGGATTTGATTCACACTAAAGAGTCCAAGAAGAGTGTCTAGCTTTAAGCTCATAGCAACAATCGCACTCATGAGGGTTGATGGAAGTGGGCTATCTTCACCATTTGGTAGATACTGCTCTTTGATGGCAAGTGCAACTTCTGCACTCTCACCCTGCTCTAAGGCATAGTAGCAACCCATGATGCCCTGCAACTCTGTAAATTCATAAACCATCTCACTTGTTAAATCAGCTTTGGCGAGCAATACAGCTCTTTGTAGTAAAGAGTTTTCAAAACCGGCTGGTTTGTAGATCTCAAACAACAAATTTGCTATCTTTTTTTCTCTCTCTATCTTGTCAGCCACACTGCCCAAACCATTAAAAAATGCAACTTTTTCAAGCTCTGTGGTGCTTAAACCTTTTTTTAAGTCATTATCATAAAAGAAAAGCCCATCCGACAAACGAGGCCTCAAAACTCTCTCATTTCCCTCTATAACTTTTGAGAAATCATCGGTTAGTGCGTTTGAGACGACGACAAATTTATTTATAAGTTTGCCATCTTTAAAAACTGGAAAATATCTCTGATGCTCTTTCATTGAAGTAATAATAACCTCAGGTGGCAATCTTAAAAATTCTTTATCAAAAGAACCAAGAAGCGGCGTTGGATGCTCTGTAATAGCTACAACTTCTTCAAGCAAATCCTCATCAATTTCTATTTTTATACCATTTTTCTCTTCAAGCTTTGCAAAATCACTTAAAATCTTCTCTCTTCTCTCATCGGCAAAAAGTGTTACTCCACCTTTTTTAAGAAGCTCAAAATAGTCTCTTGCACCACTAACACTAACCGCTTCAAAGTTACTTATACGATGCACAAAAGTAACTTTAGATGATTTTTTACCAAAGAGTTCCATCTCAACAAGCTCATCATTAAGCATCACATTTACCCAACGAATAGGACGGATAAAACTCTCTTTTAAACTTCCCCATCTCATAGATTTACCAAAATCAAGTGATTTTATCCACTCATCTATTATCGTTGGCAAAAGCTCTACTGAGGGCGCTCCTTTTAACTCTTTTTTATAGTAAATAATCTCTCTACCATCTTTTACTGTAGTGGATATTTCACTCATCAAAACGCCACACTTTTTAGCAAAACCAAGAGCCGCAGGTGTTGCCTCACCATCTTTAAACGCTACTGCAACTGGAGCGCCGAAAAACTCTTCCACACTATCATCTTGCAGAGTTTTAAACTCTCTATGCCAAAGCACCAAACGGCGTGGTGTGTAGTGAAACTCAAACTCGCCCAAAAGAGACTGTTTTTCTAAAATATCTACATACCTTTTTTCTATATTTTTTAGCTCTTTTAAAAGTGGAACGGCTGGTAGTTCTTCTACGCCGATTTCAATAAGTAATGATTTAAACATTTGCACTCTTTCATATTAATTACGCGATTTTACCTACTGTTTAGTTAAAAAATACTGTTTTTTGAGACAGGAGTGATACAATTCTAATTAAAAAAAATAGGTACAAAAATGAAAGAAATCTTTCAGCCAAAACTTTTCACTCTACTAAAAGAGGGCATCTCAAAAAAGCAGATAGTCTCAGATATATTTGCAGGAATCATAGTTGGTATTGTAGCGCTTCCCTTGGCTATTGCTTTTGCGGTGGCTAGTGGAGTCTCTCCAGAAAAAGGTCTTGTGACAGCAGTCATCGCTGGTTTTATCATATCTTTTTTAGGCGGAAGCAGAGTTCAGATTGGCGGTCCAACGGGTGCTTTCGTCATAATCATTTACGCGCTAGTTGAGAAATATGGCATCGATGGGCTTATAATCTCAACTATTATGGCTGGAGTTATCTTAGTGATTTTTGGATTACTAAGGCTTGGTGCGCTACTTAAGTACTTTCCATATCCGCTAATTGTTGGTTTTACAAGCGGTATCGCGGTCGTAATTTTCTCAACACAAGTCAAAGATGCACTTGGGCTAAATATAAACAAATTACCATCAGAATTCTTGCAAAAATGGGGCGTTTATCTCTCAAATATCCAAGATACAAATCTTTACGCACTTGCAATCACAATCGTAACCATCCTCATTGTTATCTACTCTAAACATCTAACAACAAAGGTTCCAGGCTCTTTTGTGGCGATAATTGCCATAACCTTAGTCGTTACAATTCTTGATATTCCAGTCTCAACAATAGAATCTTTTTTTGGAATAATTCCAAACAACATCAGCTTCACTCTGCCCCATTTAGATTTTAGTAACCTCTCCATGTATATTGCCCCTGCCCTCACCATAGCGCTTTTGGGTGGCATAGAGTCTCTACTCTCGGCGGTTGTTGCAGATGGCATGATAAGCTCAGTTCATCGCTCAAACACTGAATTAATTGCACAAGGTATAGCAAACATAATAACACCATTTTTTGGTGGGATACCAGCAACTGGAGCAATTGCAAGAACTGCCACAAATGTCAAAAATGGTGGAAGAACACCCATAGCGGGGATGGTTCACGCACTAACACTTCTTCTAATTATGCTACTTTTTGCTGATTACGCAAAACTAATCCCGATGTCATGTTTAGCTGGAATCCTTATCGTGGTTGCCTACAACATGAGCGAATGGCGCTCTTTTGTCTCAATTTTAAGGGCTTCTCCGTTTGATGTGGTTGTTCTTTTGGCAACTTTCTTCTTGACGGTATTAGTAGATTTGACTATTGCCATAGAAGTTGGAGTTGTTTTAGCATCGCTGCTAT
Source organism: Sulfurimonas sp. (assembly GCA_021732045.1). The sequence goes on from JAKFWK010000002.1 coordinate 220,838, forward strand.
TTATGAAAAGAATGGCAGATATTGAGACTATACTTCCAAATGAAGAGCGAAGTGAGCATGTGGAAAATTACTCAAATATTCCCAATGGTATCGCTGTTTATGAGATAGGAGGACCACTATTTTTTGCATCAGCAAAACAGTATGCGCAAACAATAAGAGACATAGGTTTTTCAAGCAAAATCCTAATCATTCGTATGCGCCTTGTTCCGTTTGTTGATGCCACTGCCCTTAATAATCTAAAAGAGACCATTAGAACACTAAAAAATGCCGGAATCATTGTAGTTATGTCAGGAGTAAACTGTGGAGTTTATAAAGATTTAGAACAAAACCACATAGCTACACTTATAGGTAAAGAAAATATTCTTAAAACTTTTGAAGAGGCTCTCTCATACGCAAAGAGCATACTAAAAAATTAATCTTTTCTTAAACAAGATAAATACGCTCTTGTTTATGTTTGTGTAAAAGTTTTTATAGTTACAATATCACAATTTAAAAACATTAAAAGGATTAAAAATGCCAACAATCAACCGTTATGTAGATATTGACACAGTAGAAAGAGAAAGTAAAAAAGATTATATTGACCGTCACTCACCATTTATTCACTGTGAGAGCAGTGCTAAAGAGGGAGAGATGTTTAGCGTAACTGTAAAAATGGGTAACGAATACACTCATCCAGATGATTTTGACCACTACATAGCAAATGTAGCTCTTTACAATGGCGAAACTCTTTTAGCTCGTGCTGATTTTGTTGCTGGAACTCTAGCAAATATGAAAGCTCATGCAACGGTTACTTTCAACATTATTCCAACAGGAAGCAAGTTAAAACTAACTGCTCAAGCATACTGCACAAAGCACGGTATCTGGGAATCAACTCCAGTTGTTGTAGAAGTAACTAAATAATTACTACCTGCCTTGGATTTAACTCCAAGGCAAAATAAAAACTACTTTAAACTCACAGATGGTGAATCTATATAAAACCCTTGCGAATAATTAACCCCCGCGTTTCTTACAATATCAAAAACAGTGCTTGAGTGGACATACTCGGCAATAGTTTTTATCCCGAGCTTATTTGCAAATTCAACAATTGTCTCTACAATAAAAAGTGAACTTGTGTCAATATCTATATTTTGAATCAAAGTACCATCAATCTTTATATAATCTGGATTCATCTGAGTTAGATATTTAAAATTAGAATATCCACTTCCAAAATCATCAATAGCTATCTTAGCCCCATATCTTCTAACTTCAGATACAAATCGCTCAACTCTTACAAAATCTTCTATAGCATCTGACTCCAACAACTCAAATACCACTCTGTTTGAAGCTTTTGAATTTTTTAATTTTTTTACTATAAATTCAAATAGCTCATAACAAACAATATCTTCAATAGAGAGATTAATACTAAATTCAAACTCATTATTCTCGAAAGTCTCAAATGACTTATCTATCATAATCTTTGTTATATCTTTATAGAGCTTTATCTTTTTTGCAACAGGTATAAATAGCGTTGGTGATATGATTTTTTCATTTTTATCAACCAATCTTGCCAGACACTCATATTTTGATATTTCACCAGTTCTACTATCTACTATAGCTTGAAAATATGGAATGATTCTTGAGTTTACAACGGCATCTCTGATGATACCCGAGAGCATTAAATTTCTCTCATAATCATTCTCAAAATTCATCCGATTTTCATATATCCAAAAATCTTTTCCACTCTCTTTTGCATACTTTAATGCCATTGATACTTTTGAGAAAATATTTGTTTTGTCAGCATTTGCACACGATGCAAGAGTAAAATCAATATATATTTTTATATCCTGATACTCAATAACAATATTTTTTAATTTTTCATAAAGAGAACTTAAATACTCTTTTAACTCATAGAATCCTATGTTTTCATCCATTATAAAAGCAAATTCATCACCAGAATATCTGTATAGAGTGTGTTGTGGTAAATTCTTTTTAAGATACTTTCCAACATGCTCGATAACATAATCACCAATTATATAGCCATAGAAGTTATTTACCATTTGAAAGTTATCTATATTAAATATTACTAACGCAAAATTTTGCCTATCATCTAAATCACTTCTTAGCTTATATACATTTGGAAGATTTGTTAGATGATCCGTAAAATATCTGCTAAAAATCTCATCTCTATATTTTTCTATTATTAAGTCTTTATTTTTTGTCTGTACAAAAAGTTTTTGAAGCAAGTCATGGTTAATATCTTCTATATTAAGCAAGCTATCCAATGAGTAGAGAACTAAATTTGTTTGATTTCTGTTTTCGTGTTTTAGAAGTACTATCTGTGAATTTTGCAGTTTCTTAGAGATAGCATCTTTTAAATTTTGAACTAAAACAGTATTGTGTATAAAAGAGACTATGTGAACAAGAACTCTCTTGTTTTGAAAAATTTCGATACTTTTAATAACACTATCTATATCATTTGATGAATTTAATATAAATTCACTAATCTCTATTTCACTATTATCTAAACTCAAAAAATACTCCAAATAAACACGCGTTACACCATTCTATCAAAAAATTATAAAGTTGCTTTTAATCGCTCTTTAAATAAACTTCCTATCTTACTTCAGTTTCAAAAGGTTACTATTGAAATCATTTCAAAATCTACTTCTACTTCAAAATTTATATAGATTAAGAGCTGTTGGATATGAATATAGTGACTCATTTTTTATCAATCAAAAAAGCATCAATAAAACAGCTCTCACCATCGATGAACTAAACAAAGAGATCTCAACATGTCATCTATGCGACTTAAGCAAATCAAGAACTCAAAGCATGAGCGGATATGGCAATCCTAACGCTGAGATAATGATAATTGATTATACCGTTTCAGCAAATGAAGACAATACAAACTCATACTACTGTGGCAGATCTGGAGAGGTTTTAAAAAATATGATTCAAAATGTTTTATGTCTATCAATAGAAGATATATATTTTACCCATGCTGTAAAATGCAAACCACTAGGCTCAAATATGCCATCAATTTCGGAATGGGACTCATGCAAAAACTATCTTCTTAGACAGATAGAGTTTATAAAGCCAAAAATAGTTGTAACACTAGGTGAAGAAACATACGCCAAAGTTACATCTGAGAATAATAACTTTCAAAGCGTCAGAGGACATGTTATAGATTTTAAAGAGTATAAACTCATACCAATCTACCATCCAAATCATCTTCTTAGAAATCCTAAAGATAAAATGGTTGCATTTAATGATCTAAAAACTATAAAGAGCTGTTTGGTAAATTAAAACGAGGCTAACTACAACTAGCCATAATCCAGACCGCTGAATCCACTCTTTTTTTGGCTTTGTCTTTTTCTAATATATAGAAAAAAGTAATATATCTGAGTGCTCAATCTTCATAATATGCTCCTTAAATTATAATTTTTTATCGACAAACAATAGACATTTCTTAGTGCCATCTATAGGGAAAAGATTTTTATTTTAGTATTGACATTTATTATAAATTTCACTATTATTTATAATAATTATAATTTTTAATGATTAAGGATTCTAAATGGAGAGTGTAATTGAGCTAAATAGACTAAAATTTTTTCCAGTTATGATGTTTGCCATAATCATGGGACTAAGTGGTCTTACCATAACATATCAAAAAGCTGCTCTATGGCTTGGCTTTCCCTCTTTGATAGGTGAAATTTTAATCTATTTTACAACCGCTATCTTTCTAGTTGTTTTATCAATCTATCTAAAAAAAGCGCTTAAATACAAGATGGCTGTAATAAACGAGTTTTCTCATCCAGTAAGAATAAACTTTTTTGCAGCTATTTCAATCTCCATGTTGATGCTAGCCATTATATACAAAGAAGAGTTCTCTTTTGTAAGTGCCATTTTTTGGTATCCTGGAATGCTTTTACACTTCTATCTAACCATGTATACCATCTCTTTTTGGATAAATAAAAATCAACAACTAGACCACTCAAACCCTGCTTGGTTTATTCCAATTGTTGGAAATCTTTTGATTCCCGTTGGTGGCATTGGATTTGTTGATATTGATGTTTTGGTATATTTTTTCAGTGTTGGAATTTTCTTTTGGGTTATCCTCTTTTCTGTAATACTTAACAGAATAATTTTTCATAATCAACTAGCCGTAAAGTTTATGCCGACACTTTTTATCTTGATTGCACCTCCAGCAGTTGGCTTTATATCCTACTTTAAAATATTTGGAATTGTTGATACTTTTGCTCTTGTACTGTTTAACCTTGCTCTATTTTTTACACTTTTGGTTCTGTTTATGTATAAAAATTTTATAAAAATAAAGTTCTTTATCTCGTGGTGGGCTTTTGTATTTCCAGTAGCTGCAATGACAATAAGCACCATGTTGATGTATCACATAAAAGGATCTCTATTTTTGGAAATTTTATCCTATGTAATGGTGACCGTTACAACTATAATTATACTAATCGTTACATATCAAACAATTGTGCATATTGGCAAAAAAGAGATTTGTATTCAAGAGTAGAACTTTAAAAGAAAAAACACTGTTTATGGACAGATGTCCTATTTTTGTGTTAAGTTTTTAAACAATTAGATGTGACGCTCAAATTGATTCTAAGTTCATGATGGCTATAATAATCCATAATAAAATATCCATACTTTATTCATAAATTACTTTTCAAAGCATGGATTTAAAGCTTTAAAATTCTCAGCATAGACTTGCGTTAAGAATTTAAACAAAACCATAAAAGGTCGTCTATGATAAAGAAACAGCTACTATTTATTCTGCTTCCATTCCTGCTCTTTGGTGCTCCAGAAGGTGAAACAAAAGCCAAAGCAGATACAAAACCAAACATTGTAATAAAAAGAGTGGGAAATATCTCTCAACAAAAAAAACTCCCAGAAACAAAGCAAGAGACAAAACTAACAGAATCTGAACAAAAACTTAATATCAATTTACTAGAATCTAAGTCAAAAGTTTGCTCTTCACTAAAAATAGCAATGCTGTTACCATATAAAAAAATAGGGAGATATGCTTCATCAACAACAAATGCCTCATTGGCGTATTTAGTATCAAAAAATAGACCTTTTGAACTAAAAGTTTACAAAATTGAAAATGAGAGTTTTGAAGAGATATCAAAAGCATTTAAAAAGATAAAAGATGATGATTTTTGTTATGTAGTTGCTACGCTGACACAAGAAGGTGCGGATGTTGTTGCTAAAGTCAATCCAGATATTACAGTATATTTTCCAGCTATAAATAAAAAAGATGCAACAAGTAACTCGAAGTATCTATACTACGGAGGAATCGACTACAGGGCACAAAGCGATATGCTTTTAAAGTATGCAAAATCTCCGCTTATTATATTTCATGATGAGTCAAGTGTTGGTAAAAAACTCTCTTTCTATCAAGAGAAGAAAAATGGTGAGCTATACAAAAAATCAACCACAACCCAGTATCTGGTTCCAGAAAAAACAACGGCTCTAGACAAACAGCTTAGCAACAACAGAAGCATTCATAACAGTTCAGTCATACTAAACACTCCGATTGTAAAAAGTGGAATGATTGTCTCTCAATTGACACTATTTAATACAGATGCAGTAAATATCCTCTCCACTCAAACGAACTACAACCCGCTACTGCTCTCAATGACGCAGTATCAGGACATAAAAGATATGATAATAGCAAACTCAATCACCCAAAGCAGAGATGTTCTTATAGAGACAAATGCGCTACTTGATAATGATATATTGTATGATTGGATAAACTACACAACTACGGTTGGCGTAGACTTTATTTACAATACCGTATATAAAGAAGATAGAGAGTACGACATAGATGTCATAAACAACCAAATAGTCTATCCGATAGAGCTATTACAGCCATCTTTCACAACCTTTAAACCATTTATATCAGACATCAAAGAGATTCAGTAACATCTCTTTAACACCAGATGTAATCTTTTGGGGCTTTGCCTCATGCGATACATAGGCTAAAACAATCTTTAATTCAAATATTTTTTTATTATCTTTTAAAACAACCTGCAAGAGCTCAAACGAAGCATTTCTCATCTCTTTAAGTACGGTTGCAACTTCAAGCTCATCACCAAACTTCGCACTACTTATGTAGTTTGCCTCTAACTTTTTTGCCACAAAATGACCACTCTCCAAGATGGGATTCAAACCTTTTTTAAAAAATATATCACTCCTAGCTCTTTCACAAAAGTTAAGATAGTTTGAGTGATACACAACGCCACCAACATCGGTATCCTCATAATAAACTCGTATTTGCACCTTATAAACCCCTATTTATCAGTATTCTTATCATCGCTATTATCAAACTTGACCATAAACTTGTCCATTTGAGCGATTTTTCTCAATCTTGTTTCATCGTCTTCTTGAATAAATTTCGTGTAAATTTTGAGTGTGATTGAAACATCTTTGTGACCAAGCATTTTAGAAACCCAAGTTATATCTGCCCCTTTGCTAATCATCTGAGAGGCAAAAGTATGTCTTAAATTATACAAGGGTCTCGCTTTTACACCGCTTTGCTTTAATATTTTTCTAAAGTTTACGCCGATGATATCATGATTATAAAATGGCATATTTGATTGATTTAAAAAGATATATTCACTCTCATTTGTAAGCTTAGATTGTGCCATCAATGCATCATAGGTTGCATTGAGCATATCAACAAAACGGTTGCTTGACATTGTTTTTGTTAGTCCATCAACTATATCCTCTCCTTTTTTAGATCGAAGTCTAGTTCTTTCTACTTTGATGGTTCTTTTTTCAAAATCTATGTCACTCCATTTTAGAGCAATGATTTCCCCTGGTCGCATACCTGTTGCTGCCATGAGTTTAATAAAATTTTTCATATATCCATTTGCATGTTCTATTATTTGGTTGAGTTCTTTTTCGGTGAATGGATTGATTTCTTCTATTTTGAAATTGTTTTGCACTTTTGGTGCCGTTACTTTTTCTAGCGGATTTTTTAACACAAGATCATTGTGAAGTGCTTTATCATAGATAGAAAACAAAATAGATCGAAACTTTTGAACCGTTAGGTGTTTGTACTTTTGTAAAAGTTGATTTTGCCATCTTTCTATCTCTAAAGGGGTAATACTTCCTAGCTCTCTTTTACCAAAATATGGTGCTATATGATTATTGTAGTGCATAATATTTCGCTCTAAAGTGTGTGGTCTGATTTGTGTTTTTTGCAACTCAAAGAACTCCTCTGCAAAATCTTGTAATGTCCAAGTTTTAGCCTCCTCTTCTATCCCAATAGGCTCTTTTCCTAATCCTTCGTAAATATCAGGAATTACTTGGCGTTTGATGACTTTGAGATTTTCAGCAGTTGCTTTTAGCTTAGTCGTACCTCTTTGTCTTTCTCCAGATGGCAAGTAAAAATCTAAATACCAATGCCCAAACTGCTCTTTGATTGTAAATTTTAGTTCTCCATAAACATATTTGATACTTTTAGCCATTTGAAACAACCTTTCGATTATTCAAAAATTTTGAGGCAATTGGATTTAAAGTTTTTTCTACTTTTTTAACATCATATATACGGTGCTTCAACTCTTGCTTGAATTTTATAATTCCCTCTGGGATAAACTCCTCTTTACCATCATAGTTATAAAAATAGTGTATCTCCTCTGTGAAACGACCATCTTCAATATATTTTGATACTGTTGATGCAGATACACCCAAAAATTTTGCAACTTGCTTTTTTGTGCTCAGTGTTGTCATGCTTAATGCAAAAAGTTGTCTATAAAGGCTTAGTTCACTTCTAATATCTTTTAATGTATTTTCAAGATCTTCAAACATATTTTTCCTCCAATTCTTTGTATATATTCATAATTTAAAAAAGCTTTAGCTCTTCGATTGGTCTTGGTTCGTACTTTGGCAGTTTCGCAAGTTTTTCAGCTTCGCTCTCTAGTCGATAGAAAATTGCATTTTTTTCACTTGGTCTTTGCTCATATATCCATTTGCCTTTATCTCCCCACACTTGGAGCCACTTGATAGCTTTTTTCTGCCCCACTTTATACTCACTAAAAAACTTCACTTTTTCAAGATAGGATAAAACCTCACTTTGGTTCATTTCACCATCTTCCAGTGCATCAAGTACATACATCACAAATTTTGATTCTCTTTGACTTATGTTAAAAGTGTCATAATCCACTTCTTTGTCAATTATTCTATTGTTTGTGAGATATGCTCTTCCTGTGATGTCATAACGACTTGCTTTTTGTGGATGTAACAAAATACAAGAGTTAAATTCATTTCGCTCAATCATATAGGTGTAATCCGCATAATTTTCAATCTGTTGAGTATCTGCAAACACTCCAGCTTTGTTTGTGTGATGTATCAAAAGTGATCCACCACCTACATCACGAAGCATTTTTTCATATTTGTACAGATGGTCTGTATCGATAAAACCTCGCCTTTTTTTGGCAGTTAAAGTAAGTGAATCCTCTATTACAAAATAAGTTCTCTCAGGATGATTCTTTTGCTCTATCACTGTATCTCGCAGTAGATTTTGTGATGCCTCTGAAAAATAATCTGCATTTTTTCCTGCATACATAAATCTATTGTCGTACCAGTGCATCATCTTATCGATGCCAAGCTCTTTGATTTTACTTACACTCATATCCCCATCGATATAGATGATATAAGCATGTTTATAGCTATCTAAAATGATTGAACACAGATGTAAAACCAAAGTTGTTTTACCGCTTCCACTTGGTCCTATTAGCACTCCAATGCTTCCTTGTGGTATGAGGTTTTGTATAAGCCATTTTGTTCTTGGTGCTGATTGAATATCGTTGTATGTATAAAAAAAGTTTTTATGTTTCTCTTCTAGTGTTAAATTCACTTGCGTAAGACTGTTTTCTAGTCTTAGCCTTTCATTTTCCAAAGCTACTTTATCGCTATCACTGAGATAGTGGTATTTGTTTAAAAGAATTGAATCAATTTTTTCGATAAGCTCTGGAATCCTTTGTTGTTTTTTGATTTTTTCTTCTATTTTTGTTAGTATGTCATCCATTTTGGTCTCCTGCTACGGTTATCAAAATACAAAAACAAGCTGAGAGTGGCCGCTTTCAGTTTGTTCTTTTTTTAGATTTAGTTTCACTAAATCATCGGTTCCAAAAACATCTTTGATACTCAAATCAAACTTTTTACAAAGATATTCGATATCCTCTTTATCAAGTGAACTATCAAAATATCCATCTTCCCATATAAATTTCAAAGCTTTTATGATTTGCTCTTTTGGAAGTTTTTGTAGTTTTTCAAACTCCAAAACATCTTCTATATTGCTATGAGTGGTACTTATCTCATCATTGAAAGCGATTTTGATTTTTGAGATATCTATGTACTCTTTATAGGCTGGATTTGAAGTGAGATTTATAAAAGTATTTATCCATCTATCAATTATCCAAGCTACTGTTTTTTTACTTGAGCAAAGATTGGTAAATAGTTTATTTTGAGATTTGATTGCTTTTTCATACATCTTAGTAGCTCTATTTGTGAGATATTCATCTACAATAGGTGCTACATCATCAACATATGAAGTTAAAAACATTTTTGATGTTTGCGTCTCAAAAAACTCTTTAGCACTATCTTTTGCCCAAGGTAGAATCGATTTAAAAATATTTATATCTTTGAATATCATTGCAGGATTGCTGATCTTTGGTGCAAGATATTCGACGGCTATCTGTTTTGAATGCATTTTTGCTCCTTTATGTAATTTATGATATAATTAGTCGTATTATTTATAAATAATCATTTGAGTATATTATCACAAATGAAGATAAATAGTCAAGAGGAACATATGGATTTTTCTGAAAAATTTTCTATTATTCAAAAAGAGTTAAAACTCTCACAAAAAGATTTTGCTGCAAAAATAGAGTTATCTCCAAATGCAATTTCTCAATACTTAACAGGTAAAAGAAAGCCTGATATACATACAGTTCAGAAGCTTATAGATATTGGTGTATCACCTTTATTTTTATTTGCTGATGCACAAACACCATTTGATGCTACATACGATAAATTCGTAGAAGCAAGACTCAAATATGGTGATGAAGAGTTAACAGAGATAATTGAAAACTATTTGCTGAGTAAAAATATTTTGACAACTATAAAAGAAAAAATCGAAAGATTAAAAGGTCAGACATTTTTTGAAAAACTATCAAATATCATGAGTGGTGATGGGGAAAGAATGTTAGTGTTGTTGTATTCGTTTTTTCTCCATTTAGAAAAATCAGATATAAAAATCTCAACTGAGAATTTAAACCTAAAATTTTACGAATTACTTGAAAATTATGAGTTTAATCCAAAAGAAACACTCAAATTTGGTGTTTTAGTGAGAAGAACTGATTTGGATAAACTCATAACATGGGCAAAATCTGACTTGGATTCTGTTTCAATTATCGAAATAATCTCAAGCCTTCCAGAACTAAAAAAATATGTAAAAGATCAACTTTACAAAATTGATAGCTATGCGATAAGCATAGTTGAGAAATATTTCCTATAAAGCATCTATTTTTATATTTTTTGTAACGAAGTGATGAAAAGCATTGTAGCTAATCTTCGCTTCTTCTGGTAGATGAGAGTTTATAATTCTCCAAGCTGAGCGAATTGATGAACCTCTACTGATAAGATATACGATTTGTCCTCTGAATTTTTCCATTTTGCTGTATATAGCCATTGATAGCTCCTTTTGTTATCTTTAGCTATATTCATAATTTACTTTATTCTGGTGATGATATTCTCAAAGCGATTATTTTAAACACAAAAGACTTTCATTTTAAAAACAATTTTACATAAGTGGCAGTGAAATTCTAAAATCTCAACTATCTTGTTTTTTTTGTATCAAATCTTTATAATATGATGATTTGGTATTGCATTATTTTTATCTGCACCTGTATTATAAACTGTAGTATTACCAATTTTATCTATTTTATCTAATGGATAGTGCATATGCCCACACAACAAAACTTTTGGTTTTAAAATCTTTTTTTGAAGAAGTCTTGCTACCTCTTTGTCTCCCCAATCTGCGTTGGTTTCACTATGTATCGCTGTTTTTGATTGAGCAGGTGGCAGATGATACAAAAGAATATCGCATTTATCAAACTCAAAAAAATCTGGGGCAATATAAGGAACACAACCAAAGTTAACCCCATTTATGGTTTTGATACTATTATCACTATAAACATTGGGTATCTGATTGAGCCAATTTTCGTTTTCAAGTTCTTCTATATCATGATTTCCGCTACATACAAATAAAGGTTTTTGGAAACTTTTCATCCAGTTTGTTATCCACTCTATTTGTTCCAAAAGTGTTTCATCTTTTGAGCTTTCCAAAAAATCCCCAGTGATGCAAAATACATCATAGTTATTTTGCTGTGAAGCTATCCAAGTAAACCAGTTTTTATTGAAATGCAAATCTGTAGTATGGAGAATTTTCATTTATTAAGCCATCCCCGTAGCAATTATTTTGAATTTTATTGACTCTTTTTCAATAGTATCGTTTTGTTTTGTACCAAATATAACATCAGCATCTTCGCCAATAAAGTCGCAAAGCTCCTCCATCAAAGATGAAATGATGGTTAATGGTGCATCACTGTGTTGCTCAAATTCTATCAATACACCTTTTGCATTTTTAAGAGAAAGTTTCAAGTTCTCACTCAAACTACTTATAAATTCACTAGCACTACAACTGCAAACAAACCCTTTAATTTTTCCTTTATGTGAGAGTATTGTTTGATAATCTGCAAAATCTATATTAATATCATTTTGCATTACTTGTTGCTTTGTTTTGATATTTTTTAATTTCTTGAATAATAATGTTTTGTTCCCCATATAAACTTAAATAAAACCATTCTTCATTGTCGATTATTTTATAAGGCTCGAATTTTTGATTGATTTTTTTTGTTGATGCTAAAATAAGAGTTGTATTATTATTCCACAATTCATATTCTAAACCAAACCAGATATCATCACTTATAAAAAAACCATAACCATCTTCCTCATTATATATTTTGCTTTTTTCTACTTTTAGCTCTTCTGCTATAGATTCAATCAATGTATAAATTTTGTGTTCTTTTGTGAATGCTGTTGTAGAGATTTCTTTAGACAAGCTTCTAAATGTTCCTAAATTTATAACTCTATAATTCTCATCTGCAAATTTTAATGAATTTATATTAGATGAATTTTTAGCTGGAGCATGATAGTGAATCAATAATGATTCTGCTTTGCTTATATCTTCTAATGCATCATTATGAAGTAAGGCATCATCATAATATATCTTACCAAGATAAATTTGAACATTATCTGCATCCTGATTATATTCAATTACGCTTCTTCCGTTGAGTCTTTCCAAAAACTTTTGTTCTGTCTTACCTATATATATTAAAACATTATCTCCATAAATAGGATGTGCACCATATATTTGATACAAACCAAAATCTGTCGGCTTAACAGCAAATTTTTTAGTTTCTATTCTATTTTCGTTATAATTAACTACATCTTCATAAGTATATGGACCGCTCCATTCTACATATATTTCTTCCATTCTGAATTCTCCTTTTTTTAATTAATTTCTTTAGTTTCAGATTCAAGTCATTTAACAATTTTGCACTCATGACACCTCTTTACTTTAGGCATTACGCAAGAACCCGTAAGTCTCAAATATTTATTGGAACTGTTTTTCAGCTCTTCATGTAAAGACCAAAATTTTTTCATATTTGCTCTTCTTAGAGCAGGACGCATAAACCTTTGTTTAAAAGCTTTTTTTTGTCTTCCTTGAAAACGGTACTTGTTAAATTTATAGAGCAAAATTCTTGCAAGTAGTCTGTAATACACTCTATTCATGGCATCATCCTTATAGCAATATGCAAAGCATATACAACATGAATTTTGATTTATAACATTAATTTAGCATTTATCGGCAAGAATATACTCACAAATTTGCTTATCCATCCGCTTAAAAGTTTCTTGGATTGGCGCACCGTCTTGAGTAATTTTAAGCAGCTCATTATTGTCATAAATTTTGTATTTTATACCAATTGGATCCAATTGGCAAATCACTTCATCGGCAAGCTCTTTTTTTAATCTTGCCTCCCAACTAAATGGTTTGATTAAAATCACTTGAATTTCTAAATCATATTTCTTTTTCATATATAAAATCAGCGGCAACAATGATTTACTGCTACCTCCACCAAGACCATTTAATATAACAATCGATTTTGCAATGATTAAATACTTATCTAGTTCTTCAAAATCTGACTCTATGCTTAACTTATTTTGAACATTACAACACTCTAATGCCTTCGCATCATCCGACATTGCAACGAGAGCGAAGTACTCACTCAATAACTCTTTTTGTCCTTGTAAAAAGTTTAGCCCAACCCCACCAAATCCTATAATCAATTTTTTCATATTCTGTCCTTTCAATTACATACAACACCTATTGAAAAAAATAACATCTATAGTGTAAAAAATCTCAACTCATACAATTATGTTTCATTTTTACCCAATTTACCTATTACACCAAAACTCAAACAACGGATCAGCAAAATAATACCCATCACTATTTTTATCGATGATATCTTTTTGCACAAGTCCGTTGAGTGCTGTCTGAAATGAGCCTGATTTGATTTGGTATTTGGCTAAGTATTGCTCATCATAGAGTGATTTTCCCTCTTTTTCAAGAACTATTTTTAGAGCTTTTTTTTGATTTGGTGTGAGGTTATCCCACTCAACTGCAAAGAGGTCTTCCTCCCTTTCTATTATAATTTTAAGAGTTTTTTCAAAAATATCATCATCCACTTTTATTTCGCATTGGTTCCATAACTCATAGGCAAATTGTTGTGTATAGTATGGAAACCCTTTGGTAAACTCAAATATTTTATCTATATAAATCTCATCTATCTCTTTGATTGTCGCTTTAAATTTTGAAGTGATAAACTCACTCCATGACTTTTTTTGTATCTCTTTGATTTTAAAGTGTTTTACTGATTTATAAAATGGTCTATTTTTGTCTAAAAACATCGCATGAAGTAAAGATTTCTTACTTCCCATAAAGATGTAGCTTACTTTATCACTGTGGTGTTGGATGACACTTCGCATCTTTGCTTCAAGGTCGAAGTTTGCTATCTCTTGAAATTCATCAAATATCACTACTATTTTTTGTCCCTCTTTTGCAAAGGCTAGAGGGATATTTAGTACATCTTCTAAAGCTTTTGTTCTATCTTCATTGTTTAGTGCCAGTGAAAAGCTTGGATTTCCGGTTGCATCAAAATTTACATTGATATTTGGACGAAGGTTTAAAACACTTTTGAAAAAGTTCACTATTTTATCGGTTGGCTCTTCTAGGCTTTTGGCTAAGACATTAAAATATTTATTGATAAATTCATCGAGAGTTGAGAGATACATCAAATCCAAAAATACATATTTTACTTTTTCCTCTTTTAGCTCTTCCATTGTTTTGAGTACAAAAGATGTTTTACCAAATCTTCTTGGGGCATATATTAGAGTATTTAGTCCTGCATTTACATCGATTTTCAGCTCTTTTATCTCATCAATTCGATTACAAAAATGAACACTGCTAACAGCTCCACCGTAATAAAAAGGGTTTTTAATCATGATATAAACTCCAACTATGTTTTAAACATAATATCTAAAGCATAATTAAATTTGCTTGAGTTGTGCAAAATTATGAATACCTTGTAAATAAAATCAAACGAGGTGAACATGGAACAAAAAAACAACATTGTTGACAGTGGAACTCTATCAAGTTTAGAATTTCACACAAAGCTCTCCAAAGAGCAGCGAAAAACACTTATAAATTGGTTCAATAAACAAAACATCGAATTTCAGATACTGATATTTGATGAACAAAAGAATCAGTTTTTTAAACTCAAAAATGATGGAATTGATAAAAAGCTTTTATCTTTGGCTTCATATTTACTTGCCATCAAGCACTTTTACGACAAAGAGCAGCTTTTAAAATCGAAAAATAAAAGTCAAACTCTAAGTGAGCTTGGAGGTATCGCCAAAATAGAGAGGATAAAACTCAAAAAAGAGAAACCAAAACAAAAGCTTCAAATGCTTTTATCGATTCACTCTGTTATTTTGGCACTGCATAACGATGGGTATAGTCTAAGAGATATAAAACAACACCTGCAAAGCAAATATAGAAAAACTATCTCACACACTTATCTATCACAATACATCAATGAATACATCATAAAAAAGGATGAGAAAAATGTATAACCAAACAACTTTTATGATGATGCAGGTGGTTGTGTTTTTTAGTGGAGTGATTGCTGGAGCTGGTATATTTTATTTTTTGCAAGATAGATTTGCCCTTGGGATTCAAAAGCTTTTAATGAACTACTCATCGGAGTTTCAAACCCAACTAGCTCAAAATGTTGATGAGATAGAGGAGCAATTTAGCGAGTATAAAAAATATCTTTTAAAAATTGCTAGTGAAAATGCAAAAGAGCAAAAAGATATCCAAAATAGTTTCAAACTTATAGACAACAGCCTTTCTAAATTTCATACAGAGATAAAGTCAACCCATTATGTTAGAGAGTCTTTAGAAGATGAGATCACAAAACTAAAAAATATTATCAAACGACAAAACAAACAAAAGGAGCGATAAATGGGATTTCCATTTGATATGTATGAAGATATGTTTAAAAAGAAAACAGGTGCAGCATTTAGCCAAGAGGAAGCACAATATGTAATTGTTTATGGAAATGCATCGTATATGTCATCATCTAAAAAAATATACTGTCATGCCCTATATTGCATGAGAAGATTTTTCCCACTATTTTTGGTGCGATTGATTGTACAAAAAAAAGTTAAAGAGACATTCGAAAAAGAAAATGCTCCACAAAGTATCCAACTGCTTTATAAAGATTTTGCAGAGGTTCTTTTAAATACTGCTATGAAAAACTATGGTACACATGGTGGGAAGTGTGAAAAATCATAAACTTTCCACCATCTTACAAAAGAGTTCCTGTCAACTCTTTTGTAAAGCCTTGTAAAAATAGGTGTAAAATCAAGCTCTTCTCTTTTTGTAAATTATCTCTTCACTACCCCTAAAACAAAGCACTTTTCTTCCAGTCTAAAAAAACAAGGAAACGCGGAGCAAAAAATCTTATCGCAAATCTTTTTTTATAAGAGCAGTTATACTTGACAAATTTGGTGTTAGAATTTTCTTTTTTATAACCCTTACCAAAAGTAAGCATTGATTCAAACAATGACTAAAGTTGAGCTAGGTGGAAGAGTTTACCAGAATCTTTTCTTTCTAGACTATTTAAAAACTGTGAAGCAAAATGTAAAGTTCTCAGATACTTTTCAAAACTGTATAGCTGCTTTTAGCAGTAGGAGAAACACCTAAATTTAGTTTTATTAGATCTATCAAAAATCTAATCTTTGTTTGATGCTTTCAAAGTCAAAAAGAAAGTAGAAGGACTCAACACACACCTGTAACTAGAGGCAGGAAAAAGAAAAATTATAGATAAATGGAAAAAGTAAAAATGAGAGGAAGTGTATATTATCAAACAGCGGTACTTACAAAGCTCATATTCTTTGAAGGTGCAAAAAAATCTGATAGAGTAAATCCAAATCATGAGCATTATGGATGTGTATCATCTTTTAAAACGATGGAGAGTTATAGAAATGTTTGGAATAACTTTTTTAACTACCTCAAAGAACACTTTAAACTCAAAAACTGTGAGCTTATAACAGATGAGCATATCAAAAGCTATATTGAGTATAAAATAGAATACTACCCATCTAAGCAATACTTGGAAAAAATCACATCTGCTCTTGGTAAACTAGAGATTGCCCTAAATCGCTACTCAAAAGAGAAATACCAATTTCCAATTATCTATGATTTTAAAATAAGACAAGAGCTTTTAAACAATGCTCGAGATTTAAAACTTGTGGCAAATAATTACCATAACAGGGTTTATGATAATCCACATCTTATCATAGAAAATCTTTCCAATCCAAAACACCAATTAGCTGCGACTATTCAGCTTGAAGGAGGGGCTAGAAGTGAGGGAGTGACACTTATCAAAGAGGAGCAACTAAAAGCTATAAAAATTGATGAGATTACCAACAAAAGTGTTGGAGTCATTGAAACCAAAGAAAAAGGTGGAAAAATTGGTGATGTGTTTGTTTCAGTCAAAACCTATGAAACTTTGCAAAACTTTTTTTTACAAAATGACACTTCATACTTTAAAATCTCTTATCAAGAGTATATTGATGATATCAAAACCACATGCCAAAAGTTAAATATCCCTCATCATGGTTCACACGGCTTTAGATGGACTTTTGCACAAAACCGTGTAAGAGAGTATCAAAATCACGGCTACACTTATGAACAAGCATTACAAGGGGTGAGCTGGGAGATGAAACACTATAGGGCAAGTATCACCGAGCACTATCTTGGACACTAAAAATAAACCATTACAAAGGAAAAACAAATGCAAACACTTATTATCAAAGAGTATTTAACGGCTATAAAACTAGATGAAGAAAACAAACTTCTATTTGCCTATGACATCAAAGATAATATCATAAATGAACAAAGTGAGGGGATTTTAAGTGAAGTAAATGAGCTGATGTATCAAAAAATAGCATCATATTTTCATATCAAGCCAGAAGATTTTGGAGTGCAAATGGTTTGAAATTTGAGCTAAATTTTGATAAAATTTGTTTTGAATATCAAGCCCTAAGACGGGAGCGACTCTGCTAGATCTTGAGGGCTGAAACCTTTTTACTTCTCAATCTTTACAAAATTATTCATCACTATTCATCAATACAACTTATACTTAGCCAAATTTGAGTAAAATAAGTGATATTTTATTCAAGGTACTAATCATGGAAGACAAATGGCTTACTGTCAACGAAATATGCGAATACCTGCACACTACAAGAGATACTGTTTATAAATGGATCGAACAAAAGCAAATGCCTGCAAATAAAGTTGGTAGAAAATGGCTTTTTAGAAAAGATGAAGTTGATGCTTGGGTAAAAAGCGGTAAAGCTGCCGATGAAAAATAGCAATATGAGGATAATTTAATGACAGCCATTCAATCAAATTTACTAGAATTTATATCAAAGTCTTCACAATTCGTCATTCCAATTTATCAAAGAACTTATAGCTGGACTGAAAATGAATGTTTACAATTATGGAAAGATATATTAAGAGCAGGAAAAAATAATCAAATAGGGGCTCACTTTATTGGTTCTGTTGTTTATGTCCAGGATGGGCAATACTCTGTAACAGCACAATCGCCACTTTTAGTTATAGATGGTCAACAAAGGCTTACAACGGTTACACTGCTTTTAACTGCACTATCCGATTT
This sequence comes from Sulfurimonas sp., assembly GCA_021732045.1. The sequence continues at coordinate 239,221 of JAKFWK010000002.1, forward strand.
ATTAGACGATGAGCAAGAAATAATAGATGGTTTTTCAAAAGAACAATTAAAAGATTTTTATCTTATGGATCCTAGAAAAAAAGATAACAAAAAATATAAACTTATCTTATCTCAAACAGACAAAGACACTTTAATAGCCCTTATTGATAAAAGCAAAGTAAATTTCCCAAAAGATTATTCTCTTAGAGTAAAAGTAAATTATGAGTTTTTTAAAAAGAAACTGGCTGAAAATATAGATGAACTTGAAACTATTTGTAAAGGTATAGCTAAACTACTAATTGTAGATATATCACTTGATAGACAATATGATAATCCTCAATTAATTTTTGAAAGCATGAACTCAACAGGTAAAGAGCTAACTCAAGCAGATTTAATCAGAAATTACATTCTGATGGGATTAGAACATGACCTTCAATCAAGACTCTACGAAGAGTATTGGCGACCGATGGAGCTTGATTTTGGACAAGAAGCATATCAGACATATTTTGATGCTTTTATGAGGCATTATCTCACTGTAAAAACCAAAGAAATTCCGAAAATAGATAGTATTTATGAAGCATTTAAAAAATATCATAGAGAAGAAAATCTATCTATAGAATCATTGGTATCAGATATCAGAGCTTATTCTCAATATTTTTGTAAAATGGCATTAGGGCAAGAAGAAGATAAAGAGTTATCTTATGCTTTCAAAGATTTAAAAGAATTAAAAGTCGATGTTGCATATCCATTATTATTAGAGCTTTATGATGATTATGAAAACAATCATTTATCTAAAGATGATTTTGAAAAAGCTATTAGATTAATAGAAAGTTATGTATTTAGAAGAGCAGTTTGTGCAATTCCTACCAATTCACTTAACAAAACATTTGCAAATTTTACAAAATCAATCAAAAAAGATAGATATTTAGAGAGTATTCAAGCTACATTTATGCTTTTAACATCTTATAAGAAGTTTCCAACAGATGATGAATTTAAAATACATTTATCATCAAAAGATCTTTATAACTTCAGAAATAGAAGTTATTGGCTTAGAAGATTAGAGAATTTTGGTAGAAAAGAGAGAGTTAATGTCAATGATTATACGATTGAACATATTATGCCTCAAAATGAAAACCTATCACAAGAGTGGAAAAATACTTTAGGAGAAAACTGGCAAGATATTCAAGCTCAATGGCTTCATACATTAGGAAACTTAACTCTTACAGGATATAACTCTGAGTATAGCGATAAACCTTTTGAAGAAAAAAGAGATATGGAGGGTGGTTTTGCTAAAAGTCCTCTCAAGCTAAATGAGTATTTGAGAGATTCAAATCTTATTTGGAATGAAGATGCTATAAAAAGTAGAGCTAGTATTTTATCAAATCAAGCAGCCAATGTATGGGTTAGTCCAAAACTTGAAACATCTATTTTAGAGACTTATAAAGCACCTAAAATTTCAAATAGTAATTATACTATTGATGATCATCCAAACCTTTTAAAAACTCAAAATAAAAAGCTTTTTGAAGAATTTAGAAAAGAGGTATTGTCTTTAGACTCAAATGTAACTGAGGAATTTTTAAAACTCTATATAGCTTATAAAGCTGAAACAAATTTTGTAGATATAGTTCCGCAAGCAAATAGTTTAAAACTTTATGTAAACATCGCACTAAATGAACTAGAAGATCCAAAAAAACTTGGAAGAGATGTATCAAATGTAGGAACTTGGGGCAATGGGGATACTGAAGTAATATTAAACTCTATAGATGAAATTCCATATATCATAGGCTTAGTAAGACAAGCTTTTGAAAAACAATTTGAGTAAGTTGGAGGTGATTTAAATGTCAAAAAAAGAACTCTCAGAAAGAGATATTTGTACCAAATATATCACTCCAGCTCTCGCAAAATCTGGTTGGAACATTGAAACTCAGATAAGAGAAGAAGTCTCTTTTACGGATGGAAAAATCTATGTAAAAGGTAACCTAACCAAACGAGGTAAAGGTAAAAGAGCTGATTATATTCTTTACTATAAACCAAATATTGCAGTAGCTATTATCGAAGCAAAAGACAACAATCACAAACTTCAAGATGGAATTCAACAAGGTATCGAATATGCAAGAATTTTAGATATTCCTGTAGTGTTTAGTAGCAATGGTGATGGTTTTTATGAACATGATAAAACACTTTCAAATGGTACAATAGAGCGAGAAATATCACTTGAGAACTTTCCAACTCCAGAAGAACTTTGGCAACGATACAAAAAATATAAAGATATCTCAACACCAGATGAAGAAAAAGTAGTTTCTCAAGATTACTTTTTTGATGGGACAAGCAGAAATCCAAGATATTATCAACAAATAGCTATCAATAGAACTGTAGAAGCTATTGCAAAAGGTCAAAAAAGAGTTTTACTTGTGATGGCAACGGGTACAGGTAAGACTTACACTGCATTTCAAATCATCCATAGACTTTGGAAAAGTGGTGCAAAAAAGAGAATACTCTTTTTAGCTGATAGAAATGCTCTTATTGACCAAACAAAACGGGGAGATTTTAGACACTTCAAAGATAAAATGACCGTTATCAAAAAAAAGCAAATCGATAAATCGTATGAAATATATTTGGCTCTTTATCAAGGACTTACGAACTATGATGAAGATAAAGATGCTTACAGAGAATTCAGTCCTGATTTTTTTGATTTGATAGTGATAGATGAGGCTCATAGAGGAAGTGCAGCCGAAGATAGTGCCTGGAGAGAGATACTTGATTATTTTGGGAGTGCTACACATATTGGACTTACTGCAACTCCAAAAGAGACAAAAGAGGTTTCAAACATCGAATACTTTGGAGAACCTATTTATACCTATTCTCTTAAAGAAGGTATAGAAGATGGGTTCTTAGCTCCGTACAAAGTTATTAGAGTTGGTTTAAATGTAGATTTAGAAGGCTATGAACCAGAAGCTGGCAAAAAAGACAAAGATGGCAACGATGTAGATAAGAGAATCTATAATAGAAAAGATTTTGATAAAAATCTAGTTATCGACGAGAGAACAGAAGCTGTTGCATCAAAAGTCACAGAGTTTTTAAACAAACATGATAGATTTGACAAAACAATTGTATTTTGTACCGACATTGACCATGCAAGCAGGATGAGAAGTGCTATTGCAAATCTAAATAGTGATTTAATGGCACAAAATCCAAAATATGTAATGCAAATAACAGGCGATAATGATGAAGGTAAAAGAGAACTTGATAATTTTATCAACCCACAAGAGAGATACCCCGTAATCGCCACTACTTCAAAACTAATGACTACTGGTGTTGATGCCCAAACTTGTAAACTCGTAGTACTTGATAGTAATATAAATTCTATGACAGAGTTTAAGCAAATCATCGGACGAGGTACAAGAATAAACGAAGAGTACGGTAAAACATTTTTTACAATTATGGATTTTAGAAATGTTACAGATAAATTTGCTGATCCTGATTTTGATGGTGAAGCTGTTCGAATCAAAGAGATAAAAGAAGATGAACCACTTGACTTCGTAGAGGAAGAAGAAAATGATGATACACCAATCATAGATGAAGAAAGTGGTGAGGAAATTATTTTTGAACCACCTACAATTAGAGATGGTGGAGAGATTGATGAAGATGAAAAAGCACCAAGAGAAAAAATCTATATAAACGGTGTAGATGTAACAGTTTTAAATGAGAGAATTCAAGTAAGAAATGACAAAGGTGAGCTTGTAACCACAAGCTACAAAGACTATACAAAGCAAAAAGTTCACGAAGAGTTCAGCTGCCTTGATGAGTTTTTAAATAAATGGACAACCGCAGAAAAAAAACAAGCTATCATAGATGAGCTTTATGAAAAAGATATTTTATTCTCTGAACTCAAAGATGAAATTGGCAAAGATATGGATATATTTGATCTTATTTGCCATGTGGCTTATGATAGACCACCGCTTACAAGAAAAGAAAGAGTTGAAAATATCAAAAAAAGAGACTATTTTACTAAGTATGAAGGCAAAGCAAGAGCAGTAATAGAAAAACTTCTTGAAAAATATGCCGATGAGGGAATAGAAACAATTGAAACCATAAGTGTACTAAAACTTCCAGAGTTTAACGAATTTGGCTCTGCATTAGAGATAGTAAATATGTTTGGCGGTAAACCAAAATATTTGGAACTAATACAAGAAATAGAACATGAAATTTATAAAGAGGTAGCATAGTAAATGAATCATAATATAAGTGCGATAATAAAATCAATCCAAAACTTGATGCGAGGTGATAAAGGGCTAAACGGTGATGCCCAAAGAATAGAACAGCTTGGATGGATGATATTTCTTAAAATTTTTGATGACAAAGATATCGAGATAGAACTACTTGAAGATGATTATATTTCACCAATTCCTAGTGAGCTACAATGGAGAAATTGGGCAAGCAATGATGAGGGGATCACCGGTGATGCACTTTTAGATTTCATAGATAATAAACTTTTCCCTACTCTAAAAAACTTGCCAACAGCTGCGACAAACAAAAGAGCACTTTTGGTAAAAGAAGTTTTTGAAGGTAACAACAACTACATGAAGTCTGGTACTATCATCAGACAAGTTATCAATAAAATAAACGAAGTAGATTTCAATAGCAGTGAAGATAGACATCTATTTGGAGATATTTATGAAACTATCTTAAAAGAGCTTCAAAGTGCAGGAAACAGTGGAGAATTTTATACTCCAAGGGCTATTACTCAGTTCATCACTGAAATGGTAGATCCAAAACTTCATGAAGTTACAATGGATCCTGCATGTGGTACGGGCGGATTTTTAGTAAATACTATCGAACACATCATCAAAAGTGGTGAGCTCAAAAATACTGATGATAGAATCACTATGCAAAAAAATATCAAAGGGATGGAGTTAAAACCACTTCCTCATATGCTAGCACTTACAAACCTCATACTTCATGATATAGAAGTGCCAAATATAGTTTATGATGATGCACTCTCAAGAGAAATCTCATCTATCACTTCAAAAGATAGAGTTGATTGTATTTTGGCAAATCCTCCTTTTGGTGGGAATGTAAGTGATGGTATGGAGATGAATTTTCCTATGAATTACCGTACAAAAGAGAGTGCAGATCTGTTTTTGATACTTATGATTGCATTTTTAAAAGATAGCGGAAGAGCTGGGATAGTTCTACCAGATGGAAGTCTTACGGGTGATGGGGTAAAACAAAGAATTAGAGAAAAACTACTAACCGATTGTAATCTTCACACAATTGTACGACTTCCAAACTCAGTATTTCAACCTTATGCATCCGTTGCTACAAATCTTTTATTCTTTACAAAAGGAACTCCTACAAAAGAGATTTGGTACTATGAACATAAATTACCAGAGAATCAAAAAGCATATAGCAAAACAAAACCTATAAAGCTTGAAGAGTTTGAGCCATTGAAAATTTGGTGGAGTGAAAGAGTAGAAAACGAGCAAGCTTGGAAAGTGGATATAGAAACTATCAAAGCAAATGGATACAACCTTGATATTAAAAATCCTCATAAAGAGGAAGTAGAACACACCTACTCATCATCAGAGCTTCTTGAGATGTTGTCAAACTCTTTTGCAAAAAGTAATACACTTTTAGAAAAGTTAAAAAGTGAGCTTTCATGATAGTAAGAAGCACAGACTATATCAAATCTCTTGTAAATGAGATTATAAAACTTCCAAATGAAACTGAATGGATAGAGTTCAAGCATAATAACGAAGATCCTCAAATGATAGGTGAATATATAAGTGCTCTTTCAAACTCAGCTACACTCAATGGTAAAACAAACGGCTATATCATTTGGGGTGTAGATGATACTACTCATGAGATTTTAGGTACGACTTTCACTCCATCATCTGCAAAAAAAGGTGGAGAAGCACTAGAAAACTGGATACTGCGACTTCTTGAACCAAAAATTGATTTCAAATTTTATGAAGTAGAGATAGATGAAAGAAGTATCGTTTTACTTGAGATAGCACCTGCATATAGACACCCAGTAACATTTTCAGGTACAGAATACATCAGACTCGGCTCTCACAAAAAAAAGCTTAAAGAGTTAGCAGAAAAAGAGAGAGAACTCTGGAGAATATTTGACAAAGTACCTTTTGAAAAGCAAATAGCAGTAGATAATATAGACGCTAGTGAAGTACTAGGATATCTTGAATATACTAAATATTTTGAGCTATTAAACATACCTTTACCAGAAAATAGAAATGCTATCTTAGAAGCACTTATAGCTGATAATATGGTCAATAAACTTGATAATGCAAAATATGCCATCACAAACTTAGGAGCTATTCTTTTTGCTAAAGATTTATCAAAGTTTAATAACCTTAAAAGAAAAGCCATAAGGGTTATCCAATACAAAGATAATACAAAATTCCAAACTACAAAAGAGATAGTTGGCAATAAAGGTTATGCTGTTGGATTTGAAGGACTTATAGAATACATCAACAATATGCTTCCATCAAACGAAGTGATAAAACAAGCATTTCGTGAAAACAAAACAATGTATCCAGAACTCTCAATAAGAGAGATCGTTGCAAATGCTATTATTCATCAAGATTTCTTTGCTACTGGAAGCTCAGTGATGATAGAAATTTTTGCAAACCGTTTTGAAGTAACAAATCCAGGAACTCCTCTTGTAGATACTGAAAGATTTTTGGACTCTCCGCCAAAATCAAGAAATGAAGCAATCGCATCATTTATGAGAAGAATCGGTATTTGTGAAGAGCGAGGAAGTGGTGTAGATAAGATAGTAATCCAAACAGAGCTTTATCAGCTTCCTGCACCGATATTTGAAACAAATGGTGATCATACAGTAGCGATACTTTTTGCACATAAAGAGCTAAAAGATATGGACAAAGCAGATAAAATCAGAGCTTGTTACTTGCATGCAAGCTTAAGATATATCCAACATGACTATATGACAAACACATCTCTTAGAGAGAGATTTAACATTGATGTCAAAAACCGTTCAATGGTTTCAAAAATCATCAATGATGCAATTGAAGCGAACAAAATAGCCATCTATGATGAAAATGTAGGAACAAAAGCAAGAACTTACATACCAAGTTGGGCAAGATGATGAAAATTTGCTTCACCGTTGCTTCACTGAACACTTATAATAGACTTAAAAATATTGGAGAAACCCTTTATTATAGGGCTTTCCCTTCTCAAAATTTGCTTGACTGTTGTTTGTCCTCGTGCCTGCGGGATTGCATGATTGATGGAGCAAAGTATGAGTAATTGGCAAAAAGTAAAGATTGGAGATTTTTTAAAAAGAATTAAAAGACCAATCAAACTAGAAAAAGACAAAAACTATAAACTAGTTACCATAAAAATGCACCACGATGGAATTGTATTAAGAGAAGAAAAGCAAGGTAGCTTAATAAAATCTAATATGTATGAAGTACACAAAGGAGATTTTATACTTTCAGGTATTGATGCAAGAAATGGAGCTTTTGGAATTATTCCAGAAGCATTAGACAAAGCAATTGTAACAAATGACTTTTGGTACTTTGAATTAGATGAAAACATAGTAAATAAGTACTTTTTTCTTGAATTAACTGCAACTTCTTGGTTTGATGATATTTGTAAAAAAGGCTCAGATGGAACAACTCAAAGAATAAGACTTCAAAAAGATAAATTTTTCAATCAAGAAATAGTTTTACCACCACTAAAAGAACAAATCATATTCATAAAAAAATTTAAACAAATAAAATCAACAAAAGAAGATTTAGAGTCTGAAACTTCAACTCAACAATCTCTTTTAAAACAACTAAAACAAACTATTTTACAAGAAGCTATAGAAGGTAAGCTCACAGAAAAATGGAGAGCTAAAAATCCTGATATCGGCACAGCAAAAGAACTTTTAGAGCAGATAAAAACAGAAAAAGAGCAGCTTGTAAAAGATAAAAAAATAAAAGCTTCAAAACCACTAGCACCAATAAATGAAGATGAAATTCCATTTGATATTCCGTCAGCTTGGGAATGGTGTAGATTTGGAAAAACAATAGCATGGTTTAGTGATTATCATGCAAATGGTTCATATAAAATATTAAAAGAAAATGTATCTCTTCTTGAAAATAAAGACTATGCCATTATGTTGAGAACAACTAATTTTCATGAAAAAAACAAGAATAATTTTCTCTATATTGATGAACATGCATACAATTTTTTATCAAAGACAAAACTATATCCAGAAGATATCATTATGAATAAGATTGCTGATCCTGGTAGAGTTTTTTTTGTGGAAGATTTAGGAATGCCAATGTCATTAGCTATGAATCTATTTCTTTTAAGATTTAACAATAAATATGTAATTCCAAAATATGTGTATTATTACCTGTTAAGTAATTATGAGTATATATTTTCTTTTGCTGCAGGAAGTTCAACTTTAACTATTACAAAAGATGCAGTAAATGAACTTCTATTTACTCTCCCACCTCTTGAGGAACAAAAAGAGATAGTAGCCACAATAGAAAAACTTTTTGCGATTTGCGATGAACTAGAAGGTGAAATCAACCAAAACAAAACCACAGTTCAAACCATAATGGCAACACTCCTTAAAGAGGCGTTTGGAGATGAAAATGTATAACTTTATTCAAGCTGTAGAATATGTAGCAAAACCACAAGATATGGGTACTAGTAAATGGACTCTTGTGCGAGGCGAAGATGATGTAGTATATCAAGTTAAATTCAATCAGGATGCCTTATCAAGCAATATAAATGAATTTATCGGCAACTATCTTGGATTTTGTATCGGTGTTCCAGTTCCTGATGGTAATTTTTTAATGATTCCAGATAATATTCTCGAAGAATGTAGTAATAGTCTTGGATTTAATATAGATATGTCAAGTGTAAAAAATAATCTATTTTTTGGAATTAAATGGATATACGGTCAAGTAAATTTTTCAAATATCGATTTATTGATAGAAGAGATTAAAAATAGTACAAATTATAAAGAGTATCCATCAATATTTCCATATGATCAGTATTTGAGAAATGCAGATAGACATATAGACAATCACTTAATCATTCAACATGCTGATAAACAAAGATTTTACTATTCTATTGATAGCGATAGAATTTTTGAAAGCTATCCTCATAATGCTATTGAAATGATTGTAACCAATTTTGATTGCTTTGAAAATCCAGTTTATAAAGATTTGTATCGTAGTATTGATGATGAACTTTTTGCAATTATGTTAAGGTATGCTGATAAAGTAGATAAAATTACTGATGAACAAATAGAAAAAATAGATGAATATTTGGAATCTTGTTATGAATGTAATTTAGATATTAGAGAACTGATAATTTCATTTTTAAAAACAAGAAGAGTAATTGTATCAAAATGTGTAGATAACCAAAGTTGCTACGATAGTCTTAATAATCAAATTTTGATATCTTAAAGGAGTACAAGATGCTAATACCAGAATTTAAAAAATATCCTAATGGTGAGTATTCATTAATTCAGATTTCTCCTACAACTGATTCGTCTGAACTTATAAATATAGGTGTTATTGTTAAAAATTTAGAAACAAATGAGATAGAATTTAAACTTTTTGAAGATATTCCTAAGCTTTCAAAAAGAGTTTATATAGAAAATCATAAATCACTAGAATATACATTTGAAATTTTGAAAAAAAGTATTTTAAATTATTCAGATAGCTTTGAATATAAAAACTTTACCAACGCAATAAAAATAAATAAACCACTACCAATTAGTATAGTTTCTACATCTTTAGAAGAACAAGCTATAAAAATGTATAAGGATAAAGTTACTTTATTAAAAACTTTTCATCAAACTGTAGTTGCTAATAATAGGGAATATGATAAAAGACATATAATTGATAGCATAAATACATATTTAAGAACAAAAAATTTAGAAAATATTGTAAAAACTAGAAAAATGATGCCTACATTATTTGGTTCTGCAAAACAAGTTGACACTATCGTTTACAATGAAGACAATAAGCCAATAATTGTTTCAGACATCATCTCTCCTAAAACATCAAAAGTAGAAGACTTGTATATGAAAAGTTTATTTACACTCAAAAATTTAAGTGATACAACTATCAAAGAAAAATTATTTTATATACCAGATATGGACGATCTAACTATAGAAACTACTCAAAAAATTAATTTTATAAAAGAAAATATCAAAAAAGAAAATTTAAAAATAAATGATTCAAAAGATGAAAAAGAATATATTGAGATGCTAGTAGAAGAGTCAAAAAAAGTATCATGAGTAATTAAATTGGAAAATGAAAATTTAGAATATTTTTCAGGACTAGATGAAAAAGATAAAAAATCTCAAAATAAACAATTTGAGATCATTAAAAATTTAACAGTTTGGAGTGATTTACTAGGATTTGGCAAAGACTTTTATAAAAATCAATGGGAATTAGATAATGATAAATGGCAACAAATTGACTTAAGACTAAAAAACTTTTATAGACACCATTATCTTAATTTTGCTTCTATAAATGAGTACATTTTTATTTTAAATGATGGGATTGTAAGGACAATACCATTAGTTTGGAAGGATACTACAATAATTAATCAACTCTTGGAAGTTTCAATGTGGATTAGAAATATTATTATCTCACATGTGAATGTAAATCAAAATGATAATATCGGAGCTAGAACAGTTTTATCCTATGGGGAAAGATTCAATAGTTTTTTAGATGAAATTACAGTAGATGATTTAGTTTATAACTATACAAAAAAAGACAAAAATCAAAAATCGCAGTTAGCTATAAATACTGGTGATTATACATTAATGCATAATCCTCGACCATTACAAATGAATACTGCTTTATCTAAGTCTTATATTATCGAAAGTCTAGGTTCAAAAGCAGGAATAGATGGCAGTAACTTCTTTATTGATAAAAGTTTTTTTGATTATGTAAAAAATATAGTCAAACATGATAGTGTTTTAGAGGTTATTAATGAAGCAGAGTTGTTTGCAATAAAATATAAGGATGAACTAGAAATTGAGTGTAATTGGCTAATGGGATTTGATATTCAAAAAGCTATCAAGATAAATGAGCCTTTTGAGACAGTCGTGTATAAAATAAAAAGTTTTTATCCTCACGATGAAAATCCAAAAGAATGTAAATTTGAGGTAATAAAATGAAAATTCCATCAGACCTATTTGAAAATAAGCAGTTAAAACTATCACCACTATTAATAAAATCATATATTGATAAGTTAAATGCACTTGGTAAATTTGAAGAATCAAAAGTAAATTTGCAAGGTTCAATAGGTGGGAATGATGAAGATGAAGCAATAAATCATTTTGTAGGAAGATTTCCAAATGGTGCTGTAAGAACACAATATGTTGTGATAAATCCAGATGGAGATTTAGAACATATTGCATCACAATTAGCGACTGTATTTTCAGATAAAACCTTAAAGATATTATATTTGCCGTGTGGAAGTGGTGCGGGATTGGTGGGTTTACTTACTACTTTTTTTACATTAAGACAACACAAGTATTATCCGACTTTGCCATTAAATATTGAAATTATAGGTGCTGATTATTCAAGTGATGCTTTAAGTATTTTTACTGAAATGATGAATTCAATATCGAAAGAGTTTTTAACAGTTGGGATTAATATATCATACTCAACACAACAGTGGGATGCTACAAATAACACTGAGACAATGAAGTTAATGCATAAATTTTTTGCTACTCAAGCAGATGAACATTTTGTATTTTTTTCTAATTTTTCAGGTGCTACAGGTACGAATAATAATTTTGATGATTCATTCCGCACTGTTTTGGACTATGTTGCTACTATTGGCAAGAATTCCACTATTTTGTGGATAGAACCTGGAAATTTTAAAAAAGCAGAAAAGTTATTTGTAAAAATTGGAATGTTAATCGATTCAATCAAAAAACTTTGGGCACAATTTACTGATTTAAATAGCAATGCCTGTGAAATTTCAACAAGAGAATTTAAATTTATTCATCCCACTTCTTTAAATGAACTACGAGGAAATATATCTGGATTAAGATTAATTATAGACGGGCAAGATAGATGATAGATATAAAGAAAATAGCACTTAGAGCCATAAATTCAAGCAGACGGACTTCTCCTTCAACATATGTAGCTCTTAGGTTGTTACTTGATAATCAACATAATTTAAAATGGCTACAAAGCTATTGTGAACGAAAACTAACTACAACATCAAAATGGTCTTATTTTGAATATCAATGGTTTAAAAAGATTGATGAAGAAGATAAGCTAAATCATCGTACTTTTTATATAGGGAGTCCTACAACTCTACTTGTGGAAGCATATATTTTGTCTATATTATCAAAAGAGGAAATATTTAAAAACAATTCACAAAATTTTAGTTATTACCTCGCAGAAGATTATGCTAGTTATAATTATTCATACTACTATAAAGGTTATCGCAACAGAAATATTTCTATCTCAAATAAATTAGCAGAAGACACAAATCTAAGGGCTTTTGTTTTTGATTTGAGTAATTATTATCCTAGTATGGAAAAATCTTTTGTTTATGAAAATTTTTCTAACTATATCGAACAAACTAATATTGATGAAAAAATCAAAAGTGGTATTTTAGATTTCATCAAATCATCTCTTGATGTTACAGTATCAGGGATACCTGTAAATCCTGATATTGGTCATCTTTTAGGTAGTATAACTTTAAAATCATTTGATAATGAAATGTATGAAATTTTTGGAGATAGATATTTTAGATATGTCGATGATATTGTAATTATTGACGATCAAGATAATGTCGAATATGTAAAACATATTTTAGATGAAAAAATACCTAAAAGTAAAGGTGCTATTTTAAATCAAGAAAAATATCAAGAATTAGATTTAGCAGAATGGGAGCTTCTTACTAGCGAAATTGGTCATAATGATGAATTTATTAACTTGCTCAATGACATACAACTTTACTTATCCATGCAAGACACTGCATCAGAAATACAAAAGCAACTAAAAGACAATAAAATTTCACTTCCTGTGTATAAACTTTACATAAACTCAAGATATGGTGGCTGGCAATCTTTTGTAAAGTGGCTAAGTTATTATAATCCTTTAAAAAGTTATAGAAAATCTTTGACTGTTGAAAAGCTTGTAGATAGAGCTATAAAGTTGAAGAAATTCTATATTGAAAGTTTAAAATCTTTGGATAAAGTTGCCATATCTGAACAAAATGTGAATCAAAAAGTGTTGCTTAAAAAGTATCATTTCTATATAAATAGACTCATTTATTTATTTGATGTAAGTGAATTTGAGGATAAGCTATTACCTTTAATACCTACGACAAAAGAGTTTTTTGAAACAAAATCTGTCATTGAGGCTTTAATAATAAATGATATTTCAAATATATTAAGTATTGGTGGTAAATCTATTTTAACATTTGTAGAGATATCTAAAGCAAATTCTTTATCTTTGCCAAAAATTAACAAAAAATTATTAAAAGCTGATGATAACACACAGCTGTACTCATTAGGTGTATTATCTTTATATGGATTAATTCTATTGAATAAAAGTATAGAAATTGAACAAATAGAAAACAATCAGATAAAAAACTTTCTCCAATTTTGTGATATACAAGCCCCTATAGAAAGATTATTAAATGATTTTTCTTACAATGATGAAATATTGTCATTAAGATTAAATACATCGCATGAGGATATGCTTAAAAAACTGTTTAGTAAATATGATAGTAAAGAAAAATTGTATTTAGCTGGTTTGACTTTGGATGAAAAGGACTATTTTTCACTATGATTAAAATATTTCTTAATTATCAATATATTTGTGTTAAATATATGGGAAAATATAATGACATTTGACAAAGCATATTGTGAAGAACTAGGTGGAAATGTAACTGCTTATAAGGCAAGAAGAGAATTTTTTGCTCAAAATGATTTGGACTTCAAATTTAGCTTTTTTTGTCCTGATGAAAATTGTAATGTTGAATTAACGGGTGTAAATATCTATGCAATAGGTAAAGTAAAACATAAACCACATTTTAGGACTAAAAAGAATTGCAGCCATTCTTATGATTGCTCTATCGTGGAAGAGCTTGATAAAGAAGCAAAAAGTATAGATAAAGGTTCTACAACAGCAGCTTCTCATGGTCAAAAAAGCAATAAATATCCCGATGAATTTATACTCAAGCGACCAAAAAAAGAAAATCAAAATAAGTCAGAACAATCTGACGATGATGATTTTGATATAGAGCCAAGAGAAAAAATAAAATCAACAACCACAACTACAACGGATGCAAAACCTCATAAAACGAGTTATTTAGAGAATGTAGTAGATAGCTATGAGGATATGAATGAGCAAGAAAGAAAAGAAGCCTATATCACTTTAAATGCTCAAAGAAGAAGTTATCACAGCACATTTAAAAAAATACAATATTTTCAAGATGGTGAGAATTTTATATTTTATGGTGAAATTGAACCTATAAAAGTTTATGGCGACAACTATTCAATAACTTTCAAAGATAGAGTATGGATAGATAACAAGCCATATCCTGTAAATATGTATATAACTGATGATCTAATCAGCAATTACCGGTTATCAAGACTATTTAGAGAGTCTATTGATACACTTGCAAAACAAGGGAGCAATTCTAAAGATGCAAGATGCTATTTTGTAGGAAGTTATCCTGAAGTAAAAGAAATTCAGCGAAAAGAGGGAAACATATTTACAGTATATGAAGTGGTAATATCAAATTTAGATCATTTGGTTATAAAATTTGAAAAGTGAAATTTCTAACACTCCCACTCTCCTCTCAAATTAAATTATTTTATCCAAAAATAAATGTTTACCCCAATTGTAATAAGCATTAACACAACATCCACTTTCCAGCTCCAGTAGTTAGCAATATTATTGAAACCACTGCCACTTGATTCACTTACTCCATCATCAAAACTATTTGAGTTACAACCATAAGGTGTACCTCCTGCATCAATTCCTCCACCTGACATCGGTAAGCCTGTAGTTGGATTTATATCGTTCATTGTTTTCTTCCTTTTATAAATATCTTTATAGGTATTCATAATTCCCGTACGAAAAACAAATGTTTTCCGACATACCTACCAGCTAAATTGAATTTCATCACAAAATATGCGAAAAAATAAACGAAAAACTATGTCGGATTATGAATATATACGAAAATTATTTTAGGGAGGTTATTCGTATGTTAGTTGGTTATATGAGAGTTTCAACAGAGGAGCAAACCACATCTTTGCAAAAAGATGCTCTTTTGAAGTATGGAGTCGATGAGAGAAATATTTTTGCGGATGTTGTATCTGGTGCTTCAAAAAATCGTGATGGATTAAATGCTGTATTAGAGTTTTTAAAAAGTGGTGATACTTTAGTGGTTTGGAAACTTGATAGACTTGGCAGGAGTTTGGCTCATTTGATTTCTATTATCACATCATTGAAAGAAAAAAATATCGCTTTTGTATCTCTTACTGAGGGGATGGATACCACAACTGCTACTGGAGAACTGTTTTTTCATATATTTGGAGCTTTAGCTCAATTTGAGCGAAGTTTAATCCAGCAAAGAGTCAAAGCTGGACTTGAATCTGCAAGACTAAGAGGCAAATCTGGTGGTCGCCCAAAAGCTATAGATGATGAAAAATTAAAAGCCATCAAAGAAGCTTTAGTAAATGGTATGAGTAAAGCTGCTATTTGTAGAACTTTTGGTGTCAAAAGAAGCACTTTGATTGACAGTTTGAGGAGGGATAGTTAAAATAATCCCTTCTCATCTAGTGGAACATATCCCATCTTTTTATAACCTCTTTGTCTCTTATTAAAACTTGACCTTAACATTGGAGTATTTTCATCGAAAAAATCAACTGCAATACACTCCTGCCCATCTCTGCCGATTCGTCCAAGATATTGAACTATTCTTCCCCAATATGAGACTGGCATAGTAAGAACAATGGCATCAAGATGAGAAAAATCGATTCCTTCTCCTATAAAACTACTTGTAGATAAGATAATAGAAGATTTGGTAGCTTCTTTTAAAAACTCTTTTTTCATTTTTGATTTTAAACCGCCATGCACAAGAGTAGATTTTAGACCTATTGCATCAAGTAGATGGTATAAAATATTTAGATGTTCAATTCTCTCGCTAAGCACTAAAATATTTCTTTTCTTTAGCTTTTCAATCTCAGAAATTATGAGATTATTTCTATCATAATCTTCCACCATCTCATTTAAAATAAGCCCAAAATCATCACTTAATGCTTCAAATGGCGAAACAACAGTTTTTAAAGTATGAATTTTTCTAATCTCTTTTTTTGACTCATATGCAATTTCACCACACTGCATAAACATAATTGGATGCATTCCATCTTGCCTTGCAGGTGTTGCACTGAGTCCCAAAACATATTTGCCTTTGAATTTTCTAAGAGGTATCTCAAATGAAACGGCTGGAATATGGTGCACTTCATCGATAATGATTTGTGAATACTCTTCAATGAGTTCAGGTCTATTTTTTAGTGACTGCAAAGTAGCTATATCTAAATTTGAGTTTAGTTTTTTCTTTCCATTACCAAGTTTTCCAATAGCTTTAATATCAACTTGAAAATACTCACAAAGTCGCTCAACCCATTGATCAAGAAGATTGCTTTTATTCACCAAGATCAGCGTATTAACAGCTCTTTTTTCAAGAACTGCTGCCGCGACTGCTGTTTTTCCAAATCCTGGAGGAGCTATTAAAACTGCGTAATCTTGATTTAAAACTTTTTCAAGTGCAAATTGTTGTTCATCTTTTAAAGTAAGAGTGAAAGTTAGTTTCTCAATAGGCTTTACAAATCGTTTATCTTCAATAAAAAGTTTTGCTTTATGAGAATTGAAAAGATTTAAAACTTTACTTGTAAGCCCTCTTGGAACAATAATATATCTTTCATTGAGATCAAATGATGTGATTATCCTTGGGGTATTAAAAGTTGACTTTCTAAGATTTTGAAGCACAAAAAACTCTGGGTTTGAAAAGCTTGAGAGCCTTTGAAGTTTATTTAACACACCTTTAGAAAGATTTTGTTTTTCGATATACAAAGCATCGTACAATACAGCTTTTGTTGTTTTTGGGAAAACGAGTGGTTTATCCTGTTTAATCTCCCACGGCATAAGATTTTCATCACTGTTTGAGTTTAGTAAATGCTCCCTTAAAATTGCAGCAACTTGATAAATAGATATTTTTGATATATTTTGTAAAATCTCCCACTGATTTGAAAACGGTTGCATAGTATCCATATCTATAAAAACCGTTTTATTTTCATTTCTTGAGCCATAATGCAGTGGCAGTGCGACTAGATTGCCAAGTGCATCAGGTGCCACAAAATCTTGGTTTGGAAACATCCTATCATAGCTTGTCATATCGATGCCACTACTTGCATCCATCACTTTTGTGATAATGATATCGCCTAATTTTCTTGCATCTTTTGCTTTTATAGGAAGTTCAAAGAAGTACCAAATATGGATGCCGTTACCAGATTTTGAAATCTCAAAAAGTGGCTTTAGTCCAAGAGATGATGATATTTGTTTTATTGCCCTCGCATCCTCCACAAAACTTGCTTTATCCAAATCTATCACTAAAAACTTCGCCATAGTTTGATTTACTACAACATAAGTACCAAGTCTTATTTTACCTTCGAGATGTTGTTGGATAATCTCATTTGATACAGGAATATAGTCACTTCCTTTAAATGTGTAAGTTGCTGGAGAGTATCCTTTTTTAAGCCCATCACGACTAATCCAATATTTTGCAAATACATCATTTCTACCTATAAAAAATGATTTAAAAAGTTCAATTTTCTGCTCTTTTGTAAAAGGTGAAAGGTGGTTTATTTGCTTTTTTATTTGGAGAATCTCATTTTCAAGTTGTGATTTTTGAGATTCTAAAAATTGTAGTTTTTTATGGAGTTCTTGAAGTGTCATATCATCCGCTTCTAATATAAAAATCCAAATAGCCATAACGGTATTTTATTACCAAATCCAACTTCAATACTATCACTAGCTACAAAAGAATTTGGCATATCTTTTATCTGCTCAAAGCTTTTGCTTTTACCACCAACTTCAAAAGTATATTTCTCTTGACAATAAAAATCACCAACATTACTAGCAAAGACTCCATCGTCATTAAGAGAAGGCTTATTTTTATAGTAGTTATCAAGTTGATTTACAAAAAATGTTTCTCGCAAGTTGCCAGTATTTGGTTCTTTTGTGTACATGAGATTAGTGTTGGCTAAATAAATTTTCTCTGGCTTATCAAAGTTTTTCATAGCAAGTGAATTTTGCATTAAAAGTTTTACAAGTCCTGCATCATCAAGTTTTGCAAGATACTCTTTTAGTGTTCTATCATCAGTAATTTCAGCTGCTTTTTTAATATCACTCATATTTGGCTCAAACGGTACACTCTTGATAATAACCGATAGAAGCATTTTTATTTTTTTTATGCTATTTCCATTGAGTTTTGGATAGACATTTAGAAGGTCACTTTCTATTGATACATTAATGTTTTGTTGCAGTGTTTGAAAAAACAGAATCTCATTTGGCATTGAAAGATAGTAAGGATAGTAACCATGTTTGAGATAATCTTTAAAAAGAGGAATAATTTTTTTATCTTGTAGCTCAATTGTGTTTTTAATATCTGTAGCTATCTTTATATGATTTGTAATGATATCTTCTAAACTATAGTTGTCAAATACAAATCCATTATGAAGCTCTAAAAATTCTCTAAAGCTCATACCAACCATATTATACACAACTGCACGTCTGCTTAGGTCATGACTCCCTTTGTTAATCTGAAGTGCGGAACTACCAGTTGCAATAATTTTTAATTTATCGAACCTGTCATAAATATTTTTAAGCTCGGCAGACCAACTTTCATATTTATGAATCTCATCAAAACACAAAAGCTTTCCACCATTGAGAACAAACTCTTCGGCAATCTGAGTCATTGTAAATTTTGAAGAGATTTGTATATCATCAAGGTTTACATATAAAGCTTCATTATCTTTATAATTCTTTGTTATGTACTGTGCTACAGTAGTTGTTTTACCGATTCCTCTTGGACCAATGATGATAGAGAGCCTATGCTCTAAGTTTTTTGTTTTTATAAAATATCTTTGATAATCTTGATTGTTTACAGTAATAAAATCTCGGCTTTTTATAAATAGTTCTTCAAGCATACTCATCCTTTATTGTAAAGTATCACTATTATATCTAAAACTAATATGTAATGCAATACATAAATAAGCATAAAAAGATTAGTAATGCAAAACTGCATAACTTGCCAAACTGCGAAAGTATCTTGTATTCAGAGAAAAGATGTTGATATTGCACAGTAAATCTATATTATTTCGATTTATTATGTAAAAAAAGATGATAGTAACAACAAACGATTGATCTTATAAAGTATTAATTCTGAAGTAGTCAAAGCCTTAAATTAATATAAAAAATATGCACAAGCTACACGAGAAATCAGCAACAATATCAGTTGAATTTCATGTATATTTCTCTTGTCTAAAAACTTGTCTATTTTAAAAAAATTATCAATTTTAGACAAGAGTGCAAGTCAATAAAAATCCCTTAAAATAGATATTTCAGAGCTTTTTAAATGCAAAAAATGTCATCATAATATACCCTTATCTGCATGCTAAACCCCCTTGTTTACGGCATTTCGAAGCCGTTGAAAATAAAACGTCACCAAAAACGTCACCAAAATCTTTGAAACTTAAAGCTGCTATCGAATTATTTTTTGCGTATTGTACAAAATAGAAGAAGCTATTGCTAATACTATAGCTTTTTAATTCTATCAATCTCTTCTTCTGTTAATACAACATCATATACTTTATGCAGCTCTTCTTTTTTGAACTGATTCATTATTATGCCTATACGATATTCATCAATATCAATCACTTTATCATCAATAAAAAGATTATTGTCATCTAGGTCCATATTATTTGAAACCATATAGAAAACGATAAACGAATGGAACTCTTTATAGATGCTATCCAAGTAATCTTCATCATCTGATGAAAGAACATATGGATTTTCTTTAAAACCATTCTCACTAAGGTCATCGATATAAGTATCAAGATGGTGCCTACTAGTTGCCTTCGAAGAGAACAGTTGTAGGTTTTGATAAAATTCATTTCGATTTAATTCGTTTTTAGAGTCATACGAATAAAATTGGTTCGTCAGCTTATAAATTGTGTTCGTGTTCAAACCTGCTTCAAGTCCAAATATCATCAACGGAATATACGATAAGCTAGATTTTTTTCCTTTGGTAAGTTCATAGTAAACATGAGCGAATTCTTTTATTCTCGCATATTTAGGTTTATCGGACAAAGCCCTAGTTTTCAACTTTGAACGAGAGTTTTCATTTGCAAAACAGGCAAAAAAGAACTCGACTGTAAAACCCTTCTTAATGGCTTCAATAAACAGTTCACTAGTAAAAGATTTTTCTTTGGTCAATAAAATGTTACTGGACTTATGTGATTGATCAATTTGAAATGCTTCGTTGAATCGATCTATATTTTCAACTATTTTGTCTTTTACTCTTTTGATATCTGCTGTGCCTAAACAAAGATCTTTTTGTTCATCATCCAATGTCAATGATAGAATATGATCCTTTACTTCTTGTAAGTCCAACTCATTGATATAAGTATTCATTGCTAAATATTGCTTCTTCTCTCTATCATCATCGTCTAAATAAGATTCAAGCAGCTTGATTGTCTCAAAATGTATTGTACGTTCTTCTTTCTCGAAAGGGATCGAATACTTATTATTTAGATCCATATCATGCTTCAATCCATCTATCTCTTCTCTAATCACCGAAGTATCATAGTTATGATCAAGTAGATAATCCATATATCTTACACTCACTTGTGTGTCAATGAAAAAGTTCAAGGATTCATGATATTCATGTGGGGGAAATTTTTGAAGTTCTTGATTCAGGAGTGTTATTTCATTTTTCACATACTGCAAAAAAATCGATAAAAAATAGATGGATCCTATTTTGATGCCATTGGCATACATGGTATCGTATAAGTCAAAATACCATGTATGCAAAAAGCTTTTACTGGTAATTTTTTTAGTGGATGTTTTTCGGTAGCTACCTACCTTATAAAATTGCGATCTTATATGCTCTTGTAATACATCGTTTTCAGACGAAAAATTCATTGTTAATACTTTTATCTAGATGAGCACTATGCTCATGAAGTGCTCCCTTATTGTACCAAATACAACAAAAAAGTCTATGATTAAAAATTTCCCAGATGCCCACGGAGAACTGTCTCTTTTATCATGCTAGCTTCACGTTGCAGAGTCTAAAATTGCGGTAACAAAAAGGAAAGGAGGTAGAGGATATACAAAGGCTGAGGGAAAAACATCTGTAGTTGGTAGCTCAATGTTCAACCCGATAAAGACAATAGGTGACTATCAGCTTAGCGCTGAAGTTTATTGATAGACGAGATTCTATCCAAAACCAATGAAATATACGGCATACGTCAATGATATGTCACGACTTAAACTATAAAATTTTGTAAAGGAGAACCATTATGTTTGAAGAATTATTAGAGAAGATCAACATCATCGAGAAGAATATGTCTCTGCTATTGGACTTGCATTTGCAGCAGACCAATAGTCTCACAACGTACAATGAGGTCGCCCTATTCTTGGGCAAGACTAAACGCACGATCTTTAACTATATCAAAGAGTCAAAGCTTGTGCGGGACCAGCATTACTACATCAATACAGCAGGCAAGGCGGTTTTTATTCCAAAAGCGATCGTGGAGTTCAAGCAGAGCTCTTTCCAAACTCAGAGCGTCAATAACAGTAATGCATGCGGATCAAGGGTAATGCATCCCGTAGCATCTAAAATGCTCCAAGGTGTAGCGTGAAACTATCCGTCAATACCTATATCGCCATTATGGGAATCAAGTTCACGGTCAAAGAGAAGCATGGCCGCTGGCATATTGCCTTCTCTCATGGTAGAAAGCGCATTAACAGATCCAGTGGATTAGAAGCATCGAAGAACAATTTAGTAGTGATCAAAAAAGAGGTTCTGCCACAAATTGCTCAGGAGTTGGTGGCTTCGGTGCAGTCTGTACAGAGTCCTATCAATACCGTAGATGATATGACTCTAGACAGCTTTTCCGAATCTTTTTTCATTTTGCACAAAGAGAACGTGAGAGGTCATGTGCATGCAAGGTCTGTAGGTAACTATGAGCAGCACATACTCCCTTACTTTAAAGGCAGAAAGCTTAACTCCATTAAGCCGATGGAGTTGGAGTCGTGGCAGAACAGATTGTTGCTCAAATACAAGCCATTGAGTGTACAAAAGTATCGGAGCATCTTTTACAGTATCTTCACAAAAGCGTATCAAAACGAGCTCATTGCCAAGAACCCATTTGATATCGTGACGGCTCCAAAGCTCAAAAATAGGAACTTCAGCTCAGATGAAAGCGAAGCGATCAATCCTTTCACACAAAAAGAGATCGATACTTTGCTATCGGTGGAGGATGATGATACCTATATGCCAAACTTCATCAAGCTGATGTCGAATAGCGGGATGAGACCCGGCGAGCTCATATCGCTTACATGGAAAGACATTGACTTTGAAAATAGGTCAATAAATGTGAATAAAACAACAGTAAACGGAAAAGTAGGCTTACCCAAGACAGCTTCAAGTGTAAGAGTGATAGACATGATACAAGGCGCCTATGAAGCACTAGAAGCTCAGTATCAACTTAACGGCAATATGGAGTATGTATTTACAAATTCCAGCCACAAAAGGTTTTACAGCCATGACATCATCAACATCAACTTGAAAAAAAGGCTAAAAGCGCAGGGGATTGAAGTGCGATCACTTTACCAATTTCGACACAGTTTTTCGAGCCGAATGATACAAAGTGGAATTGACATCACATGGGTGAGCACCATGCTAGGTCATAAAGACAGCTCAATCACCCTACAGATCTACACTAAATACATCCATGAGGACAATAATACAAGACTTAACAATCTTGACAAAATAAACCAAAAATTTAAAGGAACAACAAAATGAGTAAACTTAATACAATACAATTCACGGTACAAACGGAAGATCAAGTCTTCAAAAACAAGCTACTGGCTTTTATAGGAACGCAGGAACTAGTTCGTTCCAGTTCTGATGATTACACATACAAACTAAACTTAGTGGATGATTTTCTCACAATGTTTGGTAGCGGTGGAGCTGCAAAATACAAAGACGCTGTAAAAAACGATGGAAATGATTTTTTTTATTTGCATATTGATGGTAGTAATTACAGTTTTTCTTTTGAAAATATAGCAGAGTTGTATGAATTCCCTGAAGTTGAAGGAGTCAAAGGAGGCATTAAAGGTCTTTATCTTGCGTATAACTTTATATTTTCAGACCAAAACCTAATACAAAAAAGACAAAAAATAATTAAAAATTTTATGGATTTTATACGGGTAGAAGGATTACTTGAATCTTCTGTGATCAATAGTCTTTCATTTGTTTCAGAAATTGGTTCTCGACGATATGCTAATGTTTTCAAACAACAAATAAAAGGTGAAGTACCGATTACAACAGAAGATCAACAGAAAGACATGTATACGGGAAGCGTTGATTATTATAAAGCTTATATCAAACATCCACAAGAGATCATCGATATACACAGAATTGATAAGGGCGAGGTCAAAGTAAATGTCAATGATATAGGTGAAGATAAAGTACTCAAAATGCTAAAGGAATCCGTTAAAGAAGCATTTTATCAGATCAGAAAGTTACATATCAAAAAGGATACTCGCGGTTATTACATTCACGCGGATGAGAGTTGTCTTAAAGTATGGAATAAGCCCGTTGAAATTTCCACTGATATCTTTGTGGAATTTAAACCTGTACTAATTGATTTGCGGAACTTTTACGGCATATATGCTCCAATAAGACAAGAGCGCACTGCGAAAATATACAACAGTGAGATGGTGGTTTCTAATGAAGTGTACTATGGCCTCGAGAATGCAGAGCGGGCGCGTACGGTTTTTGTTGGACGCGAGGAGAGATGTTATCAAAAAGTGCATGAAGTTAAAATGATCTCGAAAGATCGACATGCTTTTATGCTGGAGATAAATGATTGGAAAATCACGGATGAAAAGGTTTTACAATCTCATAATCAGAATACATACACATTGGGCGATGATATCGAAGATTTGGTCAAGCATATTGATAAAATCCCAAAATTTTCGAACATTACTCCAAAAATTTCAAGCTGTGATACTAGAGAGGCTTTGAAATCGCTACTATCGTAAATGGTGGACAACGATATCTTTGTTGTCCTCTTTCTTTTCGTGTAAATAAAACTCGTTATAAACGCTGTTAATATTATACTTACTGTTGGGCTTTTTTGCATTTTTGAGGTTCAGCTTATCGTTGAAAAAATTACCATCAACGGATCTTAGTTTTCGCATAAAGTAAATTGAGGAGTACTTCGTACCCTCAAGGGCGTTAAAATAGTTCGCCAAGTGCTTCTTTAAAATCCTTCCCATGAAAAATGCTTCTCGTAACTCTTGATAAAGTTCCGTATTGATCGTGTTTTGAAAACGGTCGAAATAATGTATATCTTTTTTTTTAATCGCTTCTATGAAGGTTTCAATCCTATTGACTGTACTTACAATGGGTGGCGTTTGTTCAGGTGCAACTGCTGATATTAATGAATCTCCACTATCGCTTCGATGCAAATCTTTTATGTCAATTGCTGGAAGACTTTTATACTGGTCAGTAAGATTGATCATTGTTTCGCCTTTTGTTATGTGAGTATACCAAATGAACCCCCATAATAAGCCCCATATTTATATAAATATTAACCCTCACTTTAAACCAACATAACAAACCCCCCATATGTAAGAGATATTCCAGCGGTTTGATGCCTTTTAACGCGAAGTAATATTTATTGTCTTTTCGCTCCAACTCACCAGCAAATAATTTCTTGTCCTAACAAATAGATAGGATGTTATATAAGTTAATTTTATAACACTTTAACTTATCGCAAGGAGAGACAATGAGCTCACAAGAAAAAATATTATCAATGTTAGAAGAGAAATACGGATCAATTTTATTAACGAAAAATGATTTAGCACAGGTCATGGGTTGCAGTCTTAGTACTATCGACAACCTATTAAAAATTGGAACCAATATCCCAAAGCACATTAAATTCGGCGAATCGAAAAACACCTCCATTCGCTTCTGTAACACCGATGTTGCAGAGTTTTTAGCTAGCAGCGCGAAAGAGGTAGAGAGATGAGTCATCAATACACGGTAGTCACCTCTTCCATTGGTGCATTAAATAAATCATTCGCTATTGATGGCACAAAGAAATCCAATGCTTATCTCACCTATGGACATTACAAGGTTGAAGAAGTTCAAAGCATCGAAGAGTTGCTACAAAGATTTAAAACATTAACCGCCTACCAAGCCATCATCCCCTCAAAACCAAAGAATGGAAAAACTGAGGGAATCATCAACTCTGAGACTTTTGGGATCGAGGACGCAATAACCCGAACCAAGAAAGACTTTTCATTTGATGGGAAACACATCCTTTGTTTCGATTATGATCCAGATGTTTATGGGTTTAATATCACCAGTCAAGAACACTTTACCCAAGTACTACGAGCCGTTGATCCAGAATTGATCAATTGTAAAATTGGTGTTGGTTGTGGTTCGAGTTATGGTGTTTACCGAGGAGATGAAGCAGTAAGTAATAAATTATCCTTTCACGCCTATATTCTTATTGAGAACGCTACCGATGAACGCGTGCAAGCGTATAAAGAGAGCTTGAAAAATAGCTGTTGGAAGTTGGGATACGGTCATATTAAAATCTCCAAAGCTGGTTCACTCTTACAGCGTCAAATATTTGATGATGTTGTTTTATCGCCAGAGCGGTTACTGTATGAAGCCCTTCCAACTCTAGCAGAGGGATTAACACAGGTTCGTCCCGATGATTATATCAATGGAGATGGCGTTCGTGATCTATCCAACATTGAACCTGATGATGGTGAAGGCAAAAAACTGTTTGAAAAAGCCAAGCAAGCCAAAGCTCCAGAAGCAAAAATCATTCGTGATTCATACATTGATACACAAGCCAATGAACTGGTAAAAACCAAGGGAATAAATTACGATATTGCCAAAGAAGCCGTTCGCAGACGAGTCGAAGAGAGCGTGTTAACTTCCGATGATATTCTTTACTCTAAAGATAAGGGTGTCGTTAACGTATCCTCGATTCTTTTAAATCCAGAGCTTTACAAAAACTTGAACGTACTCGATCCCATAAACCCAAAAACGGGTGAATATGTGGCAATGGTGTACGTCAACGATTACAGCATTATTGTTCATTCGTTCAAAAATGGTGGGGTAAATTATAAACTCGTTGCCGATGAATCAATCATTGAGCAATTGGTGGATACTGCCGTAAACAAAGGGGATACGGAAAACAAAAAATTCGTTTCCAATATTGTTGCCCTATGCGATGGTGCCAAAATGGATGAGAGCAAACGCAAAGAATACGCTACTACGTTAAAATCCAAAAAAATAGTAACCAGCGTCAATCATCTAAAAAGCAAAATCAGAGAGATAGCCTTTCCAGATTTTAGAATCAAGGATGGTGAAACAAAACTGCTCAATACGCTTGAAAACCTAGAGGTATTTTTAGAGCATAAAAGTATCGGTGTCCAATACGATGAAATACTCAAAGACGGTATTCTCACAGGTGGTGAGGGGATGGTCAGCTTCACGGATGATACTGACGATAAAATTAACACCCAATTTGCAAAGCTCAGAAGTGAGAGCGTTAGGGTTGGATTACCTGAAAAGATAATCGATGCCTATTTGCCCTCAATCATTGATAGTAATAGCATTAATCCTCTACTGGATATGGTTAAATCCAAACCATGGGATGGCGTGGATCGTATCAGTCAAGTCCTCTCCTGCTTGATTACAAAAGATGATCCATTTTACGTAAAAGAGATATTTACGAATTGGATAGTGCAATGCGTTGCAGCATGGGACTATGCTCGCAGTTCCCCTATTCCCTACGTCTTGCCGCGATTTGAGAATGTTCTTGTTTATCAAGCACCTCAAGGGATTCAAAAAACTAAATTCTTTGAGATGTTGGTTCCAACTGATTTCAGAAAATACGTCACCACCGGAATTCATCTTGATACTACAAATAAGGATTCGGTGAAGCTGGCAATCTGTGCTGGTATAGCAGAACTTGGAGAAATTGACAGTACTTTTAAAAAGGAAGTTGCGGAGATCAAAGCGTTCCTTTCCAAACCTGAGGACGTGATTAGGCTTCCATACGCACAAAAAGAATCCCGATATAAACGCAGAACAAGCTTTTGTGCCAGCGTTAATTCGGAAGACTTTTTGGTTGATCCAACGGGTAATCGACGATTCCATCCGATTTCATTATTGGCAATTCTTTTCAGTATCTATTTGGAGATTGATAAACAACAACTGTGGGCTCAGGCATGGGATTTATACGTGAGCGGTCGTAGATGGTGGGTTGATCCTGCACTTGATGTTGAACTTTTTGCAATGCTCAATATGAAGCACTCAAATCACATGGTAATTACAGCCGTTGATGACATCATCGAACGCGTCATTCGAGATTCTATGGATGCTAACAGTGATCCATTGGGTCTTGGTGCTCCGCAATTTCCACATGCTATAGGTTCACATGGGTTTGTTTGGAAGACCGCTACCGAAATAGCTACACACTATAAAATCCCTTCCACAAAACGCGGGATTTCTTCAACGATAAAAAAAGAACTATTAGCCGCTGGCATTGAACAAAAGGGAAACCTGTTCAAAGTCAGGTTGGCACATTAAAAAAAAGGAGCATGAAAATATGCAAATAAATATCGAAACAATCTACAATGGGTTAACATACCCTCAACATTTAGTGGCGGCAAGATCTCTTGCCCTCGTCCAACAGCAAATGCAATGCAGAAGAAAAAACTTAGCCGTAATTAGAAGAGAGTTGCAGATCGTAATAGATCTATGCCAAAACACCTACAATCGTGATTCAGCCGTAATGAAAGCGCTAATGCGCTGGAAGCAAAAAAAGCTAGATGATAATTATATGTATCTCAGAGCCACTTTAGCCTCTGAATTTGATTCAATGAGTGATGAGGATTACGATAGAGAGGGAAACATTTATCGCAACATCGAAGATCGATACTTGAGCGAAGACGAATTCAAAGCATCAAACAGTTCTTTGAACTGATGCTTTTGCTTTGAGGGCCTTCTTTTTTCAATCGATAAATCGATATATTTTTTAGCGATTCGGCTCATATCGTCGAATAGCTGTTTAAAACTAATGCTATAGCTAAATCCAATCGCTAATTCGATAACTCGATATATTTCCAACTTTAAATATAAATAATAATTATATTTTTATTTTTTTCAAAAGGTTTAAAAATATAGATATTATCGATTATCGATTTAAAAAAGAGTTTACAAAGTAATAGTGTTATGTTTGATTGGTCATTTGAAAAATCTCTCAAGATGTGCCTCAATCGATAATCAATCGATAAATTTATCGATGCGCAAACACGGATCATTATCTCCAACGGCTTCAACTTCACTGGCTGTTCAGCCTATGTTGCAGTGAAAATATCCATCTAAAAGGGTATAATTGGAAATATAATTACGATGTAATGGTTATTTTTAAAAGGATACGTTAATGGCTTCAAACGCGGCTCAAGTCATACTTTCGAAACTCACTCAGCAAAAAGCGTATATCCAAGAACATTTTGATGTAGAAAAAATAGGACTTTTTGGTAGCTACGCTAAAGCTCAAGAAAATGATGAAAGTGATTTGGACTTTTACGTTGAGTTCCGCAATAAAAGCTTTGATAACGTAGCTGGTCTATGGGTTTATCTAGAAGAACTTTACCACAAAAAAATTGATCTATTTTATCGCCATCCGAATAATAACCGTGTGATATTTGATAATATCAAAAAAGAAGTTATCTGTGGATAAAGCAAATCTTCATGAGCTGATAAAATTTATCCAAGAATCAATCGCCTTGATCAAACGGAGATTTGAAGCCATTCAAACCAGCGATGATTTTTTAGCAAATGATGAAGGGATAGATCGGCTTGATGCTATTTCTATGAGACTCCAAGGAATCGGTGAAGCGATTAAAAATATCGATAAGCGTGAGCGTGATTTATTGCTCAAAGTCGCTGATGGTCTTTATTGGAGTAAAATTATCAAAACACGCGAGATATTCACCCACCACTATATTGATATCGATGCCCAAATAATTTACGAGATATGTCACGATAAGCTTGCCGAACTCGAAGAGAAAATACAAGCTCTGCAAAATATTTCAAAATAATCCATTACTGCTGAATCACAGCAAAAAAGTTTATTCTTCCTCAAACAATATGGAGCCCCTGCCCCATCTTATTCTCTTCGCTTAATCCTCTTCACCAGCGATAACGGCACTTCAAATATTTTTGATAGTGCTTCATCGTCTCCCGTTGAACAGAGGATATTTTTGTAAAGCGTTTTTGGACTCAATCCATACGGATCATTATCCGCAATGGCTTTAAGCTCCTGTTTTATCTCGCATTCTAAATCTTCGTAATTCATTTTATTTTCCTTTTGAATTATCAGTGTTAATGATGTAATTACACACGCATTTTTCGTTACTGTTTTTTTTGCCTTTGGCTTTATCGTTGCTGTTGCGTCTCATGTATTGCTCCCATTAATTTCTGTAATTGGCACTGCATCCACCGAAGTCATCTTTGAATCGGTGATTGTCTCGTCTTGCCATACCTCTAATTTGGTTATCATTCATCCGCTCATAATAGGCGGCTCTTGGATCGTATTTCATTTTTCATCTCCTGTGATTTTTTCTTTGAAATATTGTTCGAGTATTGCCATGAATTCATCGCATATTTCGTAATATGCTTTATCCAGTTTACTCAGGTAATGGGTGTTTATCACCTCCCCATAATCATCGTTATTAACCCTGTCAAGGTAATGATTACCTTCTTCATCGTACACATCTTCTTCGAGGAACTCTTTTGTATCGAGTGCTATTCGAAATTCTTGCAATATGTTGAATACTGCTGTTGACGTGTTATCTCTTAATCCGCTTTGGCTAAAGAGCACCGTTAGTGTTTGATGCAATGGGCTATCTGGATCGTGTTGTTTAGCAAATCCTGATTTTCCATCGGCATAGCCGTTATCGAAATATTGAATATGCCCGCCGTTGCAGACTTGTTGATTGTATTTACCAATCAGTATCGCAAATTGGGCTAACTCACCATATTCATTTTTATACCATTCAAGGGTATCTTTGTAGGAACCTGCATTGTCTTGCCAATGTTCGTACATGATGTTTAATATCACTTGATGGTAGCCATCTTCTTCAATATCATCCGTTCTTTGTAGAACGGCTTCTTTTAATTGTTCGCTTGCATCCATCTATTTTAAATCCTTAAAATAGATTGGCACAAACGACTTATCCCGAAGGATAGTTGGTATTTCCTGCATTTCAGTAAGGCTAAAATAGCCCCACTCTTGCTCAAAGCCTATGACAAATCCAAATGCTATTTTTTCATTTGGATCATATTCCGTTAGGTACCAAGACCAATTGCTATTGGGTTCGTAGAACCTAGCTCGTAATATTTTGTCATCAGCTTTTACCTCTTCCGTTGCATACAAGCTTGGAAAGATTTCATCATCTGTTATCAATTGCATTATCTATCTCCTTAGTTAATGTCAATATCTTTATTTCTATGATAAAAATGTGAATTTCTAAATGAGCCAAGTGGGTCATTTTGGGAGTTAATATAGGAATATACAGGTTTATCCATGGAGCTGACTATTTGTATTTTTATAAGGATATAAACAATTCGACCACTGAACAAATCATATATAGGGAAGAAATTGAGCGGTGCAGATGAAAATTATTCTGCATCAGTGGCAATCAATATCGAATCAGCGTAAACACGAAAAATGCTTCCAATAAAAAGCAACCTGATTTGAGACAAGAGAATACTTGGTGTGTAATTTACTAAAGGAATGGGCGGAACGAGTGCTTCAACAGTACAAACATAAAAATCATAGGAGTAATAGATGAAAAATAGTAAGGTGTATAAAGTTATCACCAAATCGGTTATGGAGGAACTCAAAAAGATTTTTCCGTTTAAACACAGAGGCATATGCGATGACTTCGTGGATGCTAAAAGAGCTGGAGTTAAATTTGATGAAAGCATTTTTGAAAATTTTGAAATAAAATACAAAGGCACGCGCCAAGCTAGATAATAGTTTGGACGCGTGTCCCTCTTGTGGAAAAATTCACATAAATATAAATAAACTCTGCATCAAAAACAAGTTGACATATTGACATTTTCTGTATAAAATACATTTAATACAAAACATCACTTCTGTATAAAATAAATTAAATACAAATGGATAATCATGTCACTACCTATACTTCAGAAAATATCCGCTCAGATTCTCAGTAGACCGATACCGGATTATCAACGATGGCTCTATAAAAAAATCGACTTCAAAGGTAAGTTGATAGGTATTAAAGGTCCTCGTGGGGCAGGAAAGAGTACTTTGTTACGTCAATATGCTTCATTATGTGAAATTGAACCATCAAAAATTTTGTTTATTAGTTGTGATCATCCGGCAATGGCTGATGTGAGTCTGTACGATATTGCCGAAGCTTTTTATGCACGGGGTGGTAAGCTTTTAATTGTTGATGAGATACACAAAAATGAAAACTTTTCTACAGCACTTAAATCTATTTATGATATTTTTGATCTTCAAGTGATTTTTTCAGGCTCATCAGCACTTAGACTCGAACACGCTCAAGGAGATTTATCTCGTCGTGCCGTTGTTCATTTTCTAGGAGTATTGTCCTTACGTGAATTTATCGAGATCGAGACAGGCGAAGTATTTCAAAGCTATACGCTGGAAGAGATACTAAATGATCATTACGACATTGTATTCACAATAATGAAGCGGATTCGACCACTAGAGCAATACAACAATTATCTTGAATATGGATGTTATCCGTTTTATCAAGAATCTCGCAGTGATTATCCGCAAAAACTGCTTGAAGTAATTTCACTTACCATCGATGCCGATTTGTGTGGAATTTTTAATATTGATCCCTCTAAGCTCGATAAGCTCAAGAAAGTAATGTATATGCTTTGCTCGACTTCTCCGTATGAACTCAATATTTCAAAATTAAGTGGAGCAGTAGGAACATCATGGCCAACTTTGTCCAAATATCTAGAACGAATGGATGCGGGGAGCTTGATACATATTGTTCGGGGTGGAAGCGGAATGCGTGCAGTGAACAAACCTGATAAACTATTGCTGGATAATCCCAATATGTTTAATGTGTTATGTGCCTCAGGAGATATCGGTTCGATCCGAGAAAGCTTTTTTGTTTCCCAGCTAACTATGTCAAATCAAATCCATTATCACGATAAAGGCGATTTCATCGTGAACGATAAATATGTCTTTGAAATTGGAGGGAGTTCCAAAAAAGGATCTCAGTTGGAAGGCAATGTAAACGGCTATATTGTAGCAGATGATATTGAAATCGGAGATGAGCGTAAAATTCCTCTTTGGCTTTTTGGTTTTTTATACTGATAATGCATATTTAAAGGGTACCGCTCAACTTTATAAAACCCTAATTCAACTTGTGCACGAACGAGTAAATCGTAAAATACGGAAGCTTTGTCAAAATATTTTTGGATCAGTTCATTATTTGAGGACATAGAAGCTAAAGGTTCAAATTCATCAATGAGATCATCCATCTTAATTAGCATATTGTCAATCATTAAATTTGAAAGATTCATATAAGGGTGATAATGTAAAAGGTTTTCGAAGAACACATGAGAAGCATTTAAAAGCATAATGCGTTTTACAGCCTCTTCATTATCTACGAAGGAATCAATGTTTTTTTCGTAATAGCTTCGATGCTCAATAAGGCTATTAATATGTTGCGCTAAATTATCGTGAATAGATGAACTATACATTGTTTCAAGCATTACAACGCCATTTCAATTCTTTATGTAAGAATTATTTTTATTATTCTATCCAAATACAACAAAATGATACATACGGTTAAGACCTAACGTTGTTTAATAAATTATTAGGTTGCCCCAGTTCGACTAATACAATAAGGCTAACCGTTGCTGCAAAATTCACAAAATATAAATATCTGACTTTGCTGAGATAGCTGAGATGGGGCTATATTATATATTTTTTAATGAATTGAAAAATAAATTAAATATTTGAAGAATTAACACCTGCATTGTTTTACTCAGGCATCTCAGCAAAGTCAGCTATCTCAGGTAACTCAGATATTCGACCGATACAATTTAGCAAAGCTTATTTTTTATAATTTGATCACTTAATTGGATTTTAAAAAACCTAACGTTTTCATCTAATTTATTAGGTTTCTCCTGTTTATGGGCGGTTGACACACTGGTTGCAGTTGCTTTGCATAGACACCCTAATAAAATATCCGTATCAAGGGTAAAAGGTTAGGTTTTATGAAAAACTCCAAAACGCAACGAATCAAAGAAAGTATCACAGAAGTGGAGTATAAACGGCTCATCGCTTTTACCAAAGGTGATGATGATATCAAAACCTTCACCAAAGAGCGTTTTTTAAAGATATACACCATATTGTTTTATACAGGTATTCGCATCAATGAGATCTCACAATTAAGAGTGGCAGATTTAAAAAGTATTATTAACAACGGCGAAGTCAAAATAGTTACCCATAAGCAGAATATGGAGCGAAAACTATATTTCTCACAAAATGCGGTACAGGCTATAAAAAAACTATTTGCCTCGGATTTATTATTGGACGATGATGTTAAGCTCATTCGCAAGCTCAACAAACCGTATGCCTCGCTAAGTAATGTAAATATGATCAATACGATCAACAAGCATATGCAAAAAGCATTAGGAGACAGCGGTTTCACTTCTCATAGTTTTCGTCAGGGATTGATTACGGAATACGCGAATAGAGGAATCAATACGAAAATAATTCAGATTTTCATCGGTCATCGGGATAGTAAAACGACTATGAGATATATTCGCCCCACAGAAAATGATATTCGGGGGGCTTTGGTGCGGTGATTTAATTTTGAAAACTTTTACCTCTAAGAGGTACAGAGACCCTTCAAAAAGACACTTGCTGAGACATGTGATTGGTAGGTTTGATGAAATTTTCGTGAGGGTATCTAGAAGTACACTTTGTGAGACCTAATTGTTACACCTTTGTTACACGAATCTGCTATAATTGCATTTAACATTTAACATTTAAGAGCGTGTATGACAAATATTATTCTATGCGGTGGCTCAGGCACTCGCCTTTGGCCAATCAGCCGTACCTTGATGCCCAAACAGTTTGTAAAATTTTTTGACGACAGGTCCCTTTTTCAATTGACAGTTGAAAGAAATAACTCTATTTGCAGCGAACAGTTTATTGTCTCTAATACCGAGCAGTATTTTTTAGCACTGGATCAGCTGGGGGAACTTCATAAAACTACGGATAAATACCTCCTTGAACCTGTAGGGCGTAATACGGCTCCGGCGATCGCATTGGCATGTATGGCGCTTGATCCGCAAACAATCGTCCTTGTAACCCCTTCCGATCATCTCATCAAAGATCAACAATCGTATATACAAGCGGTAGAACGCGCAAAAAAGCTAGCATCCCAGGATTATCTCGTCACTTTTGGAATCACTCCAACATTTCCTGAAACCGGGTTTGGCTACATCGAGTCAAACGGCGAAAATGTTGTGAGTTTTAAAGAGAAACCTGATCTTCAAACAGCAACCCAATATCTTAACGCTGGAAACTATTACTGGAACAGCGGAATGTTCTGCTTCAAAGCCGGAGTATTTTTAGAGGAGTTGCAGCAGCATTCACCACTAGTCTATGAAACATCCATTGTAGCTTTTCAAAATGCAACGACCAATGGGATGATCCGTATTTCTCATGAGCATATGCTTGCTATCCCTGAAGACAGTATCGACTATGCAGTCATGGAAAAAAGCTCACGTGTAAAAGTGATAGCCAGCGATATAGGCTGGAGCGATGTGGGGAGCTTTGATGCCCTCTATGAAGAGCTACCAAAAGATTCAAATGGCAATACAGCCTGTGATGATAATAAGCACATTAGTATCGACAGTAAAAACAATCTCGTATTGTGCGATGGTCGTAAAATCGCTACCGTCGATGTGGAAGATCTCATCATCGTTGATACAGGTGATGCTTTACTTATTTCAAAAAAAGGCTCATCCCAAAAAGTTAAAAATGTGGTTGCCGAACTTAAAAATAGAAATACCGAGCTCCATAACATCCATCTCACAGCTCACCGCCCCTGGGGAACGTATACAATCCTCGAAGATACCCCAGGGTATAAGATCAAGCGGATCGTTGTTCAACCAGGCAAACGTCTAAGTTTGCAAAAGCACTTTCACCGCAGCGAGCATTGGATTGTTGTCAGCGGTACAGCGACGGTAACCGTAGGTGATCAAACACAAACCATCCGCCCCAATGAGTCTACGTATATCAAGATGGGTGAGGTCCATCGTCTCGCCAATGATGGAAAAATCCCAGTTGTCCTCATTGAAGCACAAGTCGGAGAATATACGGGCGAAGATGATATCGTCCGAATTTCAGACGAGTATAACCGCGTATGAATCAATTAAAAGCCATTTTGGCATATCGATTTTTTATTATCAGTTCTATAAAAACAGAGTTTCGTTCTCGTTTTGCTCGCAGCCGTTTAGGTGGATTATGGATGATACTTAATCCTTTAGCACAAGTAGCAATCTATGCTCTTGTCCTCTCGAGAGTCCTTGCCGCCAAACTTCCCGGTATTGACAACCAATACGCCTATGCGATCTATCTTATGGCAGGAACACTTGGATGGTCATTGTTTGCCGAAGTATTTGGGCGAAGCTTAGGGGTATTTGTCGATAACGGCAATCTCCTCAAAAAGATGGCATTCCCAAAAATCGCTCTTCCTCTCATCGTAACCGGGAGTGCATTGGTGAACAATCTCCTTTTATTTTTGGCAGTTTTAGTAGTATTTGGGCTCTTAGGGCACATCCCGAGTGTGACGCTCCTTTGGCTCCCTCTGCTTATCGCCGTTACACTTGCTCTTGCACTTGGTCTTGGTCTGGCACTTGGAATCATCAATGTCTTTATGCGCGATATCGGTCAGATCGTCCCTATCCTGTTGCAGTTTTGGTTTTGGCTCACACCCATCGTATATGTTACGTCTATAATACCACAGCAGTATCACCATCTTGTGATGCTCAACCCTATGAGCGGGATCGTCATGGGATATCAAAATATCCTCGTGTACAACAAAGCTCCCGACATTAGTACCCTTCTCTATCCTGCCACAATTGCTGTTGTCGCATTATCACTTGCCCTCTTTATGTATTTTCGTGCGAACGAAGAGATGGCGGATGCGTTATAATGCTGAATGATAAATGCTTACTTTTGAATAGGGGAAAATAAGATGATTGATATCGAAGCCCTTAAAATCGAAATCGTTGAACGACTAAAACCTCTCAATCCCCAAAAAATTATATTGTTTGGAAGCTATGCGTACGGTACTCCAACAGAAGACAGTGATATCGACTTGTATGTTGTAACCAATGATGAATTTATGCCAAATAACTTCAAAGAGAAGAGTCAGGTTTATTTAAAAATAGCAAGAGCCTTACAGGAGATATTACAAAAATATCCAACAGATTTAATAACGCACACCAAAGCTATGCATGAAAAGTTTAAAGAGATGGACAGTATGTTTAGTAGAAAAATATTGAACGAGGGGATAGTTATACTATGAGAGCATTTACCAAAGAATGGCTAAAAGCTGCACAAGATGACTTAATGACGATAGAGGAAATTATTGAAAATGATCATTTAACACACATTGTTGCCTTTCATTCACAGCAATGTGTTGAAAAAGTCATGAAAGCCATCATAGAAGAAGAAGAAATTGATATCCCTAAAATTCATAAGTTATCCAAACTCTATGAGATAGTTTCATCAAAGTTAAAAAATATTGATACAAATCTTATAAGCATACTCGATAGCTTATATATCGAATCACGTTACCCTGGAGACATGGGGCTCCTTCCTCATGGAAAACCAACACTTCAAGACGCAAAAGAGTTTTATGAATTTGCAAAAAATATTTATTTGGACGTAGAGAGACTGTTGAATGCCAAATAGTTCACACTCCGTCCTCGAAGTCACCAACATTGGTAAAGCCTATCGCAACTATGGCAGTGAATTGTGGCGTATTCTCTCGTGGTTCGGTCTGCGTTTCAAACCGGTTCATGAAACATGGACGCTCCAAAATATCAGTTTCTCTATAGCTGCGGGTGAAGCGATCGGCGTTGTGGGGCAAAACGGTGCGGGCAAAAGCACCCTGCTCAAAATCATCACAGGTACACTCAAGCCGAGTACAGGCAGTGTAACGGTGCGGGGTAAAATCGCCGCAATCCTAGAGCTGGGGATGGGATTTCACCCCGACCTCACTGGGCGGCAAAATGCGTATCACTCCGCAGGGTTGATGGGATACACAAGTGAGCAAATCGAGGCAGTGATCGATCAAATCGAAGCATTTACAGAGATCGGCGAGTATTTCGATCAGCCTGTACGCACTTACAGCAGCGGGATGCAGGCACGTGTTGCTTTTGCCGTAGCTACAGCATTTCGACCAGATATTTTGATTGTTGATGAGGCATTAAGTGTAGGAGATGTCTATTTTCAAAGTAAATGCTTTGATCGTATGGAGTGGATGAGAGAAAATGGAACAACCGTACTCCTTGTATCTCACGATATTCAGGCAATACGCTCTTTCTGTGATAGAGCCATTCTTCTACATCATGGACAATTATGCGGAGAGGGTACCCCTAAAGAAGTTGTTCAACAATATGAACATATTATTCATCAATTTTCAAATAATTTAAATGAAGAAAAGAGCATAGAATCTCCTACAGAAAAAATAGCTTCTCAAGATAAAGCTGAGCTAATATATTTTAAAATTTTTGATAAGCAAGATAATGAAAGAATGGCAGTTACGTGTGATGATGAAATAATTATTGAATTTGCGTATAAATCACTGCATGACTATAAAGATCCCCATTATGGAATAAAGATAAGTGATAGATTTGGAAATTCTGCTTTTGAAACTAACACATTTTGTATGGGTGTTACAAATAAAAAAATATCGAAAAATGAAATAGTAATTGTAAAATTTAATTTTAAAATAAATTTAGGTGGTGGAGATTATATGTTTGATGTTGCTATGGTCAACGAGGGATATAACAAAATGCATTTTAGAGAGTATCTCACAATGAATCGAAATGTTGGTCAAATTAAAGTTTTGGAAAATCCAGATTCGATAATTTTTGCAGGTTATTATAATATGAGACCAACAGTAGAAGTAAAAGGCAAATAATGCAAATTTTATCCCACCGAGGCTACTGGAAAGAAGCATCAGATAAAAACCTTCCAATTGCATTTGAACGGAGTTTTTCTCTTGGTTTTGGAACTGAAACGGATATACGTGATTATAAAGGTGAGCTTGTAATCTCTCATGATATGGCAGATGAAACCTGTATCAGCGTAACTCATTTTTTTGAACTTTATAATCGTTTTGATACTTCTTTACCTTTGGCTCTTAATATAAAATCTGATGGATTACAAACAAAGCTCAAAGCCTTACTTGTTGAGTATAAGATAAAAAACTATTTTGTCTTTGATATGTCTGTACCGGATGGATTGGGATATTTGAAAAATGACCTCAATGTCTTTACGCGTCAAAGCGAATACGAAAAAGAACCATCCTTCTATAATGAATCTAGCGGAATTTGGTTAGATGAATTTCAAGGGCATTGGATTACCAAAGAGGTTATATCAAAGCATCTCAAAAATAACAAGCAAATTTGCATTGTTTCTCCCGATTTGCATAAACGAGAATACAAAGCTGAATGGGAACACTATAAGCTAATTGAAAAAGAGTTAGGAATAAACAATCTCATGCTGTGTACAGATTATCCCCAAAGTGCCAAGGAGTTTTTTAGTGAGTAAAATAAAAGCAGTTATATTTGATATGGACGGGGTTCTTATCGAAGCCAAAGATTGGCACTATGAAGCACTTAACAAAGCGCTGCAACTCTTTGGAATGGAAATAAGCCGTTATGATCATCTCGTAACCTATGATGGCCTTCCGACTAAAAAGAAACTTGAAATGCTTTCATCTGAGAGAGGTCTTCCGAAGGGTCTTCATCAGTTTATCAATGACATGAAGCAGCAATATACAATGGAAATTGTGTATGCCAGCTGTAAGCCTCAGTTTTATCATGAATATGCCCTCTCGAAGCTCAAAAATGAGGGTTATAACATGGCGGTCTGCTCAAATTCTATTCGTAATACAATCGAGATTATGATGCAAAAAGCTTCTTTAGAAAATTATCTCGATTTTTACGTTTCAAACCAAGATGTCACCCATGGCAAACCTGATCCTGAGATGTACAATAAAGCAATAGAAAAAATGGGGCTAACTCCTAAAGAGTGCATGATTATCGAAGACAATGAAAACGGTATCAAAGCAGCTCGTGCAAGCGGAGCACATGTTATGATTGTTGAGACTGTCGAAGATGTAAATTATGAGAATATCAAAAAACATATCAATATTTTTGAAGGTGGTATGCAATGATAAATATCCTCATCCCTTTGGCTGGAAAAAATCAATTTTTCTCCGAAGCTGAATACCCATACCCTAAACCGCTCATTGAAATTAATGGTAAAACAATGATTGAGCATATCTTAGCGAACTTTGAAAGTATCCAAAAAGAGAAACAATTTATTTTTATCGTGAATAATGAAGATTGTAAAAAATACCATCTCGACAATATCCTCAACCTTCTAACTGATCACACTTGTAAAATCATTAAAATCGACGGTGAAACAAAAGGGGCTGCTTGCAGCGCTTTGATGGCTATTGAGCATATAAATAACGATACGCCATTAGTTATAGCCAATGCAGACCAAATCATAGGTGAGGACATTCAAACTAAAATAGGTATTTTAGAAGCTTATGATGCAGGCGTTATTACCTTTGATTCTGTACATCCGAAATGGTCGTATGCCAGGGTAGATAGTGATGGGAATATTACAGAAACAGCAGAAAAAAGACCGATTAGCAAAAATGCAATTGCAGGTTTTTATTATTTCAAAAAAGGTAAAGAGTTTGTAGCAAGTGCAATGTTAATGATCAAAAAAGACGCCAGTGTTAATGGACTTTATTTTATAGCTCCAGCCCTTAATGAAATGATCTTAAAGAATAAAGCCTTGGGAATCGTTCAAATAGATAACAGTAACTACCATACCTTTTACAGTCCTAATAAAATCAAAGATTACGAAAGGATAACACAATGCTAAAAGAACTCACCAAGCAGTATATAGATGCATTTGATAGCAAAAATATTAATAAAGTAGCAGAATTTTTCGCTGACAATTTTGCTCTTGAAGATCCAGTAGTAAACCGTATCGAAGGAAAAAAAGAAGTTCTAGCAGCGATTCAAGGAATCTTTACTTCATGTGACCATCTTAGCTTTGAAGCAAAAAATATCTATCAGGATCAAACTACAACGATTATTGAGTTTATTTTACAGTTAGACGAAACCATTTTAACCGGAACGGATATTATCGAATGGAATGACAATGGCACGATGAGTGAGCTTCGTGCCTATTTGGATATTCCAAAATGAAAACAGCAAAACTTGAAGAGATGGTAAAAGGATGGTTTGTTGGAAATTTCGAACCGACACTCTTAAAAACCAATGATGTCGAAGTAGCGGTTAAAGAGTATAAAAAAGGTGATTACGAAGAAAAACATTATCATAAAATCGCGACTGAAATAACCGTAATCGTAAGCGGGCGTGTTCGGATGAATGGTGTTGAATATAAGAAAGGGAATATTATAGTCATTGAACCAAATGAAGCCACCGATTTTGAAGCTTTGGAAGATACCGTCAATACCGTGGTAAAGTTTCCAGGAGCGAGCAATGATAAATATTTAGGAGAACCTTTTTAGATGATTATAGATGTTGGTGCAAACATTGGTGAATTCGCCCTTTCAATAGCTAAAAGAAATCCTTTCTTATCTGTAATAGCAATAGAACCAATTCCAGATTTATGCAATAAAATTCAAGATATTGCATCGTCAGACAATATTCAAAATGTTAAAATTATTCAATGTGCAGTAGACATTATCGAAAGAGTAGATTATTTAAATGTAGCCTCTCATCACGACTGGGGAGTATCTAGTTTACTTCATTTTGACCAATCAAAAATAAAAAATGATGATTACTGGAAAACGCGTTCTGACATGTATTTTGATACAACAATCGAAGTACAGGTACGAAGCCTTGAATCCATACTTCATGAATTAGCAATTGAAGAACAAATCGATTTTATTAAAATAGATGCTCAGGGATTAGATTTCAATGTATTGAAATCTGTAGGAAAATATATTCATCTGATACAAGCTGGCATGTTAGAGGTTAGTGTATCAACAACACTAGGACTGTATGAAAATGAAACCTATGATTTACGAAGTGTTCTAAATTGGTTAGAAGATAATGGATTTACAAGCTACGCTCTAAAGCCGAATGACCCAGCATCGAACGAGTTTAATTTATATTTTTGTAAAATCATAACATTGAATTAACCTTAAGTCTAAAAGATATGCATCTTTATGATGGAAAATTTTATTGGCATTTTCCATCCAGTAAACTTGAAGCAGTGGAAGAAAGGTTAGTATTTTTAGAAGCAGCAATAGAAACAAAAGAGAAAAGGATTCAAGAAGTCGAAGAAACTTTATGCAAGAGTGAAGAAAAAATTCAATCTTTTGAATTACTTATAGAACAAAATCAAGAATATATCAAGCAATTAGAAGTGGCTTTACAGAAGAGTGAATCCTTGGTTAGTGATATGCAAAATAAAATTTTGTTCAGACTAAAACGTAAAATAAAAAAAATTATAGGAGTTAATCAATGATAAATATTGTCATCCCTATGGCCGGGGCTGGAAGCAGGTTTGCAAAAGCTGGTTATGAAAAACCAAAGCCTTTTATTGATGTCGCAGGTAAACCAATGATTGTTAGGGTGCTCGAAAATCTTGCATATCCAGACGCCCGTTATATTCTTATAGGTCGTAAGGATCAACTAGAACAAGAGCATGAAACGGTCAGAGAGATTGAGAAAAAGTATAATGCAGTTTTT
This sequence comes from Sulfurimonas sp., assembly GCA_021732045.1. The sequence goes on from JAKFWK010000002.1 coordinate 281,647, forward strand.
ATTGGCATTGACAAGCTTACTGAGGGAACGGCATGTACTGTTTTATACGCAAAAAGATTCATAGACAATGATGCTCCATTATTGATTGCCAATTCAGATCAGATTGTTGATATGAATATTGGAGATTTTGTTGATGATTGCAGCAACAGAAAGCTAGATGGATCTATTTTGACATTTGTCGATAAACACAGTGATCCTAAATGGTCTTTTGCTAAACTAGATGAAAATAATTTGGTGACAGAAGTAAGAGAAAAAATCGTTATATCTGAATTTGCGACAGTAGGCATTTATCTTTATAGCATGGGAAAAGATTTTGTTGATGGTGCTGTACAAATGATTATAGAAAATGATAGAGCGAACAATGAGTTTTACACTTGTCCGACTTATAATTACGCCGTCGCCGAAGGTAAAAAAATTGGTATTTACAATATTGAATTTGAACAGATGCATGGAATTGGAATCCCAGAGGATTTGAGCTTATATATAGGACTAATTAAATGAAAATATTTTATGATATTACAGACTTAATTAATCATTCACGTTTTACTCACAAAGTTAGTGGTATACAACGAGTTGTTTTGGAGGGCTTAAAAGGTTCTTTAGATAATGTAACTCCTTTTTTTATTAGCCCTATGACTGGAAAAATTTATATATGTGAAAATATTTCTATAGAGCAACTAGAAGATTTAAAAATTTTTGAACATATGTGGATAGAAAGTGATCTTTTAGATAACAATTCTATAGAATTTGCAAAATCATATTTAGGACAATATATTAAAAAATCTAACAGATATACGCTATTAAAAAAGATTTTTAATAAATCACTTGATATCCCAATAATAAAATTCATTAGCTTTATTATTTTTGATTATGCTGTTAAATTGAAATGGCAACCGCTAAGGAGTAAGATTGTTTATTCGTCTTTAAATAATTTTCCAGAAAAATCAACGTTAGAAATTTTTGGTGGAGTATGGAATTTTCAGCTTGAATATGAGAGAATATTCAATAATTTAAAATCTGATATTAAAAAGAATTTTTTAATATATGATATGATTCCGGTATATTCTAGCTTTGCTCCTGAGCCCTTGCGTGAAATGTTTTTAAAATATATTCCTTTTGTATTACGTCATGCAAACAATATTATTGTTAATGCAGCAAGCACCAAAAAAGATCTTGAAAGATTTGCTATTGAGGAAGGCTATATTTTGCCAAAAACTATAGTAATCCACTTAGCACACAAATTATCTGAATTTCCAGTATCTTCTAAATATATTCTTCCTTTAAGAAGTAAAAAATTAGCCTTTGAAAAATATATCTTGTGTGTTGGCTCGATTGAATCAAGAAAAAACCATATAAATCTCTTATTAATGTGGAAAAAGTTTATTGACAGTGAATTTTATGCCAACGAAAAGCTTGTGATTGCTGGCCGATGGCTATGGGAAACAGAATTAATACAGCAACTTCTTACATATACTGGGCACTTGTATGGTTCCGTAATTGTTATTGATAATCCTGATGATGAAGAACTAATATATCTTTATAAAAATTGCAGATTTACAGTTTATCCTTCACACTATGAAGGGTGGGGACTTCCTCTTGGTGAGTCTTTAGCTTATGGAAAACCATGCATTCATTTCGACAATTCATCATTGAAAGAAGCTGGGTATGGGCTAACAGAAGTGATTGAGTATCCAAACTACAATGCTTTTTACTTAAAAATGTTAAGTTTATTCAAGGATGATAAAGTTTATGAAAATGCTCTAGAAAAAATACGGGGAAACAAATATTTGTTGCGTGATTGGAATCATTTTGCTAAAGATATTAATAATCTTATTGTGCACCAGGAATAATTTATGTTATATGAAAAAGCATGGATAGGATCCTCAGCACCGGAATCAAATGATTCTTGGGTGTTAATACCAGAGCTACTAATAAAAGAAACTTTTCATCGAATTAGTCCATCTTTACATGGAAGATTTCAAGAAATATATTTTCTTGAAAACAATTTAGCTGATTTTGTCACATGGCCAATAGTGTTAGATGAATTATTGAGACTTACTCAAGGAAAAGCAAAAATCCATATAAAGATAAGATTCTCATCTTCATTCTTTTCTATAGCTACTTTTAATAATAAAGTTTATTCATCAACGAATGGTAAAATTAAACTTTTATCATTTGAGGTAGTTAGTGATAGTGTCATACTTTCTTTTGAAGTAGATAGAGCGCCTAAGATATTAGATAACAACTGGACGTTTGGAATTGTGTGGGATGGGAAAAATAAACATTTCTTAGAATCTTTTATCAAAAGTGTACATCAACAAAGTACTTCTGTTCAGTATGAAATTATTATCTGTGGGCCAGTGACTAATTTAGAAAATGATGAAAATTGTATTTTTATTTCTGCTGATGAATTAACTGAACAGTTATCAAATATTTCTGTAAAAAAGAATATGATAGTTGAGAATGCAAATTTCAGTAATGTATGTATTGTGCATAATCGTTATCAATTAGATACAGATTTCATTAAATCATTTACAGAGTTTGGGTTAGACTATGATGTTGTTGTCGTCAAGCAAATAATGCAGGATGGGCAAAGGGTTCCAGATTGGATTACACAAGGATCCAATTTTATTTTTACACAAAATTATCTTATGGAGTATGATGATTATAGCCCTTATCAATATATAGGAGGAGGCATGATCGTGGCTAAAAGAGAGATACTTCTCAAGCATCAATGGAATAGTATAGGTGTTTGGAACACTGGTGAAGATATAGAACTATCAGAGAGATTGAGAGGTGCTGGCATTCAAGCTAGATTTAATCCATTTACATATGCTACAGTTTTATCATTAAGACAAGGAATACTAGAAGATTTTATTTTATTAAAATCAGATGATATTTATAAAAATTCTTACGATGTATATAATAATAAAATTTTATTTAGCAAAAGCTTATTTTTAAAACTCAAAGCTAAATTCAATTTTATAAAAAATATTTATATTAAGAAAAGGGAATAAATGACATTAAATCAAATTGATAGATGTTTCGGAGAAGCTGATGGCGTCTTTGCTGGACATCCATCTGATGAAGAATCCGCATGGGGGTTATTAGAGCACTGTCGAAAAAATGGAATATCTCTCAACAATGTGCTTGATGAAGCAGAAGTGTTTTTGAATACAAAGACAAAAGATCAGGCGCATATCAAAAAACAGCTTACTAAAATTAAAGAGAAATTTTCTCCTTGGATAGAGTAGGAAGGATTTTAATTTATGAAGGCTTATGTTAATTCAGTTGGAGTTATTTTCTCAACATTAGGGGCTTTGTTAGTTTGGCATTTTTTAACAGAGCTCAATTTTGCTGATAAAGAAGCTTATTTAAGAGGAGAAGGTTTATTGGTAATTCCAAGCCCTAATGACAAAGATATTAAACGATTTAAGCGTTCAGTTTTTTTATCAAAAATGGGTTTAGGCTTTATTATTATTGGTGGTATTCTTCAAATTTTGAGTAACCATTTTTTTGATTAAATATTAAATAAAGGAATAGTATGAAAAAAGCAATCGTTACAGGGATCACAGGACAAGACGGAGCCTATTTGGCAGAACTGCTACTCGAAAAAGGGTATGAAGTATATGGGACCTATCGCCGTACGGCGTCGGTGAACTTTTGGCGTATTGAAGAGCTTGGAGTCGACAAGCATCCGAATCTCCACCTCGTAGAGTACGATCTCACCGATGCATCCAACAGCATCCGTATGGTTGCAGATATCCAGCCCGATGAGATCTATAACCTCGCGGCGCAGAGCTTCGTGGGTGTATCGTTCGATCAGCCTCTCGCCACGGCACATATCACAGGTCTGGGGTGTGTTCATCTCCTCGAAGCGATCCGTATCGTTAATCCTAAAATCCGTTTTTACCAAGCATCAACTTCTGAGATGTTCGGGGAAGTACAAGCAATCCCTCAGATCGAAAGCACTCCATTTTATCCTCGTAGCCCATACGGTGTTGCAAAGCTCTATGCGCACTGGATGGTGATCAACTACCGTGAGTCGTATAACATTTTCGCCTGCAGCGGAATATTGTTCAATCACGAGTCACCGCTTCGCGGTCGTGAGTTCGTTACACGTAAGATCACGGACAGCGCAGCGAAAATCAAACTGGGAAAACTTGACATTTTGGAACTGGGCAATATGGATGCCAAACGTGACTGGGGATTTGCAAAAGAGTACGTCGAGGGTATGTATCTGATGCTCCAAGCCGATAAACCTGATACGTTTGTCCTCGCGACCAACCGTACAGAAACGGTACGTGATTTTGTCACAATGGCATTTAAAGCAGTAGGAATCGAGCTAGTATTTAGTGGAAAAGATGAAAATGAGATCGCGACCGATGTGGCAACCGGAAAAGTACTCGTCCGTGTCAATCCTAAGTTTTACCGCCCTGCGGAAGTAGAGCTGCTGATCGGTAATCCTCTCAAAGCCAAAGAGGTATTAGGATGGGAGCCGAAAACGACTCTCGAAGAGTTGTGCGCCATGATGGTAAAAGAAGACTTGAGACGTAATGAAACAGGATTTAGTTTCTAGTTTTTATCCTATTGGAAACTAGCTATAATGTTATTAATAAAGGGAGTGATGATGTTGGAAGCTCTAAATTTAGAAAAAATAAGTATCTCAGATAAGTTTTTAATGATGGAAGAGATTTGGAAAGATTTGAGTGAACACTCAACCGCCAATGGATTTTCGCCCCAGTGGCATTATGATGTGCTCAGTCAAAGAGAGAAAAAGATTGCAGATGGAATAATGAAATTTTCTCCTATTTCTGAAGTAAAAGAGAGATTAAAAAAATTAACGCATGAAAATTGAGATTCTAGATGAAGCTGAAAGTGATATTGTCAATGGTATGAATTTTTATGAATCACAAAGCGTAAATTTGGGAAATTATTTTTTAGACTCTATTCTTTCAGATATTGACTCTTTATATTTGTATGCTTCGATTCATGTAAAAACCAATGATTACTATAGACTTTTATCCAAACGATTCCCATTTGCCATATATTATAAAGTAAATAATGATGTTGCTTATGTTTATGCAGTTTTAGATTGTCGACAAAATCCAAGTTGGATACAAACAAAATTGGACACAAAGACCATAAGAGGCAAGTGATGAAAGAAGAAAGATGAATCAAAAAATAACTAAATCACGCCTCCTCATTACCGGAATAGCCGGTTTCACTGGCAATCATCTCGCAAGGTATTTTACTGCTTTAGGATATGAGGTGTATGGAACAACGATCGATGAACCCTGTATGCCAGAGCATTTCCGATGCGATTTGCGCGATCGTGATGCCATCAGATCCGTAGTGGATCAAATCCAGCCGACCCATGTGATACACCTCGCAGCCATATCGTTTGTCGGAGAGTCCAATGCCTCCCTCATCTACGATGTCAATGTTATCGGCAGTTGCAATTTGCTTGATGCTCTTGCAGGCTTACCAAAAGCACCACAAAAAGTGATTTTAGCCAGCAGTGCGACCGTGTATGGTGATCAAGGGTCTGAAGTACTCGATGAGTCAATGTGCCCTCGACCTGTCAATCATTACGGATGCAGTAAGCTCGTGATGGAGCAGATGGCTTCCACCTATCACTCTAAACTTCCTATCATTATTACCCGTCCCTTTAACTATACCGGACCGGGTCAAGAAGGTCATTTTCTGATTCCTAAAATTGTCAATCATTTTAAAGAACGCAAAAATATGATCGAACTGGGGAATCTCTATGTCGAGCGTGAGTTTAATGACATCCGCGATGTGTGCGAAATCTATGCGAAGCTTTTAAGCAGTGATGCTGAGGGTGAAACACTCAATCTTTGCACGGGACGAGGAGTAACGCTTCTGAGTGTCATCGATAGGATGAATGAAATAGCCGGATATGAGATCGAAGTGACGGTAAACCCGGCATTTGTACGCCCCAATGAGATCAAACGGCTGGTGGGGTCGGTAGACCACCTAACGTCTCTCATTGGCACAATAAAACCAAGACCGATCAGAGATACACTTTTGAGTATGTATGAAGCCTAAAATCGTTATCGATGCCCTCTCTCTTTTGGGCTCTCTGACCGGGATCGGGAGATATACCTATGAAAATGCAAAAGAATTGGAACGGTTAAATACCTACAAAATCAGTTATTTTTATGGGTATGTTTCGGATAAACTTATAACCCCATTTGGTGCACAAAGTGCAAAATCCCTACGATCATGGATCGTCAAAAATCCTCTCGTCAAATCCATCATTCGCACTGTAATGTTTCGTATTTCAGGGATTATTGCGCCGCGTTACGATCTCTACTGGCAGCCTAATTTTATCCCCAATCACAGTATCAAAGCCGATAAAATCGTTGCAACGGTACATGATTTTTCATGGGAGATTTATCCTGAATTTCAACCTGTGGAACGGGTCAAGTATTTTCAAAAATATTTTTACGCATCAATCCAGCAATGCAACCATATTATCACAGGTTCACAATTTACAAAACGAGAAATCGTTGAACGTGTCGGAATTGCTCCTGATAAAATTACCGTTATTTATCACGGGGTTGATCATAGTCTTTTTTATCCTCGACAATCCACGGTAAAACCGCTACAAAAATATATTTTGGCAGTAGGAAGTATCGAACCGCGTAAAAATCTTAAAAACCTTTTGAGTGCTTATGCCATGCTGGACAAAGAGCTCCGAAATGAGTATCATCTGACTTTGGTAGGTGCTCCTGGTTGGAAGAATGACGATATTATCCACGAGATGAAGAGCCTCAGCCAATGGGTAAAATACAGCGGCTATGTGAGTGATGACGAGTTGGCTCTTCTTTATAGCAATGCAAGTCTATTTATTTACCCCTCCATGTATGAAGGATTTGGTATTCCTCCTCTGGAGGCTATGGCATGCGCAACACCCGTGATCGCTTCTAATGCGTCAACATTACCGGAAGTATGTGCAGATGCCGCGTACTATGTCAATCCATTGGATACGAAGGCGATCAAAGAAGGAATACTAAACGTATTAAGGGATGAAACGTTACAAAAAGCGCTTATAGCCAAGGGGCTGGTGCGAGCCAAAGAATTTAGCTGGGAGAAAAGTGCTTTGGAACATCGAGCGGTATTTAATAAGGTATTAGCACAATGAAAATTGCTATCATTCACGACTGGCTCACTGTCTATGCAGGGGCGGAAAAAACTTTAGAACAGATGTTAAAGCTTTACCCACAAGCAGATATTTTTACTATCGTTGATTTTTTACCCCAAAAAGATCGGAAATTTTTAACTGGGCACAAAATTACGACAAGTTTTATCCAGAAACTCCCTTTTGCCAAATCTAAATATCGTACTTATCTGCCGTTAATGCCTCTCGCCGTAGAGCAGTTTGACTTATCCAGTTATGATCTAGTAATATCAAGTTCTCATGCTGTAGCCAAAGGAGTTATTACCGGGCCTGACCAAAAGCACATTTGTTTATGTTATTCACCTATTCGCTACGCATGGGATTTGCAGCACCAATATTTACGAGAAAGTGGTTTAGATAAAGGCTTCAAAGGATGGATGGCTCGTTCCATGTTGCACAAGATACGACTATGGGACCTGCGTACCGCCAATGGTGTGGGTGATTTCATTGCTATTTCTGACTTTATTGCTCGTCGCATTTGGAAAGTATATCGTCGTGAATCGGTTGTTATTTATCCTCCTGTCGACGTGGAAGCGTTTAAACTGCATGAAAAGAAAGAAGATTTTTATCTTACGGCATCGCGTATGGTACCGTACAAAAAAATCAATCTGATCGTCGAAGCATTTTCGGCAATGCCCGACAAAAAGCTGATCGTTATCGGTGATGGTCCTGATTTTGAAAAGATCAAAGCCAAAGCGGGCTCAAATGTCACGTTGATGGGATATCAACCGTTCGAAGTGTTGCGAGACCATATGCAGCGTGCCCGTGGATTTATCTTTGCCGCCGAAGAGGATTTTGGTATCACACCCGTAGAGGCACAAGCGTGTGGAACACCAGTGATAGCATTTGGCAAAGGTGGTGCACTTGAAACGGTTAAGGATGGCGTCAGCGGAGTGTTTTTTGATACCCAATCCATCGAGAGTCTATGCAGCTCAATAGAGCAATTTGAATCCATGCAGTGGGATTATACAGCCGTGCGTAACAATGCTCTTGGATTTAGCGAACAACGGTTTTGTGATGAAATTCAAAGTTTGATTGACAAGATTGCACATTGAGAGTATAATTATCCATATAAAAAGAGGTGCAATAATGGCTAAATATGTTAATGTCACTAAGATGAGTATTACCTTGGATAATGAAGTTGTAATGGAGCTTAACGCCATTGCAAAAGAGCTTAACGAAAAAAAAAGCCATTTAATAGAAAATGCACTTATGATCTATTTTGACATGCTGGATGAAAAACTTTCTGATAAGCGTTTACGTGAGCTTGAATCAGGTATAGTTAAAGCGATCCCAGCAGAAGAGGTTTGGAAAGAGCTTGGGCTCTAATCTATGTATGCCATAGAATTTTTACCCACAGCTCGAAAAGAGCTTTCGAGCTTGGATAGTGTAGTCCAAAAACAGCTCAAAGATAAAATTATTTTACTAGCAGCCGATCCAGCGCAACTCAAAAATAACATTAAGCCCCTAAAGGGAGAATTCAGTGGAAAATTTCGTCTTCGTGTACGGGATTATAGGATTATTTTTCGCATAGAAGAAGAAAAAGTTTTAATTATGATCATTCGTATCGGGCATCGTAAAGAGGTATATTAATCACAATGAAAGAGATTTAAATGAAAAATTGGATTAATCGTACTGCTCTAATCATATTTGATCTTATGAGCATTTTTTTCGCTATCGTCCTAGCATTTAGTATACGTCAATGGTGTAATTGGTTCGAACGTTCTGCCCCCAGTGATCTTGATCATTATCTCCAATTTGGATTATTCTACGCTGTCATTATTACTTTACTCGCAGTAGAAGGTATCTATTCCAAACGGTATGATTTTTGGCAAGAGATGCAACGGATAGGTAAAGGTGTGTTTTTAGCTTCGATTATTCTACTGGCTTTTTTGGCGATGACAAAACAATCCGAAAGTTATTCACGATTTATTCTCATCGCTACTTTTGCCATTACAGCGATTGTTTTACCATTGCAAAAATATTATCTCAAACGATTACTTTTCAAAATTGGCACATGGAAGCATGAATCAACCATAGTAGGAGAAGACACCTTTTTTACAAAACATGTCTTTAAGAATCCCTATCTTGGCTATGTTTTAACTGATCAACGTAAGGCAAAAACACTATTTATTTCATCCGCCATAGGAATTGAAGCCCTTGAAACCTATTTACATGAAGCGCTAATCCGCAAGCAAGAAGTAGTTTTTGTTCCTCTCGTTACCAATTTTGATTTTTCCGATGCCCATATTATCCATCTTTTCAATGCACGCAGTAATCTTATCATTGTCGAAAACAATCTGCTTAACAAAGCAAATCAATGGATAAAAACGAGCCTTGATACGTTACTGTCTCTTTTAATATTTCCTGTGCTATTGGTGTTCATTGGTATCATCGTATTGCTCATAAAACGTGAAGATGGCGGAAGTATTTTCTTTAAACAAGTTCGTTTAGGTGAAGACGCAAAAGAGTTTGTTTGCTATAAGTTTCGTTCTATGCAGGAAAATAGTGATGACTTGCTGCAGGATTATTTACACGATCATCCCGAAGAAATCGAAAATTATGAGATTTATCACAAATATGAGAATGATCCGAGAATTACTAAAATCGGAGCTTTTCTACGCAAAACATCATTGGACGAATTACCTCAGATTTTCAATGTACTCAAAGGTGAAATGAGTTTAATAGGACCGCGCCCTTATATGCCTAATGAACGTGTTAAGATGGGTGATAATGTTGATATCATTTTAGCAGTGAAACCTGGGATTACTGGTCTTTGGCAAGTGAGTGGTCGTAATGATGTTGATTTTGTCAGTCGTATAGATTTGGATGTCTGGTATGTGCGTAACTGGAGCGTCTGGAAAGACATTGTTATCTTTATAAAGACGGTTCAAGTCGTGCTTGGAAGAAAAGGGGTGAGTTAATATGATAAAGTTTTTTACACAATTTTCTTCCGACAAATTTTTTTACTATTCATCATTAGCCTTCGCCTTTACCCTCCCCCTCTCCCGTGCGGCGGTGAGTTTTTTTGTCCTTTTGTTTATTGTCCTTTTTATAGCACGTAGAGATTATTTAAAAGCATGGCAAAGCATTAAATCATCTCGTGCATTAGTAGCTATGGGGGCTTTTATCGCCTTCATGTTTGCCTCTGCGCTATGGTCTAGCCAAACGCATGAAGCGCTCAATCAAATACGGCTTTACAGCTATTGGATAATAATCCCAATTTTGGCGGTATCTCTAAAAAAGGAGTGGCTTCCTCACATCATCACTGCATTTATATGCGGTATGTTTGTTAGTGAAATCATCGCATATGGTATGTATTTTGAATTATGGACTTTCAAAGGTCATGGCTCGGATTATCCTAGCCCTTTTATGTTTCACATCCACTACAGTATTTTTTTGGCAACAACAGCGATTATTCTCCTAAGCCGAATTTTATCCGATCGCTATACATGGCGAATTAAGCTTCCTATGCTGCTATTTTTTCTCACTTCTACTGGCAATCTCATGATTTCTACAGGACGGACAGGACAGCTGGCATTTTTAATAGCAATAGCTGTTGCCGTCATTATTCACTATCGCCTCACCATCAAATCCTTTTTAATTTTTGTGATACTTAGCTCAGTCCTTTTTATCGGGGCATACAATACAGTAGATCTTTTTCAAAAACGTTTCGATCAGGCGGTTTCAGATATTCATCAGTTTCAAGAAGGCAATTTAAACACCTCGTTGGGATTGCGTGCCGCTTTTTGGATTGTAACCTATGATATTATTCGTGAACATCCACTTGTAGGTGCAGGGATTGGAGACTACGAACCTGCTGCTATAGAAGCATTAGCCAAGGACAATCATGGCTTTAACCCTGAAACAATTGAATGGTGCCAGAGCCACGACTTTCATAATCAATACTTAATGATCCTTGGACAAGGAGGGATAATTGGATTTGCTCTTATGATTTGGATGCTCATCGAACTCTTTAAACTAAAAATAAAAGATCCAGAACTTAAAGAGTTCAGCGTATTGGGTCTCACAGTTTTTGTTATCTCTGCCCTCTCAGAATCATTGTGGACGTTACAGTTCCCCATTATTTTATTTATACTTATCGTATCAATCTCGGTATCGGCATCTCACTCTAAGTAGACCATTCAACAGCAATTCTAAATCCTACAGAGTCAGGGCAATCATCATCCAGACAACCTCCAACTACTAATTAAAGCTCATAATGGAAAGAAATACAAGAAGAACTGTAAACGATTCACAATAGATGAGCAAATAGAGTACATAAAGCATGTTATAGCGCTTCAAACATTAATAACCAGCCGTTTGAGTGTATCTCTAGTCAACGACGTATTAAAGTCGTTATTAGCGCGATTAGTGAAGGTGTATTAATATGTTGGTAATATTACTCAAAAATACTCCCGTATCTTGAAGCGTTTAAAAACACCAGGTCAAGTGTCCCATACGCAAAAATGATGCGGGTAAAAGCACACTGCTCAACATCATCAAACAACAATTTTATATGGAATATGATAAAATAAAAAACGTTATTATGGGAGATCCAAGATGCATACAATAAAATTACAAGTAGAAGATAGTATTTACAGCCATATTATGTTTTTTTTACAAAATTTAAACACGAGAGAATTAAAAATTATTGAGGATACAAAAGCTTCACACAGTAAAATAATGAACAATAGTTCGGATATTAATGCTTTTACCAATCACTCAGCTAATTTAATCGATGAGTGGAAAGATGTCTCAGAGGATGAAATATGGAAATAAAACAAGCAGATATAGTCCTTTGCACGTTTTATTTTAGTGATATGAAAAAGTCAAAAGAGAGACCTGTTTTAGTTTTCAAAGATAACCTTCCGCATAATGATTTTATAGCTATTCCAATCAGCAGCAAAATCCAAAAATTGCATCAAGACGAAATGATTATTGATCACATCGATTTCCTTGATGGTGATATACCTGTCAAATCAAAACTTATGATTCGAAAAACTTTTGTTGTATCAAAAGATGTAGTTTTAAAAAAATATGGATCATTATCCATTGATGCATATAAAAATTATCATCAAAAATTGTGTAACTATTTTGGATGCAACTGACGCCTAACGCCCCCATCTCCCTCAAGTAGTATTATAAAACGTCCCCAAAAATGGTCACAAAATTTCGCTTAATTGCTTATTATTTAGGAAATCCGCCCTCTTTAAACCCCTTTATTTCCTACAATTTCCGGCAATTGCAGGAAAAGAAGTGTAATCATAATAGACTCTTATTTTCAACTTTCATACCCTACTTTATACGATTTTTTTTACTTCTTAATATCTTATATTTTTTTACTATAAACTTTACCAAAATTATCAACTTTTAGTAAAGTAGTTTTTTGTAATAGCTAAAATCTAATTTTGATTTCTTAAAACCTCAACACTTTTTTTGATTGCTTCAAGAAGATTGAGGATATCCCCCCTTTTTTGTGAAAAATGTATGCTTATCCTAACCCATCCTGGTTTATCTGCCAATACAATCTGGTCTTTTAGCCCAAGCAAATCATGCCCATAAGGTCCTGCGCATGAACAGCCAGCTCTTGTCTGAATGCCATATATTTTAGAGAGGATTTTACATATGTCGTATGGGTTTAGATTGCCAATATTGAAAGAGACGATGCCTATATTTTTCTCTTTTTTATTACCATATATTTCACAGCTCGGTATCTTTTGAAGTTCGTTTATAAATAGTTTTAATAGTTTACTTTTTTGCTTATCTATAAAATCAAAACCTATCTCATTTCTAAGCTGATACGCTAAAGAGGCTCTGATTAGCTGCAAAATACCAGGAGTGCCTGCATCTTCTCTTGTCTGCAAATCACTATCATAAGAGTGCTTTGTCTTGCTGACATACGAGACTGTTCCTCCTCCTGCAAATGTTGGTGGCAGCGAGGAGTCAATGATATTTTTATTTATTATTAACAGCCCACATGAACCAGGACCCCCTAAAAGTTTATGAGGGGACAAGAAGAGTGCATCAAATAGATTGCAATCTATGTTTATATATGGCGAGGATGCAGCTGCATCAAAACACACAACAGCATTATATTTTCTCAGCAACTTTGATATTTTTTTATATGGGGTTATGATGCCTGTTACATTAGATGCCACACAAAAAGAGCCTATTATATCTCTGTCTATATTTTCTTTTAAAATCTCTTCAAATTCCTTAAAATTTATCAAACCATTCTCATCAAGTCCAATCCGTACAACCTCGCAAAACGCCTCTCTATAACTAACCTCATTTGAGTGGTGCTCATACGGTCCCACAACAACCAATGGCATATCTTTTTTGTCTATATCTATTTTATATCTCTTGATGGTCGCTGGTGGAATATAGATACCTACTAACTCTTGAAATCGTTTTATGGCTGCCGTTGCACCACAACCGTTTGGTATGATTATAAACTCTTCACTAAGCTCTAGGCTCTGATATAGATTTTCTCTTGCCTGAACATAATATTCACTCGTCGTAGCCGCCATTTTTGCCTCTTTGGAGTGCGTATTTGCATAGGTCTGCAGTACTTCCATAAGACGCTCTTCGACAAGGTCATATGCTAAACCAGAAGCCGTATAATCAAAATAGTGTTTTTTATGTAAACCAATTGTATGACAAAGAAGTTCATCCTGAATCTCCTCTTTGTTTTTAAGAAGTGGGCGAAATATATCTTTAACCATGAGTTGTTCTTCCTATGGCGTAACTATGAAAGTTTTTATAATCACTTTTAATGTAATCTTTTATTAACTCTTCAACTATCCTAAGGGCATCATCTGGAATAAATTTAATGCCGGTTTTTCTCCCGAAGTTACTTTTTTCACCCTCAAGATAACCTCCCAAAATAAGCTCAAATCCAGATACAAATTTTCCATTCTCCTCAACTTTACATCCAAGCAGTCCAACATCAACAATATTTGGATGCGCACATGAGTTGGGACATCCATTAACGCTAAAAGAGATTGGCTCATTAAACTTTGGAAATCTTTTTTCCAGATAAATTATTAGTTTTTCAGCCAACTCTTTTGTCTCAGAAATTGCAAATTTACAAAAATTCATACCGGTACAAGAGAGGGTTCTTGCCCTAAATGGTGAAGGATAGGCTTCAATCCCTATCTTTTTAAGCTTTTTTACCATTTTTGGAGCATTTACGGTAGGAACATCTGCAATTACAAAATTTTGTGTTGTTGTTAATTTTATATATGTAGCATTGTATTTTTTTAACAACTCTAAAAGCCCATACAGTCCATCAGCTCCGATTCTTCCACCGACAACAGAACAACCGATATAGCTTCTACCATCCTCTATGCTATTGTGTATCCCAAAGTGTTCTCTTTTTTCGTATGGAGTGCACTCCTGTAAATCCTCTTTTTTTAAAACAAAATCTATATTTTTATGTAAAATTTCAATAAATTTTTCAACTCCCCATAAATCAAGCAGATGTCCCAATCTCGCTCTGTTTCTGTCGTCTCTATTTCCATATTTTTTATATATCTCAGTTACGGCTTTAGTAACCGCCAGAACTTGCGGTGGTCTAACATAACCTATATAAGAAGCTATGCGCCTGCTTGAAGCAAGACCACCACCGACACTTACATCAAAAAATATCTCACCATCTTCAGTTTCTCTTGCATTAAAACTCAAATCATGTATCTCGTGAGAAGTGCAGTACTTATTGCATCCGCTAATACTTACTTTATATTTTCTAGGAAGATTTGACAACCTAGGATTTGCATCAAAATATCTGTTAATATTTTTAGCTATAGTTTTTACACCGTATATCTGCTCTTTGTTTATTCCATCCACAGGGCAAGTAACAACATTTCTTGGAACATCACCAGCTGCAAAAACTGTTCGCAGATTAACTTTTGTTAATTTTGCAAAAATCTCCGGTAAATCTTTTATTTTTATGAAATGAAACTGTATATCTTGTCTTGTCGTAAAATCTGCAGTTTTTCTTGCATAATTATCTGAGATATAAGCAACAGCCTCTATCTGTTTTAAATCGAGCTCACCTTCAAAAAGCTTTACTCTTAACATAAAATATTGTGTTAAGTCATCTTTATCCTGAAGGTTTCTATTTTGAGTATAGAGTCCATACCATTTAAAACGGTCTATATCTTCCATATCAATCTCTTCGTCACTCTTAGCATAACGATATATATCGTTTAAAACATCAAGCCCATCTTTGGCTTTTTTTATCCGCTCAACTCTTTGAGCTTTTGTCTCTTTTATCATTTTAACTCCTAAAAAACCTCTCTGCTTTGCCAATGAGGAAAATGTTTTCTCACCAGTGCATTTAACTCAACTTCAAACTCACTAAACTGTGAAACCTTTGCGTTATATTCTGATTTTTGCACAATCATTCCAGCTCCAACAGTATTATTTGTAACTCTGTCAATGACTATAAAACTTCCCATTACCTTGTTTTTGCTATACGAGTCATAAGCCAAAGCACTCTGCAAATCAAGTTTTGCATGTCCTATTTCATTAAGATTTAGCAGGTTTGCACTCTGTTGTTCAAGAGTGTTTACATCTGTTTTGTAGTAAAACTTATCTATGCTTCCAACACTCAAAGATGAAGCCCTTTTTATAAAATACTGTTTATGCTTTAGCAGTGGCTCTTCACTCATCCAGACAATATTTACATCAAATGTATCACTGCTATCTGGCTGTTCATCGCTTTTTACTATGATATCACCTCGGCTTACATCTATCTCATCTTCCAAAATAATCGTAACTACCTGCTGAGCGTATGCGTAATTTAAATTCCCATCATAGGTCACTATATCTTTTACCCTTGAGCTCTTTTTTGAAGGCAAAACCGTAATATTGTCGCCGACACTTACAACACCCGAAGAGATAGTTCCGCAAAAGCCTCTAAAATCAAGGTTTGGTCTGTTTACATACTGAACCGGCATTCTAAAGTGAACTAAATCTCTATCACTTCCTATCTCTATGTTTTCTAGCAGATGCAAAAGTGTCTCGCCTTTGTACCATGGAGATTTTTCACTCCTATCAACTACATTGTCACCATTAAGTGCCGAGAGAGGGATAAGCGTTATGTCATCACTAAGCCCAAGCTCTTTTGCAAAAGAGAGATAGTCTCTTGATATCTTCTCATATACATCTTGACTAAAACCGACCAAATCCATCTTATTTACGGCAACTACTATATGTTTAATCCCAAGCAATTTTGCTATAAAAGAGTGTCTTTTAGTTTGAGTTTGAATCCCGTATCTTGCATCTATTAAAATAATCGCCAAATCCGCCGTGCTCGCACCCGTTGCCATATTTCTAGTGTATTGTTCATGCCCAGGGGTATCTGCGATGATAAATTTTCGCTTATCAGTTGTAAAATATCTGTACGCAACATCTATAGTAATCCCCTGCTCTCGTTCACTCTGTAAACCATCAACCAAAAGCGAGAGGTCAAATTCTCCCTCAGTTGTACCGCTTTTTTTGCTATCTTTTTTTATGGCTGCTAGCTGATCTTCAAAAATCATCTTTGAGTCATGCAAAAGCCTCCCAATTAGCGTACTTTTACCATCATCAACACTTCCGCTCGTAATAAATCTAAGAAGCTCTTTATTCTCATGTTCTTTGAGATAGCTCTCAATATCCTCTGCTATTTTTGTCTCTAAAACTGACATGTTAAAAATACCCCTCTATTTTTTTCTTCTCCATTGAACCACTAGAATCATTGTCTATAACTCGTCCTTGTCTCTCGCTAGTCTTCGTTAAAAGCATCTCTTGAATAATCTCCGGCAAAGTTTTTGCATTTGACTCAACCGCTCCAGTTAGAGGATAACACCCCAAAGTTCTAAAGCGAACAATCTCCTCTTTGATGACCTCGCCATCTTCAATTGGCACTCTCTCATCATCCACCATTATCTTGACTCCGTCTTTTTCAACGATTGCTCTTTTTTTTGCAAAATAAAGAGGAACAATAGAAATCCCCTCTAAATAAATATACTGCCAAACATCAAGTTCCGTCCAGTTTGATAGCGGAAAAACCCTTATGCTCTCACCTTTATGGACTCTTGCATTATACAAACTCCATAGTTCTGGTCTCTGATTTCTTGGGTCCCATCTGTGGTTTTTATCCCTAAATGAGTAGATTCTCTCTTTTGCTCTAGACTTCTCCTCATCTCGTCTTGCTCCCCCAAATACCGCATCAAACTTGTACTTGTTTAGAGCCTGTTTAAGAGCCTGCGTTTTCATGATGTCAGTATGAACTGCTGAGCCGTGAACAAATGGATTTATATCCTTCTCTATACCCTCGGGGTTGGTATGAACTAGAAGCTCAAAACCCTCCTCTTTGGCTCTTTTGTCACGAAACTCTATCATCTCCTTAAACTTCCATCTTGTATCTACATGCAGAAGCGGAAACGGCAGTTTTGCCGGAAAAAAAGCTTTGAGTGCGAGATGGAGCATCACGGCGGAATCTTTGCCCACAGAGTACATCATCACGGGATTGTCAAATTCCGCTACCACCTCTCTGAGTATATGAATCGATTCCGCTTCTAGCTGTTTTAAATGTGTCAATCTCTTTGTATCTATCACTTTTTATCCTTTATGTGCAGTCCGCACTCTTTGTGCCGTGAGTTTTCCCACCACCATCTTCCACTTCGTATATCTTCGCCCTCTTTTACAGCTCTTGTGCAAGGTTCGCATCCTATACTCGGATACCCTTTATCATGCAGAGCGTTATATGGAACTTTGTTGTTTTTGATATATTCCCAAACATCCTTCTCGCTCCACGAAACTAAAGGGTTAAATTTAATGAGAGCATTTCCTTCATCCCACTCAAAAAGACGCATCTCTTCACGCGTAACACTCTGTTCGGCTCTAAGTCCTGTAATCCAAATATCAACACCATTTAAAGCTCTCTTTAGAGGTGCTATTTTTCTAGCATAACAGCACTCTTTTCTGTTTTGAACTGATTCGTAAAATCCATTGGCTCCCTGCTCATAATATAGCTTTTCTACATCTTTGCTCTCTGGAAAATAGACAGTTATTTTTCTGTTATATTTTAAGTTTGTGCTACCCATAACATCATATGTCGATTGCGGAAGCCTTCCTGTATCAAGAGTAAATATACTCACCTCTTTATCAATCTTAAATATCATATCTGTAAGCACTTGATCCTCGGCTCCAAAACTTGTTGAAAAGGAGACTTGACCCTTATAGGTTTTTAAAAACATCTCTAGAGTTTCTCTGGCTGAATATCCTTCAAATTGTTTAATAAATGTTGTTATATTTTCTTTCATAATATGTTCCCTAAATACTGTAATCATTGCTCGTTGCCTTGTATCTTCCAAGACCTATTTTATTCCATACTCTCTCATGATAATAGTACAAAATCATTTTTGTAAAGAGCTCAATAGAGCCGATTGATGCAGCCATTTTAAGACTGCCTGTAACAAGATAAGATATAACCATCGTATCAAGCGTTCCAACCGCTCTCCATGAAACAGTTTTTACAATGGACCTATATGCTTTTTCTTGCATTTTGATTATCCTTTATTGTCATATAATCCAGAGCTTAAATATCTCTCTCCAGTATCACACAGGATGGTAACAATTGTCTTAAATCTGTTTTCGGCTCTTTTGGCGACCAGCGCAGATACAAACACATTAGCACCTGAAGATATACCAACTAAAAGCCCCTCATTTTTTGCTAGCTCTCTTGAGGTATTGATTGCATCTTTATCGCTCACTTTTATTATCTCATCATAAATAGCACTGTTCAACACTTCTGGAATAAATCCTGCACCAATTCCCTGTATTTTATGCGAACCAACTTCCTCTCCTGAGAGCACAGCTGAGTTTTCTGGCTCCACTGCAATTATTTCAATATTTGGATTATATGCCCTTAACTCGCTTCCTATTCCGGTTATCGAGCCACCAGTTCCAACGCCCACAACTAAAATATCAATTTTTCCATCCGTATCTTTTAGTATCTCTAGTCCTGTTGTTTTTCTATGTATATCAGGATTTGCCATATTAGAAAACTGCCTAAGAATCAAGCTGCAATCTAGCTCTGCAGCAATTTTTTCAGCCATGTCAACCGCACCAACCATTCCATATTTGGCTTCCGTTAAAACAACTTTAGCTCCCAATGCCCTTAAAAGCTGAATTCTCTCAAGACTCATTGAGTCGGGCATAGTTAAAATAAGCTTCAACCCCAAACTTGCGCATACGCTCGCTATTGCAATTCCTGTATTTCCGCTAGTTGCTTCAATAACTGTTGTGTTTTCAGTAATGAGTCCCTGTTTTAACGCCTCTTGAATCATATTATTTCCAATTCTGTCTTTTATGGAGTGTGTTGGATTCATAAACTCACACTTACCTAATATAAGTGCATACTCACTAGCAGTTTTTAGTTTAACCAAAGGAGTATTTCCGATAAGCTCCGTTACATCTTTTGCGTATCTCATAATGACACCACCTCGATACCTTTATGTTTTGGCAACTCATAAAACTTACACGCTACACACTCGCTATCTATTATCTCAACTGCTTTCCAAATACCAAAAACCACAATCAACAAAAAAGAGATATGAGTCTCTCTAAAATATTCTGCAAATAAAATAATAAACAGTATTGTCAGTCCAATATGCGACGCAAACTCTTTGGCTAGCTCATCTGCAGGTTTTTGCTTTAACCCAATCAACCTTACTACCTGCAAGGATATTATGTACAAGGGACTAAGAAAAGGTGCTACATAGATACGCACAAAAAAATCATAAATTAAGATATAAATAATAGAGATATCCCCAATAAATAGATAAATACCTATTAAAAAAATTACCAGCGTAGCATGTATGCGAGTCTGATTTTCATCAACTATGTTCAATCTTTTATTTTTAATTTGTCTCATTTCGTCTCCCATTTATATAATTGAGCGAAAGTATAGTAAATTAACACAACAATGTCAAGCGATATTGTTGTGTTGTTCATGACTAAATTACTATACTTATGATAAAATACTGTATATAAGGTAGTTAAATCACATAAATAAATATCTTAATCACAAGTAAATAACTATACATTATTTATGATATACAATATACTTTGCTTGTTAAATATTCAACGAGGTAGAGGAGCATTTCATTTTAAAAAATATTGCTAGGTGTTGCGTCAACCATAAATTATATTTGTTTGATTACTTAACTAATCAAACCTAGCGCAAATAGCAACTCATTACGGGATATTTTATATATTAATTGTATAATTTTCAATATTAATGAGTAAAGGGAATAGAGATGATAGATGCTGAGTTTAGAAGTGAAGAAAAGTTTGTCAAATTATCCATAGCATATAGAGGGGAAGAGGAGAGTAAGCTTGTCTGCTCTACAATTGACTCCATTGTTGCAAAGCATACTTTAAAACCAGAGATGTATACATGTAGCATATCTAACGGGAGAGAAGTTCTTGTAATAGAATATCATAATGATCCAAACCGTGAAGCTGGTGCCATCTTTGAAGAGATAATGAAAACTCTTAACATTGACAAATGCAACTAAAAAAATATTTCTGATATATTAAAAACACAAGATAAGGAAAAAAAATGGCAGAAGAAAAAAAAGAAAGTAAAGAAGCATCAGAAAAAACAGTAAAAAAATCAAATATGCTGATGATAATTATCATAGCTGTATTGGTGTTAATAATAGTGGCAGGTGCCGTTGTAGCAGTTCTTTTAATGAGTCATGATGGAGAAGATGTAAACACCAAAGGTACTCATCCAGCTACAGAGCAGAGTGCATCTCATGGATCAGAAAACCCTGCACCAAGCAAACCAAAAATAAGCTCAGAAGATGTGGAATCAAGAAAACTAAGTCAAATAGGCACTCTGTATCCACTAGAGACATTTACTGTAAACTTAAAAAGCGAAGATGGCAGAAGATATCTCAAAGCAGCTATCTCATTAGAGCTAGATGGCAAGGAGCTTGATAAAGAGCTAGAGACAAAAACTGCAGTTTTAAGAGATAGAATCATTAGAATTTTATCATCAAAAACACTTGAAGAGATCTCTTCAAAAAAAGGTAAACAGCAAGTCTCAGATCAAATCATTGAAACGCTTAATTCTATGATTGTAGATGGAAGCATAAAAGGTATATATTTTACGGAATTCGTTATCCAGTAGATGATTGGGATAGATCTTGTAAAAACCTCTCGCATAAATCGTTCTTTAGAGCGATTTGGGCAAAAATTTCTTCAAAAATTTCTCTCAAGCGACGAAATAACTTTAATCAAAAATCATAAAACAGTATCTGGATTTTGGGCAGCAAAAGAGGCGTGCTCCAAAGCTCTTGGAGTTGGGATTGGTTCTGAATGTGGTTTTTATGATATTAAAATTTACAAAACAGAAAAAGGTGCTCCAAAGATATCTCTATCACAAAGAGTTGTAGAAAATTTTAAAATTAAAGATATTAGTTTATCAATAACTCACGATGGAGAGTATGCAATAGCCGTTGTGGCAATAGAATCAACCGCCTCCAACAAAATCTAGCAGTTCTAATTTATCATCACTTCTCATTGGGTAACTATCCCACTCTTTTTGCTTTACGATCTCCATATTAACAGCCGCCGCCATAACTTTATCAACAAGCCCTAACTCTCTTAGGACTTCGCCCAAAGTTAGTTCATCCTCAAACTCTTTTTGTTCACCATTAATTATTAGCTTCATATCTCTTCTTTAAATGGAATCAATTTTTTTTAAAAATCAATAGTGTTTTATCTTTTGTATCGTAGAGAGAAAAAGTCTGCTTTTCTACAAGCTTCAACGCCGATAACTTCTCGAAGACTTTGATTTTATGATAATACTGAATAATTGTGTCTTGATATTTTGTGTACGAAGCATCTTGATTTTTCTCAAAAAAAGTAAATTTTGTATGAAGCTCATCGTTTTCAAACAGAGCATCTACTACTAAAAATTCTTTATCATTTTCACTACTCATTGTGCCTTCAGCGACATCACGAAAGCCATAAAGGGTGTTTATATCCGCCATAAAAACTCCACTCTCATTTAGTTTATCTGCAACTGCATCTAAGAACTTCAACAACTCCGCTTCATTTAAAAAGTTTAGTACATCAAATATCGCGACAACTGCATCATATTTTCCATCAACTTTGCTTACATCCAAACACTCAGCATCAAAGCCATGTTCCTTGCACTCTTCAACCATAACAGCACTTAAATCAATCCCTTTGCATTTAACACCATCGCTAATCATACGCTTCATAAAACCGCCACGACCACATCCAACATCTAAAAGTGTTTTTATGCCATACTCGTCTAATTCTGAGCGATAAAGATCATAAAGAGCCTCAGTCGCCTCTTCTATGCCTAAAAGATGTTCGGTTTTTGCATAAAGGTCTAAATTTGTCATTATTCTTTTTGCTCTGCTTTTATAACTGTTTCTATCTTTTTATATATGTCTAAAATTTCATCTTTTTTTGCAATATAGCTATTTTTATTGGCAATCAGATAAGTTGAAGATCTCATAATATCCTCCACAACCTCTAAGCCATTCTGCTCCATAGTAGCACCAGTTTCTACAACATCAACTATCATATCAGCGAGTCCAATTAGCGGTGCAAGCTCTATTGAACCATAAAGCTTTATAATATCTACAGAAACAGCACGCTCTTCAAAGTAGCGCTTCGTGATATTTACCATTTTTGTTGCTACTTTTATTTCAGATTTATTAAGATCAAGTTTTTCACCCTTTTTCATACCAATAGCAACTTTACAAACGCCACGCTTTAGGTCTAAAAGGCGAATAACATCAAGTCCCTGCTCTTCCAGCGTGTCGAGCCCAACCACACCAATATCTGCTGCTTGATGAAAGACATAAGTAGCTACATCTTGATTTCTCACAAGCAAAAAACGAAAATTTGGAGTATCTAGTATTAATTTTCTATCATCGAAAGCAAAACTATCACCAAAAATAGTCTCAAAAATCTCTAAAGTCTCTTTTGCAATACGACCCTTTGGAAGTGCAACTCTTAGCATAAATTAGCCTTTTTCATAATATTTTTCATACCTTTAAATATCAATAACTCATCAACAGATGCGCTTTTAAATATTTTACTAAACTCTTTTGCATATCCACCAGTCAGGTAAATCTCCATATTGTGCGACATCACTTCAACAAAAAGTGTTTTTATAAATCCATAACTTATAGCGTCTTGCGAGTTTTTTGGCATTTTATCTAAATCAAGCTCAAAATTAAATGAGCACTCAAGCGCACTTGATATATTTTTGTAAGCCTCACCCATAGCTTTAACCCCAGGATATATAAATCCGCCCTGAAAAATCCCATCTTTTACAAGATCTACAGTAATAGCGCTTCCAGCATCTACAACTATGCCATTTTGGATTGCCTCACACGCCGCAACTCTATCTATCCCCATACCCTTGTAGTATTTTAATGTATCTATATACAGTGACAAATCAATCCAATTTTCTAAAAATTTTACTCTGCTTTTTAAATTGGAATTTACACAAATATAGTAAATTTTTTCTGTAATTACAGATGGGCCAAATGAAGTAACGCTCTCTTTGTAATCTCTGCTTCCATCAAAAAAATGTACAGAGGTATTTCCAATATCGCAAAGAAGCATTATTTTATCTTCCAACCTTGAGCCAAAAATGCCTCTTTGGCTTTTGTGCAAAGTGGAGCATCTATAAAAATTATTTTGTGTTTAAAATTATGTCCGCAATAAAGTGTTAATTTTGTATATATCTCTTCAAATTTATGTAAATCTTTCATAAGTAGTTTACTCTTTTGACTAACGGCAAAAATAGCCCAAAAATAGCCTGTAATGTCCGTTGCTTTATAAATTTTTATTCTATTTCTTACACCTAAATCCTTAGGAGCAATTTCAATCATTTTTTTATAAATTTTTCCCTGTTTTCTTAAGGAATCCACAACAATTTGCATTTTATATATTGCCTTAATAGAGTATTTTTAAATTTTAGAATTTTATTTTATCTAATTTATACTTTAGCAATCAACAATAATTAGATATAAAAGGTTGGTCGAGTACAATTATACTTATGAAACTTATAAGACACAACTTAATTATTATCTCAGATTATGATTACTACAACATAAAAGATTTGAAGATTGGTACCGCTACAGAGCTAGAGCTTTTTATAAAAAAAGATGAAGATTTCTATATGGTGATTGAAGTTGGCACTCAAGTTACAGAAGAACTTTATGCAGAGATAACTGGATATAAGTACATATATATATTAAAAAAAGAGATTGCCAACAAAGCCATTGCTCATGATAATTTGAGAGATTTAATTGACGAGAACAGAGATGATTTAAAAAAAATTATTGATATTTTATATGAGTTCAATAATCAAATTTTTGATAATTTTCTTAGTAGCAAAGAGAATAAAATTGATTTAGAGAGTGTTAAATCCATCGTAAAATCAACTATTTTCCTAATTAAAGATAAACAAGAATTTATTCGCGATATAATGCCCTATCTATCGGTTGGCGACAAACTATCAAATCACTCACTGCATGTAGCAATGTATACAATAAAGCTCGCAGCACTACTTGATTTTGATGATAATAATCTTATAAGGATAGGAACAGCTGCGCTTTTGCATGATGTTGGTTATAAAAATATCTCTAATGATACTTTAAATAAAACGACCAGATTGAGTGACAAAGAGACGCAACAAATCCATCAACACTCTCAATATAGTATAAATATACTTTTACAAAACGGTATAGATGATCTGCTTATAATAGATGGGGTCTTGCACCATCATGAACGATATGATGGTAGTGGTTATCCAAGAAGGTTTAAAAAAGATAGAATATCAAACTTTGCTTCTATTTTAGGAATCTGTGATGTTTTTGATGCCCTAACAAATAGCAGACCACACAGAAAAGAGTTCAAAACATTTGATGCGTTAAATATGATGCTAAAAGATCCATCAATGGTCAATAAATTCAATATAAAATATCTTCTACTTGCCATAAAATCACTCTAGTATCAAGTACTTATTGCTCCTTGGCAAATCTATGCTTAGGTTTAATATAAGAGTCAATACAATATAATTGATTTTCATCTATAAAATGCCTGTTTTAGAAAAGTAGTAGTAAAAAAATAAAAGTTAATATCTTTATGATATAACAAAACTATATATATGTTATAATTACACCTTAATTTACTAATAAAAAAGGATAATTTTGAAAAATAAATTTACTTCTCTTTTCATAACACTATGCACTAGCGCCTCTCTTTTAGCTGCTTCACAATCTCTTTCATTAGATGAAGCAGTAGAGATATTAAAAAATCAAAATCTAGAGATTAAGAGTGCTACCTTAGACATAGAAGTTGCTACTCATGATGCCAAAAGTGTTTCAGGGAGCCACTTGGGTAAGCTTGATTTTATACAAGATTTTGCAAACTCAAACGATGCTGGGAATGTTTTTGGCTTTAAACTTACTTCAAGAGAGGCAACTTTTGGGGATTTTGGTTTTTCTGATTTTTTAACACCTCCGCCAGGAACAACAAACATACTTAATGTTCAGCCACATGATTTAAACTATCCAGATTCAAGAAACTTTTTTCAAAGCAAACTAAAGTATGAAATTCCTGTTTTTACTGGGTTTAAAATAACGAGTTACGAAGAAGTTATGAACTCTATTAAAAAAATCAAGAAGCTTGAAAAATCACAAGTTATAAGTGAAAAAATATATGAAACAAGAAAAAGTTTTTATGATATGGCGCTACTTGAAGAGTCTATTTCAAATCTGAAAGTTATTCTTCAAAACATAAACACTCTTGAGAATATAACAAATGAGATGATTAGCAGCGGCTATGCAAAAAAAATTGATTTGTTAGAAGTTAGGGCCAAAAAAGGTAATGTTGAGAGACTGATTTCACAATTGGAGTTAAACGAGAAATTACTTTATCATTACATAAGTTTTTTACTAAATCAAAAAATATCATCTATTCAAACATCAGCGCTAGAGATAAAAATGCCATCTATGACTAATAGTGAGATATTAAATAAAAACCTAGACATTCAAATGGCAAATAGTGCTTTGTCTATCAAAAAAAGTATGATTAGCGTTTCAAAATCATCTCTGTATCCAATGGTTGGGGCATTTGCGGAAGTAGCAACTGCTGATAATAACTTTCTAGGAAATGCAGGCGATCATTCTTCTTATACAGTTGGCGCTAGAGCTACTTGGAATATATTTAACGGTGGCATAGATAGTGCAAATATTGAAAAGTCAAAAGCAGAATATTTAAAGACAAAAACGCAAGTTGAACTTGCAAATAGTGGTATTGAGCTCAAAATTGAGAAGATAAGAACAGAGATAGACAGCTTCAATAAAGATATAGAATCGTTAGAAAAAGAGTTGTTACTTGCTGATGAAATTTATAAAAATTACGAGACAAGATATAAAGAAAAACTCTCTTCAATGAGTGATGTGGTAATAAAACAATCAGAACAGATTCAAAAAATTCTACAACTAGAAGAGACAAAAAATAAGCGAAACGAGAGAGTTTTTGCACTTGAAAAATTAGCAAATGGAGAAAATAAATGATAAACAATAAACCACAAAGCGTAAAACTACTGAATGGTTTCAGTAGAAAAATCATAATACTCGGGCTTATGACAGCTTCGCTTATGGCAGAGAGCATAACGCTCTCAGGGGCAGTAATAAGTGATAATAGGAAAATGATAACAAGTCGCTTTATGGGCTTTGTGACAAATGTAAAAGTATCAGAGGGTGATTTTGTTAAAAAAGGGTCACTTCTTTATACGATTGATTCAAAAGAGATTGATTCTGCACTAACACAAGTGCAACTTGGTATTTCACAAGCGGAGTTATCACTTCAGATGTATAAAAATCAACATACAAATATAAAACTAAACCTTGAGCGTCACAAAAGACTTTTAGAAAAAGATATGGTTTCAAAATTTGAAGTTGAAAATTTAGAGTTAGCTGAAAAAAACTTAACAGATATGATAACTATTTCTACAAAACAGGTGGAACAGGCACAAGCTAGATTGCTTGAAGTAAAAAATCAATATCGTTACTTAAATGTTACAGCTCCTAATGATGGTGTTATTGTAAGTAAAAACATCAATGTTGGCGAAATGGCTATGCCTGGTATGCCTGCATTTGAACTATCGGATTTAAGTAACCTTAAAATTTCTGCTGAAATTTCAGAAGACAATCTTTCAAGCATAAAAGAGGGCAAAAAAGTAATTGTAAACATACCGTCAAAAAACATTAAAACAACAGGAATAATTAGCGCGATTATCCCTAGCTCAAACCCTATGACACACTCATTTAAGATAAAAATCTCTTTTAAAAATATATACAAATCAATCTATCCAGGTATGTATGCTACCGTTGTTGTTGAGTAAGGCCTGAAGATGAGTAGTTATAAACCAACAGATATTGCAGGAAAACTAGCATCTGGATTTATCAGAAATCCGCTGACTATTATCCTTGGTATTTTCGTTCTAGCTATTGGGTATCTATCACTTAGTATTATGCCTCGTGAAGAGAATCCTCAAATGGTAGTAAGTGGTTCCACTGTTATCGTTGCACTCCCTGGAGCAAGTGCCGCAGAGATTGAGAAAGTAATAGTTAGACCGCTCGAGAGAAAGCTAAAAGAGGTCAAAGGAGTTGAGCACATATCTGGCATGGCCATGGATAATGTAGGGATAGTCAACGCTGCATTTTTTATAGGTGAAGCCAAAGAGGGTTCAAACTTAAAAGTGTATGACAAAATCATGCAAAATGCTGGAATGTTTCCAAAAGGTGCTATGAATCCAATCATAAAACCATTAGATATCGATGTGGATATTCCAGTTGTATCTGTTGCTTTTTATTCAAAAAATGAAAATATGAGCAAGACAGATTTGTATGATAAAGTAAAAAATATACAACACCATATAAATGGACTTAAAAATGTTGCTGTTACAGAGCTAAAAGGTGGAAATAAACATCAATTTAACATTGAAGTAGATTTGCAGAAACTCTCTGGATATAACATCTCTATGGGACAAATAGTTCAAGGAGTTGAGTCTCTATCATACAGCGTTCCAGCTGTAAAAAATAGAACTTCATCAAATGAAATTGTAATGCTTGGTGTAAAAAATGCCATTGAGAGTGCCGACGATATTGGCAACATAATCGTTGCTCAATATATGGGTTCGCCAATTTATTTAAAACAGATTGCAAAAGTCACAAACTCTTATGACATACAAAACTTTAAGTCAGCAACTATCAGTAAAAAAGACGAAAAAGGAACTTTTTCCCCTCTTGCAAATCAAGTAACTCTAACGGTGTCAAAACTCCAAGGAACGAATGCTGTTTTAATCGCAGATGCCGTTAAAACAGAACTTAAACATTATGAAAAACTTCTGCATAAAGACGGAATAAACTATGTAATTACAAGAAATGATGGGCAAAGAGCCGATGAAGCAGTTAATGAACTAGTTTTTCATCTCTTGCTCTCCATTGTAATTATTGCAATTTTACTTGTTTTAGTGCTTGGCTGGAGAGAGTCTCTTATAGTTACATTTACTGTCCCAGCTATTTTGGCTATTACTCTATTTGTGGCGTATTTGAGCGGGCAGACTATAAACAGGATTACCCTCTTTGCATTTTTGCTCTCGCTTGGACTCTTAGTGGATGCAGCCATTATTGTTATAGAAAATATTCATAGACATTATCACTCTAAAGAGTCTGAGCATAAAAGTGTGGATGATATCATGATTGAAGCCACAGATGAGATTGGAGCACCTACCAATATCGCAACTCTGGCAATTATCATGACAATGGTTCCTATGGCATTTGTTGGACAAATGATGGGACAGTTTATGAAACCAATCCCAGCAAATGTTCCTGTGGCACTTATTGCATCGCTTTTTATTGCTTACATATTTACACCATATTTAGCAGTTAGAATATTGAAAAAACCAAAATTTTATAGCGAGGAGAAAAAATAATGTTTGAAAAATTTGAACACACTGTTCTTGGCGGTATTCAAAGTCCAGCAAAAAGAAACTTAATTCTCTTAGCAACTCTTGTAGCTTTTATCTTATCAATACTGATGATAGCACCAAGTAAAATGGTTTTGGCAAAAATGCTTCCAGGCAAAAACAACGATACATTTACAATATATACAACACTCGCCGAGGGAAGTTCAATAGAGCAGACAAAAGAGGTAACTGAGTGCGTCTCTGGATACATAAAAAAAGAGAAAGAGATAGAAGATTTTGAAATCTTTTTAGGTATGGGAGCTCCGCTTGATTTTGCAGGACTCATAAAAGGTTCACACTTTAAAAATTCTGAAAATGTCGCTGAGATTGTTGTTAACCTTGCAAAAAAACATCACAGAACAGAGCCGTCATACTTAATGGTTCAGAGAATGAGAAAAGATATACAAAATAGTTGTGCCTCTATATATAAAAACAGCACAATAACTTTCGTTGAACCTCCAGCTGGTCCTCCGGTGCTTGCAGCCCTTGTTGCTGAAATATACGGGAGCAACACAGACGGGATAAGGAAGCTATCAAACAAAGTCGAGAGTATATTTAAAAAAACCAGTGGTTTAGTTGATGTAGAAGTTATGCAAGATGAAATCTACAACACATTTGAAGTAGAGGTTGACAGCACTAAAGTCTCTCTCTCTGGAGTAAGTGTAAAACAACTGAATGATGTATTGTATTTAGCATTTGAGGGTATGCAAATAGCTGTAAAGAACTCTGATGTTATCAATGATCAAGTTCCAATTTACCTATCTCTTAGCAAAGAGTCAAAAAAATTCTCCTCTAAAGATTTAGAGTCGCTTAAGGCTAAACTCTCTTCTTTGAAGCTCATGAACCAAAGAGGGATGATGGTCTCCATCACAGAACTAGTAAAAATTGTGCCTAAAAAATCCAATCCTATGATTATGAGTAAAGATTTGCACCAAATTACAAATGTCATGGCGGAGACAGATATGGTTTCACAAGTTTATCCTCTCATGGATGCAAGAAATGAGATACTTAGTAAATTTAGTAGTGAGTACAATATACAAAAGATAGGTCTGTTTGATCTTGAGCTTATAGATAAAAAGACAGGAGAAATTTATAAGATTGTTTGGGATGGAGAGATGAAAGTAACACTTGATACTTTTGTTGAACTGGGAGCTGCATTTATCGCGGCACTCGTACTTATATTTTTACTTATGGTAATTTATTATAAGAGCTATACTCTAAGCGGGATCATACTTTTAGGCTCATTCTTGTCAATTATAGGAGTAATAGTTGGTCACTTCATAATGAATATATTTACAGCTGATACATTCTTTTTAACCGCTACTTCACTTATTGGATTTATCGCCCTAATAGGAATCAGCTCAAGAAACTCTCTTCTGTTGATAGACTTTACAAAATCACTTATGAGAGATAAAAAAATGGCTAAAGCGGAAGCCATAGCATGTGCAACAGCAACTCGTGCTAAACCAATCTTTCTAACAGCCGCTGCCATCATTCTAGCTTCAACTCTTCTAGCTGGAGACGCTGTTTTTGGTGGACTTGGCGTTTCACTTATCTTTGGAACTATTGCTGCAGTTGTTGCATCTTTGATAATTGTTCCTATACTTATGTTTAATGCTGATCTAAAAAGACATTTTGGTTTAGACTAAAGTGGGAAACTGCAGTTGTTATATTATAACAACTACATATAGAATTTTTATGTAGAAATAATCTTCACAAATCTAAAGATTTGTGAAAGAAATCATATTATAAGCGAGCGTATCTAACACTTATACAAGCATCAATTTTCAACAGCTCATCCAGCGTATCATCACTAATAATACTATCAACTAAAATAACAGCTAGTGCTTGCTTTTTATCATTTCTTGCAAGTGAAAAATCTGCGATATTTACATTGTACTTTGCCAAAGTTGTTCCAATTTGCCCAATAACGCCTGGTACATCTTGGTTTTTAAGTATTATCATGTCACCTTTTAGTGCTACTTCGATATCAAAACAATCAATAGAGACAATTCTAAAAACATTATCGTCAAAAATTGTAGCACCTATCGTAGTCGTCCCGCCCTCAGCAGTTGTAAGCTTTATTGTAATTAAATTTTTATAAACAACTGAGTCATTTAATGCTTCAAACTCTACTTTTATGCCCTTTTCTTTTGCAACAAAATCAGCATTCACATAGTTAATCGTATCGTCACTCATTTGACTCATAGCACCAACCGCCACGAATGTAGAGAGAGAATCTACAAATTTTGCTATTTCGCCTTGACCACTAACTTTTATTGCGATTATTTGAGATTTGTTAAGCTGAGACTCTAAAAAACCAATCTTTTGCCCCATCTCTAAAAACGGTTTAACAAAAGGTGGAATTTTTGATTCATCAATTGGAAGATTCATAGCATTGGGATACGATATTCCCTTTGCAGCTTGTATCGCATTTGCAGCAGCTTGAACACCAATATTGTATTGAGATTCATAAGTGTTCGCTCCTAGGTGTGGAGAAACCGTAACATTATCAAGGTCTAAAAGTGGATTATTTATTGCTGGCTCTTTCACAAAAACATCAATTCCTGCAAATCTAATTTTACCATTTGTAAGCCCTGTATAGAGTGCTTCTTCATTGTAAAGACCACCTCTAGCACAGTTAATCAAAACAACACCATCTTTCATTTTAGAAATCTCAGCACTATTGATTATATTTATAGTTTCTTGATTTTTAGGAGTATGGATTGTTATAACATCACAAGCTAAAATATCATCAAAATTTTTAGTATATGTCATATTTAAATCAGTTACTTTTGAAGGGTTTATGTATGGGTCGTAAGCAACTATATCCATCTCAAACGCAGCAGCTCTTTTTGCAACACGAGAACCAATATTGCCAAAGCCAATTACTCCAAGTTTTTTACCTTTTAGTTCATAACCATACCACTTCTCTCTTTTCCAAACTCTCTCTTGCTTTAAGTGGTTATGTGAATATGGAAACATTCTTACACAAGATAACATATGCGCCATTGTAAGTTCAACCGCAGCAATTGTGTTTGCAGTTGGTACATTCATAACAATAATACCTTCTTTTGAGCAGCCAGGAATATCTACATTATCAACACCAACTCCAGCACGGACTATTGCTTTCATGTTCTTTGATGCTGCAATAAATTTTTCATCAACATCAGTAGAACTTCTTGTTATTGCTACATCAGCTGAAGCTAAAATATCGAGTAGTTTTATTTTATCTTCATCTGCTGCCATGATAAAATTTATATTTTTATCATTTCGAAGCATTTCTAATCCAGCTTCATGAATGTGGTCACAAACCACTATGGTATGTTTTTGCATTATATATCCTCTTTGATTAGCCCTATTTTGGCTGAAATTTGATAATTTTTTAGAACTACAACAAGAGAGTTTAACTTCTCTTTGTCTTGGGAGTAAACATATAGTTCAACTCCACTTTTGTCTTGCTTCAGATAATATTTTAATTTATGTTGTTTGAGTTCTTCTTTTAAACAAAAAAGCTGATATGGATCTAAAGATTGTGCGGAGAGTTTGTATACTGTTCTGGTTGCTACACTTTCATTTAAATCAATTTTTATAAAAACTTCATTAACTGGGTAAAAATATCCAAGTTTTTCTGTTTTAGAAAAGTAGTCTAACCAATTTTGCTTTAGCTCTTTTACAGTAACTTCACTTTTATGTTTTAATTGAACATCATCTCTTAAATTCTCATTTGAATTTATAGAAATAAAAAAAAAGATAAGAAAAATAGCTACCCCAATTGCAATAAGCGGAGTAAGCCACTTCAAAATCTTTTGCATGCTATCTACTTGAATTTATCTTTAATCAAATCACCCAACGAGTGTGATTCATTGTCGTTAATATCTTCTAGCATTGCTTGATTTTTTATGTAATCTAATTTTTTAACAGATAGGCGGATACGGTCACGACGAGTATCTATAACCGCAATAACTGCTTCAATTTTTTGACCAACAGAGAGTTCACTTTTAACAAGCGGAGACAAATCTTCATCACGAATCAACGCATCAATTCCATTTTCTAAAGATACAAATACACCAAATTCTTTAATATCTCTAATCGTCCCACTAACAACAGCATTTATTTTATGTGTAGTTGCAAATTTATCTATTGGACTCTCCAAAAGAGCTTTTCTGCTTAGGGATATTTTTTGATCTTCTGGGCTTATTTTAGCAATTTTTACTTCAATCTCTTCGCCGACTTTTAGTAAATCTCTACATTTAACATTTTTATCCCAAGAGATATCTTGATTGTGTAAAAGTCCTTCAACTCCAGAAATGCGGACAAAGGCACCAAAATCAGTCAAAGATGTAACTGTTCCTGTTACACAATCTCCCTCTCTGTGTTTCTTCATAAAATCATCAAATGGCTTAGGTAAAAGTCTCTTTAACGAAACACGAAGTTTATGAGTTTTAGAATTTATTTCAATAACTTCAACATCAATCTCTTGACCAACACTTAAATAATCAGCAGGATTTTTAACATTTTTATCCCATGAAATCTCAGATATATGCAAGAAGCCTTCAATGTCATTTCCTAAATCAACAAATACACCATAAGCTTCAACATTAGAAACAGTTACAGTAATAGTGTCACCCTCATCAAGCTCACTCTCAACTTCTGCCCAAGGATCAGATTGAACAGCTTTTATAGATAGCGAAAGATGCCTCTTGTCTTTATCATATGAAATAGCTTTTACAGTTATAACATCACCATCTTTATAGAGTTTAGATGGATTAA
Organism: Sulfurimonas sp.; assembly: GCA_021732045.1. The sequence continues at coordinate 315,726 of JAKFWK010000002.1, forward strand.
CTGGGCCTTTGTAGCTAATTTCATTATAATGAACTAAACCATCAACCCCGCCAACATCAACAAACATTCCATAGCTGGTTATTTTCTTGATTGTTCCCTCAACGATTGCGCTTTCTTCTAAAAGTTTGTCTATGATGTCTTTTTTCTTTTTTCTCTCTTCATTGAATAGTTTTCTACGAGATACAACTATAGAGTTTTGCTCTTCATCAATCTTAACAACTTGAGCTTTTATTTTACGACCAATTACTTCATCTGTCTCCTTAAAAGCAGCCAATGAACGAGGCATAAAGAATGAGATATCATCAGCTTCAACTACAAAACCACCACGGTTTTTCTTAGTGATAATACCTTCAATAATAATCTCTTCAAAATTCTCTTTGTTTTTTTCAATAAAATCAATAGTTTTTTGTAACTCTAAAACTTTTTTATAAGATATCTTAGGACGCTCATTGTAGTATCCAGTTACCATTACTTTGATTTTATCACCAGTTTTAAATTTTAGCTCTCCATTTTCACTGATTTCGTCTAAGCTCAGAACTCCTTCTAGCTTATCGCCAACACCTACTAATGCTCTGTTTTCAGCAACCTGAATCTCAACAATCTCGCCCTCTACTATACGACTAGTCTCTTGCTGTTTCTCGCTTGCTGCAAACATTTCTGCAAAATTTTCTTCTTCAAATAATTCGTTATCGAACGCCATTACCCATCCTCTTGTTACATAAAAATTTCGTGATTGTATCCTATTATTAATAATTTTCTTATTAATAATAGGAGATTATAAAAGTGATATTAACAATTTTTTTCAATTGAATTAACAACACTCTGTATAATCCAATCTGGAGTAGATGCACCAGCACTTATTCCACAGAACTCTTTATTTTTAAACCATTCATAGTCTAAATCATTCTCATCTTCTATATGATAGCTATCTTTGCAGTTATCCTTTGAGATGCTAAAGAGTTGTTTTGTATTAGATGAATCTTTTCCACCAATTATTATCATAATATCAGCTTTAGTAGAGATCTTTTTTACAGCTTCTTGATTTTCAAATGTTGCATTGCAGATAGTGTTAAATACTCTAACTTCTTTGTAGCGAGGAATCAAATAATTAGCAACTTCCATGTAATCTTCAACGCGTCTTGTTGTTTGTGCTACTAGTGCTATTTTGTCTTTCAATTTAACATCTATAAGTTCTTTTGAGGATGTTACAACTATAGCACCAAAGGTTGCATAGCTCTTAACACCTTTTATTTCAGGATGAGCCTCGTCACCAAAAATAATTATTTCATATCCAGCCTCACTCATCTCCTGACAAATTTGCTGTGGCTTTGTTACATAGGGACAAGTTGCATCAACAACATCTACTCTGTTTGCTTTTAGTTCTGCTAGCTCGTCCTTAGGTATTCCATGAGTACGAATTACAGCTTTGTCGCCAGATAAAAAACTCTTATGATTATTTGCCAAACCAACATTAAAGTCTTTTTCTAATCTTTCAATCTCTTTTGAATTATGGATTAATGGGCCATATGTTGTTGAGTTTTTATTCTCTTCGGCAATTTTTATAGCTCTTTTTACACCAAAGCAAAATCCATAATTTTCAGCTAATTCAATTTTCATAACTGTTTTTCTCCTTAGTAAAAAAGGTTTTTATTTATCTATTCTAGTAATTTTTTCAACTATTTCGAAAAAGTTTGGAAACGAGGTGTTGATACAATCAATATCCTTAACAACCATTCCGCATCTCATTCCAGCAATAATAAAACTCATAGCAATTCTATGGTCTCCATGGCTGTTTATTGTAGCTTTTTTTAACTCTCCACCAACTACGCTATAGCCGTCTTCAAACTCTTCAACCTCTATGCCACAAGCCCTTAGACCATTTACGACAGTTGAGATCCTGTCACTCTCTTTTACACGAAGTTCCTCGGCATTTTTTACAATACTAATACCATCCGCACACGCAAACGCTATAGAGAGTGCTGGAAGTTCATCTATGAGCCATGAAATATTATCTTCAATAGTAATTGCTTCAAGCGGAGCATACCTTACATGTATGTTTCCGATTGGCTCATATTTACTCTCCGTAATCTCATACTTTATATCCGCGCCCATCCTCTCTAACGCTTTAAAAGCTTCAATTCTTGTTATATTTAGGGTGACGCCTTCCAGAATAACATCAGAATCAGGAGTTATGGCAGCAGCAACAGCAAAGAAAAATGCACTTGATGGATCGGCTGGAACTCTAATATTAAGAGGATTTAAAAGTTTTTTCATAGGCTTGATTATCGTAGTTAAACCATTCACTTCAATCTCTGCACCCATTCCCTTTAGCATTCTCTCCGTATGGTCACGACTTAGCTCTGGTTCACTATATGTGCATACTCCATCTGCTCTAAGAGCAGCCAGAATCATGGCACTTTTAACTTGCGCTGATGCAATTTTGCTCTCATAATTAAAGGCTTTTAAGGAAGCTCCTCTTATGCTTAGCGGAGCCAAATCTCCGTTGTTTCTTCCATCAAGCTTTGCACCAATATCGCGAAGTGGAGCCGTTACTCTCTTCATGGGACGGCGACGAAGATACTCATCTCCACTTAATATAAAATGACCATCTGCAGAGCTTAAAAGTCCACAAAAAAGTCTCATTCCTGTTCCGGAATTACCACAATCTAAAATTTCACTACTCTCTTTTATACCACCTGAACTTATCTTGATTGTAATACCATCATCACTAACTATTGCGCCAAGATTTTTAACGATACTTAGTGTGTTCATGGTATCTTCGGCCCTTAAAAAATTAGTTATCTCACTTGTTCCCTCTGCCAGCATTGAGAACATAGCACATCTATGGGATATAGATTTATCAGGAGCAATATCAGAAATAGAGAGTGAAAATTTACACGATTTAGTAACTTCTACGCTGTTCATCTGAGTCCAACTCCGAGTTTATTTTTAAGTGACTCCAAGATGCTATCCATTACACTTGAAATATCATCCTCTTCTAATGTTTTTTCAAAAGATTGTAAAATAAAACGGATAGACAAACTCATATTTTCACCAAGAGATTTATCGCTATATTTATCAACAACATAAAAACGGACAAGCTCACTGCTTGCGGATGATTCAATTGTTGATTTAACTTTTTCATAACTCATTTTTTTTGGCATTATGATACTTAAATCTCTAAAAGAAGCTTGATATTTTGATGATTTTTTTGCTCTCTTTAGCTCATTTGGAAGTTTGTCAAAATCAAGTTCGCACATAAATGTTACATCTAAATCATAGCAATTTTCAACATCTGGATGAAGACGGAAAAGCTCTCCAATTGGCTTGCCATCTATTAACACTTTAGCACATTGGTATATGTGAGATAGTGAATGTGCTGTATTATATTGTTGTAGTTCAAAACTACCTACGATATCAGATAATGCTTGAGCAAATAGTGCAAAATCAACCTTCATAGGTTTTCCAGAGTTAGTTAAGTTTTCAGACTCTCTGTAACCACTAAAAAGCATCGCCATTTTCATCGATTCTTCTCTTTTTGAATTAAATACCGAACCAACTTCAAAAAGTTTTATTGATGAGTAACCATTTTTACTATTATGAGATGCTGATTTTAAAAGCCCTGTAAGCAGCGTTGTTCTAAGCGTATCCAAAGTGCTGATAATTGGATTTAGCAGCTCCAAACTTTCATCAACTGTCTCGAAACCATATTTTTTTAGAGTTTTTTTATCATCAAAAACAAAACTTACTGACTCAAAAAAGCCACTATAGGCTGCTTTGTGTCTATATATTGATCTCTTTTTATAGCTAAAATAGTCATCTTTTAGTCTGTTTTCTTCTGTAAATGCAAAAGCTTTCGATGGAATATTATCAATCCCAACAAGACGAACAATCTCTTCAGCTATATCTTGTTTGTTGTATATATCATGTCTAAATTTAGGAACCAAGACAACGAAAGAGTCAGTTGAAGATTTGATTTTGTTAAAGCCTAGATTCTTTAATATATTTGCAATTTTTGCCTTGTCAATATTTGCACCAATAATCTCATCAATCTCAGATTTGGTTACATTTATTATTCTATCCTCATCTACTTTGGCATACTCGATTGCACCACCATAAACAACTGACGATGAGTTGAGCTCGATGAGGTTTAGGCAAAAATCAAGGCCTACATTTAACTCAGGTTCGCTTCCTCTTGATGTTTTATAATATAGTGCGTCAGAATTTATTTTAACTTCTTGCATTTTTCTAGAAATTATCTCTGGCGATATATAGCTCGCTTCAATAAAAATAACTCCATTATCGACGCTAATTCTAGACTCCTCATCCTGAATAACACCTACAACAGAAGCCCTATTTTGTGCCATAACACAAACAAATCCATTATTATCTTTGACTAACTCTATTTTTGCCATGCTCTCTTTATTTACAGAGAGGAACTCATGACTATATGCTCTTAAGATTACGCCGCTGCTATGTGTTGCATAGAGCAATATAGAGTCTATATTTGTGGATTTTTTCTCATTAATTTGAGCTAATCTGAGCTTTATAATAAAAGGTAAATTTATATTTTCTACATCCACAGCCTTGTATCGCACAGAAACATCTAGATTATTTTCATGAGAGAAAGTTAAAACTCTACCAATACCAACTCTTTTTTCTTCATTCTCTTTTATATTTTTATCTTTTAAAATTCTATCATATGCGGCACCTAGGTCTCTAGCAACACCCCTTATGCTTAAACAGTCACCACGATTTGCTGTTAGTTCTATCTCTATTATATCATCATTAAAAAAAGTGTTTGTGCAAACCTCTTGACCTAGCTTAAACTTACCGATACTGCCATCAAGCTCTAAAATCCCATCTTGCAGATCTTCTAGTCCTATCTCACTCGCAGAACATATCATACCATCTGATTCGATACCGCGAAGCTTTACCGGTTTTATTACTAAACCACTTGGCATTACAGCGCCGATAGTTGCTACAACGACGGTTAAACCTGCTCTAACATTAGATGCACCGCATACAATTTGACGAGTACTCTCTCCAATGTCAACCTGACAAACACTAAGTTTATCTGCCTCTGGATGCTTAACACACTCAAGAACTCGACCAAATATTATCTTGTTTGGAATTTTATATGTTTTCACGCTATCAACTTCTAAACCTATTGAGTTAAGTGTTTTAACCAAATCATCTGTCGTGATTCCGCTTAAATCAACCCACTCATTTAACCAACTTTTAGTAACTATCATCGAAACTGCTCCAACAACTTAATATCTCCCTCAAAAAGCGAGCGAAGATCTCCTATTTGATGGATAAGCATTGCAAATCTCTCAACACCTAAACCAAAAGCGTAACCACTTACATTTTTATATTTAACTGCTTCAAACACATTTGGATCAACTATTCCACAACCCAGAACTTCCAGCCAACCAGTTTTTGAACAAACCCTACAGCCATCTCCACTACAAAAAACACAAGAGATATCTACCTCCGCCGATGGTTCAGTGAAAGGGAAAAAAGATGGACGAAATCTGACTTTTACATCACCAAACATATACTTTAAAAAATCCTCTAAAATATACTTTAGATTTGCAAATGAAACTTTCCCCTCTTCGTCCACTAAAAGACCTTCAACTTGATGAAACATAGGCGTGTGTGTAATATCATAATCACGGCGAAAAACAGCACCTGGAGCTATCATACGAATCGGTGGTTTTGTGCCCATCATCGTTCTTATCTGAACTGGCGAAGTATGTGTACGAAGAAGCATCTCGTCTTTAAAATAAAATGTGTCTTGCATATCACGAGCTGGATGATATTTAGGGAGGTTTAGAGCTTCAAAGTTATTGAAATCATCCTCAACCATATTCCCTGTTTTTATAGCAAAATTCATACTTGAAAAATACTCAACAATTCTATCCATTGTCTCAATCACAGGATGAAGAGCTCCTGCTTGACTTTGTGAACTAAAAAGAGATACATCAATAGCTTCAGCCTTCATGGCCTCTTGCAACTCTACTGTTTGAAGAACTATTTTTCTACTGTTTAGCTCATTCATAAGTTCATTCTTGTGAATATTTAACTCTTGTGCTATTTTTGATTTTTCTTCATCTGATGCTGTTTTCATTTTAGCAAACTCTTCCGCTAAAACACCCTTTTTACCAAACACAGATATGCGAATATCTTCGATGCTCTCAACACTCTGTGCCTCTCTTATTGCGTCATACCATTTTTTCAAAATTATCTCACTCATTAGAGGAAAATATCCTCTTAAATTTTAATATGGATTATAGTCAAATATATTTTACATATAGCTTCATTTACCTGTTTGTATGCTAGAATAAAAGAATTTTTTTATATAATTAGCCCACAAGAACAAGAAATAAAGGAAAGAAAATGTGTTTATTTTGCAAAATATCTAATCATAAAATTCCATCAAATACAGTACTAGAAAATGATGAATTTATAGCATTTCATGACATAAATCCAAAGGCTCCAGTTCATATACTTGTAATTCCAAAAACTCATGTTGAAAGCTTTAATGATGTAGATTCAAATATAATGGCAAAAATGACACTTTTTATTCATGAAGTTGTTAACGAAATGAACCTCAAAGATAGCGGATATAGAGTTATTACTAATGTTGGCGATGATGGTGGGCAAGAGGTAAAACATCTTCATTTTCACATACTCGGTGGTGCAAAACTAGCTTGGACGCACTTAAGCGACACCGATCCTAAAGTATTTTTATAACATTAACACTGTCTTTAATTAAAAAAATGGAATTGAAATGATTAAAAAAATTATAATAATCTCCTCAACAGTAACTCTGCTTAGCGCCCAAAGTGCGGATGACTTTGCAAGAGAGCAGATGCAAGGATTTCAAAAAGAAAACTCTAAATTTGATACATTCAAAAAAGAGACAAATAGAGAGTTTGAAAACTATAAAAAAGCTCAAGAAAAAGCAATACTTGATTACAAAAAAGAGGTTGGAGCCTACTGGGATGATCCAAAGCTCTCTGATAAAAAAAATTGGGTCTCTTATACTTTAGATAAAAAAATAAGAACCAGCGTGGATTTTGAGCATGAAAAAATAACCATTGAGGTAATCTCTTCAAACCCAAACGAAGCGAGACAAAAACTCCGTCAAGCCCTAGCAAGAGTTGTCACTATTGATACAAAAAAGGTCCAGGAGAGTGATCCATTAGAGCAAAAACTACAAAAAATAGCTAAGCCAGATGGTATTGTTGACGCCCCAACAAAAGCAGAACCGATACTCTCTGGTATCATGCTTGGAAAATCGCCAACACAAAATAGTTTAAAAGAGTTTGTAGATAAAAATACAGACGATCTAGATATATCATCAAAAGAATCAAGCAAAATTAGAAATGATAAGATTTACACACTAAGCGTAAAGATGCCAGACAATGCAACACTAGAGAGGTCAAAAATATTTTATAGTGATGTAAAAGAGCATTCACTTAAGCAACAAATACCTATCTCATTAATTTACGCTGTTATACATACTGAGAGCTGCTTTAATCCATATGCAAGATCTTTTATTCCGGCATATGGTCTCATGCAAATAGTTCCAAGCAGCGCAGGATTAGATACATACCAATTTTTATACAGTGAAAAGAAATTGATGAGTGATGAATATCTATATAATAGTACAAATAATATAACTATTGGTTCTGCATATTTACATATACTTTATTACAAATATCTAAAAGAGATAAAAGATCCACAAAGCCGTCTTTACTGCACCGTTGCGGCCTATAATACTGGTGGCGGAAATGTAGCATGGGCATTTGTAAAAAGCAATGACATGAAAAAAGCAGCGTTAATTATAAATAGTATGACAGCGGATGATGTATACAATAAGCTTCTTAGTGACCTAAAATATGAAGAACCGAAAAATTATCTTAAAAATGTGCTTAGTAGAATTACCATATATGAGAAAATTTATAGTGAGTAAATATTTAAAGAGGGTGGAGAAATTCTAAAAAAGCGATTTAGAATTTTCACCCCATTCTCTTCTGCTGAACATGGCTTTTAGTTCATAAGTAACTATTGCCACAATAGCAAATAACAGTAGTACAAAAACAGCTTCTAGCATAATATCTCCTACATAAGACCATGTTTATTTAGTCTATATGCAGCATTAGCATTAACTATACCAACTTACTAGATTAGCTTGGGCAAGACTCTATTTTTCCCAAATCAATCTTTGCTCCACCACCTGAAATCATCTTTTGGTTTTCACAAACAATGTTTCCATTGTGAATTATAGAGTATGAAATCTCCGTTGTGTCTCGGATAGTATTTATAGTTGAACAGTATGTCTCCAACGATGCCATAACCCATCTTGAAGCCATTATATCATCAGCATCTGAGTTGAATCTATATGTCAAATGAAGCTGATTGAACTTTCTTGGTTGTTCTTCGTTTCTGACAACTTCGCCATCTATAGCCAAATTAGATACCGTTTTACCTTGATTTTTAGGTAGCAAAACTATGTCAGTTGCACTGCATGAGATAACTCCTGCTAGAAAATACTCAACAGGTGAAATTGTTGGGCAGTCGATTATAAAGCTACTTTTTTCAGTTTTTGCTTCAAACTTCATTCCATCTTGGTGCGATACGGTTACTTTCATCTACTTCTCCAAAAAAGTTTTAAAATATTGCAGTTGTTCTTTTGTTCTGATGCTAGCAGTTCCACCGGCGGAGGTTCTCGCGTTCATTGAGTTTGTGATGGATAAAAATTCCAAAACATCACCACCTATTCTGCTATCTATATCTTGAAGATACTTGAGCTCAATATCGCTTAAGTCAATTTTCAACTCTTCACTTTTTGCAACAGCTTTTCCTGTTATAAAATGAGCCTCGCGGAATGGAATATTGCATTTTTGTACCAGATAATCAGCTAAATCCGTAGCGCTTAAATGCCCAACCTTAGAAGCTTTGAGCATGTTGTGAGGTTTTACCTGCATAGTTTTGATTGCTTCTTTTAATATCGCTAAAGATATTTCAGCAGTCTCAACTGCATCAAAAACACCCTCTTTATCCTCTTGCGTGTCTTTGTTATACGCCAAAGGAAGCCCCTTCATAACAGTTAGAAGTCCCATAAGTGAGCCATAAACTCTTCCTGTTTTTCCGCGTAAGAGTTCTGGAACATCAGGATTTTTCTTTTGTGGCATAATAGAAGAGCCAGTCGAGTACTCATCGCTAAGCTCAACAAATGCGAACTCATAACTAGACCACATAACAAGTTCTTCGCTGAGTCTCGATATGTGCATCATCATAGTTGAGATGCCAAACAAAATCTCTAATGCGAAATCCCTGTCACTAACAGTATCTAGACAGTTGATGCTAACTTCATCAAATCCCAAAAGTTCCGCTGTCATATCTCTATTGATATTATGTGGTGTTCCAGCGAGTGCAGCACAGCCAAGGGGAGAGACATTGTTTCTTTTATGTGAGCTTTCAAATCTCTCAATATCTCTTTTAAACATTGACAAATAAGCACCCAAATGAAAACCAAAGTTAATTGGTTGAGCATGCTGAAGATGTGTCATCCCTGGGAGCAAGGTTTCCGTATGTTTATGAGCAACCACTAAAATCTCACTCATCAAAAGTTTAAGAGCATCAACTATCTCTAAATTTTTTCTCAGAACATAACGACGAAAATCAACCGCAACTTGATCATTTCTACTTCTTGCGGTGTGAAGTTTTTTTCCAGTATCGCCAATAATTGCCGTTAGGCGCTTCTCAATAGCCATATGCAAGTCTTCATCTGAAATCTTCCACTCAAATTCGCCTGATTCTATCTCTATCATAACTTGACTCAAACCATCACTTATTTGGTGAAACTCTTCTGTGGTTAAAATTCCTTGTTTGGTTAGCATTGCGGCATGAGCCAATGAACCCTCAATATCTTCACGATAAAGTTTTCTATCAAACATAATAGATGCATTAAATTGATCCAAGAGTGTTGAAGCAGTTGCAGAAAAACGACCTGACCACATTTTGTCCATGATTTCTCCAGTAGTAAAAAGTTCGGTATTTTAGCTAAATTATATGATTTTACAAAATTAAAGAGGGACAAAAACAGATAGAGAAAACTCTACCTGTGAAGATTTATATTAATTACAAGCTGGTACATTTCCACTATCTTGCGCGTACTCTTTCATAAAATCTTTCAAGTGTTTAGCACTACTGGCGAAGTCATCACTCTGAAAATATTCAACAGATGGTTCAGCTTTTCTATTTTTGCTTTCAATATGAATTTGGGCCAATGCCTCTCCACCATTTCTCATTAGGCTTGCCCACTCTCTTTTTTTCTTAGTAGCTATAAACTCTTGTCCAGCATGATGACAAATTACACACTTTTTAACATACTCTTTTTGACCTTTATAGACAGCAGCACTACAATCCATAGAGCTCAAAAGAAAAAAGGACGATACGACGATTAAAAATTTATTCATGAGTTAGCCTTAATAATAATTAATTATAGTACACAACTATTTATTATACGAACCTTATAAAATAGCACAAAGAATACTTTTTTTCACATGCAGCTATAATTGAAATTTTTTATATATTTTATCATCTAAATCCCAGATGTCTCTTTGCTTTAATGACTCAACAACAGACTCTGTACAGTCAACATCATCTGGCCACTCTCTAGTAAATCCATCTAACAAATTTTTTGTTGTTCCATCAATAGCAACCATAGGATCTGATATATAAATATCTCTAATAGCATCCATATTGTTAGTGACTCTCCAAATTAACATATATGGATTAAAAATATCATTTTTAAGCTCATCAACAAAAATAACTACTCTTAAATTTGAACTTAGTTTAGTAAGCGCATTAAAATGCTCTTTTACATTTTTTGTTTTTTTAATGGAGATTACCGTAATTGGATTTTTAGTTCTTCTCATATACTGATGGAGGTCTACTGTATCTGGCACAAGTTCTTTTACTTTAACAAGAAGTTCCTCATCACCCAAAAGCTCTGGAGGCTCAATTCTTTTTCCAACAGTTACATCAATACCAAGCTTTCCACCAACTAAAGACTCTGGCGAAGAGTGATCAAGTGCGTCTAAAATTCCCTCTGAGATAAAAAGTGATTTTGGAGTAAATCTATCTAATATGTATGAAGTTAGAGATTCGTAGTTGTCTAATTTAGGAGAATTTTCATCTAAGAATATAGCATGTTTTACAAAACTCATCTGCCCTGCACCCCAAAATGCATGCATAAACTGTTTGGCGTGACCTTTATAATGTGGTTGCATTTTTGCCAAAATAAGGTTATGAAAACCTGCATTTTCTGGCATATGATAATCAAGTAAATCAGGTGCGGTTGTTTTTAAAAGTGGAAAAAATATCTTCCCTGTCGCCCATCCCATATACTTATCTTCCAGTGGCGGCTTCCCAACAACTGTAGCTAAAAAAGTACGATTTTTTTTCATAGTAATCGCACTTACTTCCATAACTGGATATGACTCTTTTAGTGTGTAGTAGCCAGTATGATCTCCAAATGGACCCTCCATTCTCATATTTTGAGTATCAACCCATCCCTCAATTACATAATCAACATCTTGCGGTATATAAAGTGGGGTCGTTAGAGATTTTACTAATTTTGCTGGCTCTTTTTTGATAAGTCCATACATAAGTAGCTCATTAACACCATAAGGAAGTGGAGCGGTTGCACACCAAGTATAGAGCGGGTCTCCACCGATAGCAACACTTACAGGCATTTTTTTACCAGCTTTTTGATACTGATCAAAGAAATGAGAAGAGTCTTTATGAATCTGCCAGTGCATACCTAGATGATTTTTATCATAAACTTGGAGTCTATACATACCAAGATTTACCATATCGCCATCAAGACTCTGCGTATAAACCTGCCCCATAGTAATAAAAGGTCCACCATCTTGCTCCCAAGTAGTAAGAACTGGCAGTTTAGACAAATCTATATTTTCGTCCAGATATTTAATCTCTTGACATGCGCCTTTTGATTTTAACTTTTTAGGAAATATATTTTTAAGCGCAAACAAATCACCTGCCATAGATAACTTATCCATAAATTTAGCTGGTGGTTTCATATGAAGAAGCTTTGTTATCTCATCAGCAACAGACTCTATAGTTCTGCCAAAAAGTAGTTCACACCTTTTGTATGAGCCAAAAATATTCATAGCAACAGGCTCTTCAAATTTTAAGCCATTCTTTTTATCAACAACGCTAGTAAAAAGAAGTGCTTTACCGCCATCTTTTTTCTTTACCTCTGCATATGCTAAATGAGGAATCTCAAGATAAATATCAAGCTCATCACTAATAATTCTCAACTCATTATTTTTTTTTAACAGTTCTATAGTTTTTTTCATAGTTGTTCTTTTGTTTTATTTTGTGATACTGCTATAATCTCTGTGGCATTTCATTTTTAAATGCTATCTTCTGTGCATCATCGAGTAACTTTATAGCACCATTATCTATCATAATTTGAGCCATCTCAAATCCTAGATTATCAGACTCCTCAATATTTCTAACTATTTTTTCTTGCATTACATTTGTACCATCTGGAAATCCAATCATTGTTCTAAAAGTAATAACATTATCATTTACAACAGCATTACAAGCTACGGGAGCCGAGCATCCTGCTCCAATTTTAGAGATAAAATCCCTCTCTATTTTTGTACAAATAAATGTTTTTTCATCTCTTAGACTAAGCGCTATCTCTCTAACTTTATCATTACCACAAACTATTTCAATTCCTAAGGCAGCTTGTCCCATCGGTGGTATCATCATGTCGAGTGACAATTTTTGTGCATGTGGAATATCTTTTAGCAGATCCAATCTATGAAGGCCGATAAACGCTAAAATAATTGCATCATACTGCCCTTCTTGAAGTTTTCTAAGTCTTGTATTTACATTACCTCTTAAATCTTTTACTTTTAGATCTGGTCGTTGTCGCAAAAGTTGCATTCTTCTTCTTAAGCTAGTTGTTCCAACCACCGCGCCATGAGGCAGTGCATCAAGACTCTCATAGTTGTGTGACAAGAAAACATCGCTTTGATCTTGCCTTGCAGTAACAGCTACCAACTCTAAACCTTCAGGTATGTAAGTTGGAACATCTTTTAGGCTATGGACAGCTAAATGGGCATTTCCCGCCAACATCTCATCCTCGAGCTCTTTTGTAAAATGTCCCTTTCCACCAATCAGTGCCAATGGCCTATCTAAAACTTTATCTCCGTTACTTACAATCTCGTTTAATTCTACTGTAATTTCTGGATAAGAGGCTTCTATTCTATCTTTGATATGATAAGCTTGCCAAAGTGCAAGTGCTGATGCTCTTGTTGCAATTGTTAGTTTTTTCATCTATTTTGCTTCTTTATATCTGTTTTTTGTTTTATCGACCACACCGTTAAAAAACATAGTTGGTGTTCCATTAACCATAAGCGTGTCGGCTATTTTCATGTCGCTCTGAAAGTGAGTCGTGACCGCTGGCAACATTAAATCAGCCATAGTGATTTTAGAGTTCATTACTTTGTTGAACTCAGCCAAAATAACCTCATTAGAACGCTCTTTTGGATTTATTTTTACTTTATAAAGATTTAGCACAACATCTTTTACGCCTTTTAATTCTAACGCTATTGCTGCTTGAACTAGTTCAACTGCTGCTGGGTGGAGTGACTGAAGTGGAAAATGATAATAATATACCGCATATTTACTTGGATCTTTTTTCATATATTCCAGCGCAGTTGGCACAAATTCTCTACAAAAAGGACAAAGTGGATCAGAAAATATTACAACTTTATGTCTAGCATTAGCATTTCCATAAATTAGATTCTCTTTTTTATAATACTCATTTTTAAATGGTAAAGAAACTAAATCACTTATATCTTGCCTACTATTTAAATCAGCTAACTCTTTAGTTATTAGAGTTCCATTTGAAAACCAAAGCATTTTCTGAACAACCTGTCTACCATCTTGCTTTAAAATTGCATCTGCTTCAATGTAATACGCACTCCATCCCTTATGTTCCTTAATCTCTATAATATTAGTTGTATTTACTTTTATAGATTTAATATTTGGGTTACTGCCGAAACTATCCTTTAGATACTTTTCAACTTTGTTCTCATCACTTGCATAAATAACACTACTTAATATAGCTATTGTCGCTAATAATTTCAACATCAATGACATCTGATTCCTTTTCTCTATAATTTTTTTCAAATTTTTCTTCTTTAGTGCTAAATTTTACACTATAACGGTTAACGACCATTGAACTAACAGCACCAAATTGCAACAATAATCCGACTATATCTGTTAAAAATCCAGGTAAAATCAACAAAAAAGCACCTAAGATTGTAAAAAGATTTAATCTCTCAAACTCTCCTACATTTATCTGATTGCGAGACAATTTGCTCATATTTTCAAACAGAGTGTTTTTGAAATTTATCAGTATCACTATACCAATAAAAGCACTAACTATAATCTCTAAAAAAGTAGCAAATCCACCAATAGCAGAGGAGATATTGATGGTAATCATTAACTCTAAAAAAAGATATAGTAAAAAATATACCATTTATAAAAGTTCTAAAATCTTAGTTTTAATATCTTGAGCATTAATGGGGGTTATCTCTTTCGTTTTTCTATCAAAAATCTGAACAACACCATTTTCTAGCTCTTTGCCAATGATTACACTATATGGAAAACCAATAAGTTCGGCATCTTTCATCTTAAAGCCAAATCTCTCTTTTGTATCATCAAGCATAACTTCAACATTCAAAGATTTTAGATTCTCATAAAGCTCTTCGGCTAGTTTTACTTGAGCCTCATCTTTGATGTTTGAAATTATGATATTTACAGAGTATGGTGCGCTCTCCTTTGTCCAGATACAACCACTCTCATCATGGTTTTGTTCAATAATTGCCGCCATAATTCTACTGACGCCCATGCCATATGTTCCCATAATAAACGGTTGAGCTTTGCCATTTTCATCCAAATAGTGAGCCTTTAAAGGTGCCGAATATGTGGTGCCTAACTTAAAGATATGCCCAACCTCTATCCCTTTTGTAAGAGAGAGTTTTCCGTCACAATTTGGGCATATTTCATCACCTTTTATATCTTTAACGCTTGTGAAAATAATATCTTTTTGAGCTTCATCGCTGGCACCTAAAAATATCTCTATGTTTGCACCATACTCACAGCTATCACAAACAGCCAGAGTATCTTCGCCACTTCCAGCAATTACCATCAACTCTTTTGAACCGCTTCCACCAATAGCGCCACTATCAGCTTCAACTACTCTAAAATCAAGCCCAAGTCTGGCTAAGATTTTTTTATATGCTCTCTCCATTGCATCAAATTCTCTATCCAAATCTTCTACTGAAGAGTGAAAACTATAACCATCCTTCATAAGAAATTCACGACCTCTCATGATGCCAAATCTAGGTCTTGCTTCATCACGAAACTTGATTTTCATCTGATAAAGATTTATTGGGAGTTGCTTATAGCTTGTAACACGGTTACGAACCAAATCAACCATCATCTCTTCATGTGTTGGACCCAAAACAAACATATTATCTTTTCTGTCGTGGAATCTCAATAACTCTTTGCCAAACTTCTCGCTTCTTCCACTCTCTTCCCATAGAGTAATTGGTGTCACAAAACTGAGCTCAACCTCTTCACATCCAGCATTAGCCATCTCTTGATTTATCACATTTTCTATTTTTGTGATTACTTTTTTTGCCATTGGCATATAGCTATAAAGTCCGCTTGCAACTTGAGAGATAAATCCTGCTCTGCTAAGATAGATATGACTAGCTAAAGTCGCGTCTGATGGCGCTTCTTTTGTTGTTGGTATAAAAGCTCTACTTCTTCTCATCTTTTTCCTTCTGCTCTATTTAGCTCATGTTCACACTTATACTTATCTAATATCTCTGTTTTATCTTCTTTTATTAGAAATTGAAGCGCACTTGTTACCATATCAGATTTTGATTCTTCGGATACACTCCTCATTTTCGAGGTCATATCATGAAGAAATCTTTTTATAGTTTGTTGGCTCATTTTATGAACTTGGGCTTCATACTCTTTTGGAATATACCCATTTCTCATTACTCTATTTGATTCTTCTCTTGCGGCTTTAAATGCTTTTTCGTAAATCTCTTTTATCATAGGTTCTATATTCAGAGTGTCTAACCACTCAAAAAACTCAACAGTACTTCTCCCAATGATTCCATGTGCTTTTCTGGCACTATCTTCACGGATAGATTTGTTTTCATCTACAATAGTTTTTAAGTCATCAATATCATAAAGGTTTATGCGTTCACCTTTATTGTAGTCGATATCTCTCGGAAGTGCCATATCGAACCAAAACCTATCAAAATCACAAGCCTTTATAATCTCATCGGTAATGATTGCTTTTGGTGCAGAAGTTGCTGTAAAAAGAATTTCAAACTCATTTACTGCATTTGGCAACTCTTCAAAATCTAGTACTTTTACTGAGCACTCCTCTGCTAGTTTTATAGCTTTTTCTTTTGTTCTGTTCATTATATAAACATCTGCTCCACTAGAAGCGAGATGCTTTGCTGTTATCTCTGACATCTCTCCAGCACCTATAATTAGAGCTTTTTTGCCACTAACATTATCTAAGACTGATTTTAATTTTGAAACAGCTACACTAGCTATAGAGACTGGTTTAGATGAAATATCCGTAGCATTTCTAACTTTTGCAGCACACTTAAACGCATTGTGCATGGCACGAGCTAGCTTTTGACCACAAAATCCGCTGTCGTATGACAATCTAAAAGCATCTTTGAGTTGTCCTGCAATTTGTGTTTCGCCAATAACCATAGAATCAAGTGAAGATGCAACAGCAAAAAGATGATGTATGGCACTACTGTTATCATAGACATCTGCCCTTCCCTCTAGCTCATCAATAGATATCCCAGCTCTTTGTGAAAGAGTAGTAAAAATATATTCTGTCGCTTGTGCGATATCGCTACAGCTACAAAAAACTTCCATTCTGTTGCATGTAGAGATTAGAATAGCCTCGTTTATAGCATCACATGAATTTAATTTTGTTAAGCAACCCTTAACATGATAATCATCTGGATAAGAGAGTTTTTCTCTAACCTCAAGAGTTGAATTTTTGTGTGAGAAACTTATGTTTAAATAGTGCATCAATAACTTCTTTTTATCATGGTTTGTAAAATATTTACGAGCTCAGTATCATTTTTTACTGCATTCATTGCTTCATTCGAGAGAGAAACTGCTAGCTCAAAAGATTTTTCTATAGTTTTTTGTTCTTGCATCTTCTGTTTTATCCAAGAACCATCAAACTCATTTAGAGTTTTAGCATGTAGAGAGAGTAGTCGTTTTTTATCATCTTCATTTGAGAGCTTATAGAGATAAATATACGGCAGCGTGCATTTACCCTCTACAAAATCGTTCAAAGCAGGTTTACCGAGAGTTTCTTTGTCTGAAGTAATATCTAAAATATCATCAATTATCTGAAAAGAGAGACCGAGATTTTTTCCATAAAGAGCATAAGACACGGCATCTTTGCCAACTAAAATGGCACTAGATTCAGCAGAAGCTTCAATCAGAGTTGCAGTTTTTAGATAAAGCATCTCTAAATATTTATCTTCATCACTATTAAAATTTTCAGCCATTTTGACATCCATCATCTCGCCTTTACTCAAGGCCGTGACAGAAGAAGAGACAATTTTAGCGATATTTTCACCAAAAGAGGTAAGCTCACTAAAAGCTTTTGAGTAGAGAATATCTCCAAGCATCACAGCAGTTTTGCTTCCATTTGTTGCATTTACCGAAGCAACCCCTCGTCTTATAGTTGCTTCATCTATAACATCATCATGAAGCAGACTTGCAGCGTGGATTAACTCCACTATAGCTGCAAGCAGAGGAGCTTTTTCATGCTTATCTGCTATTTTTAAAATCAATTTGGCACGAACTCTTTTCCCGCCAGAGAGAGTGTTAAAGAGATTGCTGACTTCATCATAATCTATCTCTTTGATTAATCTTGCTATTTCATTTTCAACTCTTTGCATTATCTCTCTTTAGCTCATTTTTTAAAAATTCTAACTCAACTTGCTTTTTTTTATCAAATAAAAAAAGATCAAACACTGCCTCTTTTTTTACATCATCAAACTCTTTAAATTTAACTAGTATATATGGGACTTCGTAGGCATCTAAACTTCTATTTTTTAAATCAAATCTAAAACTTTCGTTTTGATATCTTAGATAAAGTACATTTTGAGCAACGATTTTATCATACACCCTAAACATAACTAAGCCACCATTTTTATAAAGCGTCCATCTAAATACAAACAGTTTCTTTTTGTCATCATATTTTACAAGAATTTTCTTTTGTTCATCTTTTTTAAGCCTTATCTCCTCTTTTTGAGTAAACCACTCAGCAGATAAAGTGGTTGCTACAAAAAGAGCAACTAAATAAACACTTAAAAGTCTCTTCAATTATTCACTTTGTGATAATATCTTACCCATCAGCTCAATATATAGGCTCTTAGAGTAGTTCTCCACAGCATCTCTGTTTGATATTATAAATCTTGCAATATCAGTGTCAAAATCATCACCAAATTTTTCAGCCATCATAATCTCCATAGCTGCAGTCCTATCTATAAAATTTTGCAACTCCATTCTTACAACATCGTTGTTAGCATTAAACACAACATCCATCAGTTTGCTTTTTGGTGAACCCATAAATATGTCATCTTCGTCTTCAAATAATCCGTACATTATAGTTCCTATTTTTTAGCAATTATATCAGTCACTATAATAAGATTAACTTAACATACGACAAGAATAATATCAAACTTAATCAAAGGCGTTTTTTAGCTCTTAAACAACACAGCTGATTAACTCCAACACAACAAAGCTTAAATGGATTAAGCCCATTTTTTCTATAATTGCTACCATGAAAAAATATGATTATCTCATCATCGGTGCCGGAAGTGCTGGATGCAATATGGCATACCGTTTTAAAAAAAATGGTAAAAAAGTTGCGATTGTCGATAATGAGGGCATAGCAAAAGGTGCAAGCGGAGCAGCTGGAGCATTTTTATCCCCACTTCCTGGAAAAGAAAATTTATACAATACTTTCGTAAACAACTCTTTAGAATTTTCATTAAACTTTTATGAGAAGCTCTCTCCAGAATCAATCAAAAAAAATGGGGTTCTAAGAGTCACAAACGACAACTTTAGCGATGATAAATTACAAACTAATAACATAAAAAATAGATATATCTCGACCGATGAACTACAAAAAATATCTGAAAATTTTACTAAAATAGATGGGTACTTTTATGAAAATGCGGCAATTTTAGACCCTCTCAAAGTTTGCACAAAACTAATAGAGGGTTGTGATTTTTATAATAAAGATATTAAAGAGTTATTTCATGATGGAAATTGCTACAACTTGGAAGATATAAAAGCAGATAGTATTGTCTTGGCTCAAGGAGCAATTAAATCTTTAGTCTCGATTCCATATATAAAAATATCTCCAATTTTTGGAGTTAAAATAGATGTTAAAACAACTACAAAAATACCATTTAATATACATAAATCTATCTCTATTTCAACAAATAAAAACGATGAAACCGTTGCTATTGGAGCCACAAAAGAGAGACACGATACCACAGAAATGGAGTGTTTAACAACTTGTGACAAATGTAGCTTTAATCCAAATAGTCAGCAAGAGCAGGTAGAGACTCTTCTCTCTCTTGCCGACGAACTTATAAAACTTGATAATTTAGAAGTGGTTAATATTTATAAAGGTGCAAGAGCAACAATCAAGAGTTATTTTCCAGTTATTGGTAAAGTCATTGATTATGAAAAATCTATAAAAAAGTATCCGTCTATTCAAAACGGTACAAAAATTCCACCACAAATGTTAGAGTACTTTCCAAATCTTTATATCATAAATGCGCTTGGCTCAAGAGGTTTTGTAGTAGCCCCTCTGCTTGCAAAACTCTTATGTGAAGAAATTTTAGAGTCCAAAAAAATACCAAAAGAGCTCTCAAGTGAGAAGCTCTTTTACAAAATGGCAAGGAGTAAAATCTGTATATCTACTGTTTTGTGATTATTTATAAAACATATCTTGGTATAGATTACTTCCCCATCCAATAAGGGCTTTTCCTGCGTCAACTCCAGCTTTTACACGCCAATCTTCCATGGTTGCAGCATTAAAGAATGTAAAAGTTTTATCAGAATCATTCCACTTATAGTCAGTGTTTACAAATATTGCACGGGCTGGCTTAAGTGCAACTACCGAGTAGCATCTAGTATGTGGGGATTCCCATATATATTTTGTGCCTAAGATTCTACTAGCAATACTTCTTGCAACATTGTGCCCTTCTGTATTTGCTGTATTTCCTGATTTACTAAATGTCATAGGTCTCAAATCTCCAGAGCAAAAGACACGGTCATCCCCTATGACTTGATAAGTAATTTGATCGATATTTGCCTCACCTTTATTGATTCCATCCTTAGCAATACCTGCTATCTCTAGAAGCTTACTACCTCTAACACGCGGATAAAAAGCAGCATCTGAAAATGAGATATCATCACCAAAGTCAGTAGTAACTTTTTTGTTCTTCAAGTCAAACTCCTCAATAACAGTGCCAGGCATATAAGTAATATAATCCTTATACATTTCACTAAATGCAGAGTGGAATCCTTTTGCTTTTATGGTAATCTCAGGATTCTCATCCATTACAATTACTTTGCCCTTAATCTTATTCTTTTTCATATAATCAGCAATAAGACAAGCCCTCTCGTAAGGAGCAGGTAGACATCTGTAGTTTCCACCTGGAACTGTTAGTATAAAATTCCCACCTTTGAAGTTTTTTATTTTTCCTTTTATTGTTTCGTGCTCTCCATGATTTTGAAATCCTGCGGGATATTTTGTCCTTAGCTCATACTCAAGTGTTGCGTCACCTTTTGTCCATCTACTGTAATCATAGTCAATCCCAGACGCTATAACAAGGTACTCATAATCTACAGAACCTTGATTTGTATAGACTGTGCGTTTTTTTCTGTCAATATCATAAACAGATGCGTTAAAGTATGTATATCCATTATTGTTGGCTGCATCTAAAAAACTATGCGAAAGAAACTCTAGCTCAACACCACCTACCAACCAAAGGTTGCTGATTGGGCAAGAGACAAAAGATGTTCTTTGCTCTACCATAACAACATCCGCGTCAGGCACATACTGCTTTAATCTTTTTGCTACAGATAGTCCAGACCATCCTCCACCAATAACCACAATCCGTGGACCTTTACCGTTTTTTGGAAGCTTTGCAACGGGGACAACACCATTTGTGTTGGATAAATCATTTTTTAAGCTAGCTTCATTTCCTAAAACTGCAGTTGTCGCTACAGATATACCGACAAACTTTAATGCGTCTCGTCTATTCATTGACTCTCCTTCTCGTATTCATTTATTATGTAATTTGTATACGATGAAGATATTAGTATTAAAATACTTAATTTTTATGTACCGGTAATAATTAAACAATAAATTAATAAATTTTTAATTTATTATTAATAGCTGGCATACAAGCATATAAATAATTACTATGTCTATATGTTTAGATTAAAAATATTTGCGTACAAAACTAAATCACACAACTATCTGCGTACCTATGCCTTCTGAAGTAAACAACTCTAACAACATCGAGTGCTCTAATCTTCCGTCTATTATGTGTGCCTTATGAACTCCACCATCAATTGCTTCTAAACATGCATCAACCTTTGGAACCATTCCGCCATGGATAGTTCCATCTGCCTTTAGTGCCTCAACCTCAGCCTTTGTAAGGGTGCTCAATAGCTCTTTATTATTATTTAGCACACCTGCTGTATCTGTTAAAAATATGATTTTATTTGCTCCAATTGCTTTTGCAACAAATGATGCGCAAAGGTCTGCATTAATGTTAAAACCAGGATGTCCCATCTCTTCGCCAGCGGCTATTGGCGCAATAACTGGTATAAATTTCTCTGCGATAAGGTTTAAAATAACTTCAGGTTTTACGCTTGTAATATTTCCTGTGAATCCCCATTTTGCAAACTCTTTTGATTTTGCTGTAATAAAATGAGCATCTTTTCCGCTGATGCCTATAGCTTTTGCACCATGAGAGTTTAAAAGCGAAGCTATCTCTTTATTAATCTCGCCACTCAAAACCATCTCAACAATACGCATAACCTCTTTTGATGTAACTCTCTGCCCATCTATAAACTTTGACTCAATACGCAACGCGTCAAGCATCTCATTTATCTGTCTTCCACCACCATGAACCACAACCGGCTTTATTCCAACAATATACATAAGTAAAATATCTCTTGCGAATCTCTCTTTTAGTTGCTGGGACTCTTGAGCAGAACCGCCATACTTTATGACGATAATCTCATCTCTAAACTCTTGTATAAATGGTAACGCTTCAAGAAGCGTCTTTACTGTTTCTATCTTTTTTTGCACTATTTTCTCCTATAATTATCAACAATATTAAAAACTCTCTCGTCTACTTCAAAGTACAAATCCAAAAGTGATACTGCAAGACCAAATGATTCTACTTTTACATAATCTTTATATGTTAAAAGTATAGAATCAGCGCCATCTCGCCTTAAAATATCCTCTAGCTCACTTTTTGTAAATAAATGATGATCTTCAAAGTAGTTTTTACTAAGCACTTCTGGCAAAAATGAATCAAGCCTGCCAGGTTTTGCTATAGCAGTTACTAGCGACATTTTATCACTTTTATTTTTAAGCTCCACTACTCTTTTAAAATCTATCTGCTCTTTAAGTATCACTGCCTCTTTTTTTGACCAAAGCCTCTCTCTAATAGGTCCAGATGGAATACAGGAGCTATTTACGCTATCAACATCAATCAAAAAGTCCAACTTTTTAATGTTGTGTTTTGAGTATCCATCGTCCAAAAAAATTATTTTTGCACCCAACTCTTTAGCTCTTAAGATGCCCTCTGCTCTATTTTCACTTACTATAACTATTGCATGTGGAATTTTTTGCACATAAATCATCGCTTCATCGCCACTCACATCAACATTACACAAAACTTCATTACTGTTTTTTACTACAACTAAGCCTCTGCTTGCTCGTCCATAACCTCTTAAAACAACAGCGGAATTCTCATAATGCTGCGCAAGTGCGGTTACAAGCGGAGTTTTTCCACTTCCACCAACGCTAAGATTTCCAACACTAACAATATCAATGCCAAAATCATATGGTTTGCTCATTTTGTATTTCAAATAGACAATAAAACAGTAAATAAAACTAAGTGGTAGAAATAAAATAGAAAGAAATTTTTGAAATAGATTTGGGTCATAGAAATACTCTTCAACCCAAAAAACTATCTTTTTTTTCAACGCAGAACTTTTTAAACTCTTGTGTGCGAAATAGACTTAATCGTCTCAATCACAAACTTAACATCCTTATCTTGCATCTTTGCATAAATAGGAAGTGACATTACTTGCTGAAATACTCTTAGTGCTGTTGGAAAACTATTTATTTTTAGTGAATATTTTGTCTTGTAGTATGACAAAAAGTGAAGTGGAATATAGTGAAGCCCTACTTCTACTCCTCCTTTTTTAAGTTCTAGTGCAAAAGAGTCTCTATTTTTATCAACTTTAATTATATAAAGAGAGTATGGATGCTCATCACTTATTACCGCTGGAATAGCTATATGTTCAACAGATTTTAACGCTTCATTATACATCTGAGCAATCTCTTTGACTCGTTTTAGATTTTTATCCTGCTCTTTTAGTTTAGATCTTATATATGCTGCGTCAAGCTGACTCATAGAGTAGTCAAAGCCAATATCCGTTACATCATAAATATATTCGAGAGCATCGCTGTTGACCTGCATTGCATGTGAACTTAAAAGTTTTGCTCGCTCTATTATCTCTTGTGAACCTGAGACAATCATGCCTCCACTACAGATATCTTTTTTTAGATATGGAGAGAAGTTAAAACATACAATATCAGCACCCGTTGAGCCAATTTTTTTGCCTTTATAAGTCGCACCAAAAGCTTCGCTTGCATCTTCAACAATTTTTACATCATAAACAGTACCCATTCTATAGAGCCTGTCCAAATCAACGCACTGTCCAGCAATATGTGTAACAATAACAGCTTTTAACTTCTTCGCTCTATTGTCTTCAAGATAGCTCTCTAGTTTATCAAGATCAATATTGTATGTATCAGAGTCTATATCTATAAAAACGGGCTCGGCATCAAAATGGCGAACAACTTCAGCAACACTTGGGTGAGCATTTACAGAACAGACTACTTTATCGCCTCTCTTTAGATCAAGTGCTAACATTGCTAAATGAAGTGCTGCTGTACCGCTAGAAGTTGCAAGAGCAAAGTCTGCGCCAATATATGACAGAAACTCGGACTCTAGCTCATCAACTTGATTTATATCTTCATCATCTAAGACATCACTTACATTTGAGTGTGCATCTCGACTACTCTCATACTTATAAAATGGAATTTTCATTTTTTGAATCCTTATAGTGTTATATCTCGCGGATAGTTAAAATCATGATTAATTGTTCTTGATGTAAGCTTTGCAATTAATGGCATTTTTCTTTTAAATTGATTACGAAAAATTCTTGTGATAATCATATCCAACATCTCTTTATCGAACCCTTTTTTTATCATCTCATCTCTATTTACTCTATCTTCAACAAAAAGCTTCATTGCTTCGTCTAGTTTAGCATATGAGTAGCCCAAATCAGCTTCATCGCTCTGTCCATCCCACAAATCAGCTGATGGAGCCTTATTTATAATACTCTTTGTTACACCCAAATACTCCGCCAACTCATACACTTCACTCTTATACAAATCACCTATTGGATTTAAGGCACTCGCCAAATCTCCATAAAGCGTTCCATATCCCAAAAGAAGCTCACTTTTATTGCTTGTACCTAAAACCAAAGCGTTCTCTCTCGCTGAGATATCAAAAAGTGTTGTCATTCTGAGACGTGCAGATAAGTTGCCTTTTCTTAGATTATTCATATCAGGGTTTAGCTCTTCGTAAGCCCTTAACATCGGCTCTATTGAAGCAGTAATTGCATTTATACCAAAATCAGCGCAAAACTCATCGGCATCACTTAAAGAGGAAGCTGAAGAGTAGTGCGATGGCATCTTTACACAAAGCAGATCACTATCAAAAACTCTTTTTGCAAGAACTGCCACAACAGCAGAGTCAATCCCGCCACTAAGCCCAAGAACCACCCTATTTATCCCTGTTTTACGAACTTCATTATCTAAAAAATGTTGCAGATAAATTGTAATCTGCTCATACTTTTTCATCTCAAACCTTTATAAAACTTTAACAAAAAATATTATATCAAAAAATGGTAACCTACAAACTGTCACATTTCTATTCTTTCGTTACAATTTCAAAAAAATAATTCAAAGAGTAACAACATGAAGATACAAGTTAGGCCAATGGGTGTTTATCAAACCAACTGCTATATAGTTAGTATTGATGGGAAAGATTTTATCATCGATCCGGGTGTTGATGCAACTCCATGGGTTCTTGCGAATGTAACAAATCCAGTTGCTATACTAAACACACATGGACATTTTGATCATGTGTGGAGCAACGCCGAACTTCAAGAGAAACTAAAAATCCCACTCTATACACCAAAAGGCGATGTTATGTTGCTTAGCAGTAGTAATTGGATGCCTGATTTACCGCCATCAAAACCTGATGTTGAGGTTAGCGGTGATGAGGAGTTTGATTTTGATGGCGTAAAGGTAAAATTTAGACACTTCCCTGGTCACTGTCCTGGATGTTCTACTATAGAGATTGGCGACGCTATGTTTAGTGGTGATTTTATATTTGAT
Source organism: Sulfurimonas sp. (assembly GCA_021732045.1). The sequence goes on from JAKFWK010000002.1 coordinate 341,659, forward strand.
AGCTCTATTGGACGAACTGATTTTCCATACTCAAGCCCACAAGATATGAAAGAGAGTCTAAGAAAATTTAAAGAGATAGCATACGACAAAATCATCTATCCAGGGCATGGCAACACAACTACAATCAAAAAAGAGCAGCAACACGCTGACTACTGGATAAAAACACAGGGGTAGAGTTTTACTTCAACTCACTCCAGTTATTACCAATATTCATACTAGCAACAAGAGGAATTCTCAACTCCATTATTTCTTCCATAATTGCTTTAAACTTTCTACCGAGTTCATCTGCCTGATTTTCATCTACTTCAAAAATCAGTTCATCATGGATTTGCAGAAGCATTTTTGCATTTAGGTTTTTATGTCTAATCAAACTATCGATTTTATTCATACTGAGCTTAATCAAATCACTGGCACTTCCCTGAAATACGCTGTTTACCGCTTCTCTCTCATAAGATGCTCTAAACATTGGCGATGCATTTTCATAGTCAAAATAGCGTCTGCGTCCGAGGATGGTCTCTACAAATCCTCTCTCTTTTGAACTATCAACTATGGAGCGAAAATAACTTTTTACGGTTGGGAATGATTGAAAATATTTCTCAATAATCTCTTTTGCCTCTTTAGTGGTTATGCTAAGAGTATCTGAGAGTTTTTTTTGTCCCATCCCATAAAGCAGTCCAAAGTTTACTGTTTTTGCTATATTTCTCTTTGCATCTGCTTCATCTTCGCCAAAAAGAGCCACGGCTGTTTGCCTGTGAATATCTTTGTTATTTTTAAAAGCATCAACCAAAACCTTATCCCCAGAAAAATGAGCCAAAAGCCTGAGTTCAATCTGCGAGTAGTCTATACCTATGAGTTTTTTCCCTTTTGGCGCAACAAAAGCCTCTCTTATTTTTAAACCAAGTGAAGTTCTCGCTGGTATATTTTGCAGATTTGGATTTTTAGAACTTAGTCGTCCCGTTGTGGTTCCTGTTTGTACAAAAGATGTATGAACCCTACCCTGCTCATCTTCATAGCTAAGTTTTAAAAGGGGCTCAATATATGTAGAAAAAAGTTTATAGACCTCTCTGTATTCCAAAAGATAAGGGATAATATCATGCGAATCACAAAGTTGACTAAGCACATCTTCATTTGTTGAGTATCCAGTTTTTGTCTTTTTGCCGACAGGTAAACCAAGCTTTTCAAAGAGTATATTTCCTAGTTGCTGTGTTGAGTTGATATTAAACTCACCACCAGCTTGCGTGTATATTTTTTTTGTCAGTTCGGCAAGAGTCTCTTTAACCTCTACTAAGAATTTCTCCAAAAATGCACGCTCAACAGCTATCCCATCTTTTTCCATATGAAGAAGTGTTTTTATAAAAGGCATCTCAACACTAAACGCCTCTTTTATTATGTGTGATGCATCTTGAAGCTCTAATTTCTCTAATAACAAAACATATAACTTTAGTGTCACAAACGCATCTTCAGCTGCATATTTACAAGCATCTTCTAAATCTACATTTGCAAATGTGTCATCTTTTTTTACAGTATCTTTAAAAGCTATCATTTGGTGATTGAGCAGTGTTTGCGAGAGTTTATCAAGAGAAAGTGCACTATCTGAGTCCACAAGCCAAGCCAAAATCATACTATCTGCATAAATTTCTAACTCATCATCTTCTAAAAATCTAGTTACAAAATGTAGGTCAAACTTTATGTTATGCCCAACAACACGGGATTTAAAGATTTTTCTAATTGCTTTTTTTGCAGCGTCTTTGCTTATTTGTTGTGGTACGCCAAGATAAAAGTGAGCAATCGGAACATAATACGCATCTTGTTCTTCAAAACAAAAGCTAAAACCTACAAGTGAATCTTTTTCATAATCCAGACCAGTTGTCTCCGTGTCAAACGCAACTATTGTATTCTCATCAAGCTTAGACAAAATAGCATCTAAGAGACTCTCATCAGTTATAAGTATTGGATTAAAATCAACACTCTTTGTTTTTGCACTTTGCTCATCTGCTATCTCTTGCGCTTGTTGCTTTGTTTCGCTACTAACCATATTTTTAGCATGCAAAACCCTTAATATTGCATTCTGTTCATACTTTACAAGCTCATCATAAATATTTAAAAACGGATGTTCTATATCCATTTTAAACTCTTCAAAATCAAAACTATCATAAACATCGTCTCTTAAGCTAACAAGCATTTTAGACATATAAGCCTGCTCTTTTGATTCTATAAGTTTCTTCTGATTTGCACCGGTAATATTTTCTATATTTTCATATATGTTATCAAGAGAACCGTACTCCTTGATGAGTTTTTCCGCCCCAACCTTTCCTATCCCTTTAACTCCTGGTACATTATCTGCACTATCTCCCAGAATCGACTGATAGTCTATAAACTGCTTTGGAGTTACACCATATTTCGCAAAACAAGCCTCTTCATCAACTGTTGTTCTTTTTATAGCATCTACTAAAACAATTTTTCCATCATCTATGAGTTGGTATAAATCCTTATCATGAGAGACGATACGAACAATATAATTTTGCTCTTTCGCAAACTTTACAACCGTGGCAATAACATCATCTGCTTCAAAACCAACTTTTCCAAGCGTCTTATAGCCCATTTTGTCAATCCACTCAATTGCGATTGGAAGCTGCATAATAAGCTCTGGTGGCGGTGCTTGACGATTTGCTTTGTAATTTGCGTCTATCTCATTTCTAAAAGTCGAACCTTTAGAATCAACTGCAAAAACTATGTAATCACTATCGTGTTGTTTTTGAAGAGTTGAAATAAAATTTATAAAACCAGTTAAAAGTCCTGTTGGAAAACCATCTCTGTTTTTAAGATGTTGTGGAAGTGCATAAAAACTACGAAAGAAAAAACCAAATGTATCTATTACCGTTACTACTTTGCTCATAAAATCTCTCTACAGCAAATCTAATACATCATCAATGGCATCTTCAAGTATCTCATGATCATAGCCAGCTTCCATTGCTTTATTGAGTCCGATATTTATAGCAACTTCACTAAGTGGCTTATTGATTGGTATTATTGTTTTTACTATATTTAGAGCCGTTGCATACTCTTTAGTCGCGGATGGAGCAGAGAGTGGGTTATCTGAGTACTTTATCATATCTATAAATTCTCCATCAAAACCCCAATGATTAAACACAATAGCTGCAATTTCACCACATGTATGCTCTGTATAAGATTTTTCAACTGCCGCTATATTATTTGAGTTTTCTATCTCACTGGCAAAACTCGTCATCTCATCTTGCTGAATAATCTCACTAGCTATAATAATTTTTCCCGTCTCTTGCAAAAAAGCTGCTAAATATAATTTTTCTGCTTTTTTAGCATCAACTTTCTTATACCATCTAAGCATTAGTGCAGCTTGAAGCGATGATATACGGGCAAACTCTTCTGAAGTTATTCTGTATGGTTGCATATCTACATTTAAGAGTTTCCTTATGGAATTACCTACGACTATTGAGCGAGTCATACTCATTCCAAAAAGAGAGACAGCTTGCGCAACACTTGTTATCTCTTTACTAAAATTATAAAGTGGAGAGCTTGCTGTTTTTAAAATATTTGCAACAATCATTGGGTCTTTTTCTATAGCTTTTGCCATCTCACTTATTGTGGAACTATCATCAGCATATATTCTATTTACTTCAAGGATTGTTGTTGAGAGCGGAGGAAGGGATTTAATACTATCAGCTATAGAAGTTTTCAATCAAAGCGCCTTTTTTTAGGTTTATTATATCATCAACTTACTTATACCAGACTCAACAAATTATGTACACATAGATACATAAGGCTAGTTAAGCTTACTGTTAACATGACACTCTGTAATAGATTTTGTTGGTCTTGTTATATAGTCGTATCCCTTATAGACAGTAAATACACCATATATTATTACAGCAAAAGAGGATAAGCTCATCATCATATTTCTAAAGTTTGTAGCACTTGAGAGAGTTGTTAAAAAGCCAAGAGAAAACATTGCAGGAGTGGTACTCAGCCCAAAAATCATCATCACAAACGCTCCATAAAATGGGCTTGCCGTACTTGCAGCAGTGATTGCAAAAAAGTAAACAAACCCACACGGCAGCAGTCCATTTAACATTCCAAGTATAAAAAAGCTGGAATTTGAGTGAGAGTTAAGAACTGCTCTAAAGGCTTCTTTATATATAGATGATGACGAAAAAGAGTGTTCTATTAGAGTTAAAAACTTTATCTTTCCCATGAGAGAGAGTCCTGCAAGAATCATAGCTAAACCTGCTACTAGAAAAAGTACTCCATTTGCATTGTTGCTAAAAGTTACCACGCCACCGAGCGCTCCAAATATTGCGCCGAGAATCGTGTATGTAAAAACTCTGCCAAAAGAGTAAAGCAGATGCGCTACTCCTTGAGATACTTTAGAGCTTTTTGGCTCAATCTTTATGGTTGAATATGCCAAAACAATTCCGCCACACATCCCGATGCAGTGCCCAAAAGAGCCAAGAAAAGCTATGCTTATAATTGTTAATATATTTACGGTTTCCATACTATTTTGCTATTTTCCTGAGAGTTGTTTTCTTATAAGTGGATTACGAAGCGTCTCTCCCCTTAACATCTTAAGTCGCATTGTATCAAAATCAACATACTCTTCTCTACTATTTTCATAAGCTCCAAATCCATTTCCCATAGCCGTTTTATCACTCAATGAGTAGTGAGCCACTCTGCCATCTATCCATTTTTTTGTATCTCTACTCATAACCCATATTTTTGCACCATCTTTAAACTCTTTGTCTTCTAGCCACTTCGCCATTCCACCGTGGTCATGAAAAAACCAAACTTTTCCACTTTTTGATATAACTTGTGAAGCATCTTTTAGGTCATTTATAACCATACCACAATCGCCATCCTGAAATGTATCTATCTGCATAGCAATGGGGAGCTGCGCTAAATCACCATCTTTGGTAACAATAAATTTTTTTACAGATGCGAGGGATAAAAATGTAGCAACAATAGCTATTGATATTATAGTAATAATCATAAAGGGCGCAAGTCTCTTTTTCATCTAATTATCTCCATGATTTTTTAGAAAATTTATATAAAAAGTGTCATATCTGCACTACATCAGAATGTGTGGCATAATTGTTTTGAATAAAAAATAGTGATTTTAGAAATAGTTTTGAAAATATACTATTTCTCATTTCTTACCTTAAATAGATAGATAATTTCTAGCAATAAGGAGGTATTAAAAATCAATTTTTGCCATCGGATGACAGACTTCTACTGTCTCTTTTAGATTCTCTTTTTGTATATGAGTATATATTTGTGTCGTTAAAAGCGAAGCATGACCAAGCAACTCTTGCACTATCCTTAAGTCTGCTCCACCAGAAATAAGCGATGTCGCATAAGAGTGGCGAAGCACATGCGGAGAGACTCCTAAATGTTTTTGAGTTATTTTATATGCAGAGATTCTGCTAAGTTTTTCGCCTTTGTAGTTACACCAGATATACTCATTTTTACTCTCTCTTGCCTGCATATAAAGCTCAACTGCACTTATTGCAACTTTAGCAACCGGAACCATTCTCTCTTTATCACCTTTTGTTTCTCGTATATGAAGCCAATCGCCATCTATATCATCTCTCTTTAAAGCCAAGCACTCACTAATCCTAGCTCCTGTTGCATATAAAAATAAAATTAAAGCATAGTCTCTAGCCCCAATCCATGAGTTTCTATCAATCAAATCAAGTGATGTTTGTATCTCTTTGTATGATAAAAATTTAGGCAGTAATTTAGCTATTTTGGAAAATTTTAGCTTTGTTTTTTCATCTGAAAATTGATTTTTATAGCAAAAATCAAAAAAAGCATTTACTGAAGAGAGCTTTCTGTTTAGTGTTCTTTTATTTTTGTAGACCCCCAAAAAACCAAAGAGAGTACTCGAGTCTAGCTTTACAAGTGGTCTATTGAGTCCATGCTCCAAAGCGAGTAAATCACTTTTATATGCCTCTATGCTCTTCTTGCTTAAGGCTCGTATAACGCTAATGTACTCTATAAAAGCTTCTAGCTCATTAGACAATAGGCTACTCTGCTGAGATATACTGGTTATTTATATAAAAAACTTTACCTGATAGATATATATACCCATCATCAATGCTTACCTTATAAACTCTATACTCAAGTAGATTTTTAGCAACTTCTATAACATAACCACTTTTTTCTAAAAGGTATAGTTTGTCACCGCTATTTACTATACCTAAAAGATGCGCAAAAGGGAATTTTATCTTTGCATTTTCTTTAAGTTCTGGCGTAAGAGAGATAACCTCACCCTGTTTAGTGGTTATAAAAATATTTTCTTTATCACTCACTGCGCCTCTAATATCATATGCAACTCTAATCTCTTTTTCTGCTAGAGAGAGTATCTTATATCCAGTCGCCGCAATAATTTTGTTATCAACTATATCAAAATAGATAATATTGTTAAACTGCTCTTCTCCACTAACAACAATTGTTCTTAATTTCTTTTTTGTTTTAGCGTTTATAATAACAATTTTTCCATCTAGAGTTGAAAAAGTTACCAAATCATCTTTAAAGTATGGTTTTACAATTTTTGAATTTACAGCAATTGGCGCATCACCGTTCTCCTTTAAAATCATTGCTTTAGTTGAGATTGAATATAGAGCCATTTCATTGTTTGAGAAAAGTACCGCAAGAGTGTCATCTTTTACGCTCGCAGATGCTATTGTTCTTTTTAGACTAAATTTTTGAGTTTTATTTAAATCTGCTAAATTATGCAGTGTTGTATTTCCATCGATATCTGCGCTAATAACCCAGCCATCACTATAGCTTATTAAATTATCATTTTTAGATATGTGTACCTTCTGCTCCACATCTAGCGCCAACACCCTATTATCTTCAATTAACGCAGCATCTTGAGCGATTTTTTTGATTACAACATCACTTTTACCGTGATTTTCCCAACTCCCAGAGATAAGCTTTGGTTTATATATCTCTTTCGAGCTACATGCACTAAGTAATATAGCAGCAGCTACGACAAATGCTAGATATATTAACTTTAAAATTTTACTTAACGCCATAGTGAAGAAGAGCCTTTGCTGTTTTACTTAAAGGTGACTCTTTTGGTATTTTTAGAAGTTTGTTATGAGCGTCTTCTATTTTATTTTCATTCATCAACATAATTGCACTTCTAATTAGCGCTAAATCTTTGAATATAGCGCCTTGTGTCGAAGCGTACTCATCAAGAGAAGATACACTATTTGCCAGCTCATATTTAGCCAAATCTCCAATTAGTGGTGCTTGTGAGTTTTCTAATTTCTTCATAGTTGTTAAATCTTTATTTGCAACTGCTTGCGAAAAACTCCACACTTCATAAAGATTGGGACTTAAAGATTTCAAATCATTTGAAACATCGCCATCTTTTGGATTTAAAAGAAGACTATCTAGTGCTATATTTGCATCTCTAATTTTAGTATTTTTATTTATCTCATAGGCAATATTTACACCAATAAACAAAATAACCATAACAACTAAAGCAATCATTGGTTTTTTATATTTCTTAATAAATCTCTCAGTGACTATCGCTTTTTCAAAAAATTTCTCTTCAGAGCTTAGCTCTTCTTTTACCATATTAATATTATCTTTTAAGCTCAAAAAACATTCCTCTATCTATAAAATATTCAAAATAGTATCGCATAGTTTGTTAAAGTTACATCAATTAGATGGATTTTTTAGTTAAAATTCTATCATCAAAATAAGGATTATATATGCAAGTAGATGACGCGTTGTTGACAAAATTAGAAAAATTATCATTTTTAAAAATTTCTGATGATAAAAGAGAGCAGATTATAACTCAACTATCAGAGATTGTTAACTTTGTTGATAATTTAAGTGAATTAAATACAAATGAGATTGATAGCAAATTTGCTATGGGCAATGAAGCTACGCATCTAAGAGAAGATACAGTACAACTAGATGGTACAATAAATGAAAATATACTTAAAAATGCGCCACTATCTCAGGATAATTTTTTTATTGTTCCAAAAATTATAGAGTAACAGCAAAGCTTGTTTTAAACATGTAGTAGGATATAATAAATTTAATTCTTTAGATATAGAAAATAAAACTTTAGTAAAAAACAAAAAAAGGGATTATTGTGAGTGAAGAGGTAAAAAAATCTATTGATATAAAAAAATTATTAAAAAGTGTTCTACATTTTAAGTCTTCAGACTTGCACCTTGTTCCAGGCAGTGAACCACAGATAAGAATAGACAAGGCACTGAAGCCGCTAAATTTGCCCATATTGACGGCAAAAGAGGTTGAAGAGATGGCTTATTCTCTTATTGAAGATAAGCAAAAAAAGGTATTTGAAGATAAAAATGAACTTGACTTCTCTTTTGAATTAGAAGATGTTGGTCGTTTCCGCGCAAACTACTATCGTACTATCGGAGGGATTGCATGTGCGTTTCGTATGATTCCAATCGAGATACCACCACTTGAAAAATTTAACAACAACCCAATCTTTAAAGAGCTTGTCAAAAAAGAAAAAGGGCTTATTTTAGTAACTGGACCAACTGGTAGTGGTAAATCGACTACACTAGCTTCAATGTTGCATGAGATTAATCTAACTGAAAACAAACATATTATAACAATCGAGGACCCAGTTGAATTTGTTCACAGCAACATCAAATCACTCTTTTCGCAAAGAGAAGTTGGCGACAACACTGCTTCATTTGCAACAGCACTAAAATTTGCACTAAGACAAGATCCAGATGTTATACTTATCGGTGAGATGAGAGATAAGGAGACTATTTCAGCGGCACTAACGGCGGCCGAAACTGGGCATATCGTATTTGGAACACTACACACAAATTCAGCACCTGCAACCATAAATCGTATTATAGATGTTTTTGATGCGGGTGAGCAAGCTCAAGTTAGAGCCCAACTCTCATCCTCTCTTATCGCAATTATTTCTCAATCTCTTATGCCAAGAATCGGTGGTGGAATCGTCTCAACACAAGAGGTATTAATTACAAATCCAGCTATTCAAAATATTATTAGAGAAGATAAAGTTCATCAGATTTACTCTCAAATGCAACTAAACCAAGCTGAGACGCATATGACCACACAAACTGATGAACTTATAACACTTCTACAAAAAAGGGTTATATCAAAAGAAACCGCCATTAAAAGCTCAAATAGACCGGAAGAGTTAATGAAGATAATAGCTGCACTTTAATTTTTTATACTCTAACACCATGTAGACAAAATTAAATCTTTACTAGATTAAATTTTGTCTAAATCTAATCATCTTAAAACGCTCGCCTAAAAAATCTGGCATTATTAGCATTTTTACCTTTTCTAGCTCTTGTTTATAAATATTTTCATCGGCTTTTTCTTTTAATATCTCTAAAAGTTCCAATATTCCCATATTTACAAGCGCTACCATTTGGGCTTTTAGCTCAACAAACTCTACACCTGCACTAACAAATGCATCTTTTACATGTTCAAAGGTCACATCATAAGTTATATCAGAATTTGCAAACAATTCAGCGCGGTTTATTTTTTCATCAAAAAATGGAATTACATTATGTTTTGCATATACTCTAATTGAAAAATCTGGTCTGGCACTCATCTCCCCATAATCAAAACTCATAAACTCAAACTTCTTACATGAGGCTGCCATATCTTTTGCAAACTCTTCATAACCTATGGCAATCTCGCCTCTATCTTTATAGTATTTTTTAGTTTTTTCTTCTGTAAAACTATCATCAATATCAAAAATTATCTCATGTCTCTCAACTCTAGCACACTTACCTTTGTAATACAGCTCGCAAGGAAAAGCATCAAATATCTCATTTGCCACAAAGAAGGCATTGTTGCACTTTAACTCTTTTAAAGATTTATAATGTGTTAATTTTACAACATCGCCGAAGCTCTCTTGGAAATAGTTTATTTGAAAATCTTTTAGTGAGTCGTATCGCTCGATGATTACAAAATCAAGAGTTTTTAGAAGTTCTGGTCTGAGTGTATATATAAACTCAACGATATCCGCCAAGAAATAGCCATGATGGGCGCCAATCTCGCAGACAGTTCCATCTTTAGCTAAAAATCCCTCATCAACTAACCTTATGATGTGATTTGCAATAGTTCCACCAAAAAATTTACTACTACTTACAGCAGTATAAAAGTCGCCATCTTTTCCTATACTCTTATATGTCATATAATAGCCATTTTCGCCATAAAGCCATTGGTTCATATACTCACTAAACTTCATCTGTGTACATCTCATAAAGTGACAGCAACTCTAGCTGCTTATCTAAGTCGAAAATCATAGAGTTAAGTCTAGCAATCTCCACTGAATTTTCTAAAATCTCTACATCATATTGTGTTTTATAGCCAGCCTTATATAGCTCTTTTGTATCGAGAAGTAGCTCGCTATACATGTCTATATTTTCAATACTTAACTGTTTTTTCTTCTGGAAACTCTCAATATTCTGCATAACCTGCTCAAACATAGCAGAGAGCTCTCTTTTTTTGTCTGTTTCTAATATTTTTGACTCCAGATACTCTAGCTTTGCCGTTTGTATATCGTCTGAGCTATTTATATTTAGTGGCATAGAAATTTTGAAGCCATAATTTGCATAATCCGTACTTCCACCACCCATAGTTACGCCACCAAAATTAAGATTCTCAATCTTATCCCAATTATATCCACCATATACATTTATAGATGGAAGGTATTTTGAAGTGGTAATATTTTTAGCATATCTATTTTTTTCTGTTAAACTTTTTGAAAGTTTATAAGAGATGTTGTTTGCTAAAAATTTATCTTCACTAATAAGCTCTAGATGCGGCAAAATTGCATCTTGGTAACTCAAATCACTTATAGTACAAAACTTTGAAACAGCTCTCTCTTTGCTGGCTTCTATGTCAAAAAGAGCCTGAATCACAACATTCCTATCTATGATTGCGCTATTTAAAAAGCCAGAATCAAGCTGACCATTTAGATAATCCTCTTTTTTTTGAGCAAGAGATATTTCTGAATTTTTAATCAAAAGTTGCTGTTTTTTTATATTCATATCGCTCTGTTTTATCTGCATCAAAAGAGAGATAGCATCTTTAATTAGTTTTCTTTTTGCAACATCAACTGAGTATTTGGAGTAAGTTCTAGATGCCTCTGCGAACTTGATTCCAAAATATATCCCGCCACTTTGAAATATAGGTTGATCAATAGTTATGGAAGTTTTTTTCGTAACCGTATCTGCATCATACGCCCCACTAACGCCATAGTTGTAGTTGAGCATCACAGGAGAAATCCAAGAGTTTCTTAGCTTATCACTGCTAGATTTAGTTTTTTCACGCTCTAGTTTATAATAATCCTGCTTATCTTTGGAGAGATAATTTTCTAAATTATCGTACTTCTCCTGCGCAAAAATCTGAGTGCTATATAGAACTAAGAGCGCGATTAAGGGCTTTAAAACCTTCATCTATTTCCTCTTTTGTAATTGTTAAAGCTGGTAAAAGTCTCAGCGTATCACGCCCTGCTTTTAAAACTATAACGCCCTCTTCTCTTGCATTTGTGATGATTTTAGTTAAAGTGTCAGCATCTTTTACACGCAAACCACACATCATACCGATGCCCACTTTTGATGTAAAAATATCTCTGCATGAGTCATAAAATTTCTCTAATTCAGCGTCAAAATAGTCTATACCTTTTTGTAACTCTCTGCTCTCATACATCTCATTTAAAATGTCCACAACTTCACAAGCAGCGCTTGAGCTTAAGAAATTACCACCAAAAGTTGAACCATGGTCTCCTGCACTAAAAATATCTTTTAGAGTTGTCATAACAACACCTATTGGAACGCCACCACCTAAACCTTTTGCAAGTGTTACAACATCAGGCTTGATGTCATAGTAGTTAGATGCCAAAAACTTCCCTGTTCTATAAACTCCAGTTTGAACCTCATCAATCATCAAAAGAACATCTTTTTCTTTTAAAAATTTTGCAAGTTTTTGAACTGACTCTTTATCTAGTGGTTGAACTCCTCCCTCTCCTTGAACAAGCTCTATCATAACGGCACAAGTGTGGTCATCTACCAAACTCGCAACATGGTCTATATCATCTGCATACACAAAACCATCAGGATAAGGTCCAAAATAGTTATGCATCTTCTCTTGTCCAGTTGCTTTTACGGTTGTAATAGTTCTTCCATGAAAAGAGTGTTGAAGCGTTATTACTTTGTACCTCTTTAGTTCGCCATCTTTTTCACCAAACTTTCTAGCTATCTTGATTGCACCCTCATTTGCCTCTGCTCCGCTGTTTCCAAAGAAACACATCATGTCATATCCACTAGCCTCAACTATCTTTTGTGCCGCACGCGCTTGTGGCGCTATATAGTAGAGATTTGAAGTGTGTGTTATATTTGAGAGTTGTTTACAAATTGCATCATTTACTCTTTTATTTGCGTGTCCTACACTACAAACCGCTATACCTGAAGCAAAGTCTATGTACTTTTTTCCATTGGCATCAGTAAGCCTTGCATTATCACCACTCACAAACTCAACATCTGCTCTTGCATAAGTTGGCAAAACGAAATTTTTATCTAAATCTTTTATGTTGTTCATCTTTTTATCTCTACCCTGTTTTCTTGAAATATTGCACTTTTTCCATCTTCGCTGTGCTTTGAAGTTGTTAAATTATTTACACCCTTAGTACCACTATAAATCATAATAGTATCGGGCCTCAAATCGCTACTATTTTTTACTCTTAATTCGACGCTTCCATTTATGGAGCTAATTGTAACAACTTCACCCTCACTAAATCCTAAAGAGTTGTGCAGATAGACACAATTTTCCCTGTTGAACTGCGAGTTTAGACTGGTTTGACTCTTTGGTGTTATAAGATGGAACTTTTCATTTGTATCCATTCCTATTTCAAACTCTTCTAGAAATAAAAACTTGCCATTTTTTGTGTCAAAACCATCTTGATACGGTATCTCTTCCCTGCTTTCTACATAGAAGACGCCGTCCATTTTCTTAATAGCAAAATTTTTAAAGTGATCTATATAAAACTCCTCTTTTTCTATCTCGATATTAAACTCTCTACACAAATAAGCACTCAAATCATACTCGCTAATTCCACTCTTACGCTCATCAACTTTTGGCATAAGCATCATCGCATTGTGTGAATATGATGTCCGCAAGTCATTTTTATACAAAAAACTCTTAGCGGGTATAACTAGATTTGCTATCTCGCTTGTCTCGTTTTCATGAAGTCCGAAATAGATTACATTTTGTAGTCCTGACATTGACTTTCGCACCCTTAGAGTATCTGGCATCTGAGAAAGTGGATTTGCGCCCTGAACAAAGAGTGTTTTGTAATCAGAAAATTCAGTATCTACTTTTGAGACTCTTTTTGCATCTCTAAAAAATGGCGAAGTGATTCCAGCTTTTGATTCACCAAGATATGCCACGCCACAGCCCTCCTTACCAAAAAGCCCCAGCATAACAGCAAATGCGTCGATGGCTCTCATAATATCAGCACCATCACTATATTTTTGTATGCCTACACCACAAACGATGGCTACTCTTTTGCCTCTAACCAGATCTAAAACTGCTCCAACTTCTCCAAGTGTCACATCTATCTGCTCTAGTGTTGCTTTTATTCTTATACTTTGAGTAAGCTCATAATACTCCTCATAATCACTTGCATACTCATCCAAATATTCAATATCACAACCATTTTCTATATGTAAAAAACGACTAAGTAGCATTGCTAAAAGCTTATCGCCACGCGGTTTTATCTGAATATACAAATCAGCAATTTTAGCTATTTTTGTTTTAAGAGGATCAATAACAATAATAGTTTTATCTTTAATAAGCGGTAGCAGATGAGTAGAAGTTGTGTGCGGATTTCTACCCCAAAATATCACAACCTCAGATTTTGCTATCTCTTGGATTGACATATTTTTATTGCTTCCTCTACCTTGAATAATCCCAGCTTCCCCTGCTCCGTCACAAAGAGTTCCATCTATTAGTGTTGCTCCAAATGAAGCAAAAAAATGATCAGTCACCTCTTGCATAAGAGCAAAGTTTCCAGAGCCACGATAGTGCAATATCTCACTTTTTTGAGTTAAGAAAATTATCTCTTTTAGTTTTACAATAGCTTCTTCTAAACTTATCTCTATACCGTTATATCTCGGCTTAGTTATGATTTGATGCTTTTCATAATGATTTAAATGTGGGCACAAAAAGCCATTAGTGTGTCCGGATTTCAGACCTTTTAACACACCATCATCATAAACAATCTCACATGCGTCATAACAATCCAGTGGACATGCTGTAGTTTTTTTCATGTTATTTATCTTCAACTTCAACTTTAACAAGTTTTGAAAATAGCTTTGGAGACTCTATAACTATCTGTGCCATATATTTTGATATATTTTTACCATCAGCAATACTCAGCAATCTTGATATTTTATATGATGTTTTAATACCATCAATATATATAACTTTTTGTTTTGCATTCGCTACATCCGCCTCATCAAGATACAGAGTAAGTTTTGCTTTAGATACATCTGCAACTTTTGCAATAGGAGTAGAAATTCCAACCACCTGTCCAGATTTTACAAGCAACTCATAAAGAGTAAATCCTTTGGCGCTTATTTTTTTATCTCTTAGCGTTCTTTGAAGCTGGACTTCTCTTAGCTTCATATCGCTAATTTGTATTTTTAGATTTTCAATCTCTTTTTTTGTGCTCAGATATAGATTTTCATTAGAGACAAGGTCATAAAACTCTTTATCTTTTTCCACAGTGGATTTAAACTTTAAACCCTCTACTTTCTTATAATTTTCTCGTTTTTTACTCAAAGTATCAGATAGATTTAACAAGACGCTTTCGTTAACTTTTATAATCTCTTTTATGGAGATAATTTTGCTCTGAATGTAACCCAACTCTTCTCTATCAACTTCTGAATCTATCACGACAAAAGCAGAGGAGGAGAGTTTTGTGCCGACTAGATTTTCATCAGCACTGATAACCAGTCCAGCGACGCTTGATGATATATTTCTAAGCTCAAATGGCTCAACTTTCGCATAGTAAACTTTCGCAAAAGAACAAGTAACCACAAAAGTAAGAGCTATAAAAATTCTAACCATACAAAATCCCTTTTAGCATAAATAATTAGTGCTGATTTTACCACTTCATTACTAATATTTAAGCATTATCCATTTATTTTTTTGGTATTATAAAGCAGTATTTAATAAAGTATATTAACTCAAAAAATATTTCTAAAATATACCAAAAAGGAGAATTATGTCTGTCTTGGATAATGTAGATTCTGCCACAAATCTAGCAAAAAATAATGAGTTACAACTACTTGTGTTTAGAGTGAGTGACAAATCAGACTCTGCTTACTATGCTATCAATGTTTTTAAAACCAGAGAAGTGGTGGAGTCAAAAAACCACTATTTAACCCAAATTCCATCTTCGCATGCGATGCTTGAAGGCACAATAGTCCTTCGCGGATTACAAATCCCAATACTTAATCTCCCATCATGGCTTGGAATAGCCCTCACAAGAGAAGAGTTAGGTAGATCAAATATACTTATTTGCGACTTCAATGGAATAATTATTGGTCTTAGAATAATGTCAGCCTTTAGAGTAATCAAGAAAAACTGGAACGAAATGCACGCGCCAGATAGCTATAGAGTTGGTGATAACAATGTTGTAATCAATGACACAAGATTAGAAGATGGCAGTATTTGTCTGATACTAGATTATGAGAAACTCCTAGCAGATGTTGTTCCGCAAGCTATGGTAGATGTTAATGAATCGCCTCTAAATTTATCAAAAATTGAAATCCCTATAAAACTTAAAAATGGTATTGTTTTAATTGCTGAAGATTCAAAAACAGCACAGAAACATTTAACCCAGATTTTTGAAAACTCTCAAATAAAAATGAAACTTTTTAACAATGGGAAACTTCTTGTTGATTATATAAATGCTCTCGGAGACGATGTTTCACGGATTCCAGCTATAATTACGGACATAGAGATGCCGGAGATGTCTGGATTTACAGTAGTTAAGCTCTTAAAAAATAATCCCAAAACAAAAAATATTCCAATAATCGTAAATAGTTCTATGACTGGAAACAATAACAAAAGAGAAGCAGAAGTTTTAGGAGCAGATGGATTTATAGATAAAACAAAAAGCCATAATATCTTACCGTTAATAATTAAAATTATGACGAAACCAAACTAAGTAAAAAAAATTGCAAAACATAGCACCTCTTATAAAGGCAAGAGGCGCTATGAACCTATTTAAATATTGACAGTATCACTCCAGCGGCAATAGCTGAGCCAATAACACCTGCAACATTTGGACCCATCGCATGCATCAAGAGCATATTTGTTCTATCATACTCCAAGCCCATCTTGTGCGAAACACGAGCAGCCATAGGAACAGCAGAGACGCCAGCTGAACCAATCAGAGGATTTATTTTACTTCCAGGAAAAAGGTTCATTATTTTGGCCATTATAATACCAGAAGCCGTTCCAACAGAAAAAGCAACAATCCCAAGAGCTAAAATTGCAAGCGTCTCCGCCACTAAAAACTGATCAGCCACAAGTTTAGAACCGACAGCTAGACCTAAAAATATTGTAACAGTATTGATAAGTACATTTTGCATAACATCGGAGAGTCTATCTACAACGCCAGACTCTTTTAAAAAGTTACCAAACATAAAAGCACCGATTAACGGGGTTGACTCTGGTAAAATTAAGATAGCAAGCACTAGAACCATAAGCGGAAATATTAGTTTCTCTAGACGCGAAACATGGCGAAGAGTACTCATCTTTATTTTTCTCTCTCTCTCACTTGTTAGCGCTTTCATAATTGGAGGTTGAATGATTGGGATCATCGCCATATATGAGTATGACACAACAGCTATTGCCCCAAGAAGCTCAGGAGCAAGTTTTGTTGCAACATAGATTGATGTCGGGCCATCTGCGCCACCGATTATTGAAATTGCAGATGATTGCTGAAGAGTAAAGCTGAAAATATCTGTATACTGAGACAACACCACTGCACCAATAAGAGTTCCAAATATACCAAACTGAGCAGCACCACCTAAAAGAGCAGTCTTTGGGTTAGATAAGAGTGGACCAAAATCAGTCATTGCTCCAACACCCATAAATACCAAAAGCGGGAAAAGTTGATTTGATAAACCCATACTATAGATAATTCCAAGGAGTCCGTCTGGGCCACTTATGCCAGCTATTGGTATATTCGCAAGAAGACCACCGAAGCCTATCGGCAGGAGTAGAAGCGGTTCAAATTCCTTTTTTATTGCCAGATAAAAGAGCATAAATGTGACCAGTATCATAATCAGGCGTCCCCAAGTTTTATGGAAATCGCTCATCTGTTCACCATGGGAGTTTAACTCATCTGGACTTGGATTAATAAACGCATTTATTCCCGTTGACTCTAGAAATCCAACTATCATTTCAGAGAAGGGCTTTGGGATATAGTTCTCTTCTTTTTCAACACTAATACTTGAAGAGACATTTGCATAAGCACTATTTAAACCAAACAACATAAATAGTACAAAAAACTTTATTATGACTTTTTTCATATATCTATCCTAGCACAGCTACTATCTGACCTTCAACTACTTTATCATTTGTAGCAACATTAATAGACTTGACTACACCACCTTTTGGTGCAATAATATCAATTTCCATTTTCATAGATTCAAGTATTAAAATAACATCACCCTCTTGAACACTCTGACCTGGATTAGCAACTATCTTCCAAACACTTCCAGGTAAAAGCGCTTTGATATTTATCCCTGAAACCGCTGCAGCTACTGGAGCAGTTGGTGCCGCTGGAGTTGATGTACTCTCTCCATTTACTGCTGTTACTTGAATGTTTGCATCACCCTCAGCCACTTGAACACTAAATTTTTGACCATCAACCACTACTGTATAATTTCCGCTACCCATATTTGACTCTCCCTGCTCTGTTTTTGTTTCTAATTTTTTCATCTCTGATATTTTACGAACATTTAATTCGCCCTTACCCTTTAAAAAAGCAATTCCTTTATCTTGACATGCTGCTGCAATAAAGATGTTCTCTTCTGTGATTTCAACATCCTCTTCTTTAAGTCTATTTATCCAAGTCTCTACAGATTTACTCTCATCAGCATTTGCTAAATCAAGAGCTTTCTCGGTAGTGGGCGGCAAACCTAACTTCTCAGAAGCAATTCTTACAATCTCAGGATCTGGTGCAACTGGAGTTTTTCCAAAATATCCAAGAACCATTCTTCCATAGCCTGGAGCAATTGCATTCCATGGACCTTGCATAACATTGTTTAGTGCTTGTTGAAAATAAAATTGAGATACTGGGGTTACAGATGTTCCATAGCCACCCTTTTCTACAACTTCCGTCATAGCAGCTATAACTTCTGGGAATTTATCTAATATACCATTATCACGCATCATCTGTGTATTTGCAGTTAGCGCACCGCCAGGCATTGGCGAAAATGGAATAAGTGGAGAAACCATAGTTGCTTCAGGAGGCATAAAATAGTCCGCCAAACAAGATTGTAACACTTTCTCGTAAGTTAATATTTTGTTAATTTCTAATCCGCCAAGATCATAATTCATACCTTTTGTAGCATGAATCATAGTTAAGATATCTGGCTGACTTGTTCCTCCACTAACAGGAGAAGCCGCCATATCAATTCCATCAACACCAGCCTCAAGAGCAGCTATATAACCAGCAACAGATACGCCAGCTGTTTCATGTGTGTGAAGACGAAGATGTGTTCCCTCTGGAACTAACTTTCTTGCCATCGTAATAGTTTCAAACACTTTTTGTGGATTTGATGTTCCAGATGCGTCTTTAAAACATATACTGCTATATGGGATACCACTATCTAGGATTTCACGAAGGATTTTCTCATAAAACTCAGCAGTATGCGCACCATGACAACCAGGAGGAAGATCCATCATTGTTACAACAACTTCATGCTTAAGTCCATGATGCACGATTCTCTCACCAGAATATCTAAGATTTTCAATATCATTTAGAGCGTCAAAGTTTCTAATGGTCGTAGTTCCATGTTTTTTAAACATTTTTGCATGCAAGTCTATCAAGTCTTTAGAACCAGTATCTAGCATTACTGTATTTACTCCACGAGCAAGAGTTTGAAGGTTTGCATCAGGACCCACAATACTCCGGAATTTATCCATCATCTCAAACGCGTCTTCTCTCAGGTAAAAATACAGGGACTGAAATCTCGCCCCACCACCAAATTCAAAGTGAGTTATTCCTGCATTTTTTGCCGCGTCAACAGCTGGGAAAAAATCATTCATCAATACACGACCACCAAAAACTGACTGGAAGCCATCTCTGAATGTTGTATCCATTACATCTATAAATTTTTTTGCCATATTTACTCCCTAACTTCTATGATGTTTTATTGCAGCTACAATCGCTGCAACAATTTTTTGATTATTTAATTGATTATTTATCTCTATAGGATCTGCTTCTGGGTACTGCTTGGTTAAAATAGCTGACATAGTATTCATTGCCACTATCATTATTGCTATAAACAAGAAAACAGTTCCTGTACCTAACAGCATAATTTTAGCACCCTCTACAACAAGATTAGTTTCCATAAATACACCTTCTAGCTACAAATTTATATAATTGTATGATAAATATGTTTAAAAAGAGTTTCCATTTTTCTTATAAATTTCTAAAAAAAGTTAAAAAGATAATACAATTCGCCAACAAAACAACCAGGAGTTTTTATGATAAAAAATAGTGTTAAAAAATTTGGACAGATCAACACAACAGAAGGATACTCATATATTATATTGCTTTTTATCGCGATGCCTATGAAATATTTTTTTGCATTTCCAATCGCCGTAAAAGTTGTTGGTATGATTCATGGAATTTTATTTATAATATTTTGTTTTTTGCTCATTAAGGCTTCTCTTGATGCAAAATGGT
The DNA here is from genome assembly GCA_021732045.1 of Sulfurimonas sp. The sequence continues at coordinate 361,673 of JAKFWK010000002.1, forward strand.
CACTTAAATATACTCTCATATTTTTTCTGGCATCGCTTGTACCGTTTGGAACTTTTTTTACAAAAGAGAAAATAAAAACTTATGAGTAAAAAAGTTTATTTTAGATAAAATTTTTTACTATTTAAACAAGGAATTTTAACAATGATCGCTGGAATGAATGAGCAAGATTTTTTTGCATATATTATTTTTGGAATAATTTTAAACTTTACTTTTTCAATCTTTTTTGGTGTATATCTAAGTAAAAACATAGGTGTGCACGAGATGATAGAATCAAAAGGCAATAAAGAACAATCACTTTTAGTGTCTATATCTCTTTTTATTCCATTTGTAAAAATGATTATTACACTTTATAGAGTTGCAATACTGCAGCTTTATTTTCTAGACAAAGGCTACTCTCATAAAGAGTTTTGGATCTATATGACAACCAACCGCTCTTAATAGATAAAATAAAGGTGAATTTATAATGAGTGATTTTAAACTAAAAATTGTTCTTGCTATCTTAGGTGCAATTATTTTTTCGTTTTTATTTATCATACTTGCATTTGTTTTACCAGTCACAAAGGAAGACAAATCAACTTTAAAAAAACAAAAAGAGTTTAGTTGGCACACAACGCAATAATAAGTATATCTTTATAGGGAATTTTTTACTCGTATTAAACTCAATGTATCATATGCGCATTTCGGATTTAATTTTACCGCCAATATCTCCAAAGCCTTTGCACACAAACGAAGATAATCAAGGTCCGTTTTAGACATAATGACTTCCAGCACTATAGACGCATCCTTAATCCTAAGATTTCTTGCAACACCAAGGTTTTTATGTGCAAGATTTACTATATCACCATAATCCAAGTCAATGTTTTTACTGCTATCATCTATTAGTTTGTCTATATATTTATCAAATTTTGATTTTGATTTTAATATTTGTATAACATAATCTTCAACAAGCTGAATAACCTCAGATCTATCTAAACATAGCTCTTCCATAGCTTCTAAGATGTCATATCTATATTCAGCTATATCTAAATCTTTAAAATATTTATCTAAAAAGTAGTTTCCATCATCAAGCATCTTATCAATTAAAATGCGAAGCTCAGCATTTTTCTGCTCTCTTTTCTCTTTGTATATATTAATCATATTTGTAAGATACCATAATTATCTTATCTATTGACTAAAAAGTAATAATAAAAATTATTATAAAGAATTTTGATATTAAAAGGATAATGGTTGCAATCATTAAAGAGTTCAAATAACACAAAAGAGTGTTATTTGTAAATATTATATAGCTTTACTTATAATTCTGTTTAATCTAGCGATAAATTCTGCTGTATCACCGAGCTCTTGACCATCAAAAAGTTTCGCTTGATCTAGTAAAACATGAGCAGCATCATTAATAAGATTTTGATCAACTGATTCTTTTAGCTTGATTATAAGCTCATGCTTAGGGTTTATCTGAAAAATTGGAGCTGGAGCCGGCACATCAGCGCCTTGTCCCATTTGTCTCATCATCTGTGCCATCATGTAAGATGGATCTTCTTTATCTACCTTTATTGCAACAGGAGAATCAGTCAAATCAAATGTTGTCTCAACAGACTTAACGCTATCTCCAAGAGCGTCTTTAAACTCTTTTACTAAGCCTTCATAAGTTTTTGCAACTTCCTCTTCTTCTTTTTTCTCTTCATTACTCTCCTCGAATTTTGCATCAGCAACTGGAACAAGCTTATACTCTTTATACTCAGTTACCATTGGGAATATAATGGCATCTATCTCTTCGTTTAAAACTAAAACATCAATTCCACGAGACTTAAATCTCTCTAATGATGGTGAATTTTTTAACATACTTAATGTGGTTTTACCAGTGATATAGTAGATCTCTTTTTTATCAGTATTTACATTTTTAACAAACTCTTCTATATCTATTTTTTCACTTGAATTTAGTGTGTTGAACTGTAAAAGTTCTAGAATTTTTTCACGATTTGAGAAATCATTATAGAGTCCCTCTTTTAAAACATTGCCAAATTCAGCATAGAATTTACTATACTTTTCTTTATCATTTTTAGCCAATTTTGCAAGTTCTGAGAGTACTTTTTTCACAGAAGCGTTTTTAATCTTTGCCATTACTGCGTTTGATTGTAAAATCTCACGAGAAACATTTAATGGAAGATCTTTTGAGTCGATTACACCGCGCAGAAATCTCAAATATGTCGGCATTAACTCTTTTTCATCATCTGTTATGAAAACACGGTTTATGTAGAGCTTGATTCCTGTTTTATAGTCAACTCTATAGAGATCCATAGGCGCTTTACTTGGGATGTAAAAAAGTGTTGTATACTCAATAGCGCCCTCCGCTTTGTTGTGCATCCACGCCAAAGGCTCCTCTGAAGAGTGAGCGATTGAGCTGTAAAAATCCTTATACTCTTCATCTTTTATCTCATTTTTTGAGATTGTCCAGAGTGCATTAGCACGATTAATTTGAGTATTTTCTATATCCGTTCTTGATGGCTCTATCTCTTTTCCATCTTCATCTTTTTTAGCTGAAACATATTTTTCTTTATCCATAAATATTGCGAATGGAATATGATTTGAATATTTTTTAACGATAGATTCTACTCTATGAGCCTCTAAAAATTCCATCTCGTCATCATTTAGATACATAACAATAGTGGTTCCGTGTCCGTCTTTAGTTGCACTCTCTAGCTCAAACTCACCATCGCCACTGCTTGTCCACAAATACGCGCTCTCTTCACCTGCTTTTTTTGATGTAACTTCAACTTTGTGCGCAACCATAAAACAAGCGTAAAAACCAACACCAAATTGACCAATAAGATTAGAATCTTTTTTCTGATCGCCTGACATATTTTCTAAAAATGCTTTTGTACCAGATTTTGCGATAGTTCCAAGATTATTCATCAAATCATCTTCATTCATACCGATACCGGTGTCGCTAATCGTTAAAGTTTTAGCCTCTTTGTTAGCTATGATATCTATGCGTGGAGAGAAACTTACATTTTTATATGCGTCATCAGTTAAAACTAACATATTGAGTTTATCTAGCGCATCTGAGGCGTTTGAGACTAACTCACGAAGAAAAATCTCTTTGTTTGAGTAGAGTGAGTGGATCATTAAGTGTAAGATTTTGTTTGCTTCTGTTTGAAATTGATGTTTTGCCATTTATATGTCCTTTTTTGTAAAAATTCTTGTAAGTTTAACAAAAAAAAGTAAATGCTAAGAAGATTATCAACTAAGTTTAGTCTTTATGACTAAACTTATCTTAGTGTAATAAAACAATAATTGGAATATATAAAATTAATCTGCTATAATTTACCAAAAAAGGTGATGCCTTATGCAGCCAGATTTTATTGAATTTATAAAACCAACTCCAAAACTACAGACAAGAAAATGTAAAGTTATCGCTTTTTTGATTGGGATTTTTTTGCGATTCAGCTCACCTTTTATTAGCTTAGTGGCGTGGTATTTGTATGACTACTTTATTGCTCTTCTTGCTCTTGCTCTCTCATTTATAGCTGTTGGGATTATTGGTTCTTATCTTAGAAACAGCTCGCTTCCAGCGAATAATAGAGAATATCGATATAGTGATGCAGAAATTGCCATCTGGTACACAAACAACATCTGTTTTAAGGAAAACTATAAAGAGGAAGAGTGAAAAAATTCTCTCTATATTGCAAAGCTTCTAGACATATATTTTCTGATATCCACTAAATCTAACTCATGATTTACAAACAAATCGTTTGCCAAAATACCCTGCTCTAAAAGCATATCTGCGCCGTCTTTAAATCTTATGTTTTTATTTTTTGCAAGACGCAAGAATGGTGTTAACTTGCCGTAAATTGCATCTGCTACAAAAACTGTATTATCCAAAATAACTTCAATAATCTCTTTAGGAGCAGGAAGTTCTTCATCCTTTAAACCAGCACTTGTTGTGTTTACTACCAAGTCATAACTACTTAGTTTAAACTCTTCCCATGAGTAGCAAAACTGAGCTAGATTTTTAAAATATGTCAGTTTATCCGCACTTCTGTTTAAAATAGTAACTTCCATATCTTCTTGCACAAACCTAGACGCTAACGCTTTTGCTGTTCCGCCAGCGCCCAAAATAAGTATTTTTTTTATCCTACCAAACTCTTTTATGGAGCAGACAAAACCATCAGCATCGGTGTTATAGCCTACGAGTTTGCCATTTTCATTTACAAGAGTATTTACAACACCTATTTTTTTTGCAAAACCTCTAACTTCATCGCACGCTTCAAACGCCACTTCTTTATGTGGAACAGTTACATTTGCCCCACTTAAACCTAAAGAGAAGAAAGTTTCTCTTAGTTTTAAACCATCGCTTAGATGAACTCTTGTGTAGCAAGCTCTATAATTTAAGTTTTTAAAAACACTGTTGTGCATAAGCGGGGAACGAGAGTGCTCAACTGGATTGCCAAAAATAGCAAATAGTTTCATAGCGTATTAGTCTAAATCTTCAAGTGAATGAACAAGTGCACCCAACTTGTTTTTAACTTCCAGATACTCTAGCTCATTTTGACTATCAGCAACCACTCCAGCACCAGCTTGCAGGACAACCTTATCTTTTTTAACCATAGCAGTTCTTATAGTTATAGCGCTGTCCATATTTCCATCGAAACCAAAGTAACCTATACTCCCGCTATAAAAACCTCTTTTGATTCCCTCATACTCAGCTATAAGCTCCATTGCACGGATTTTTGGTGCACCTGTCATAGTTCCTGCTGTAAAAGTTGCCATAAAAAGATCAAACATATCTTTATCGTCATCTAGCTGTGCAGTAACATCTGAAACTATATGCATAACATGAGAAAACTTCTCAATATGCATCATATTTTCAACCTTAACGCTCCCAGTTTTTGCAACACGACTCACATCATTTCTACCCAAATCTATAAGCATCAGATGCTCTGCGAGTTCTTTTGGATCATTTAAAAGTTCGTACTCAAGCTCTGTATCTCTCTCTCTCGTGCCGCCTCTTTTTCTTGTTCCAGCAATCGGGCGAAGCAGAAGTTCGCCATCTGTTAGTCTAACCATAACCTCAGGAGAGCTTCCAACTATGTTAAAATCTTCATACTCCATTAAGAACATATAAGGCGATGGATTTTTTGTTCGTAGGACTCTATAAAAACTAAATGGATCAACTTTTATATTTCTTGTAAAACGATTTGTCATGAGGATTTGAAAAACATCCCCACTTCTTATCATCTCTCTGGAATTATCAACCATTTTGAAAAATTGCTCTTTAGAAAACGCAAAACTGCCCTTATCATCTCCAATATTTTTCTTCATAGGAATATACTCATAAGAGCTTTTTAGTTCATTTTCTATCTCATCAAACTTGTTGCTCATCTCTAAGATTGTACTAATAAGAGAGATTTTATGATTTTTATGAGAATAAACTAAAACGATTTTTGGAAGCATCAAGTCCAAGTCTGGAGTATTTAACTCATCCCGAAGATTGCTCATACTTGAGTTTAATTTCGGCTCAAAAACTTTTACCATGTCATAACCAATATAACCTATAAAACCATCAACATAGCCAATTTTTAGCTCTTTTGACGCGCTTTTGTATATGCTAGTATCTATATTTTTGTAGTACTCTTTTAAAAAAATAAATGGGGAGTAACTTTTGGCATGAGAGGCACCATTGGCATCTGTGTAGATTGTTTGATTGTTTATATATTGGAGTCTTTCTCTAGCTCCAATACATATAAAACTATAGTTTCCATCACTACCACCAGCACTCTCAAAAAGATAAGAGATTTCATCTTTAAAAATTGATTTTAATTTTGCATAAACAGCGATTGGGGCCAACTGATCTTGAGTAAATTGCTTGGAATAAATCAAAGTGATACCTTGTGAGAGAGTTTGCTCCAAAGGAGGAGCATAATTATTGTATTTTAGTTAAAAATGCGCCAGGCTCTACAGAACTTCTCACAGCCTTTAGAGCCTCTCTTGCTTCTTTGTCGCTACCAAAAGGACCAACTAAAACTTTACTGAGCTCAGTAGAGTCATTTTTTACTTTATGAAATTTATATTTATATCCTAATTTTCCAATAGATTCTAACAAGTTTTTGTTAGGTTCATTTTTTGTGAAAGAGCCAACTTGAATATAATAAATCTCGTTACTATTACTCTTTAGCTCTTGAGATGGCTTAATAACTATTTTTGAAGGCTCTGCTTTTACACTCTCTTCAACTTCTTTTTTCTTTATAGTTTCTTTAACTTTCTCTTTTTTTACAACTTCTTTAGGAGCTTTAATTTCTTTGACTCTCTCTTTTTTTACAACTTCTTTAGGAGTTAGAATTTCTTTAGTTTTCTCTTTTTTTACAATTTCGTGAGCGGGCATACTCTCTTTAGTTTTCTCTTTTTTTATAATTACACTTGAAGGAACTGCTTCTACGCTATCAGGGCTAACTATCTCTTGGGGAACAACATCTTGCATCACCTCTTTACTACTCTCTTCTTTTAGTTTTTGTGCAATTTTTTCAAGTGAATCACCATTTTGAGTTCCGTCTTGAATAACTGGAACTTCTTCAAAAAGTGGCTCATTTTCTGCTACTTTTGGTTTTTTTATCTCTGGTGCTGGTGGAAGAATTGCCTGAGGAAGGTTATCGGTGCCCTTTGAGGTAATAGTATTCATTAACATAACAACAACTATTAAAATTATTCCCAGCGTAGCAACAGCTAAAACAATCTTTTTGTTATTTGTTGAAGATGTATTTTTATTTAATATAATATCGTTTAGTTCACTTTTTTCTTCCATCTATAAACCCTTTTAAAAAATTAACTCTAATAATACCAAAAAATATATATTTTATGTCCAACTAAAAAATAGCTAGACCTATTACTACATATGTTTTGACCAAGAAGCTCCGCGCTCTTTTGCGTAAACATCGTATGGTATTGTCAAAATATTATACTCATCTGGCATATCGGCATTTGGGAACATTCTCCATTGATTGGGTTGTTTCGCTGCCAGTTTCATAGAGATCATTTTTCCAAGTTGAATAGCTTCTTGAAGAGTAGTATGTCCTTTGTGGATATAGACATGAAGATGCCCCTCTGTTTTTGTTTTATAGGCTGTGAAATTTATATACCCCTCTTCACGAAGAAGAAGTTGTGCCTTATGATAAAATCTCTCAGGATCTCTTCCGTTATAATCAATTACAATATTTTCAACTTTACCACTTTTGTTAATCAAAGAGTGTGCAACAGTAATCTCTCCCTTTAAATGCTGATTGATAACAGATTGTGAGAGAGTCGCGTTAATCTTCTCAAATTTATTATAAAAAGTACGACCTTTAAAGACCAATTTATCAACAACACTATCTTTTTTGACCCAGTAGTGATCAGTAAGCATTTTAATAAGAGCTAAATCCATTGCAACCATAGTGATTATCTCCTAGTATGTTGATTGATTATATATTACAAAATTCTGAGCCAACTCTTTTAACTCTTCTTTGATTTTTGTGTGCATGGCGATGTCATTTATATTATCAAGGACATCAGCTATTTTGTTAGCAATAAACTCAAACTCTCTCTCTTTCATACCACGAGATGTCAAAGCAGGACTTCCAATGCGGATACCTGAAGTAACGAAAGGGCTTCTTGTTTCACCTGGTACTGTATTTTTATTTACTGTTATTCCAGCATTTCCAAGTGCAATATCTGCATCTTTTCCTGAGAACTCGCGATTTATAAATGATACTAAAACAAGATGATTGTCAGTCCCACCACTTACTAAATCAAAGCCTCTTTTTAAAAGAACTTCAGCCAAGACTTTAGCATTCGCTTTAACTTGTTTTGCATAATCTTTCCATTCTGGAGACAGATTATATTTAAAACCTACTGCCTTAGCAGCTATCACATGAACAAGCGGACCACCTTGAAGAGCAGGGAAAATTGCAGAGTTCATCTTTTTTGCTATCTCTTCATCATTTGTCATAATCATACCGCCTCTTGGTCCCGCAAGAGTTTTATGGGTAGTTGTTGTTACAACATGGGCATGTGGAAATGGATTTGGATGCTCACCTGCAACTACGAGTCCAGCAACATGAGCAATGTCGGCGAACATAATAGCTCCAACTTCATCAGCTATCTCACGGAATTTTTTAAAATCTATCTCTCTTGCATAAGCAGAAGCTCCACAAACGATGATTTTTGGTTTAACTGCTTTTGCAATCTCCATAATCTTATCATAATTCATACGACCATCAAGCTCAACGCCATAAGTAAAACTTGAATAGTTTTGACCTGAAAAACTAGGTTTTGAACCATGAGTTAAGTGACCACCATGACTTAAATCCATACCCAACAGTTTATCTCCAGCTTTAAGCAGACCCGCATAGACAGCGGCATTTGCTTGACTTCCAGAGTGTGGCTGAACATTAGCAAAGTTACATCCAAAAAGCTCACAAGCTCTATCTATCGCTAACTGCTCAACACCATCAGCATACTCACAACCGCCATAGTAACGCTTAGCAGGATAACCCTCTGCATACTTGTTTGTGAACACCGAACCCATCGCCTCCATTACAGCTGGAAGCGTAAAATTCTCAGATGCTATCATCTCTAAATGGTCAGTCTGTCTCTCCAACTCTTTTTCACATAACTCAAAAATTTCACTATCATACTCTTTTAAAAAACTCATACATTATCCTTTGTTTAATTAATTTTCTTCTTCACACTGCTCATCACTATGAAGTGGCTTCATGGCTGGAAATAGCAACACATCTCTAATGGAGTGTTCATTAGTCAGGAGCATTACAAGTCTATCTATGCCTATTCCCTGCCCTGCAGTTGGAGCCATACCATAGCTTAGTGCCTCTACAAAATCCTCATCCATCTCATGAGCTTCATCATCACCACAATCTTTTGATTCAACTTGAGTTCTGAATCTCTCATATTGATCAACTGGATCATTTAACTCACTAAAAGCATTTGCAATTTCACGACCAGCAATAAATAGCTCAAATCTCTCTGTTACATTTGAATCAATATCACTTCTTCTTGCCAGAGGCGATATTTCAACTGGATATTCCGTTATAAATGTAGGATTTATTAGTTTTTCTTCAACAAACTCATCAAAAAGTTCACCTTGAAGTTGACCCAATGATAAGTTTGGTTTTACTGTTATATTTTTAGATTTTAAAAACTCTAAAATTTTGTTTTTATCATTTACAACCTCTTGTGGAACTCCACCAATCGTGTACAAGGACTCAACAAGTGGAATTTCACTAAAGTCTGAAAAATCAACCTCTAAATCACCATAAGGAAGCATAGTGGGCAAATCTAAATGATTAAAAAGATAACGAAAATACTCTTTTGTAATCTCTATCAAATCTTTATATGTTTTATATGCCCAGTAAAACTCGATTGAAGTAAATTCAGGATTGTGCGTAGCATCCATTCCCTCATTCCTAAAGTTACGATTTATCTCAAAAACTGCTTCAAAACCACCAACAATCAATCTCTTTAGATATAACTCTGGTGCAATTCTTAGGTATCTATCAATACCGAGTGCATTGTGATGCGTAACAAAAGGTTTAGCGTTTGCACCACCGGCAATTGGGTGCATCATTGGCGTCTCAACCTCTAAAAAACCCTTATCTTCAAAAAATCGTCTAGTTAAAGAGATGACTTTTGAACGAGTTCTAAATGTTTTTCTAACCTCTGCATTCATAATAAGATCTAAATATCTTTTTCTATATCTTGTCTCTTTATCTGTAATTCCATGGAATTTTTCAGGTAGTGGCGCTATAGCTTTTGTGAGTAGTTTAAAGCTATCTGCATGCAGAGATAACTCGCCCATTCCAGTTACAAACGGATATCCTCCAACTTCAACAATGTCGCCAGCTTCTATGTTTTTCTTAAATATATCGTTATAAAATCCTTCAACAAAATTATCTCTTGCTATATAAACCTGAAGAGTTCCGCTCTCATCCTCAATAGCAATAAAGCTTGCTTTACCCATAATTCTAAAGAGTTTTATACGACCACTTACGATGTAGTGTCTTTTTTCATCTCTTTGATTCTCTTTGCTTGCAACATCTGAATTTACATTTAAGTATTTCGCTATTGTTGTATTTCTTTTAGAATCATTTGAATATGGATTAACACCTATACTTCTAAGTAATTCTACTTTTTCTATTCTTTGTTGTATAAATTTATTTTCAAAAGCCAATATATTTTCCTTTTTATTTTGTCTTACAGTTCTTACAGATTCCATAAATTTGCATTGAGTGATCTCTCATTTCAAAATCTAACTCTTTTGCAATTTTTCGCTGTCTCTCTTCAATCTCTTCATCTACAAATTCTATAATCACTCCACACACAGTGCATATAAAGTGGTCATGATGGGATTTTGCACCGAGTTCATATTTTTTACCTTGTGCACCAAAAGAGAGTGAAGTAACCATGTCGGACTCTTCTAAAAGTGAGAGCGTTCTATATACTGTTGCTATTCCAGTGTTTAAGTTTGGAAATTTTTCTTGAATTAAGTTGTGAAGAGACTCCGGTGTTAAATGCTCATTTGAATTATATAGAGTCTCAAGTATAACCTCTCTTTGAATTGTAAATTTTAAACCATTCTCTTTAAGAAGTATTTTAAAATCACTAAGCAATTGTGTATACTCTACTGTTTTATCTCTGAAATTTGTTTTTAAATCAGGCATCTATTTTTCACCCTTGCTATTTAAGTTTTGAACTGCTTTTTCTTTGATTTTACTTTTTGCATCTTCTACAATTTTAAGCGTTGAATTGTCTATTGTTTTATTGATTTTATTTTGCTCTTCTTCCGCTTTCTCATCTACAGCTTTCTCAATATCCAGTGGCTCAAGTTTCATGATATAGCTACCGGTAGTAACCATTGCAGGAAAGAGTATACTGTTTTTCATAAATGAGTCTAGAGTCGTCCTTGTTGCTTTTACATTATATGCCGAATAAATTATTACAGAAGCGATGAAGAAAAACTTACTAGCAGAGAAGAAAAATCCTAAGATTTTGTCAAAAGCCCCAAGTCCACTAACAAAACTTAGCTTCTTGAGTGCCATCCCAGCCCCCAGCATAAGAAGCCAAAACAGGACTATAGTAAATAAAAAACCGCTAAAGCTGATTGCACTACTGCTTTGAAATTTAAATATAATATCACTTAATACTTGGCCAACGCTATCTCCAACTCGTGAAGCTAAAAAGATACCACCAACAATACCCACCAACCCAAATAGCTCTTTAAAAAAGCCGTTTATGATACCTTTGAAACCCAAAAAAAGAACTATTACTAAAACTACAATATCAAAATAGTTAAAATCCATCTATTCCATAACCTTAGTCAACTGATTTTTCCCACTATTTTTTGAAATATACATAGCTTTATCCACCCTAGCTATTAAACTATCTTTATTGTCATCTTTTAGCAATTTTGTCATTCCTATACTAGCTGTTATAGATATCTTTTCACCCATATAGATAAGATTATTAGAACTAACTAGTTTTAAAAGTCTATTTGCCATAAGTTCACACCCCTCATCACTATTACGATTCAGCATAATTAGAAACTCTTCTCCACCATATCTAAAAATTTTATCACCATCTCTTAGTGTTTTCTTTAAAATATTTGACACAAATATTAAAATTTTATCACCAGCCACATGACCATAAGTATCATTTATTTTTTTGAAATCATCTAAATCTAGCATAAGAAGATGAAGCTCATATGGTCTATCTTTATTTGAAAATATCTCATCTAAGCTTCTGCTTAGTTCTCTTCTGTTGAAAACTTTTGTCAAGGCATCAATACTTGAGGTATGTTCTAAAGTTGCTACCTTTTGTGATAAATCATAAATTATATCGTTTGCTTTTTTTATCTCATTTGTCATATGAAGTTGAATTTCACTAAATTTTACCTCAAGAGTTGGCAAATCAATCTGATTTGCAATACAATCTTCAAGCGTCACTTTATGCAGTTGCGTCAACTTTTCAAATTTATCATTTGTGGATTCATAAGATGTTAAACTATGTTCCACTAGCTCTTTGTATGAGTTATGAAAAGCTAATTTTACACGCTCTGCCGAATCTATCTTTTGACTATCAATATTGGAAATAATTTCAATGGCATCTCTTAGGTAGCCAATAACTTGCTCCTTTGATACATCTTTTTCTATGTCAATTTTTACAAGTAAACTCTCATAAACCTCTTCAACTAAGGCTTTTAAATCTTTTTTTTGCACTTTAGCTTCCAATCCAAAAAATTTTCTTATTATACATTCACAAGAATAAAAAAGAGCTTTGCATCCTACATACAGCCACAGAGCATAAGGCGCAAGTCAGAGCTATTTTAGGTACTTTAATGTAAACTAGCAAAAATTAAAACTATATAAAAGGTTTATTATGAGTCACTGGAGTCCTACAAGCTGGAGGGATAAACCCGCTTTACAACAACCAACTTATCCAAACAAGGATGAGCTTGAGAGAGTTTTATCAGAATTAAAAAATTATCCACCTCTTGTTTTCGCTGGCGAAGCTCGTTCTCTAAAAAGTCAATTGGCCGATGTTAGCCAAGGTAACGCTTTTTTACTCCAAGGTGGTGATTGCGCTGAGAGTTTCAGTGAATTTCACGCTACAAACATTCGTGATACCTTTAAAGCACTGCTTCAAATGGCTGTTGTTATGACTTATGCCGGTGGCGTTCCCGTAGTTAAAGTTGGCAGATTAGGTGGTCAGTTCGCTAAACCTCGCTCAAGCGACAGTGAAACCATAGATGATATTACGCTTGATGCATATCGCGGAGATATCATAAATGGAGTTGATTTTACACCTGATTCAAGAATTCCAGATCCACAAAGAATGATAAAAGCATATAACCAATCAGCTGCTACACTGAACCTAATCCGTGCTTTTGCATCTGGTGGTCTAGCCGATTTGCATCAAGTTCACAAATGGACATTAGACTTTGCACATCAAGGTGAAGTTAGTAAAAAATATGAGGCGTTAGCCGAGCAGATAGGAAAATCATTAACTTTTATGGAGGCTTGTGGAATTACCTCTAAGTCATACAGAACATTGCGAGAAACAGATTTTTATACATCTCACGAGGCGCTACTTTTACCTTACGAAGAAGCATTTACGAGAAAAGATTCTCTAACTGGTGATTGGTACGATACATCGGCTCATATGCTTTGGATAGGAGACAGAACTCGTCAGCTAAATGGAGCACATGTGGAATTTTTAAGTGGTGTTCATAATCCTATTGGCATCAAAGCAGGTCCATCAATGCAAGAAGATGATTTAATAAGATTAGTTCACAAGTTAAACCCTAAAAATGAAGCCGGAAGACTAAATGTTATAGTTAGAATGGGGGCAGATAAGGTTGGTGATGAAATAACTGGGATGCCAAGACTTATTCGAGCAATTGAGAGAGAAGGCATGAGTGTTGTTTGGAGTTGTGACCCAATGCATGGTAATACTATTAAATCATCAAACAACTTTAAAACTCGCCCTGTTGATTCAGTTTTAAAAGAGATGAAACAATTTTTTCAAGTTCACAAGGCAGAGGGAACTTTTGGTGGTGGAGTCCATCTAGAGATGACTGGTAAAAATGTAACAGAATGTATTGGCGGATCATTTGTAGTAACAGAAGAGGATCTAAGCTCTCGTTATCATACCCACTGTGACCCAAGACTAAATGCAGATCAAGCACTTGAACTTGCGTTTTTAATTGCAGATAGTCTCCAAGAAGCTAAACGATAATTTTTAAAGAGATAAATTTACAAAGAATTTATCTCTTCTTCTTTCTCCTGTATAATCAAAAGCTCTTCAACTTTTTGCTCATAGAGCGTCTTTAGCTCCTCAAGCTCTTTTGCTAGTTTTACTATTCCTATCTCTTCATAACATTTTGGATTTGCTAAACATCTGTTTTTTTCATCTATCTTTATTTCTATCTCATCAATCTCAAGAGGCAGTTTTTCTAGTGCTATTTTCTCTTTGAATGTCAGTTTAATTGCTTTTTGTTTCTCTTGAACCACTTCTGTTAATTTTGGTTTTTCAAGAGAGAGTCTCTCTATCTCTTCTAGCTCATTTAACTCTTTTTCAAGTTCTAAATATTCGGAATACTGTTGATATGACTCCTCTATCTCTTTATTTGATTTTATGATGAATAGTTTTTTTGCAATTTTATCTACAAAATATCTATCATGACTTACGATTATTACAGCTCCAGGAAATGAGCTTAACTGTTCTTCTAAAATATTGATAGTTGGGATATCCAAATCATTTGTTGGCTCATCCAAAATCAAAATATCAACATCTTTTGTAAAAAGCAGAGCAAGGGCAATGCGGTTTTTCTCTCCGCCGCTTAGTATCCCGATTTTTTTATCTAGAAACTCCCTAGGAAACAAAAAGTTTTTCAGGTATCCGTAAACATGCATATCTGAACCGCGCACACTTACTCTATCTCCTCCATTTGGACAGAAAGTCTCTATAAGGTTTTTAGAATCATCAAGCATCTCTCTGTGTTGGTCAAAATAACCTATCTTAAATTCACCCTTTTTAATTTTTCCGCCGCTAGGTTCTAGTCGTCCAAGAAGAGTTCTTATGAGAGTTGATTTACCGCTCCCGTTCGCTCCAACAATAGCTATAACATCTTTTTGAAGTATGCGAGTTGTGAAGTTTTTTATAAGCTCTTTATCTCCAAGAGTTATGGATAGATTCTCAACTTCAAAAAGCATTTTTTGCTTATTTACACTCTTGTCACGATTAAAATGTTTTGCTTCTCTTTGTAACTCAAGTGAAATTTTTCTTATTTTTGATGGATTTGTTTTTGCATCTTCGCGAAGCTCTAAAAGTCTCTCTTTTCTACCCTCATTTCTTTTAAGTCTTGCTCTGACACCTCTTGAATACCACTCATTTTCCGCTTTTAGAGTCTTTAAAAGATTGTCATGCTGCTTCTCCAGCGTTCGCATATACTCCTCTTTTTGAGTCAAGTAGTTACTGTAACCACCGCTATATTCTCTTAGTGCACAATCCTCTACCTCGATTGATTTTGTAGCGATTCTATCTATAAAATATCTATCATGAGAGATAAAAACAAGTGTAAACTTCTCTTTTAAAATAAGCTCTTCTAAAAATTCAACCATATAAACATCAAGGTGGTTTGTAGGTTCATCAAGGAGCAAGAGATCTGGTTTTTGTAAAAGTAGCGAAGCAAGGGCAACTCGTCTTTGCTCGCCTCCGCTAAGCATTGCAATCGGCTTGTGCTCATACTGTTTGAGATCAAAATGTTGGATTATCCGCTCTATTTTATCATCAAGATTCCAAGCGTCATGATGTTCTATATAACTAGATAATTTTTCATGCTCGTCTATTAAAGCTCTATTATCAAAATTATCTCCAAGCAAAATGGAAAGTTCGTTATATCTAGCTTTTGCGTTATTTAGTTCAGCCAAACCATCTTCAACTGCCTCTCTAACTGTAGCACCCTCTTTAAACTCTGGTCTTTGGTCAAGCATTTTTATCTCAAGAGAGTTTCTTGTAAATCTCTCTCCGCCATCTTGCGCTAGCGTGCCGCTCACAATCTTCATGAGGGTTGATTTTCCGCTGCCGTTTTTACCTATAATAACTATTCTCTCTCCCTCATCTACATGAAAATTTATATTTGAGAGAATTTTCTGAGCAGAGTAGTGTTTTGAGATATCTATTAAGTTTATTAACGCCATCTATGTTTGCATTCCTATTTTTTATTGGGCGGATTTTATCGTTATTGGCGTTAATTGAAGCTTGCAGAAAAGCTAAGCATTAGTAAGTGTATTTTTTAATTTTGCAAGAACTTCAATAAAAGACATCAACCCATTGGATAAAGTATTTTTGCATGAACTGCATCTAATTTTTGTAAAATCTCATCACTGAGTATCAAGTCCATCGCCGACAATGAGGCGTCTAGTTGCTTCTCTGTTGTTGCCCCAATAATTGTTGATGCCACAAAATCAAACTGCTTACTCCACGCAATTGCCATTGTTACTGGATCTAATCCAGCCTCCTGCGCAATATTAAGATATTCTTCTGTAGATGCTAAAGTTTTATCATTCAAAAAGCGTGATGCCATCACTCTCTGGCGTTGATTTGGAGATTTAACATAATCACTAAAGCGTCCTTGTGCATTAATATTTTGATTATATTTACCACTCAACACACCACCACCTAAAGGCGAATATGGTAAAAGCGATATCTTCTCCTCGCGACACAAAGCGCCAATCTCTGTTAGATCACGACGATTGAGAAGTGAAAAATTGTTTTGAATTGATTCAAAACGGGAAAGTTTTTCATAGTTTGAAGTCATTAAGGATTTCATAGTTCCTCGAGCAGTATCATTGGAAGTTCCAATATAACGAACTTTTCCACTCTGCACCAATGCATCAAATGCTCGCATTGTCTCCTCTATTGGAACAATAGAATCTGGCCAATGCATCTGATAAAGATCTATATAATCAGTTTTAAGACGCTTTAGCGAGCCTTCTATTGCTCGTTCAATATGAAAACGATCACACGCCGTAAGACCGTGACGAATTGGGGGAACAAACCATCCTGAGGCAGCACCTACAACTTTTGAAGCTAAAATAATACTATCGCGCGGTTTTGTTTTAAGCCATCGCCCAACTATCTCTTCTGTAAGTCCAGCAAGTTTTTCTTCTGGTGGGATTGGATAAACCTCTGCCGTATCAAAGAAATTTACCCCAGATTCATACGCTTTGTCCATGATTCTAAAAGCCATCTTCTCGTCGCACTGACTTCCAAATGTCATAGTTCCAAGGCAAATTGGCGATACGCGCAAGCCACTGCGACCAATATAACGATGATTCATTGATTATCCCTATAATTTTTGTCTAATTGTACTCAATTGTTCTTTTTGGTTCTATTACAAAACAAAACCGAGCGTTTACAAAAAATATTTTTTGCATAAACAGATACATCTTTAGGTTTTAAGGCATTTTTGCTAAAATAACATCACTATTTTTAAAAGAGCCAAAACTTTGTCACTAAACATAAAAACCAACACTAAACACTTTACAAATCCGCTTTATTTAGAGAGTGGACGAATCTTAGAACCTTATGATATAACTTATGAAACATATGGGACGCTAAATGAAGATAAAAGCAATGTTGTTGTGATTTGTCATGCATTGACAGGTTCGCATCATGCGGCTGGAACCTACGAGAACGAAAATAAAATTGGTTGGTGGGACTCTTTTATTGGTTCAGGCAAAGCAGTAGATACTGATAAATATTTTGTAATCTGCACAAATGTGATAGGCAGCTGCTTTGGCTCCACTGGTCCCATGAGTCCTAAACATCCATCCCACGAGCCATATCGTTATAAGTTTCCGGTCGTAACTATCAAAGATATGGTTAAAGCTCAAAGAATCCTCTTTAGTGAACTTGACATCCATAAAGTTCACGCCATTATAGGCGGTTCTATGGGTGGTATGCAAGCGCTTATGTTCGGTATTCACTACCCAGATTTTGCGTCAAAAATTATCTCGATGGCGACAACCCATGCCACTCAAGCTTGGGCAATTGCTTTTAATAAAGTTGCGCAAGAAGCGATACTAAAAGATCCTGATTTTAAACAAGGATACTATGATCCACAAGTCATAAAAGAGAGTGGATTGGCAGGAATGGCGGTTGGCAGAATGGCTGGACATATCAGCTTTTTATCACAAGAATCAATGAGAGAGAAATTTGGCAGAGAATATAGGCTAACAGATGGGCTTTATGAGCTCTTTGGAAGATTTCAAGTTGAGTCCTATTTGGAGTACAATGGTTATAATTTTACAAAATGGTTTGACCCACTATCATATCTTTACATAACAAAAGCCATAAACATATATGATTTGTCTCGTGGTTTTGATTCTTTAGGAGAGGCTCTTAAAAAGATAAAATCCGAGTTACATCTACTTAGTTTTAGCAATGACCAACTGTTTAAAAACTTTGAGATGAAAGAGATAAGTGATGCGCTTAGCGAAGTTGGAAATACAAACCACTTCTACAAGGACATACAAAGTGATTATGGGCACGATGCTTTTTTGGTTGAGGTTGACAAGTTTAAGGATTATGTATCTGAAGCGTTAAAAAACTAAGGAGTTTACTATGAAGCTGTTTGTATTTTTATCTATTTTTATATCGTTAGTTTACGGAGCACAGATTGATGAGTTTGCCAAAAGTGTGAGCTACTCAAGAGATTATAGTGCTTCCATAAAAACCGCCAAAGAACAGAAAAAAATGGTGATGCTTGTTGTAGTTTCAGACTATTGCCCATGGTGCAAAAAGTTTGAACACAAAACGCTCGAAGATTCAATAGTCAAAGCAAGTATAAATAAAAATTTTACTCCTCTTGTTGTTGATAAGTTAGCAGACAAAGATAGTTTTCCACAAGAGTTTGCATCAAAACTTATTCCGGCGGTTTATTTTATAGATCCATCTTCACAAAAAAGTGTGCATGAGATTTTTGCATATATGAAAAAAGATGAATTTTTACAAAACACAGAAAAAGCTCTTAATGTGTTTAAACAAAAGCAACAAAAATGATTAAGTTACTGCTTATACTATGTTTTAGCACTCTACTTTTTTCAAAATCGCTCTACACCCTAGATAATGTAAAAAATCTTAACTTTTATCTTATAAATAAAACAGATTTTTTAAGTAGCGACGATAAAAAAAATATAGAAGAGACCATAAAAGAGAGACTTATAAAAAATGGTTTTGTCTTTGGAAAAACCGATGCTACACTCTTTTTAGTTGTAGTTAATGCCAGAGAGATTGGTAAAAGTTTTGCCATAAACATAGAGATTGGACTTGCAGAAGATGTTACTACTCGCAGGGCTGGAAATATCAAAACAATGGCACATACATATCTAGCTAGTGAGCTAATAGAGAGTGATAAACCTTATGAGGATACACTAGAGACTATAAAATTTCTACTTACACAGTTTTTAGAAGCATACAAGGATGATAATGAGTAAAGCAAAAGAAGACAAAGTCACTAAAGAGGACTTTGAGTCAAAATTACAAAGCGCAAAAGAGATACTTGAGACTTTAATGGACCCGCAAATAACGCTTGAAGATAGCGTAAAGGCGTACGAGAAAGGGATGAGCGAGCTTGAGATCGCACAAAAAATCTTAGAGAGTGCAGAGATTAAGATAAAAGAGATAAAAGGGAACTCATGAAGTGTGCCGTACTGCAACTAAGCGCGCAAGGAATGAGCTCTACTAAACTCTATAACTATATCCGCATTGCCGAGAAAAATGGAGTAAGAGTTCTTCTTTTGGGTGAATATGTGTTAAATCCATTTTTTAAAGAACTCCAAACACTCTCAAGCAGTATGATACAAGAGTTATCTGCACATCAAATAAAAGTCTTAAAAGAACTCTCAACAACCTACAAAATGACAATTATTGCGCCACTTATAATTGTAAAAAAAGATAAAATCTATAAAACAGTTGCAAAATTTTCTCCAAATAAAACTGCGTATTATCAACAGCAACTACTCATAAACTATCCACATTGGAATGAAGAGAAGTTTTTTTCTAACGAGATAAAAGAGCTACAAACACCTCTAATTTTTAAGATAGATGGTTTTAAATTTGCACTAATGAGTGGGTTTGAGCTCCATTTTGATGAACTTTGGAGTAAGATATCTCACAAAAATATTGACTGTGTTTTACTTCCTAGTATCTCTACATTTGAATCTTATGAAAGATGGAAAACACTGATTTTATCTCGCGCTTTTACACACAACTGCTACATTTTAAGAGCAAACAGAATCGGTGAATATGTTGATAAAGATGCTAGCTGGAATTTTTATGGTGATTCGCTGTTGGCTTCACCAAACGGTGAGCTACTGGAGCATTTGGGCAACAAAGAGGAGCTTATGATAGTTGATATGAGCCACACAGATGTTGTCCAAGCCAGAAGAGTGTGGGGATTTAAAGACGCTATTAGCAAAAGATAATAACGAAAATACACGCTTAAAGTACTACACTTTTTTAGAATTAGCTAAATTCTTGATAAACTAACTACTTAAGTCGGTAATAAACTTGAAATATTTAAGCTTTTTTGATTTTTAAAAATCTTTGAAGGTTAGTTGTAGATGGATTGTTAAAATGGTGGGTTCTGAGTGACTTGAACACTCGGCCGCCCCGTTATGAGCGGGGAGCTCTAACCAACTGAGCTAAGAACCCATTTTGTTTGTAGGGTGGAATTATACTTTAGTGTTCCTTACATTTTTCTGATTTATCATTTTATGTTTAGTTGCTTTTTGTTTGTCCATCTATATATTTAACAATGTAAAACTGCATTGCAATTACCGCAGGTAACGCTATCCATGCGCTAAAAATATAGACAAAAGAAAAAACTATTGTATTTATAATAATAGACCAAAGAACGACTCTCTTATGACTCCATCCTAGCTGAACTAATCTTTGATAGGCATGTTTTTTATGAGCCTGATATAGTTTTTCACCGCTCTTATATCTTCTAAAGAGTGTGATGGTTGCATCAAACCAAAAAAGAGCAAAAAGAGTTACCCATATCCATAGGTTAATGGTGTTTTGGTTTGCGTAGTATATAGTAAAAATTGCAACCGTATAGCCTAGGAGCGTGCTTCCAACATCTCCCATAAATATCTTTGCTTTGTGCCAGTTCCAAAACAAAAATCCTAAAACCGCTACAGCTAGGAGTATAAAATGATTTCCACCAAAAAATAAAAAACCAGCGATTGAGAGAAAAATAGCTTCACTTCCAGCGTAACCATCTATACCGTCTAAAAAATTATACAAATTTATAAACCAAATAATAAGCAAAAAAGCAAACATATTCACAATAATCTGATTATCTACACTAAAAAATCCAAAATCAATCCCATGTAATCCACCAAGAACATAAAGTCCACCAAGTGCTACGCCACTCTGAACAAAAATTCTAATCTTAGGGGGAAGTTCATATAAATCATCAAGATAACTAATCACCGAAATAATGACTCCAAACATTAAAGCATAAAAAAAGTTTTGCTCAATTTGGTTGTTTGCATAGAGATAGATAAGCCCAACAAACCATGTAATTGCAATAGCAACTCCGCCACCATGGGGAGTTGGAGTCACATGAGAGCTTCTTTCATTTACATGAGCAATAAGCGATTTTCTTATAGCATACTCTTTTATAAAATATGTAAGCACAAATGATAAAATAAACAGAGTTAAATAAATAGTGTACTCCTCACCAAGATTTCTATTACGACTATCATAAAACTACTCTCCACAAATCTCTCTTATATTTGTCAAATAGTTCTCTATAACTACTCCCTCATCAAACTCTCTTATCATCTTTTCTCGCCCTGCTTCTCCCATAATGGCTCTTTGCTCTTCTGTTAGATTTATCATCATCTGCATCTTAGCAGCCAAATCAGCTCCGCTTCTCACCTCGCATAAATAACCGTTAATCCCATCATCAATAACCTCTTTGCATCCGACTGCGTTTGTTGTTATAATCGGCCTTTTCATAGCACATGCTTCTAACAAACTTCTAGGCGTACCCTCTCTGTAAGATGGCAATACCACACAATCAGCATCGGCTATAATTTCAAAAACGCTATCGCTAACGCCAAGATACTTAACTAAACCATCTCTTACCCAAGCATCTAGTTCATCTTTTTTTATAGCACTACTATTTTTTATATCAACTTCGCCAAGTAGACATATCTCTATGTTTTTCTGTTTTGTCTTAAGTATCTTAGCTGCCTCTATAAGTTCAAAAATTCCCTTATCTTTAAGAAGTCTGGCAATCATCAAAAACACAAACAAATCTCGCTTCGTGCTTTTTTCTTTAGGTAGAAATTTTATCAAATCAACACCGCTGCCGGCAAGTAAGCGTGTCTTGCTTACATCAACCAATCCACCATCAACAAAGAGCTTTCTATCATCACTATTTTGGAAAAAAACTACACTATTGTACTCCAATGCTTTTTTATACATTATCTTGGCTATCTTTGTCACAAACGACTCTTTTATAAAAATAGTCCCAAGTCCTGTGATATTACTTATGGATTTGATACCCAAAATTCCAGAAACGATAGAGCTGTATATATTTGGTTTGATAGTGAAATTTAGAACAATATCTGGTTTAATCTTTCCATAAATCAGATACAACTCAAAAATAGTTCTTAAATCTTTTATTGGATTTATAGCATTTGCATCTATGTAGATGGCATAAACTTCAAATTCTCGTCTTAAAAGTTCACAATACTTAGCCTCATGTGGCACTATAAAGTATACTTGATAGTTACTATCTCTTAAGCCTCTGGCAAGATTGAGCCTAAAGTTGTATGCACCCCAAGCGCTATTTACGACTATTGCTATTTTCTTACTCAAGCCATCGCTCCTTCCACATCTGATACATCAAAATAAACCACACCTGTGTACCCAACTCTTCTCCGCCAAAAAATCTCTTTTTTAACTCCTGCACCTCATCAATATTAAATATCTCACAATCCAACTCTTCAATGCTTAAGTATCTCTCTACCTTATCTCTTAACTCACTCCTTAGCCACTCATTTAACGGTATCTGAAATCCAGATTTTGGCTTATCAACTATATTTTTTGGCAGATATTTATAGAGAATTTGTCTAAGCAGATATTTACCCTCTCTGTTCTTGTACTTTAACTCTATCGACACTCTTGCTAAGTACTCTATGATTCTATGGTCAAGCAGAGGTTCTCTACCCTCTAAGCTTACACTCATAGTAGCTCTATCGACTTTAATCAAAACATCATCGCTCATAAATATTTTATAATCTATTGCCATCATCTGATTTAAAAAATTTAAGTTATCTATCTTGTCAAACCCACCAAATAGCTCATCGCAGGCTTCTATTTTTAGAAGTTTTATAACACTCTTTTTATCTACATAGCTACTTGCATTTAAGAAAGACTCCTCTTTGGTTGCACTGTTTATTGCTCGTTTGAACTTGCTATACTTATCTTTAATATTGGTCTGCTTTAAACTTCTTGGCAGAGTGTTATTTATATTTTCTACCATCTTCTCACTAAAGAGATTTAGAGCACCTTTTAAAATATTTTTTTTAAATTTACTTGAAAAAACAGTTGAAAACTTATCTAAAAAAAAGTATTTGCTGTATCCACAAAAAGCCTCATCTCCACCATCAGAACTAAGAATAACACTCACGCTACGCTTTGCAATTTTTGACATTATCATCGTTGGAAGTGCCGAACTATCACCAAAAGGTTCATCATAATAAAAAGGCAAACTATCTACCAAATCAAGCATGTCGCTGTTTTTCATGTAGTATTCGGTGTGGTTTGTACCTAAAAACTTTGCGATGCTCTTCGCGTGTTCTGCTTCATTGTATCTCTCATCATCAAAGCCAATAGTAAAAGTATTTATCTCTCTATCATGTTTTTTTGCCAAGATTGAAGCCACAAACGAGCTATCATACCCACCACTTAAAAAAACTCCAACCGGAACATCACAAATCATTCTTAGCTCTATAGCATCAGACAAAAGAGCTTCTAACTCTTCTAAAATCTCCTGCTCGGATTTTCTAAAAGGCTCTTGCTTATAAAACTCATTCACATCCCAGTATTTGACTATCTTTTTTTGTAAACTTTTTAGGTCATACTCTAGATAATGACCCGCTTCAAGCTTATAACAATTTTTAAATATAGTATGCGGCGCAGGAATATAGCCAAATTGAAAAAAATATGGCAACACCTCTAGATTTTGATTTTTTTTAAAACTTGGATGTTTATGAAATGATTTTATCTCAGATGAAAAAAGAAACTCTTTCCCGTCATCATAGTAATACAGGGGCTTAACTCCAGCTCTATCTCGCACCAAAATAAGCTTATCGTGAGCTCTGTCTAAAATAACAAAAGCAAACATACCTATAAATTTATGTACAGACTCAATTCCCCACTCTCTATAGCTGTACAAAATCACTTCCGTATCACTATTTGAGATAAACTCATACTCTAGCGCTTCAAGTTCTGCTCTAATGGACTTAAAGTTATAGACCTCACCATTAAAAACTATGACAAAATTACCACAGTCACTTAACATTGGCTGATGTCCATTGGAACTTAAATCTTGGATGCTGAGGCGATTATGTCCAAAATTAATCCCGCTCTCCTCATCAAAATAGACTCCAGAATCATCAGGTCCGCGGTACGACTGAATTTCCAGCATATCCTTAAGAGTATCTATATTTTTTTCTCTGCCAAGAAACCCAACTAATCCACACATAATAAATCACTTTTTTTATTGGTTAAATCTTCAAATAGCTGAAAAATAGTTGGCTGCGTAACTTGTAGTGAGTATTTCTGCTCAACTTTTGTCCTTGCTGCTTTGCCAAATTGCCCTCTTAATGTTGGTTTTTCAATCAACTTTATTAGAGCATCTTCCCATGAAGCATCACTGTCTGCTAGATAACCAACATCTGGAGTGACAATATCATGATTTGCTCCAACGGGCGATGCTATAACTGGTTTACCTAAAGCCATATACTGAATAAGTTTATAGCCGCATTTACCTCTCTCCCATGGTGAATCAAACAGTGGCATAACACCAATATGGATAGAGTTTAACAAAGAGACTTCTGTTTCAAGCGTCCAGTCATGCTGTTCAACCAGAACTCCAGAAAAGCTTAATTTTGGCGCACCAATAGTTACAAGTATAATTTTTTTTACTAACGCAACTTTACGAAGTGGCTCTGCTAGTATTTTCAAATAAGGTGAAGTTGATGGGCTACCTATCCATCCTATCCTTATAGTCTCATCGCTTGGCTCATGCTTAAGCATATATCTATTTATATCAACAACCGTAGGACAAAGATAAACATTTTTTGCACCACTTTGGTATGAGAGATTTGCCAGATATTGACTACCTGCTGTTACTGCACTAGAGTTTAACAGCAATGGTTTTAGCTTGTTCTTGAGCAGAAATCTAGTGATAAACGATGATGCTAAATCATAATTATGAAATATTGCATCATCATAATCAACCACATACTTAATCCCTCTCATAGATAAAATAAGCTCACATAATCCAGGACAGTATGGAAAAATCTCTTTTTCAATCCACACAACATCATAATTTCTACAAAACAGCACACTACGCAATCGTTTAAAATAGTAAGTGATAATTTTACCGAGATTCAAAAATCTATTTAAAAATCTGTTTTTTGATTTATAAAGCAAACGGAGATATTTATCATCAAACAGAGGCGATACGGTAACCTCTGCTCCCATTTTTTCAAACCATGGAATATATTGCAACATTCTCACTCTACTGCTAGCTCCAAGCTGATCATAGCGACTTAGTATCAATATTCGCATACTCAACAGTTACCACTCTCACTTTGAAATTTAGTAAAAAAAGAGAAACTAGTCATGATATTTTCCAAAAATATTACGCTTATAATCAAGATAGCCACGCAACATCATTTTAAATTTCTTAAATTTTTGTTTTTCATACAACAGAACAATAACAGCATCAACAAAAAATCTTGATTTTTCAAACTTACAGTAGTCTGGAAGATGCTCTTTATAAATTTTTATAATTTTCAAACGATTTCTAAAAGCGTAATATCGTCGAATTGGACTATGGTTGGTACTATAAAATCGCTTCCAAAGAAACTTATGTCTTTTTAAATCTCCTAGCTTATGATTTAGTATAGCTCTACTAGCTTGGATAACATGGTAGCCCATTTTATTGCTTCGCAGGCAGTATTCGTTATCAACATAATCAATAAAAAACTCTTCTAGAAAAGGACCTATCACTTTGTAAGCCAAAAGGTTGAGCAGATTGCCTGATGTCATTATCACTAAGACAGGTGAACACTGCTCCTCTGAGACAAGTGATGTATGATAAGGATTAGCGTGAAATGGCGCAATAATACTAATAGTTGATAGATCTTTATCATGGGTACACTCAAACATCTCATGCAGCATTGTTTGTGTCACTTTACTATCTTGATCCATTGTTAAAAGCCACTTATAACCAAGCTCTATTGCCTTGTTTGCACCAACATTTAACGCGTGAGCTATTCCTTGATTACCACCATTGTTAATATATTGAATTTTTGAGTTTTTGGTTAGTTGTTCAACAAAAGATTGATTTATTGCTTCTGAATTATCAACAGCAAAAAGAGCATCAACATCGTTGATATAAGAGTTGATATTGCTTAAAATAGTATCGTCTGGATTATATAAAACGACTACACCAGCAACAAGTGAAATCATAATCGGTCAGAGTAAAATGGAGATTTAAAAGAAGGCATTTTAAGAGAACTCAATAAAGCATCATTTTTAACATCTATATTTGTGGAGAGTTTTTGTGCCACAATCATAATGTGCATCGGGTCAATGGGTTCTATCGCAACAATCTTTAACTGGATATAATCAATTAACTCCGCAAGCGATAAAGTAGTGAACGCGTGATGATGAAGAGATCTATTTTGATAGTTGTCATAAGATCTTTTTTTGAAATTTTCATATGAGCCTGCCTCTGGGTCACGCAACAAGTCATGAAATTGTAGAATTTCTTCTAAATGAGTTAAATCATCTTCTTTTATATCATTTTTATAGTCATGTATTAGATGTTTTAGCGTCGTAGTTGGTCGCTTGTGATCAAAAGTACCATCTTTGTGTGGCACTAAAAGAATTAGATGCCCATCAACTTTCAATATCCGCTTCCACTCCTCTAAAGCCTTAATTGGATTTGCAATATGCTCAAGCACATGAGAAGAGAGTAAAAACTCATACGATTCTGACTCTATTTGAGCCAAATCAACACTATCTTGGATAAACTGATAGCCGTCCACTTTGGATGGATGATACTTATAGGAATATCCCTCTTTAAGATTAGAATTCCACAAAGTATTATTTTGAAAATTACAGTTATCTAGTTTTTCTATATAAGGGTAAATAGGGAGTATATTACTACTTTGAAAGATTGTACTAGGTCCACCAATCTCAATACCTTTGCCATGAGACACAATCTCTTTAATAAGAGGTAATGATTTTGGTTTTTGTTTAAAAATCCGTTTTACAATAATAGACACGGTCTCTATTATGCCTTTTGTTTTATACACGCTATAGATTTTTTTACCAAGTACTAGCATTATTTATCCTTTTTTCTAGCAGTTACAAGGAATTGATAGACAAAAAAATCATGAAAAATTCCAAATGTAATTTTATTAAGCCAATATTTTTTACTTTTTATTGTCTCTTTGTCGAAGGAGGATGTAATAAGATTAATCTTCAAATCAGCATTTTCCAGCAACTCAACAATGTTCTTTTTGCAAAAAAATCTTAAATGAGTTTTATCCAAAATACCACGCTCTTTATATTTAAAATCACCATCAAATACTATTGATTTAACAACACTATAGTAACGAATATTTGGGATACTTGTGATGATTAGTCCATCTTTTGCAAGAAGTTTGGATATTTTTTTCAAGGAAGACCACGGGTCAACCAAATGCTCCAATACATCGCCTAAAATAATAATATCAAAAGCGCCATGTATTTGGGCTGGAAAAATTATTGTCTCAATATTTTCAGAAAAGAAATAATCAATAAAATCATAATAATTATCTTTTGATGCAAAAAGTTCTATGCCTGATGTTGTTCCAGCAATGCCAAGCTGCTTAAGCCTGTGGAGTGTTGCTCCACTACCACACCCTACTTCAAGCACATTGCATCCTTTAAAACCCACAGGAATTAAAGATATTAAATCTTCTCGTACGCTTGAAAAGTAGTCTTGATTTTTGTCATCATATAACATATTTTTCTCTTAAACTATATTTTTGTGATACTAAAAAATTTTAAATAGACATTATTGTTCAATATATAAATCTTTTGCTGCTTCAATAAACCTGTCAATATCATCACTTAACATAAATGGAATCAAAGATTCTACTGTTTTATAATCAAAATTCCACCAAGAAATACTTAATAATTCTTTTATTATTTTTTCACTAAATCTAAATCGTATATGACTTGCTGGATTTCCGCCTACAATTTCATAGGGCTTGACATCTTTCACCACCAAACTTTCAGCCGCTACAACAGCACCATCACCAATCGTTACTCCACTCATAATAGTAGCGCCCCTACCAATCCAAACATCATTGCCAATAAAAATATCGCCCTTAGTTGTAGGATGACCCTCAATATTTGAAAAATTCTGGTAAATAGAGCCAAAAGGGTAAGTTGTTATCCAGTCTGTTCTATGCTCTCCGCCCATAAAAATCGTAACATTATCAGCGATAGAACAATATTTTCCAATTTTTAAAAAATTTCCCTCATTCCAAGACAAAATTTTTGGATTACCATAAGTGTAGTCGGCTATTTGTATATATTTAGATTTATAGATGGGGTTTGTATTTGTATAAAAATAGTTTCTTTTAAAAAGAGAAACTACTTTATTTTTAATTGTATTAAATATCATCATTGAAAATAAAAGTATAAAAAATTGTACTTACCATTTTACTTATCCATCCTAGTAATCTGCTGATGTACTAAAACATTCCCTTCAATTTTATAAACAGTTTCACACCCCTCAATCGTACTCAATCTGTGGGCAATCACTATCAATGTTTTATCATTGCGTATTTTATAGATTTCTTCCATAATTTTCGCTTCAGTATCGGTATCAAGGGCACTAGTCGCTTCATCAAGCACTAAAATCTCAGGATCACTGTAGAGAGTGCGCGCTATTGCTATTCGCTGACGCTGTCCACCGCTTAGTTTTATTCCACCCTCTCCAACATCGGTATCTATTCCATTATGATTTATTTCTAAAAACTCTAAAATATTCGCCTGCTGAAGAGCATCCTTAATTTTGTCTT
Organism: Sulfurimonas sp.; assembly: GCA_021732045.1. The sequence goes on from JAKFWK010000002.1 coordinate 390,619, forward strand.
CATCAAAACTCTTTCCAAAAGCTACATTTTGAGCAACCGTGCCATCAAAAAGGTAGATACTCTGAGGAATGTAACCTATCTTATGTCGCCATGTTTTAATATTATTTTCGTCTAGTGTTACACCATCCACCACAATCGCACCATTTTTTGGACGATAAAGACCCATAATGAGATCAAGAAGGGTAGATTTACCGCTTCCACTCTCACCCACAAAAGCTATCTTTTGGCCTTTTTTTATAACTAGACTTATATTTTTCAATATTGACTTGTTCTCTTCATACTCGAATGAGATACTTCTTAGTTCTATCTGATCGTTAAAATTTATCTCTTCATCTCCTAAATTTTCACTATCATACATGAGGTCATTATGGATAATATCTAATGATTTATGATAAAACATAATCTGATTGTAGCTAGTCATAATTCTGCTTACCGATGGCATAAGCCGATAAAGAGCAAGAATAAACATTGATATAATAGAAAGCATGCCGGAGATATTAGTTTCATACTTATAAACTAAATATGAGATAATAAAAATTATCAGCCCAAATCCAACGGCCTCTAAAAAAAGCCTTGGTACATGCGAGAGGGTTTGGTGTGTGATGTTTGACTTAGCATATACAAGGCTAGCATCGGAAAACTCTTTTAAAATCTCAGAATCATTCAAACTAAGCTTTATGAGTTTAAAATTTCCAAAACTTCGATTTATAATCTCATAAAATCTTTTTTGAATATCCGCTCTTATAGTTCCAGCTTTTTTGATAGTTATTGCAACACTCTTCATCATTAATACAGCATTAAAAAATAGTATGATTGTCAACAAAAGCGTAATTTTATAATTAACATAAAGCATCATTAGATAGATAAAAATAACTATAAAAATTTCACTCATCATAAACAAAACAGCAGAAATAAGATTTGTCAAATTAGCTGCTTCACTTATAATTGATTTTGTAAGTGTAGAGGAGTTTCTTTTTATAAACTCATTATATGGAAGTCCCATATAGTTTTCAAAAAGCCTATAAACTAAAAGATGGTAGCGTCCCTGTGTAAACCTATTTAAAAAATAAAAATAAGCAAGATTTATAAAACTTCTAAATATATAAAAAAGTATTAAAATAGAGCCAAATGAGATGACAAATTTTACATCATTTTTAAAATTAAAAAAATCATATATAAATTTATAATATTGATTTGAGTGAATGATAGTAAAGTCTGTTGCCACTGCAATAAATGGCATGATTACTGATATACCAGCTGTCTCTACAACCGAGATAAATATAGAAAAAAACAGTAGACCAAGTAGAAGTTGCTTATCTCTTTTTGTTAATAGACTTCTTAACTTTTTTATCAACTATAGCCCTCCGTCACAATGTTCTAATACAGATTTGATGTCATAAACAACCTGTTTTTTACTATCAAACTTTAATCCTCTATACTCGTCATGAGCGACCGCCAAAACAACTGCGTCATAGTTGCAAAAATCTACTATACTGTTTTCAACTAGTCTAAATCCATACTCGCGCTCTACCTCTTTAGCATCCGCCCAATAATCACTTGCATCGACTCTGCAACCAAACTCTTTAAGCTCTTTTATCACATCTATAACTTTTGAATTTCTTATATCTGGGCAATTTTCTTTAAAGGTAACTCCTAAAACCAACACTCTTGAGCCCTCTATTTTGTGACCTTTTTTTATCATAAGTTTTATCACCTGATTTGCCACATAAATGCTCATACTATCGTTTAACCTTCTTCCAGCCAATATGATTTCTGGGTTGTAGCCTACCTCTTGGGCTTTATGTGCAAGATAATATGGGTCCACGCCGATACAGTGTCCGCCAACAAGTCCTGGGCGAAATGGCAAAAAATTCCATTTAGTTCCAGCGGCTTTTAAAACTGCATTTGTGTCGATTCCTAGACGGTTAAAAATCATGCTTAGCTCATTCACAAACGCTATATTTATATCTCGCTGGCTATTTTCTATAATCTTTGCAGCTTCTGCTACTTTAATAGTTGGTGCAAGGTGCGTTCCTGCCGTGATAACGCTAGCATAAAGCTCATCTACTCTCTTGCCTATCTCTGGCGTACTTCCTGAAGTAACTTTTAGGATTTTTGTAACCGCATGCTCTTTATCTCCAGGATTAATACGCTCTGGCGAGTAGCCGCAAAAAAAATCTACATTAAATTTCAGTCCGCTAAATTTCTCCAGAACCGGCACACACTCCTCCTCTGTACATCCAGGATAAACAGTTGATTCATATATAACAATATCATCTTTTTTAAGTACGCTTGCAACACTTTTGCTAGCCATCATAAGTGGAGTTAAATCTGGTTTTTTATGTTTATCTATGGGTGTCGGAACGGTTACGATATAGATGTTACACTCTCTGATGTCGTCTATATTTGTAGTAAATGCTATACTATTTGCTAGAGCCTCTTTTACTTGTGCTTCATCTAGCTCCAAAGTTCTATCATATCCACTGCATAACTCATCCACTCTACTTTGGGCTATATCAAAACCAATTACTTTATACTTACTACTAAAAGCATGAGCCAGAGGAAGTCCAACATAACCCAAGCCCACAACACAGATTTTGTCTTTCATACTATTGCTCTCTCCTCTTTGATTTTATACACAACCGCATAAAGCAGTGGTACAAAAATAAGATTTAGCAGAGTTGCCCAAGCGATTCCAAACCCGAGCGATACCGCCATTGGCTGAAGTATAATCGCCTGACCAGAGGCAAAAAATATGAGTGTAAAGAGTCCAAGAATAGTGGTTAAAGATGTCAAAATAACAGGTCTAAGTCTAGTTTGAGCCATCTGCATCAACTCCTCTGTATTTTTTGCATCTCCTATGAAGCTTACAACCAAAAGTCCATCATTCACAACAACTCCTGCCAAACCAATTATTCCTATCATTCCTGGTATACTCAAGTTAATGCCCATCAAGATATGACCAACTAAAACTCCAACCAAAACAAGAGGTATAACGCTGATGATTATAAGTGGCTTTTTTATAGAATCAAAAAGCCAAATAAGGGTGATAAAAATTAAAAATATTGCAATTAGTGCTGATTGCATCAACTCTCTTTTGTTTTTATTGTTCTCTTTCTCTTCGCCTTTTATCTCTATTTTATAACCATCTTTTTTAAGCTCCTCAAGTATCGAGTTTAGTTTTTCAATTGCTTCTGATGAAGTTATAATCTTTTTATCAAGAGATGCCATAACGCTTTTTTCTCTAACTCCATTCTCTTTTTTAAGCTCAACAAACCCCTGAACCATAACAAAATCGCAAATATCTTTAACCAAAACAAACTGATCTGTTGATGGAATCTGAACCTCAACTCTATTTATAGAATCAATTTTTTCATTTATATGGCTCTCAATTTTTATACGAACAATCCCACTGCTATTGAACATTTTTCCCTGCTCACCCTTAAGGTAGTAAGACCTAAGCTCCCTAGAGATAAGCTCTTCATTGAATCCGAGCTGCTGTCCATATTCGTTTACTCTAAGTTTTAGCTCTTTTTCTCCTAAAATTGAATCATCCGAGATATTGTTAACTCCATTTATTGAGCCTAGCACATTTTCTAATTTTTTTACTCCACCAACCATCTTTTTCTCATCTACGCCACTCAAACTTATCTCAATATCTGAAGAGACTATTCCAGCTCCTGGAACTCTTACGACAAGCTCTTCATAAACCAAACTTCCATCTTTTTTTATCTCTTTAAATGGTTTTACTATTTTTTCTATATCTGATGCTATGCTTTTTGCATCTCTTTGTCTCTTTAGAAGATCCTTGTTGTACTCTATTGAGAGATATGGATTTATATACTTATCAAAAAAGTTATCAGGTGCTCTCTCTTTTAAATCAACAAATATATGAAAAAGATGATTGCCAGCCTCGGCTTCATTTTTTGCATCAAGTCTAAAACCAACAATAGAAGTTATAGAGGATACATCATCTCCTTTTATATTTTCTAGTAGTTTTTTCTCCAGTGCTGTAACTATTGCTTCTGTATCTTTTAGCTCATTGTTTATATTTACTTTTCCATAGACATAAACTTGCGTTGTATCAAACTCGGGGAAGAGTTGGAATTTGGAGTTTTTCAGAAGCATGAATGTTGAAAAGAAAATTGTAGAGACAATCACTATAAGAGATATCCACTTCTTTTTAAACACAAAATGCAATACCTTGTTGTGCAAAAAACCCATTTTTTTCCATACTTTTTTTGTGAAACTGCCCTCTTTTGAGACCTTTAAAAAATCATGCGCGTGAAGTGGTAGAAAATAAAATGCTTCAAATAGGGATGAAAGAAGAAGAACAGTTATCATAATGGGGATTATTTTTATAAACATCCCCATTTCACCACTCAAAAGAAGCATTGGCAAAAATGCAAAAATCGTCGTCAGCGTAGATGCTACGACCGCTGGAAACATCTCTATCGCGCCCACAATTGTCGCCTCTCTTTTATCCATTCCATTTTCTAAGTGTCTATAAATATTCTCAGCAACAACTATTGCTTCATCGACTAGCATCCCAAGGGCGACAAGTGTGCCAAGCAGAGAAAGCATATTTAAACTATCATTCATAAGCTCTGTCGCAATAAGCCCTATCATAAGACTAACTGGGATTCCAAGTGCAACAACAACAGCGATTCCACGATTTATGAGGATTAGCATAGAGAGAAAAACAAGGATAAGACCAAAAACTATATTTGAAAAAACTGTATTTAGGCGATTTTTTATCCAGATTGATGTGTCTGTATATATCTCATACTTTAATTCTGGATACTGTTTTGATTTTGCCTTTAAAACTTCTCTTATCTCTTTAACAAGTGCTATAGCGTTTCCGTCTTTGGATTTTGAAACATTAAGAGATATATTTCTCATGCCATTATAGTGAGAGAGTTCCGACTCATCACTAAGTCTAAAAGAAACATCCGCAATATCGCCTATCCTAACTCTTGCATCTCCCACACCAATCACTGTATCTTCTACACTTTTTTTATCTTTTTCACCATTAAATGTTGATATATAAAGGTGTGAACCTCGCTCTTTTATTGTTCCAATTGGAAATATTGAACTAATGTTTTTTAAAGATGCAACCACCAAAGAGGGCTGAAGTCCAAGAGCTAAAACTTTTTGTTCATTTATCCCAAACACAAGCTCAACATCAGCGTCACCGCGAATAGTTATCTCATTTAACTCTTTAAACTTGCTAAGCTCACTCTTTAGCTCTTCTGCTTTTTCTAGAAGTTCTTCTTTACTTTTATCCCCAGCTAGCGCAATTAAAATAAGTGGAAAACTGTTTAATTTTATCTTTGCGACAGGTTCATTCATGTCGGATGGCAAATCTTTTCTTACTTTGGTTATTGCATGATTTACATCATTTAAAACATTGATATTTTGTGAACCTGGTTTTATCTCTGCCACAATAGAAAAAGAGCCATTTTTGATGGTTGATTTTACTTTGCTTAACTCATTTATATTTTGAAGATCATCCTCTATAGTTTTTACAACCATCCTATCCAAGATATCAGCAGAAGCACCAGAGTATCCACCCGTAACGATTATTTTGTCCATGCTCATGGGTGGAAATATCTCTTTTGGAACATTTATATATGCAAACACCGAGAGGACAACCACAAAAAGAAGAAGTATATGATTTAGTAGTGGCTTATCTATTGCAAACTCTAAAAAGCGGCGAAGCATCTGTTACCTTTAAAAAAGTGGGTCTATTATCTGGTTTTTAAACCTAATCGACTCTACTGAACTACTAATTAGCCTATTTTCCTCTTTAAGTCCGTCGTACTCGCCCTTTAGTTTAGCTACATCTCTGCTTATAAAGTATATCTGTTGCTGTATATATATCTTTGGAAACAGCACAACTAGCACAAACAAAATCGAGAACAAAACATACGCTAGAAATTTTTTATCTAGCATCATCTTAGGGTTTATGGCTTCATCAATCTCTTCAAGCAAATCTGCTTTATCATTTGCTTCCAACTGCTCTATCTCATCACTCATTTTTGGCTTTCCATATTAAAAACTCTCATCTTCGCACTTCTACTTCTTGGATTTTGCTTTAGTTCATCATCTTGCGCCATTATTGGCTTTTTTGTCAATATTTTACCCAATGAATAATTATTTGCGCACAAACATCTCATCGCTTCTGGTGGACAGATACAATTTTCCTTCCATTTTGTAAAAGTATTTTTAACAACTCTATCTTCAAGCGAGTGAAAAGAGATAATTGCTATCTTTGCATTTGAGAATTTTGCCTCTTTTATACTTTCTAGAAGTGACTCCAACTCGCCGAGTTCATTGTTAACCTCTATACGAATTGCCTGCATCAAAAGTGTTGCAGGATGGATTCTTTTATCTTTTGGTAGCATCGGCGAAAGTGCACCACTCAACTCTTTTGCGGAACTAAATGGGCGATTAAGAGCTATAAAAGATGCAATTTTTTTGTAGTTTCTAAGTTCTCCATACTCCCAAATCACTCTCTCTAGCTCTTTTGTAGAATAATCATTTACAACACTCATGGCACTTAGCGGAGCATCTCTGTCCATTCTCATATCTAGATTATCACTCTCGTATGAAAAACCTCTATCTTTTTGATCTAATTGAAGAGATGAGACTCCAATATCAGCCAAAACTCCCCTAATATTACCAACTCCGCACTCTTTAATAATATCTTTTATGACTGAGGAAAAACGACCTTTTCTTATCTCCGCCCTATCACCGTACTTTTTCAGTCTGTTTGTGGAGAAATCTATTGCAGTTTGGTCTTGGTCTATGCCAATAAGTTTAATATGTGGATTTGCCTCTAAAATCATAGAGGAGTGCCCGCCATAACCCATAGTACAATCAATAATAATTCCACTTTTTACATCACTGAAATTTTCCAAAACTTCACGATACAAAACTGGGATATGGGGAACATCTTGCATAAAACCTACTGTATTATATTTGACATCATTATACATTAGAGTTCTTTTATCAGCTATGAAAAAAAGATTATTAGGTTTGTAAAATTTGAATTTTTACAGTATTATAAAAAAAAGGATTTCAAATGGGATTTATAAATAATTTTTTTACGGAAATAGTAGCGGTTGTTATAGTAGTGACAATTTATGTAGTCACTAAAAAAAGTAAAAGCAACTCAGAGATAACTCAAAATGAAACAGCAGAAGAGAGTGATAACAAAACCAACAAAATACAAAGCGTAGTGGCAGAGGAAAAAATAGTTCCTCAAAAAAAGATAGATGCACCAAAAATAGCTATAGATAGAAAAAAAAGAGCCTTGTTGCCACACGAAAAAATAACAAAAGATGATTTTTCTATATTTAAAAACATAAGAATTTTAGTGGCCGAAGATAATGTCATAAACCAAAAAGTGCTAACTGGAATTTTAGGTGGCTCTGGTATGGATATTGTCATAGCAAATGATGGGCAAGAGGCACTGGATATGCTAGAAAATGATACTAATTTTGCATTGATTTTAATGGATGCACACATGCCTGTACTAGATGGTTTTCAAGCAACAAGACTCATAAGACAAAACCCAAAATATGAGCATATTCCAGTCATCGCACTAAGTGGTGATACTGCGGCTGATGACATAAGAAACATGTTAAATGCCGGCATGGAAGCACATCTTGAAAAACCAATAAGGATGGACTCGTTGTATGATGTGCTTTTCGTCTACTCTTCTGGCAACGAGTCAAAGCTGGCGCAAGATAGTGATTTGGAGTTTGATAGCGAAAAGGGATTAGAGATATCTGGAAATGACAAAGATTTCTATATAGAGATACTAGATGAATTTATACTCAAATATTCTGATTCTGCTTCAGAAATTCAAAGACTCCTAGCAACTGCAAACAGTGCTGGTGCAGATAAACTACTTTTAGATATATCTGGAATAGCAGCAAATATCGGTGCCGATAATCTGTATGGTATCACTATCACACTAAAGCAGAGTATAATAAATCCAACCGATTTAGAGTACATCACAAACCTAAAAAATTATCAAAGAGCTTTAATAAAAGTTTGCGACGCCATTAAAGAGTATAAATTAAATGCTTAACATTAATATAGTTTATTTTTGTGATATTAAAGGAGTGCAACTAGCTTCTATTTAGTGCTTTTTTAACATGCTCATCAGCCATTGTGATATTCCACTCTGGCTCCCACACCAAATCAATCTCAACTTCTTTTATGTTTGCCATCTTTAAAACAGCCTCTTTTACCCATTGTTGGATTAGTTGATGCATAGGGCACGCTTTTGTTGATAGTGTCATTTTTACATACACTTTACCATCATCATCGCATGAAGCGTCATATATAAGTCCCATCTCTACAAGATTAAAACCAACTTCTGGGTCGATCACGGTTGAAATAGCTAAAAATAGCTCCTCTTTTGAATACATCTTAACTCCTATTTATAATTTATCATATAAAAAATACTTCTCACAAAAGCAGCAGCGCCTATTAGTAAAAACGAAGCACCTGCTTTTATGAGCATGTCATCTTTTAGTAGTATCGCAACAGCAACAACCACAACTCCAACCCCACAAAAAAGAACTTGAGCAGATGAACTTTTTTTTGGGAGCATATCTGCAAGCATAGGCACTTTTTGTTTTCCGACAAGCGGGGAAAATCTCTCAAACCAGACTAAAAATGGGACAATTTTGTATATATGTCCAGTAATTGCAAAACCAAAAAAACCAAAAAACATTAACCATCCAGCGCCAAGCAATAATGGCTCATACCCAACAATCAAATAGAGTGTCGCTAAAGCCAGAGAAGCAAGCATTGAAAAATAGGCAATTATAAGTGATTTTGCATATATATCTATCTCTTTTCTAGCTCTTGTTTTGTAGATAATCTGTACCAAATAAAAGTAGATAAGAAGGGCAGCAGTTGCTAGTAAATATCCAAAATACTCAAACAAAACAGAGTTTGTAAATGAAGAGAGTATAACAAAAAGCACCGCTGCACTTATCATACCAATAGCAATTTTAAGTGGTTTCAGGGAAAACCCATGAGATAGTCCAAACATTGGTAAAAGCACAATAGAAAGTCCCATAAGCGTAATGGTTACATATCCGCCGATTACAGAAAAAACATGGCTTCTAAGAAGTGCGCTTATATTCAAATTGATGATTCCAGCGTATGAGAGCGCCATTAAAAGTCCAAAAATTATCCCAATTAACAAGAAAATATTTGCAATTAAAACACTACTCATTATGATATTTAGTTTTAGAACTTTTTTTATTGTTAAAAATATCTCAACTATAAATATCATAATAGCAATCAAAACAGTAACGCCACCAAAAGGTAAAAGCATAGGGTAGCTCACAAAACCAAGCACCATCAAAAGAGTACCTATCATAAGAAGTGGCCAAATAGCGTAAAAAAGCTCCACTCCAAAGTGCCCAACTTCAAGTACAACTGGCACTAGTTGCGCCATTGCTCCAAAGATAATCATCATCACAAAGCCAAGTAAAAATAGATGCACAAAACCTAAAACAGCACCACTAAGCATTGTTATATTTTCACCAGTTATAAAAAATAGAAACAAAACAGAGAAAAGATAAAAAATACTCCCTATTATAAAAAATGGGGAAATTAGCTTAAATGGCGGTGCAAAATCTTGTGAGATTGAAAACATCTGATTTTAGTGTTTTATGCTATCAAGATTTGAAGTTGTTGTTGAAGTGCTGTTGCTAGAAAAAGTAACTTTAACTAAACCATCTTCTGTATTTTGCATCTCATGAGAGATATCATCCCCAAGTTTTGCAAGCAGACCACCAGGAGCTTTATGGTTAATCATAACAAGCTTATCACTAGTTCCACCAATCAGTTTAAGTCCACAAACAGCGTTTACCATCGGATCTGGCGGACCACATTTTGAAGTATCGAAATAGTAAGTACTCTGTCCATCTTTTTCTAATTTAAAAAAATCAACAGTTGCTCCAACTACTTCTATTTTTAGAGCATCATTTGGAATATTTGACATATAAAAATCCTTTTTACTGATATTACACACTAAAGTGAACAAGCCACCTTTGGCGGGAGGGACTCTTCGTCCATACCAACCCCCTAAAACTACAAAAAAATGAGTTTTTCGAGAACTACAAGACACCTTCCAACTTTTTCACAAAAGTATATAATATCAATTTTAATATTAAGTATTATATTTAAGATATTTATCAGTATCGTTGATTTGTATCAACAATTTGTCACTTTATCTTATCTGTCCGCTTCCGTAAATTTTGAATTTGTAAGTAGTTAAACCCTCAATCCCCATAGGTCCTCTTGCATGAAGCTTGTTTGTGCTAATACCAACTTCAGCGCCAAATCCAAACGCTCCTCCATCTGTAAAACGAGTAGAGGCATTTACATACACAACTGCCGAATCTATCGCGTTTAAAAATCTCTCTGCGGTTGTGATATCCTCTGTTATAATCGCCTCTGAGTGACCTGAACCAAATCTTACAATATGCTCTATCGCGCCCTCAACACCATCAACTACTTTTATATTTAGTATATTTGCTAGATACTCCGTGTCATAATCTTCATCGGTAGCATTCTGCACATCAATAATTGCCTGAGTATTAGCACACCCTTTTAGCTGGGTATGAGCTTTGTCAAACTCTTGTTTTAGTTTTGGCAACGCATCTTTTGCAATTACGCTATCGACCAAAAGTGTCTCCATGGCGTTACAAACTCCAGGTCTCTGAACTTTTGCATTTATGGCAATTTTTATGGCATTTTCTAGTTTTGCATCCTTGTCTATGTAGGTATGACACTGACCTTTATCATGCTTTACAACACTAACGGTGGCATTACTGCACACATACTTTATAAGCTCCGCACCACCTCTTGGGATAATTAAATCCACATATTTATCCATCTTTATAAGCTTTGCGACACCCTCTCTTGAGGAGTCTGGAATCAAAGAGATAAGAGCCTCTGGTAAAGAATTTTTTCTAAGAACCGTGCGTAAAATTTCTGCGATTGCCTCATTTGAGTTTTGTGCCTCTTTACCGCCCTTTAAAACACAAACATTTGAGCTTTTAAAACATAACGCCGCCGTATCACTTGTTACATTTGGGCGAGACTCATAGATGATTCCTACAACCCCAATTGGGATAGAGACTTTCTCAATCTTTAGTCCATCTTCAGTAACCCAGCCATCAATTATCCGTCCAACAGGCTCTTTTAGTGATGCTATCTCCTCAACAGCTACCGCCATTGCTTCTACTCTTTTCTCATCCAAAAGCAGTCTATCTTTTAATGCTGAAGTTAGTCTATTTACCTCGGCATCTCTCATATCAAGAGCATTTGCCTCAAGCAGACTCATCGTGTTTGCTCTTAGAGAGTTTGCCATTTCTCTTAAGATTCTATTTTTATCATGACCGCTAATTGTTAATAAAATTCTACTTGCTTTTTTTGCTTCGTCTAAAAATTTTTCCATAAAAACACCTTTTTTTTCAATAGCGTTATACTACCACAGCTGGGTAGTAATACATTTTAAAACACCGCTTGGCTACTTACTACCACCATAAAATTCAAGTCTGTCATAGTCAATGATATTTTCAGGTTCCAGTGCAAAAACATCATTTGAGTACGAAATATTGCTATTATTGCTCATGCCACTTATATACTCAATCATATAGTTTAGATTTTCAAGATTGAAGTATCTTTTTTTATTACTTTTATAAATCTCATCAATTCTACTATTTTTGACGCTGCTATATATAACAAAAGGAACATCATACTCATCTTTAAACGCTGGAAGAAAGCCATGGCCGTTTTGCTTGGCATTTATTACCTCTCCATGGTCTGAAACATAGATAAAGAGTATCTTTTTATCTGGGAATTTATCTCTGAAATATGTAAAAATGTTTTGCAAAACATAGTCCGTATAGTAGATACTGTTATCATACTCTTGAATTATGTTGGTTGGGTTTTTAAATAAAATATTTTTATCATCATATCTGTCTGTATAATCAGAATGAGAACCCATCAGATGTATTAGATAAATCTCTTTTGAAGAATTGTCCTTGATTCCATCTAAATAAGATAGCACCGCTTCATCTGATTTTGCGCTTGAAAACTCTAAATTTTCGACATATCGCACATCGGCTTCTTGAACCATAGAGGCGATAGAGGTATCATGTTTTCCAGCCAAACCTTGGTTTGAAATCCAATATGATTTGTATCCATGCAAGTTAAAATCACCAATAATTGACCTTGAGTGTATAAATGGTTCTGAGAAATCATGGACGGTTGCTTTGGTATGAAGAATCGGTACAGAGTATCTTGTCTGGTTTGTTGGCGCAATAGCGTTAAAGACGAACAGACTCTTTTTAGATTTTAAAAGAGATAGAAATGGGGTTGTGTCTTCATTGTAACCATAGATTGACATGTGGTGTTTGTTTGCGGATTCGCCTTGAATGATGACAACTTTATCATAAACCAAACTGCTATTTTTATCATAAACTTTTGCCATACCCTCAAGATAATCTGTTCTTGTTTTATAAAACTCACTATAACCTTTTAGCTCTATGTATTCTGCTGGAATATTAAAGGGTTCTTGATTTTTAATGGGATTAAAATAGTAACCAAACGCCACGATGACCGAAGTTGATGCTATAAAACTTAAAAATCTTATAACTTTAAAAGAGTGCTTGTAGTGAACTAAAAATCTATACAACAATCCCAATATAAAAATAGTATAAATAACCAACAGCGCATCTCTATAATCTACATATGACTTTAAATATTCTAAAGTTTCATACATAGGAGAGACCATGGAAACCGCCATTCTTGGCTCTATGCTTGTATTAAAATATCCCCAGTGGATAAAAATATGTCCAATAACTATGTTTGTCAGATTGATATAGATTATAAATATAGAAAAAAGCAGTTTGTTAAATTTTGAAATCAAAATAGTAGTAAACAAGACGGCAAATAAAAATAGAAGATGAGTTGAGTCATACGGCGCAGAAGCGATACTTTGCGGGATTATTGTTAAAGTAGCTATCAAATAACTAAGATATATATATTGTCTATTTTGCCCTATCTCTTTTTTAATTTTTCGTATCAATTAATTCCCTTTGACTTAGATGCATATACTTTTTAGTTTAGCAAAATGCTATACTACCATAAAAAATAGGGGCATTTTATGGAAACTATTACTTTTATTGGAAATGGAAATATGGCACTAAGCATCGCAAAAGGGCTTAGTGGTAAATATGATATTGAGGTTGTTGGAAGAAACTTAGATAAACTGAGCGAGTTTGAAAATGAGCTTGGTACAAAAATAGAAAAATCACTTATTTACAACTATGACACGCAAGGCAAAACTATTATTTTATGTATAAAACCTGCAAATTTAGAAGAGGTAGCAAAAGCAGTGAAGGGAAAAGCTAAGGTTATCTTTTCTGTTTTGGCTGGTACATCCATAGAAAAAATAAAACATAGTCTTAATCCAGATGCTGTAGTCAGAGCTATGCCAAATCTAGCCGCTAGTGTTGCAAAATCTATGACAACACTCACAGGCGATGAGGCTTTTAAGGAGGAAGCGCAAGGGCTACTTAACTCTGTTGGTCAGACTCTTTGGGTTGCAAGTGAGAAAGAGATAGACATTGCAACAGCGCTCGCAGGAAGCGGTCCCGCTTACCTATGTCTAATAGCTGAAGCATTAGCTGATGGAGCCGTAAAACAAGGGATGAGAAGAGATGATGCGATGATTATAATGCGTGGTCTATTTAGTGGTTTTGGTGAGCTTATCCAAGTCATCCACCCTGCTCTACTAAAAGATGGTGTTATGAGTCCAGGCGGGACGACTGCAGCTGGATATAGCGCACTCGAAGATGGAAATGTTAGAGCTTCTTGCATTAACGCCATTGAGAGAGCCTATAAAAAAGCGAAAGAGCTATAATCGATATTTTAAGATATCTTATAGTCTGCTTCTATTCACCTTTATGCCGCCAAATCCTAGTGCATAAATTATATCAACCGTGTTTATCTTATCAAAGTTATCAATAACTAATCTTTTAAGATATTCTCTCTCGGACTCCTCTGCTTTAAGAAAGCTAAGAGCAAATTTTCCTTTTTTATCAACTACTAATGAAGTTATATCTTTATCTAGATTTACATACTTCATTAAGTCTTTCATATCCGTTTCCATTATTGCATCCATTAACGAAAACATACCAGCAAGGTAAGCTTTATCTTTATCAAGCAACAAGGCATCAGCTTCCATACGCTCTGCTCTCTTGGTAGCCATTTTTAGTATGATCTCTGATGCTGGGTTGTTTGATAGTTCAGAATAGACATAGACCATTAGCCACCTCAGCAACTTATCACGACCTAGCATGGTAATAATCTGGGTAATAGATTCGACTCTCTCAACAACTTTGCCCTGGTTGTTTAAAAATCTTAAAAGCTTGTATGATAGTTCAGGTCGTTGTTTAATATAAGCCTCTATTTCAGATGTCTCACCATCTCCCCTAATCAGCTTAATAAGATGCAAAATTATAATTTGAGTAGATTCTTTATATCGGTTAATCTCCAAAACTTCAGGCATATCAAGATAGTAGCCTTGAAATAGATCAAAACCCATTTTAGCATATTCATCATATGCCATCTTGGTCTCTATTTTTTCTGCAAGAAGTTTTATGCCCATCTGCTTTAGTCTTGAGATGACATTTCTTAGGTTTTCAGGTTCACTTTCCATTACATCTATTTTTATAAAATGAATATATTTTAAAATTGGGAGAAATTTCTTAATCATCTCACCGCTACAATCAAAATCATCAATAGCTATCTTAAACCCTCTATAGTGATACTGTTTTATTTTGTTAATTACTTTTGCAGTCAAATCTACTGTTTCCAAGAGCTCTAAAACAAATCTCTCTTTATTTAGAACATCTACAGCATCCGATAGTAAAATCTCTTCATCTATATTTACAAATCCAATTCCATCTATACCAAGCAGCTCGTTAGTGCTTATGTTTGTCAATGAATTGATTATTACATGTGAAGTTGCTTTTATATTTGTTGGAAAATCTTTAATCCCATGTGCGTAATCTCTAAACAGCAACTCATGGGCATAAACTTTGCCAACCTTATCAAATATTTTTTGTCGAGCTATAAAGACATTATTCACGGCGTATCCATTTACTGTTTTTTATGGTTTTGTAACTTATAAAAATTTTAATATCTCTTTTTCAATATCCTCTTTTTCTATGATTGTGCTTTGAGCTATCTTTTTGCTAAATAACTCTTTTATCATAGATGGAATCTCTAATTTCGCCTCTTTTGAGATAGACTCTAACGCCACAATATCCTCTGCATCAACCTCGCCAGTGAGTGCATTGGCAATAACTGGAGAAAACTTTGTCCACTCAGCCGTAGAGTATGCTATGGTTTTTATCTCTGGGTTTGAACATGTCTCGTAAGACTTTAAACATGTTGCGGTGTGTGGGTCTAAAAGATAGTTATAATTGTAAAACATCTCTTTTATGTACTTTTTACCCTCTTCCCCATTACAAAAATCAGCATCAAAACACTCTCTGAGTTTTGTAAGTTCATCACTGTTTAACTCATAAAAATCATCTGCTTCAAGGTTTTGCATCAACTCTTTTGTTCTTTCAAATCCAAACATATCATACAAAATTCTCTCGACATTTGATGATCTTAGTATGTCCATAGCAGGCGAAGTCGTACTCACAACCTTGCAATCCCTTAGATCATACTTTCCTGTTTTTATAAGTTTTGTTAAAACATTGTTCTCGTTTGAAGAGATAATTATTTTCTCAACAAAAAGTCCCATTTTCCACGCATAGTAAGCTCCAAGAGCGTTTCCAAAGTTTCCACTAGGAACATTTAGATAAACTTTTTCACCCATTCTTATACCATCTTGACGAACAAGTTCTAAGTAGCTGTGGATATGATAGATAATTTGAAAAATAATGCGTCCAAAGTTTACAGAGTTTGCAGCTGAGAGAAGTATATTTTTCTCTTTTAAGGCCGACTTGAATTGACTAGAAGCTAAAAGCTTTTTAAGCGCATTTTGGGCATCGTCAAAAACGCCATTTATTCCAATCACTTTTAGGTTTTTAGCATCTTCTGTAACCATTTGAAGTCTCTGAACATCACTAGTTCCGCCATCAGGATACAAACAAGCCACTTGTACATTTGCACGGTTTTTAAAAGTCTCTAATGCCGCTGGACCTGTATCACCACTTGTTGCAGCTAAGATAAGATAGTTCTCGTTTCTCTTTTGAGCAATCGATGATAAAACCACGCCAAAAGGCTGAAGAGCCATATCTTTAAAAGCGCGGGTCGGTCCATGGTAAAGTTCACTAACAAAAAGATTCTCTTTTACTTTTACGACAGGTACAGGGTTTGATGGAGTGTCAAACTCATCGTAAAGATTAAGCGCCTCTTTTATAACGCTAGGTTCTATGTCTATCTCAAATCGCGAGAGCATATCAAATGCTAACTCTTTATATGAAGAATCTAGATGTTTGCTTAAAAATTCTTCACCTAGTTTTGGTAAATTCTCTGGCACATAAAGACCACCAAAAGAAGCAATTGGACTTAAAATTGCCTCAGAAAATGTAACACTCTTTGCTCTGTTTTTATCGCATCCGCGAGTTTGAATAAAGTTCATAATATCTCAACCTAAATTTTTTTTGAAAGTATACCAAACTATCGAAAAAGATTAACTGGGTTTAGGTGGAATGATTTTTGAGTGGCTGAAAAAATCAACTCTTGCTCAATTCGTCCTATTGTATAGCCCTGTCTTATTTTTTTACCTTTTACAATATCTGGAGATATTTGAGATAAGTTTGCATATATTGTATGAAGACCATTGTCGTGCTCAACAATTACTATATAGTTTAAAACCGCTGTTTTGGCTGCATATATTACTTTTCCATTTAAGACTGTTTGGATTTTTGTATCTCTACTATCTGATTTCATTGTGATGGATTCATTAAATGTCTTGATACCATAAATTGGATCTGTATAGTTGCCAAACGATTTTGTTATTGTGTATGACTCAAACGGTGGAATTGTTTTTTCACCATCATATTTTTTTGTCTCAACGCTTGCGTAACTGTTACCATGTTTTTTTACATCTGGAAGTTTTGCTTCTCTTGAAGATGGCGATGGAGCACTAAATGCCTCTTTAATTTTTGCATCTTCTGCTGCTTTTTTTATCTCATCTATTTTTATAATATTTAACTGCGCCAAAGTTCTCTTTAACTCATCTTGCTTACGAATCAACATCTCAAGCTCTCTTTTGTAAGAAGACTCTGCAACTGTTAATTTTTTCAGTGACTCTTCATTTTTGGCTTTAATGTTTACCAAATCTTTTCTTTTTGCATCAATACTTGCTATGGAGGCTTCCAAAGAGTTAGTTTGCACACTCAATGAGCTTATATTTTTAGAATTTGATTGAAGCTTTTCATTTAACTCTTCAATCTTCGACTTTGAATTTTTCAACATAATTTTTAGTACTTCAGACTCCATAAGTGACTCTTTTGTAGCAGAATATTTCTCCTCAAGTATCATAGAGAGTGAAACGCTCTGTGCTATTGTAAAAACAAGATCTTCTTCTAAAATATCCCCATTTTTTTTAAGCGCATCTTGAGTACTTTTTAACTCTTTAAGTCGCTTTTTGTTCTCTTCGTAGCTGCTTTCTTTTGTTGATAACTCATCTTTTATAATTGTTAAGTGTTTTTGCTGCATACTTATCTCATTTTTATGTTTTGAAACCTCTATTGCGTTTTGTTCCATTTTTTTGTTAATCTCTTCATAGCTTCTGCCATAAGAACTTAACTCTGAACTTGTGTGCTTTATCTTGTTGTCGATACTTGTTTTTGCATCCAAAAGCAGCAGTATGGACATCAAGCAGAGAGAGAGTCGAATCATACTTCTTCTTTATGACCAAAAACGATCAATGATGCCAAAACTATAGAGATAGAGACAGAAACACCGAGCATAATCAGAGAGTCTTCTAGCGGATTAAATATCATAACCTCTATCCCAATATTTTTAAGCTGATCAAGCACCCACCATGAGTTTGATATATATATAAAAATTCCAAACGATACTGCACTCGCTATAAGAGCATCCACTACCGCAAGTCTAAAAAGTACCATAGAGCGAAGCCAAAGAGCTGCCCCAAAAAGACCCATGATATTCATTCTCTCGTTGTGTTTATACTGCCAAATCCTAAGCTCTTTAAATATAAGAAGGAGCGTCACAATTAGTACAACGATAGCAAAGACAGAAACAACATATTTAAATAGAAGAAGAAGCTTATAGGTAGAATCATGGCTATATGAAAAATTTTCAACTTTAACGATTGAGCTATTTTTTAACAGATCATTTGTTAGTTTATTTACCTCATCTGTACTCGGATAGTAAGCTAGGATTAGTTTATAAAATTTTGGCAGAGTAAGTTTAAGCAGCTCAATATTTCTACTTTTTATTCCGCTGTTTAATCTTTTTATGACATCATCTGGAGAGAGCTCTTCACTACTTGTAATAATCTTATTTATTTTTAGAAAATTAGCATTAGATAATGTTTTTTGACTAACAACAATAACAGAGTAGTTAGATGCTAGATTTTTATTATACGCTTCTATGGATCTATTCACAACCATAAAAATTTGAATTGAAAAGAGGATACTTAAAAGTGCGATTATAAGCGAGAGATGATTTCTAATTGATTTCACTAATGCCTCCAAGCTCTATATGAAGATGCTTGTAACTAACATTTAAGGTCTGAGGAATATTGTGTGTGACAACAACAATTGTAGTGTTTAGTTGTTGATTTGCACCCTCTAAAAGCTTCCATATAAGTTCTGATGAGTACTCATCAAGATTTCCCGTTGGCTCATCCGCTAAAATAAGCATTGGATTGTGTGAGAGCGCTCTAGCCATTGCGGCTCTTTGCTGTTCCCCGCCACTTAACTCAAGTGGAAACTTTCCACTTTGATGATTAAGTCTAACATGCTTCAAAAGTTTCTCTACCTGATCTTCAGCGACACTTTTGGCATACCCATTAATGATAAGTGGAAGCATAATATTTTTATCCACAGTCCACTCTTTTACAAGCTTGTAATCTTGAAAAACTATGCCAACATGTCGTCTTAAAAAATTTAATTTATGACGAGAAATACCATTTAGTTCTACCCCACCAACAATCAAACTACCATGCTTCGGACTAAGTGCGCCATAAAGTGATTTTAATAGCGTTGATTTTCCACTGCCACTAGCCCCAGTTATAAAAACGAAACTACCAGAAGCGATGGAGAAATTTATTTTATTGATTATAGTTTCATTGCTTGAATACGACAACGACAAATCACTTGCCACAATAACCTTATCCATGAAGAGCCTCATTTAACAATTTATGTGCCATCAAGTTACTTTTTGATTTAAGTGGAAGTGATGGGAAGTAACTTACACTATCCTTTTTTACTATAACAAAAAGATTTTCAGGTTTATCAAAACTGCCCATAGAGACACGGAACATCAAACCATCATTCATCCTGTAAGCTCTCTCAAAGTGCATAAATCCTCCATCAAATCTTTTTGTTTGACCGTAAAGCTTGATTGTCTCATCACCTAAAAGCTTTTCATTGGAAAAATTAAAATCGCCATTTATAGATAGTTCTGGGGATAATTCTTGATTTATCATAGTAATATCATAAATATTTTTCTCCATTTTTCTCCATCTATCTTCATACTTAGACACAATAGCAATATCCTTGTTTTTATTTATATGAAGTGAGGTTTTATTAAAATTTATAAAAGTCTCATAAGAGTAGGCGTAATACTCTTCACTGTCAGTTCTTAGCTCAAGCTGTCCATCAACTTTTAGCACTCTATTTACCTCTTCAATAAAACTAGTTGAAATAACTCTTCTATAAGGCTTTTTCTCCCATGGAACAGGAAAGTGAACAAATATTTTTCCCACAATATTTGAAGGAATCAGCTCCATAAAAAGTCTTGCATCATAATCAAGTATTAGTAAGTTTTGTATATTTTGAATTGCAATCTGTTTTAAAACTTGCTCGATTGATTGTCTGTGAATCTCAATGCCAATAAATAGTATGTCTGGATTTTGAACAACCTGATGCAACAAATGCCTACCAGAGCCAAAACCAACCTCAATTTGAAGCTCTTTATCGTATGAAAAATTGGATGCAAAGTACTCTATACTCTTTAGAGCACTCACTGTCTCAAGATGAATATTTTTCTGATTATCTGGCACATTTGAACTTAGTGTCTCAAGTTCTGCTAATTTCGCATAAGCTAGCAGTGCTTTATGCACATTATAGATAGAAGCAGGTCTTGTAGTCTTGTCCGACTTCAAAAGCACTCTACTCTCTTCTTCTCTAACAAGTAAGAAGAAATTATCATTCTCCACACTAACAGAGATCAGTTTTTCCTCTTTATGTGTTATGTTATCTGCGCTAAAATGGAAAGAAACACCATCTTTGCTGTTTGGATACTCTATCTCTTTAAACTTGGCTATATGTAGATGTGGCATAAATTCTCGTTCTTAATTAAAATCTTTTACTGGCGTAATTACACTCTCAACTGGAGCGCTTTTTTTCTCTTCTTGTTTTTTTTGCTCTTTTTTAACTTCTACTTGCTCTTTTTTTTGCTCATATGTCTCTAAAACTTTTCCAACTATTATCTCAACCTCAATACTAGATTCTGATATTATGTAGTTTGCATCTTGACTAAATACTCTGTAATAGTAAGTTTTATCAGACTGAATATCTGAGTCAACAAACTCGGACTTTTTTATATTCTCAATATCTTCTATTGACTCTTCAAAAGTACCTTTTTTATATCTTTTTTGGACTATAAAACTCTTAACCCTTGGATCAGAATTTGACCAAGATAATTTTACCTTTGAATCAAAAAACTTTGCTTCAACCAAAGATGGAGTAGCTGGTTTAACTAATGTTTTTCCATGAACAGAATTTTCATCACTCCTGCTCTCAAGTTTATCTTTATCAACAACACTAACTCTATAAAAATAGTCTTTTCCATCCTCTTTAAGAGTGTCAATATATAAATTTTCCGTTGTTGATGCAATTAAGCTGTAACTTCCATCTATATTTGTTGATCTATATACATTATAATGTAAAAAATCACTAGCTTCTGATTTCTCCCACTTAAGTTCGACTCTTTTAGGCAAATCAGTTGTTGCTGCAATCTTATTTACTGATTTTGGCAACTCTTTCGTGATAACACTAACTTCAACACTAGGGTTTGATACTAACCCATCATATGTTGTTGTTCGTATTCTATACTTGTATGTATATTTATCTTTTAAATTTTTATCTATATACTCAGCACTTAATCTTCCAAAAACAGTTGCAACACTATTCCATGCATCCTCTTCTAGTGTTTTTCTCTGGATTGTATATGAAACAACTCTTCCATCGGGATGCGGTCTCCAGATTATTTTTGCACTTCTTGGCATATTTTCAATGCTATGTATCCAGCTGACAGAGTTCATATTTGGAAGTGATTTTATTAACGATACATCACTCTTTAGCGACTCGGCTTTATCACTAAATGTTTTAAAATAGTAGTCATATCTTGAATCAGCTTTTATTTTTGTATCAAGGTAGTGAGTCGCGAAACGGCTCTCAACACTATCATAAAACTCATCCTGTTTTGAGTTATTCTCATCAAGAGCTACCTTGTAAATAAAAATACCCTTTACTCTCTCGTCACTTATAGCTTCCCACTCTAATGCTACTGCATTGATATCAGCTATTGTTCCATTGCTTGTAAGTTTAATTACAGGAAGTGTTTTATCAATCAGAGGCTCTTTTTTTGGTACTGGCTTTGAAGAACAGCCACTAAAAATTAGTAATAAAACCGCACATGATGTTGCTAGCGTTGATAATCTCATCTATACTCTCCATATTAAATTTATCTTTTATGTATTGACTCATATGCTCATCTAATGGTGCTGTAAAAGTTAATTTTTCACCACTTGTTGGATGAATAAAATATATTACATAAGCATGGAGCAAAATTCGTTCCGACTTCTCTAGTTTTGGGTTTTGCGCATATATATGATCACCAATAATATGACGATTTAGACTTTCCAAATGAACTCTAATTTGATGAGTTCTTCCAGTAAAAAGTTTACAAGCAACGAGTTGATTTTTTTCGTCATCTGAGTAGGCTAGTGACTTAAAAATTGTTTTTGCGGTTTTTCCACCATTTGCAACACAAGCCATTTTTAATCTATTGTGAGTGCTTCTATCAATATTTTTCTCAACTATAGTGATATCCTCTTTTAAAGGCGGATTTAAAACTGCAATATAATATCTTCCCATACTTTTATCTTGCAACTGATTAGATAAAAACTCATGCGCTTTATTGTTTTTAGCAATAATCATAGCTCCACTTGTGCCCTTATCTAGTCTATGAACAATCCCATGTCGCTCTTCACCACTTATTGTCGAGAGCCTTATACCTTTTTGTTTCAACCACTCAATAAGTGTCGCTTCTTTAACACTTGGTGCTGGATGAACCACAACTCCAGTTGGCTTGTTTATAACCAAAACATCATCATCTTCATATAAAATATCTATATTAAAATCAAAATCCTGCAGTGGCTTTAACTCAGCCTCAAAAAATTCTACCTTAACGCTCTGTCCTACTTTTAACTTTACACCAGCGCGAGTAACTACTTTACCATCTACAGAGACACCATCTTTTTTGATCAACTGCGCTATTTGTGAACGACTTTGATCTATGTGGAGCGCCAAAAATGTATCTAGCCTCTCCTGCCCATCAGATAGATAGCTCTTTATTTCGCTCATATATTAAACCTTTGCAATACAATTTTTATACTAATTTTTATACTAGCCTAAAATGGGTCTAGCAAAAAAAGAACTATTGCCCATAAAGACTCACACGATTTCTACCATTACTCTTAGACACATAGAGTGCCTCATCTGCTTCTGAGAATATATCTTCATAATGCTCATGCTCGTTCCTGATAATGCTAACTCCTATACTGACGGTTACCGGTATTAACATTTCTCCAAATTTAATTGGCTTTGCTGCAACTGTGCTGCATAGCTTGTTGGCAATTTCTAATGTTTGCTCAATTGTTGTCTCCGATAAAATAACAACAATCTCTTCTCCTCCATATCTGCCTATAAAATCAGTTTCGCGCAAGCACCCAGAAAGACATCTGCTAACCTGACGCAAGACCTCATCTCCGCCTAAATGTCCATATGTATCATTAACTTTTTTAAAATAATCCAAATCAATAACTAAAATTGCCATCGTACTTTCATATCGTCTTGCATATTTAAATTTCATATCCATCATCTCTTCAAGATAGCCACGATTCCATATACCAGTAAGAGCATCTGTCTTGCTTAGGAGTTCGATTTCGTGAGTCCGCTCTTTCACAAGTCTCTCCAGTCTCTCTTTATCTTCACGAGAGCGCTCAATGGCACTATAATAGATAATTCTAGCAATAAAAAGAGCAAACAAGATAGCAATAACAGCCGTCAACATAGCAGTACGAAGGAGACGCTCCTCATTTTGAGCATATACAGTAGCATCAATAAGAAGCAACAGTTGCTCTTTTGTATTGCCATCAACTCCTATACTTGGTTTTATTAGTCGATAGATAGGCAGTTTATCAAGATTTACTATCTCTGGTGGTGGAAAATCAGCAATATGAAGAGTTTTTCCTATATCACTTTTGTTGCTACTAATAAGTACTTTTCGCTGTTGATTTACAATAGATATTTTTACAATATTTTTCGCTGATTCAACATATTTTTTTAAAAAATCATGAAAATCTGTTTTTGATGTAATCTCTATGCTGTTATGAATTGAACCCTCTATTGCTTTTAGAAGGTTAAGTATATCTATCTGTCTGCGCATTAAAGAAAAATCAATCTTGCCATGAGACACAACATCTTTATGCTCAGTTATGTCAACAGCAAGATCAATAATGCCAATGACTTTTTCATCTATTTTAATTGGATAGTAAATGGCCATAACAGGAACATAATCACGGGTTTCAAAAATGAACTCTTTTGAATTTACAGTTCCTTGCAACAGTTGAGCAAAACTTTTCCCCTTAAAAGCTTTCCCTATCTCCTCTTTAAACATAGAGTTGCGAACTGTTCCATCTGTTTCAATATAGCGAAATTCAAATATCTCTAATCCAAGAGAGATGTCACTTACTAACTTCTGAACTCTCATTGTTGATTTTATATCATAAAATCTATTCATAGCCGCAGTAATTGAGCTAGCAATATCCTCTGCATCACTCTCCATCCGCTTTAATAGAAGATTCTTTTGTGTGTAGTAGTTAAAAAAAGAGAGAGCAGAAAGAGATACTACGAGAGATAACAATAGTATCGGTATATTATAGTTTTTCCAAAATTTAGTCACAAATCTATCCTTTTTTATTTTGGAGCTGGTTTTTTATATCGCGCATACGCATCTTGAAAATTAGCATTAGTAAATGAGTGATTCCAACGCGATGTGTGACAAGCTTTACACATCTTTTTGAGACGCTCATGATTGTCTGTTCCGACTAGAAATCCTCCCCCAATTTTCTTGATTGTAGCTATCTTTAAATGGTTGCTTCCAGGACCATGACACCCCTCACACTGAACATTTACAAGGCGGGGAGTCTGCTCAATTGTGGTAAAACCGCTAGGAACACCATAGCCAGTCGCATGACAAACAAGACAACGGGGATTATCTCGATGCTCGCTTGTTGTTATATACTCTAAAGAGTGATCATGTAGGTCATGTTTTCGTCCGATAAAAAAATCACGATGACATAAGCGACACTTATCATTACCAACATATCGATACTCATTTGAAGCCATAGCTTCATTGTATGCAGCTTCACCAATTGCACTCTTTAGTGGAATTTGTGTCATAGGACTTTTTAGCTCTTCCAACACACGACTATTTTCAGCGCAAAACACATTCATATTAATAAATAAAACTAATACAAAACTAATAATAAAAGATTTAAAATTCACGCCTACCTACCATTTACAAGTTTGTTATATTATAACATAAAGTTTAACAACTTAAATCTAAAGCGTTAGTAAACAGTAGCAAAAATAACTAGTAGCTTGAAATTTGGGTCTATAGTTAGATATTGTTATATTTATTAAAGGTATCAGCAGTTATGAATATTTATAAAACAGTTGTAGGAAGTTTGTTGGTGATGTCTAGTTTGCATGCAAATGATAGTCTTAGTAGCGAACTTAGTCATTTTGCAGGTGGAGCAGTAATGGCTGGTGGTATCACTGCCGTTGTTGATGTCTATTATCCTGAGTATCGTTCTGATCGTGGAATGATTGGCTTTGGAATCAGCTCTGCTGCTATTGTTGTTGAGCAAGGTGTTGAGTTTATTTTAAATGGAAACGCTAAAGGACAATTGCTTGATGTGGTCTCTCACATAGCAGGTTCAGCGTTTGGAGTATATATAACAGATCGGTACATTTTAACGCCAGTTATTAAAGATTGTGCTCTGGAGGGTAAATATATTGGTTTGGTTATGCAACACTCTTTTTAGTAAAAAGTGTTGCATACAGACAGGTAAACTGCTAAAAATTATTCACACGCAGAGACATTAATCATCAAGCCTTCTGCTGAGGTTTTGTTTTTGCCTATGAAAGTATAAGTTCCAACACTAAGAGAATAGTTTGTGTTGTTTACCTCTTTATCTTGGCATTTTATGCTCTTGCCTTGCTTAAACTTTGTGATTACATCTAATGTTTTTTGTGATTGCGCATTGCTTTGGTTATTGTAGAAAAGTGCAGAGAGTATGACGAGAAAAACAACTAGCGTTGCTATGAGTTTTTGCTTAAGGTTAAGCTCTGTAAAATTGTGCAAAATTAGAAAAAAAAGTCCTATCGCAAGAGTAGCAATCAAGTAACCCACTAAAGAGTTCCTCTGATTTGGTAGGTTATATCTCCAGCACCAAAGCTGATAATGAGACCTTTGTCTATGGTTTTTAGTGTCTGGTGATTTTTTACAATCTCAACTCCACTACCGACTCTTTTTATACTATCCGCCATTATTGGATTATATTTTTGAAACTCATTTTTAAAGTCAATATCTCTAATAGCCTCGCCAGCAGCCCATACAGGAAGTATAATAAGTTCAGAAGCTCCCTCAAAACAGTTCACAAACTCTTTTAGATTATCAATAGTTCGAGAGTATTTATGAGGTTGCCAAATCGCAGTTATTTTGTCAAAACCTTTTAGCTTGGCATACTCTTTAACTGATTCAAAAGTAGCTTTTATCTCTGTTGGATGGTGACCATAGTCGTCTATTATAACGCTCTCTTTTTCTAATCCAACAATGTCAAATCTCTTTTTAATTCCCTTAAATTGAAGTAGATTTTTTCTAATATCCTCAATATCCATAGACTCTATAGCCGCTAAAATAGCCAAAGAAGCATCAAGCGCTATGTGCGTTCCAAATCCCCAAACAACAAAGTTTCCTAACTCTTTAAGTGAAAATTTTGTGTGCGGCTCATCATCTATAAGGATAAATCCTATGTTTGTAATATCCTTGGTTGGATAGAGCCAGTTAGCTTCAATCTCACCAATAAGAGTGCTTAAAAAAACATCTTCTGCATTTAAAACACGGTGTCCAGCCGATTTTATAAAAGTTTTATAGGAGTCATAAAATCTATCATAGTTATAGTCATAATACTCCATATGTTCTGGTTCTGCGTTAATTACTACTGCACAATATGGATTTGTATTTAAAAAACTTCCATCGCTCTCATCAGCTTCAAAAATCATAATATCTGAATCTTTTTCATATCTTACATTTGAACCAAACGCTTTTGATTCTGCGCCAATGATTGTTGAGCCATTCATGATGGATGCTAAAATTGCAGTAGTTGTGCTTTTTCCATGCGCTCCAGCAACTGAGTAAACTTTGGAACCTTTTAATATTTGTGGCAAAGCTTCACGACGAGCCACAACTTCAATACCTTTGGCTTTTGCCTCTATAACTTCTGGATTATCGGGGCGGATGATAGCGGAGTGAACCACTAAATCTTGATTTGTTATAGCCAAAGCATTATGAGGAACAGTTACTTTTATGCCTGAGGCAATAAGCTTTTTAGTGATTGCAGAGTTTGAAATATCAGAACCACTTACCTCATGACCTCTGTACTGCATAAATTGTGCTAATCCCGATATACCGATTCCGCCAATTCCAATAAAATGAATTTTCATCTCTCTCCCTCATCTACTTGCTCTTTATTGAGCAATTTTTGTGCCTCTTTTGTAAAACAACTTATATAAAAAGTTCCAGCTTTCTCAGTCTCATCAATATCTGCAATATTTGATAAAAAATCATCCAAAGATAGATTCTCATTTGAAGCAATCCAGTGAAATTTTAGAGATGTTGAGAACTTTTTATCATTACTGAGTCCGCTGAGAACTTCAAAAAGAGCGCTTGCATCGCTGATTTTACCAGCACTATAGTGTTCCATGGCATACTCATAAAGCGCTCTAAGCGTTGCAAAGTCCTGAACTTCACTCATATCCATCACTCTTTGAATTTCAAGAACATCAGTCAATCTCTCAAGCGCCAAATCAAGAATATTTGCATAAAAAGCCTGCAATATCTCTTCATCAAATGTATCTTGTGCTTTTTGTTCCAACACAAAAAGTGAGGCTATATCTGAGTTTTGTTGCGCCTTTAAAACCTCGGCTTTAAGTTTCTCTACTTTACTCACAACATCGCCTCTTTAACTCGCAGTAGTGCACTTCTGGTTTTATCTGCATCTTCAACCAAAGCGATTCTTATGTAATCTTTCCCAGGGTTTATTCCATTTGCATCAGCTCTTGCTAAAAACTCCCCTGGTAGAACTTTTACATTGTAATCATTATAGAGTTTTTTTGTAAATTCTATTGGATTTTCCACTCTTAGCCAGATATAAAAAGTTCCAGCTGGAATAGTTATCCCCAAAATCTCTTTTGCAATCGCGAAGTTGTTTTTATATATCTCTCTTGAAGATGCAACATGAGCTTCATCGTTCCAAGCCGCAGTTGCAGCACTTTGAAGAGGAAGCGGAGATGCGCAGCCTACATAAGTTCTGTATTTCAGATACTCTCTTAGTATATTTTCATCTCCTGCAATATATCCAGAACGAAGCCCAGGAGCAGAGGAGCGTTTTGAGATCGAGTTTACAACTACAACATTCTTGAAGTCTACATTTCCAACAAACAGAGAAGCTTCTAAAAGTGATGGGATAGGCTCATTTGTATAAATCTCGCTGTAACACTCATCATTTAGCAGAACAAAATCATGTTTTAGCGCCAAAGAAACCCACTCCCCAAGCTCTTCTACGGTTAGAGTTGAAGTTGTTGGATTGTTTGGAGAGTTCAAAATAACCAAGTCACATTGTGTCAACTCCTCCTCATTTATCTGAGGTTTAAAATCATTTTGTGGCAGTAGATTTAGATGGATAACTCTAGCTCTTGAAGCAATCGCAGCACCCTCGTAAATCTGATAAAATGGGTTTGGATAAGCCATAACCGGCTCTTTTTTGTCAAACAATAAAAACTGAGGAAAATTAAAAAGAACCTCTCTGGTTCCAAATGTAGGGATAATCTGCTCGTTTTTTAATTTTACAGAAAATCTCTTTAAGACAAAGTTTTTTTGAGCTTCTATAAGAGTATCTTCTCCGCTTGTTTTAGGGTATCTTCTAAGTAGATGCGAGTTTTCACAAAGCGCTTT
The DNA here is from genome assembly GCA_021732045.1 of Sulfurimonas sp. The sequence goes on from JAKFWK010000002.1 coordinate 419,470, forward strand.
TTGTATAAATAGTGGAGTTTCAAACTGAGGCTCGCCGATAGTAAGAGCAGATGGTTCATAATTTTTGTTTGGAGTTATATTTTTAAGTAAATCGTTTAATTTTTCAAATGGATATGGTTCAAAATTCATAGTTAATAGCCCCTTTTTAGTGGGCGAAATTATATCTAAAATAATTATCAAATATAAAAATCATCCATAAAAAATAGTTAATTGTTCCTCTATGCTATTTTATATTTTAGTTAAATTTGATATTATATAACATAGTTAAAAAGAACTTAGAGGGGGCTTATTGTGTCTTTAATTTTGCGTGCATCTATTTTGTCTTTGGTATTTGGTTGCTCTTTACTTTTTGGATCTATTGGGAGGGTTTCATTACTTAAAGGAGAAGCTTCATTGGAGAGGTTTGGGTCAGCATTGAGTGTTAAAAATGGTATGGAACTTGAGGAAAAAGATAGTATAAAAACCTCGAAAGGTTCACAAATACAGCTTATCTTTACTGACAAAACAGTTATCACCCTAGGTAGCGAGAGTGACTTTAGAGTTGATGAGTATTTAAGCGATGGAAATAGACCTAAAGCAAAGTTTAAATTTAATCAAGGTACTTTTAAAGCTATAACAGGGCGAATTGGAAAGAGTGCTCCTGAGAGTTTTAAACTTGAGACCAAAACAGCTACCATCGGCATCAGAGGGACTACAATAGGTGGGATTGTTGGAGTGTTACCTACTCCTGATACTATTTTTTGTTTTGGTGGACGGATTATAGTGGGATCTCTTTTAACTGGAGGCGTAGTAAATCTTCCTGCAGGAACAATAACTACAGTCCCTCTTAATGCCCCTCCTGCATCTCCAAGAAAAATAACACCGCAAGATATAATACAATTTAATGAGGGCTTAGGAGTGCCAGGCTCACTAGGGACTTCAGGCTCACTATCTGATGGCCTACAAAGTGGTAGCAACGAATTTCAATCTATGAATTTTGATGCAACCCTATCATCTCCACTGTCAACTTTTCAAGGAATACAAACATTTGAACCAGCCGCTGCAACGACTGCGCAACAGATAAATTTGCAAAATGTACAAAATATCGACCTTCAACAATCTGTTAGTCCCAATTACGACCCCACTCATCAACCATGAAAGATTTTTTTTACAGATAGTATAGGGATGGCATGGAACGAAACTTTTAGAAACTTAAACGAAATAGGTGCATTCAAAGGAGTAAAACAATAATGAAATTTTCAAATATTACTATAGCGTTACTACTATCTATAAATCTTATCGCGGATGAGAGCAGCTACAAAGATGCAATGCAGAGTTACAATACAAAAGAGTTTGCTAAGGCTTATACTATGTTTGAGGAACTGAGCCTAAAATCACCTGAGAGCGCAGAGCTAAGCTTCTTTTTGGGTCGCTCTGCATTGGAGCTAAAGAGATACGATGATGCACTTGCAGCTTTTGATCGTGTACTTATGTTGAATCCATCCCACACAAGAACACATCTGGAACTAGCACGCCTTTACTCTGAGACAAATCAGCTAGAGCTCTCTTTAGCAGAGCTAGATATAGTTCTAAAAGAGAACCTCCCTCAAAATATTCGTGATTTAGCTAATGCTTTTAAAGCAAAGATTAGTGAGCAGATGAAGCGCAACACATTTAGTGGTGTGTTTATCTTTGGTATTGGATATGACAGCAATGTGAACAATGATATTGGACGAGATAAATTTATTCTTCCGCTCTTTGGCAGTACCCCTGTTGGCAATGAAAAGGCAGACGACACAAACCTTTTTGCAACTCTCGTGTTAAACCACAATTACGATTTTGGAGATAGACAAGGGTGGTCGCTAGATAGTTCTTTAGTAGCGTATACCAAACTATATAATGAATACAACGAAAATGATATAAGTCTCTTCTCAATAAGCATGGCACCAACTTGGAGTGAATCTAATTACAGACTCTCATTTCCACTTACATACGACCGAGTATTTATAAATAACAATGGATATCTATACAACTTAAGCTCAGGCGTAAGAGCTACCTACATACTTAGCTCTATATCTATGCTTGAGGGTGGATACACCTATAAAAGAAGCTACTATGATGAGGATGAAACTCAAGATAGTAAAACCCATACCATCAATGCTGCTTACAAAAGAGCATTTGGTGATGATCCAATTTTGTTCTCTTTAAATACACTTTACACGCAAACTTCAGAAGTAAATAGTGGCAGAACGGATGTTGAGAGTCATGGATGGGGAGTTGGAGCAGAGATAGCTAAAAATTTCAAAAATAGCATAAGGACGGCTTTGGGCTATGCAAAAAGAGAAACTAATTATGACAAAGTTGATACGCTCTTTCTAACAAAAAGATCTGATAGCCGTGATGAATATCAGTTTAGCCTAGGCTATAGCGTAAGTAAAACTATCATGTTAAATACAACCATCGGATATATAGAAAACAACTCTAATCACGAAACATTTAATTATGACAAAGTTACAGCAATAGCAAACGCGATAATAAGCTTTTAAAATTTTATGAAAAAATCTTTAGCTCAGCTATTTGTTGCTCTACTAATAGCTTTTGCGAGTACTTTAGTTTATCTGCACATGTCTGCACTTTATCTTCCGTTTGAAAACAAGATAAAAGATTTGATGTTTAAAGTTAGAGGCGAAATTAAAGGCAATGAAAATATCATCATTATAGATATTGATGAGAGAAGTTTAAAAGAGCTTGGACAGTGGCCTTGGAGTAGAGATGTAGTCTCTAAACTTCTGCAAAATTTAGCAGAGTATGAAGTTGGTATCGTTGGGCTTGATATAGTTTTTGCAGAGCCCGACAATAGCTCACCTAAAAAAGTTTTTCAAAAATTAGGACTTAAGAGTGATGGGATTGCGGATTATGATGCGCTTTTAGCAGAGACCATTAGCAATACACCCACCATAGTCGGTTATATTTTTGCTCTATCAAACGATGGTATCAAGCCAGATGCACCTCCAAAATCAAACGCTATTATAATTGAGAGAGATCGCCCAAAACACTCATCTTTAATAAAGCCTTATCGCACCATTTTAAATATTGAATCCATTCAAGAAGGTGCTTACTCAAGCGGTTACTTCAACACCATCCCAGACAACGATGGAGTTGTCCGCTCTATACCACTAGTAATGGAGTACAATGGAATCCTTTATCCATCACTTAGCCTCGAGATGACGCGGATTATGCTTGATAAAAAGAAGATTGCAGTTGCATACGATGATAGAGGGGTTTCCCAGATAGAACTTGGTGAAACCATTATACCAACAGATTTTTTTGCTCGAATGCAGGTTAATTACAGGGGTAAACAGAGCAGTTATCGCTATATTTCCGCAGTTGATGTTTACAACAAAACAGAGGATGCTTCACACATAAAAGGCAAGATTGCACTTCTTGGAACCTCTGCTGCGGGTTTACTTGATCTTAGAAGTACACCATTTGATAGTGTATTTGCTGGAGTGGAAGTTCATGCAAACGCGATTGATAATATTATAAATGGTAACTTTATCTCCAAACCTATCTGGGCTGTTGGCGTTGATATAGCATCTATAACTATTTTAGCACTACTGACTTTTGCTATTTTACTACTTCCATCCGCAACACTCAGTTTTATCTCTTTTGTTTTTTTAAACTCCATTATCGTGGGAACCCACTACTATCTTATGATGCACAAAGGTGTTATGCTTGATACATTTATACTGCTCTTGACTCTTAGTGTGCTTTTTGTGCTTGGTCAAGCCATCAACTACTTTTTGGAGATAAAGCAAAAAGAGATGATAAAGGGTAAATTTGCAAGCAAAGTAAGCCCTGCTGTTATGAACGACCTGCTCTTAGTGGAGGGGGATATATTTACAGCGAAGGAGAGAGAAATCTCTATCTTTTTCTCCGATGTTAGAGGTTTTACAAATATCTCTGAGGCAATGGGAGACCCAAAGAGTCTGATTCATCTTATGAACACTTACATGGACCCAATGACTGAAATCATTATAAAATCCCATGGAACCGTAGATAAATTTATAGGTGATGCTATTATGGCGTACTGGAATGCACCAAATGAGGTTGAAAATCATGCGGATGTTGCAGTATGTGCGGCATTAAATCAACTTCATGCCTTAAAAGAGTTAAACGAACAGATAAGACTAAATCCAGAGTTTAAAAACGCAGTTCTTATGGCAGATGAAAAAGGAATTCCTATCATTGATATTGGAATAGGAATAAACACTGGAATGGCTATTGTCGGAGAGATGGGTTCAAGCAGCAGAAGCGACTATACGGTTATGGGAGACCCCATAAATCTTGGTTCTCGTCTTGAATCACTCTGCAAATACTACTCTTCAAAACTCAATATCTCAAACTTTACAAAAGCGCAACTTAATGGAAACTATATCTTTCGCTTTTTGGATTTAGTAACCGTAAAGGGCAAAAGTGAGCCTATAGAGATTTGGCAGATACACGACTACGACAAGCCTCTAGAAGGTACACTTTATGGTGTAACAAAAGAGGAGCTTGAGGAGGAACTAAAAATCTATCATCATGCCATTTCTCTCTATAAAGATACTAAATTTAATGAAGCCTTAGAGATCTTTAAAACAGTAGATGCAAAAGAGAACAAAACAAATAAGATGATTTATGGAATCTATATTGAGAGATGTCAGCACTACTTAGAGATACCACCACAAAATTTTAATGGTGTATTTGTACACACAAGCAAGGGGTAAGAATGGATACCATAAAGATACTAGGCTCCCATGGAGGCAGATCTAAAAACTCTTTTACAACATCAATCATGGTTACACAAAACAGCGTAATAGATGCTGGAAATATTATGCAAGCCCTCGGCGAGAATGCAAAATATATAAATAAGATTTTCTTCTCTCATTCTCATCTAGACCACATAGTTGATAGCGCTTTTTTGATAGACAATAGCTTTGCTTCAAGAGTTGAACCACTGCATCTGTGTGGACTTCCACAAACCATAAAAGCACTAAAAGAGCATATTTTCAACTATGAAGTTTGGCCAGATTTTAGTGAAATATACCTCATAAATAGCCAAGCTCCTGCCATAATTTATGTAGAACTTGAACTGAGCAAAAGGTATGAGATAGAGGATGGGATTTTTCTAACTCCAATTGAAGCAAATCATACTGTTGAGTGTTGTGGCTATCTTATAGAGAGTAAAGATGGGGCTATTCTTTTTTCAGGTGACACCTTTAAAAACCCTAAGCTATGGGATTTAATAAATAACAATGACGCTATAAAAGCTCTTGTTATAGATATATCTTTTCCAAACAAACTTGCTAAAATCGCAGAACTTAGCAAGCATTTAACACCACAATTTTTAAGTCAAGAGTTGGAACTTTTAAAGCGCAAAGATATTGAGATTTATGTAAACCATCTTAAACCTTTTTATGATAAAGAGATTATCACCGAACTTGATGAGATTGGGATTTCTAAAGATAGAGTTCTAAAAGATGGCGAAGAAATCTACTTTAAAAATGGCCTTATAAAAATAGCTTCTTTGCGCTACACAACTGAGCAAAAAATACAAAAACTAAATAAGATAGGCACCGCTCTCTCGGCTGAGACTAATATAGATACTCTTTTGGAGATTATAGTAACAGAGGCGAAGGCGCTAGCAAATGCTGATGCTGGAACGCTCTATATTTTAGAAGATAAGCATCTACATTTCAAAGTGGCGCAAACGGACTCATTAAATATAAAAATGGGTGGAACAAGTGGCGTTATAACATGGCCACCACTTCCACTATATCTTGAAGATGGCTCGCCAAATAAAAAAATGGTCGCAGCAACTTGTGCCCTGGATGATATAGTTATAAATATTCCAGATGTCTATGAAGCCGTTGGATTTTCTTTTGATGGAACAAGAGAGTTTGATAAGGGAACAGGTTATCGCTCAAAATCTATGCTAGTTATTCCACTTAAAAATCATGAGTTTGAGATTATAGGAGTCTTGCAACTTCTAAATAAGCATGATAATAGTAATGAGATTATCGCTTTTGACAAAGAAGATGAAGATTTAACCCTATCCTTAGCATCGCAAGCTGCAATTGCTATCACAAACGCAACTCTCATCCAAGGGTTAGAGACACTACTTGAAGCATTCCTGCAAAGCATCATCTTCGCTATTGGTAAAAAATCCCCATATACAGCAGGACACATAGAGAGAATGGTAAAGCTAACGGTTATGATAGCTGAAGCTATAAACAAAGATAATGGAGTATTTAGCACTAAAAACTTCAGCGCACAAGAGATGAAACAGATAAATTTTGCAGCACTGATGCACGATATAGGAAAACTCGCAACTCCAGAACAAGTAGTTGACAAATCTACAAAACTTGAAACTATTTTTGATCGTATCGAGGTTGTCAAAGGTCGCATAGAGCTCATAAAAAAAGCTCTTGAGATAGAACTTTTAAATAAAAAAATTATGCAAAATGACAAAAACTCACTTGAAGAACTAGCACATGTGTTTAAAGAAAAAGTGGATTTGCTGGATAGCTATTTTGAGGCGATACAAAGAAGCAACAAAGGTACGGAATTTATAACCAATGAGCAGATTGAACTTATACAAAATATAGCGAACCAAAATTGGGAGATAGATGGTAAAAGTTACTTTATCATAAATGAAAACGAAGCATATAACCTAAGCGTGCAAAAAGGAACGCTAACGACGCAAGAGCGAAATATTATAAACGAACACGCAAAAACAAGCCTTGATATTTTAAACAAATTACCATTCCCTAAAAAGTATAAACAGATTCCTCAAATCTCTGGAAATCATCACGAGAAAATAAATGGAAAAGGCTACCCACAAGGACTAAGAGGTGATGAGATAAGTTTTGAAGCAAGAATTTTAGCGGTGGCTGATGTTTTTGAGGCGCTAACTGCGAGTGATCGCCCATATAAAAAAGGAAATCCACTCTCAAGTGCCATGAAAATTCTCTACTTTATGGCAAAAGATGATGACTTAGACAAAGAGATAGTTAAGTTTTTCTACAACTCAGGAATATATCTTGAGTATGCAAAAAAACTGCTTCCACTAGAGAGTATAGATGAAGTTACTACTGACTTTAGTTCCCTTTAGTTTGCTCTTTTAAATCACAACACAACGGAAATAGATAGCTATAAAAAACCAAACTCTATATATTTCCAACTATCTTCAACTAGCTATTTCTAAAACTCCTCCAGACATGATGCAGTCCCCTCTGATACTCTGCAGTACTTTGAATCTTTATCAAACGAAATCATATATGGACGAAGCTTCATATCCAGTTTTTTTGCAACCTCCGAGACTTCCACTAACATTTTAAGTGTTTTTTCATTCGCTTTAAAATCTGCTAAATCAACTTCATCTCCATCCACCATTATTTCAATTAGACTTTTTTGTGGATTATCTGACTGATAAATATATTGCATAGTTTTTTCAGAGTCAAGTCTTGGCAATCTGTATAAAAATATATGGTAAGTGTTTGAGAGTTGAAGAAGTTTATTTGCGTTTATCTGCTTCATAAGAGTGCGAGACGAGCTACACAATGGGTCTAAAAAAACATAAACATCACTCATATGTCCGGTTCCAATGTTTATGGCATTGTGTGAGATTTTCTCTAACATAGCTTTTGGTTTCTCTTCAAGAGAAACATTTTGTCCACCAAGAAGTGTTGCCACAAACAGAAGAAGTGCGATTATATATCTCATTTTAAATCCTTTTCTATGGTTTTGGGAGGGCAAATTTTTGCGTTACTAGCTCTCCATCATTATTGAAAAACAGATAGTAAAGCCAATCTTTCTTGACACTAAGCCCGGCCAAATATCTTAGTGCCAGATTTGCTTGAAGTGACGCTATGTGCATAACTATCGGGGCAGTAATACCCTGTGGTGTTCTAGAGGTAATTTTAAAGGCATCACTGAAATTTGCATTTTCAAAAAAACAGACCTGACCGTGAAATGCCTCCACGCTCCCATAAATCCACGGTATATTTTTACTCTTTGCCCAGATACTTATCTGCTCTCTTACAACAAGATTGTCTGTTGCATCTAAGATCAAGTCAAACTTCAAATCTTTTTTTGTAAACCCACTAAAATCGCACTCATGAGCAAAAGCTTTTACAAATGGGCATCTCTGCTCAATAATTTCTGCATTAAGACGCGCTTTATTTTTACCCTCATCACCTATCTTAAAAGCAATTTGACGATGAATATTATGGGTAGAGACTTCATCAAAATCAACCATGTGTATTTCGCCAATCCCACTTGCTCCAAGAGCAAAAGCGAGAGAACTGCCAAGTCCTCCAGCACCGATAATGGCAATTTTTTTGTTCTGAAGTGAAGCTTGGGTCTCTTCGCCCCACAACTGAATTTGTCTATGAAAAAAATTTATCATAGCTTTACCTTTGTGAAAAAATCATTACATAATACAAATATGACAGAAAAATCAAAATATTTTAAAATAGAGCTTCGCTAAAACTACTACTCTACCGTCACACTTTTTGCAAGATTTCTAGGCATATCAACATCGTTGCCAAGTCTTACAGATATTTCTAGAGAAAGAAGCTGAACTACAATCATCATCTCATAAAATTCAAGCATATAGTGTTTACATGAGGAAATCTGCACAAAGTCATCTGCTTTGTCAAACTCCTCACTGCTTATAACACATATAGTTGAATCCCTTGCACTAAGTTCTTCTACATTGCTTTTTGTTTTTTCATAGTGAAGATGTTGCGGAAGTAGTGCAATAGTGAAAAGTTCTGGGTCAGCTAAAGCTATTGGACCATGTTTCATCTCTCCAGCTGGATAACCCTCAGCATGTAGATATGAAATCTCTTTAAGTTTTAAAGCACCCTCAAGCGCCAAAGGATAAAAAATATCTCTACCTATAAAGAAAAAGCCATGTCCGTGAAGGTATCTTTTCGAGAGTCGCTTCATCTTTTCATGAAGCACTTCTGTTACTTTTGTGTGTTTTGGAACTTCTCTTAAGAGTGCAATCTGATTGGCTATATCTGTGCCACTTAGAGAATTTCTTATTTTTGCTACATAAAGAGAGAGCATCCAAAAAACAGTAACTTGCGTGGCAAAAGCTTTTGTTGAGGCAACACCTTTTTCTATACCAGCTCTAGTAAGAATGGCTGCATCAGCCAAACGAACCATAGATGAGTTATCAACATTACAGATAACTAAAGTTTTAAGTCCTGCTTTTTTTGCCATTTTTAGTGTCTCTAGCGTATCGGCCGTTTCTCCGCTTTGGGAAATCACAACAAAAAGAGTGTCTTTGCTCATAATTGGGTTACGATATCTAAATTCACTTGCAACCTCTAGTGAAGTTTTGACTTTTGCATATCTTTCAAAAAGATAAAATGCGCTCATAGCTGAGTGATAAGATGTTCCACAAGCACAAAACTTTATCTCACTTATCCCATAAAAAAGATTTTCATTAAGCTCTTCAAAAATAACTTCACTTTCACTCAGCCTGCCCATAAGAGTATCCGAAATCACACTGCTTTGCTCATAAATCTCTTTTTCCATAAAAAATCTAAACCCATCTTTTTGAGCGGAGAGTTTATTTTGTGAAAGAGGCACAAACTTAGCGTCTCTTTGTGTGCCATTTGCGCTGAAAATCATAAGTTTTTTAGGTGTAACATAACCAAAATCACCATCTTCAAAGTAATTTACACTGTTACACTGCCCAATCAAAGGAGTATCAGAAGATGCGAAATAACTATCATTTTGCTCATCAACTCCAATCAACATAGGAGAACCTTGCTTTGCAAAAAATATTGTATCAGGCTCTGATTTTGTCACAAGTAAAATTGCATAAGCACCTTGAAGCTCACCCACTGTTTTTGAAAAAGCATCAAATGAGTTTTTTAACAACTTTAGATTTTTCTCAAACTGATGAACTATAACCTCAGTATCCGTTTGACTAAGAAAAACAACACCCTTGTCTTGAAGCTCTTTTTTGAGTTGGGCATAGTTTTCAATAATGCCATTGTGAACAACATAAGATGACTCACCCAGATGCGGATGAGCGTTTAACTCCGTTGGTTTTCCGTGTGTCGCCCATCTTGTATGACCTATGCCAACCGCAAAACCATGACTCTCATAATCTTTAGTTTTCTCCTCTAAGTTTACCAATTTTCCAACTGCTTTATAAATCGAGAAATTACCATCTTCTAAAACAGCAATTCCAGCAGAATCATATCCACGATACTCTAACTCTTTAAGACCTGAGAGTAAAATTTCTTTTATATTTTTTTTGCCTAAGTATCCAACAATTCCGCACATTATTTAATTTATCCTCTTTTTATGGTTTTTTTTGTTAGTAATTCATAAATCTTGTCAACATTATCACATATATTGTTCTGTTTTTCCATTAAGAAACTATCTCTTACTTTATGTTTTGTACTGTGGATTTTAGCCGTTACAATATTTATGTTTAGCTCTTCAAAGCACTCCATTATATACGCCAAAAGACCTCTTTGATTTTGTGTTTTTATACTTATTTCTGCGTGAGTTAGCGAGTGTTCGCAGTCGATGGTTACCTCATCTGGATTTATCTCTACACTTCTCATCTGCACATGCAAGCTCATATCGAAGGCTTTTTTGATTATATCTTCAAGTTCCATAACCTCATCGCTATCAATATTTTCTATAAACTCAATTTTAAAATATTTAACGCCATCAAAAAGCGTAAAAATCTCCATAGATGCAACATCAAGACGACTAAGGGTTGCTAATAAAAAGCCGATGTTTAGAGGGATTTTTCTATATATCTCGATGCTAAGAGAACCATTTGTCTCTATTGTAAAGTCATATTTGTCCATCTTATTTGCCTTAACCGCAATGCTTATAATGTCTAAAAGTGTGTGTTTAAAAAAGAAAAGACTTGATTCTATACTAAGGAGTTTACTTTGCAATATTTTTGGTAGCTCACCAAATTCTGGAAGTCTCTGAACCCTTTTTTCTATATTTGCTCTTTTTGAAGCATCAGTTATCCTCTCAAAATTTTGAGTAACCTCCAGTGCGCTTATGTATAAATCATGTAGAAGTTTTGAGTTAAATGAGCTATAAACCCCGCCACCAACACCGTTAATGTCGGCATAAGTTAAAACATAAAGAAGATCCAGATTTTTCGCATCTCCGATGCTAGACATAAATTTATAGAGTGTTTTTTCATTATGAATATTCTCTTTAAAAGCAACCTCACTCATAGTCACATGCTGTCTAACCAAAAGCGCACACCTCTCAATATGCTCCTCTTTTAGTTTTAGTTTTCTTGCAATCGCAACCACCAGTTTTGCCCCAACCTCAGAGTGATCCTGCCTTCTTCCTTTTCCAGTATCATGAAAAAGTGTAACGACTTTTAAGAGAAGTTTTTCATCTGGCGAAAAAGTCTCATACAAATTTTGTATAAACGGCTCTTTTATGTTCTCTAGTGCCTCGACGGATTTTATGGAGTGGATGTCAACAGGATAGCTATGATAGCCATCAAACTGCGGCAGATGAAGAACTTTTTTAAAGTTTAAAAATAGTTTATCCAAAACTCCAGAATCATAAAACAGTTTTAAAAAGCAGTACATATCTCTTTTTTTAAGAAGCTCTTTTAAAAGAGTATAAGTCTTTGACTTTAGTGGGTATGAGATTTTTGTATATGTAAATTGGTTCAAAAAGCCAGCATCAAAGTGATACGGTTTATCTGGAAGCGCTACTAAAATTTCCAACAGTGTGTTTATGGGTTGAATTGTGAGATTATAAGATGCAAAAACTCTTCCGTCTAGCTCATAAATACCTTTGCTTATACGATTATGTCTAAATTTTGAAACATACGAAAAATCAACTATATAAGCTCTCGCCATTTTTTTAACAAAAATTTGAGTGAAATTACTTATGCGCCACTGAGCTTCAAGCACTTTGGAGGCTAGCTTTTGCTGATTGCTAAAACCTAACATCCTGCTAACTTCTGGTATATGCTCCAAAAGAAGTCTATCTTCTTGTTTGTTTGCGATGAGATGTAGAGCTGTTCTTACCCGAAAAAGTAGCTCTAAAGCGACTCTGTACTCTTTATACTCCTCTTCCGTGTAGAGTTTATTTGTCAAATCTTTGAGTGTAGTGATACCGTATATAGTTTTTGCTATCCAAAAGATAAGATTTGAATCACGAAGTCCTCCCACGCTCTCTTTTATATTTGGCTGCATGGAGTTTGGATACTTTTTGCGTCTAGTCTGCGCCTCTTCAATCTTTGATAAGATAAACTCTCTTTGATTATAAAGTCGTATCCTGTTTAACTCTTTGGCAGTTGCGTGCCATGTGAAGTTTGAACCGGTTACAAACCGAGACTCAATAAGTGAAGTTTTTATAGTTATATCTTCATTACTAGCACGAAAAAGATCCCCAACTTCATGAACTCTATGTCCAAGCTTCAGTCCCGAATCCAAAATCAGATAAAAGAGCTTTTCTATAATCAACCCAGTGTTATATCCCTCGTTTTTTTCATAAACTATAAGCATATCGACATCGCTATGAACTGACAACTGCTCCCTCGCATAGCTCCCAAGCGCCACAATAGCGATGGGAATAGAGCCCCTCATGGGCAGATAGTTTCCAAAAACTCTTCGCAGAATTGTTTTATACATCAGCGAGATAATGGAGTCAAGCTGTTTTGTATGGTGAACCAAAAAATCTTTACCCTGATTTTTTGTAAAAAGCTCCGGCAACGAAGTTTTGTACTCTCTTATATAAGCTTTAAAAAGTTTTGAGAGCTCGAAATCACTACCATTTTTCTCTATGATATCTTCAATTTGTAGCACTAAATCCAAGTGAGCGTCCTAATTTTTTTACTCTATTATAATCAAATAACTCTAATCGGATATAATTTGTCAGATTAAAATTTAAACATCAAGTGAGAAAAAATGACAATAACAAAAAAAGTAACATTTATAGCAAAAGATGACGGCATAGAGATGATGAAAAAGCTGCTAAGCGCAATGGTTAAGCCATCCAAAGCAGAGGATGGATGCATATTTTACGAGATTTTCCAATGCAAAGAGAGACCAGAAAAGTTTTTTGCAGTTGAGACATGGAGAGATGAAGCGGCACTAGACGGACACAAAGCGTCAGAGCATTATAAGGTCTATAAATCGAGCTATGAAGAGTATTGTTTGGATAAATATAGTGACGAATTAGAGGTTTTGGGGTAAGTATTAAATACAACGATTTATAAATATTTGTTAGAGGTGTAAAATGGAACTGGTTTATCTTTGGGTAGAAGAGTATAAAAATATCAAGAATCAGGGGTTTAATTTTTCGCCGAGGTTTAAATGTAAGTATGAAGATGGCAAATTAACTATTGATGAGAATAAAGCACATGTAAGTATTTTTCCTGACAATATCAATGTCACGGCTATTGTGGGGGAGAATGGGAGCGGAAAAAGTACACTTTTAAAAATGTTACTTAATATATTTGCTGAAGGCTATGACAAACCACCCTTTGATTATATATTAGTATATGATGATAATGGTAGTTTGTCATGTTCTAAAAACATAAAGTTTAATGATATTAATAACTTAATTAAAGGCTATAGAGATTTTAATATTTATGATGAAGGTTTATCAAATTACCACGATGATGTAGTAGCTGTTTATTTAAATAATGAAGTTCAAAATATATTTACAGATAAAGAATCTCATTCTAATGAACAGCTATCTAAACATCATATTCCATTTTTAACAACTAGAGAAAGAAGCTTATTTGTGCTAGAAAATCATATGCGAGGTAAATATGATTTTCTAAAATATAAAGAAAACTTTTTTATTTTAAATAAAATAATAATAAGTTTTAATGGGCATGATTATATACCGTACAAGTCGTTAACAAATGACATTGAATATTATGATGAAGAAGGTGAAAAACATATAAAGGATATTTCTTCTAAGTTTAGAGATTATACTTTTTTTGAAAAGCTAAAAGAATTGCATTCTCTTTTTGACTTTAAAATAAAGAATCATCTAGCAATTAACACTTTAATGGATTTAAGTTCAAAAAAAAGTGCAAGCTATTTTAGAAAATACAAATTAGATGATAATTTTTTAGAGTTAATACCTAATAAAATACAAGATTCTGACACTAAATTACCTCGGTTTGAATTCAATATAGATGAATTAGATACTAAGTTATTTAAATTCTTAAAACTTCTACCGGAAGATGTGTTCACAATAGAGTTAGTAGATGTAAATAATACTTTTTTTTCACAATTAAGTTACGGAGAAAGACAATTATTAACGCAATTGCATCTTATATTAAATAGCATTAGTAAACTAGACTATAAAACTTATCACCCTGAACAGAGATATGAGGATGGAAGTATACGAGAAGAATATTATACAAAACATGACATAAAAAAAGTTCTTCTTTTTATTGATGAATTTGAATTAGGATTGCATCCATTTTGGCAAAAAAATGTAATGAATTACATAATTGGATTTTTGAAAGAAATTGAAAAAGATTTTAATCTCGTATTAACTAGTCATTCTCCATTTATCCTTTCAGATTTACCAAAAGAAAATGTAATATTTTTAAAAAAAGATGAAAATGGAAATTGCAAAAATGTAACTAAAGAAACAAACATAGACACTTTCGGAGCAAATATCCATACTCTTCTCTCTCACGGTTTTTTTATGAATGGTGGGCTTATGGGGGAGTTTGCGAAAGAGAAGATAAATGATGTTATCTCTACTATTAAAAAAGATACTTTATCAAAAGATGAAATAAATACATGTAAAAATATTATCTCTATTATAGGTGAGCCTATATTAAAAAAGACACTAGAGCATAAGCTTAATGAAAAGCTAAACTCTAATGAGAGTGAACTTGAAAGACTCGAAAGAGAAAAAGAAGAAATTGAAAAAAAAATAAAAAAACTCACAGGTAAATCGAATAATGAAACAAATTGATTTATCAATAGTTAATGAAGCATTTTTTCAAAGTTATTTAGAGTCTGTTGATATAGATAAAATCAAAATCTCTTTAAAAAAATTAAAACCTCAATCAAAATTTAAAAACCTTATTGACAACCTAGAAAATTTGATAAAAGCAGACATAAGTAATATTCAAACAAAATATTTAACTTTACTAAACCACTGTTCTCCAAAAGAAAAAAAGAAAATCGAAAATATATTTAATTACTCAGCTAATAGACAAAAAGAAAATTTTATGGAACACTTCAAAAAACTAAATCTAAAAAGTTGCCCTTTTTGCAATAACAACTATGTTTATTTTTATAAAGTAGGTGCAAAAAAGTTTAATACATTAGCCACATTAGAACACTATTACCCAAAAGTAAAATATCCTCACTTATCGTTATCTTTTTATAATCTCATACCCTCTTGCGCTACATGTAACAGTAAGTTTAAAGGAAACGAAACTCAGGAGGGAAATATACTTCATCCTTATTATGAATGTTTTGATGAAAAAGCGAAATTTAGCGTAAGTGTAAACACGCTTGGTATCGAAAAAGATATAGAACTAGAAGTAAATATAAAATCTACCGATGAAAGATGCAAAAAAAGCATAGAGCGATTTCAGCTAGATAAGATATATAAAGAGCACAATGACATTGCAAAAGAGATATGGAACAAAGCACAACTTTACAATGAATCAAGAATAGACGAACTTTATAAGAGTTTTTATAAAGAGTTAGGGTATTTAAAAGAGGATGTAAAAAACTTTGCTTTTTGCAGTTATTTAGACAAAAAAGATATTCATAAAAGAAATCATACGAAGTTAACACAAGACATTTTAAAACAGTTTAAAATAATAAAAAAAATATGATAAAAATAATCATCCAAAAAAACATTAATAGAGAAAACCACAAAAAGACAATAGAAATATTAGATATTAAATTTAACTAAATCTCTAATATTTTCTTTACAAAAATAGCGTAAAATTATATACTATCGTAAAGATAAAGGGGTTTAAAATGAGAAGAGCTGTTAATATAAGGTTGGATGAGAGGGTTATTATTACTCTAAATCAATTAAGTGGTGAGTTACACACTACAAAGACAGATGTAATAGAAAAAGCCATTGAATTTTTCTCTCAACAAAATTCTTTAAAGCAAAACAAATTACTATCTTTTGCAGGCAAGATAAAAAACAGTGATGCTGACGCTATGCTAGAGGCTATTTCAAGTGATAAAAATAGTAAAGATTTTGAGTTAGAGCTATAGAGATGAAAAAATATTTGATAGATAGCGATATATTGATATATTTTCTCAAAGGTAAACAAGAGGTAGTGCAAAAACTTGCCAAATTGCCTATGGACGAGCTTTATATCTCTAGGATAAACTATACAGAGCTTCTTTATGGAGCTTATAACTCAGCGAGAGTTGAAGAAAATTTAAAAATAATAGTACCTTTTTTAGAGAACTTTGAAATGCTAGAGTTTGATGAGCAATCAAGCGTTATATTTGCAAAAGAGAAAGCCAGACTTAAAAAAAATGGAAATATTATCGCGGACATGGACTTGATGATTGCAAGTATCGCCATAAAAAATAGTTGCACTTTAGTAACTAATAATTTAAAGCATTTTGAGCGAATACAAAACTTGAGTATTGAAGCATAAAGGAAAAACATGCAATATTTAATGGCAATAGACGCAGGAACTGGAAGCATTCGGGCTGTAATTTTTGATACTTTGGGCAACCAAATCAGCGTTGCTCAAAAAGAGTGGACGCATCTGGAGGAGGATGGAGTTGCTAACTCCATGAGCTTTGATTTTAATGCAAATTGGGTTTTGGTTTGTGAGTGTATAAGAGAGGCGCTTGAAGTCGCAAACTTAAATGGCGAGGATATTTTAGCGCTTAGTGCTACGAGTATGCGTGAAGGAATTGTGCTTTATGATAAAGATGGAAAAGAGCTTTGGGCGGTTGCAAATGTAGATGCAAGAGCTGGCGATGAAGTTAGATATCTAAAGGAAAATTTCGCTGGAATTGAAGAGGAGTTTTATGCGGAATCTGGTCAGACTTTTGCGCTTGGAGCAATTCCGCGTATTTTGTGGCTTAAAAACAATGCACCTGAACTTTATGAGAGAGTTGCAAAAATCTCTATGATTGGGGATTGGATTTTGTATAAGCTTTGTGGAGTAATCGCAACAGACCCAAGTAACGGCGGAACCACAGGGATATTTTCGCTAAAAAATCGTGGCTGGGTTAGTGAAATGGCAAATCAAGTTGGTTTAAAAAGCGATATATTTCCAAAAGTGCTAGAGACTGGAACTTTGATGGGAACACTTACAGAAAAAGCTTCTCAATCTACACTTTTATCGACCAATACAAAAGTAGTTATGGGTGGCGGAGATGTTCAGCTTGGATGCGCTGGCTTGGGTGTTGTTGATGTTGGGCAAGTGGCAATTCTTGGCGGTTCATTTTGGCAACAAGTTGTAAATATAGACAAAAACACGCCGCCGCCAAAAGATATAAGCATAAGAGTAAATCCGCATGTAATCTCAAATCAATCACAAGCAGAGGGGATAACATTTTTCAGCGGTCTTGTTATGAGATGGTTTAGAGATGCTTTTTGCGATATGGAAAAGCTGGAAGCAAAAGAGAGAAATTTGGATGTTTATAGCATCCTAGAAGAGAAGGCAAAAGCTGTTCCTGTTGGCTCTTATGGGATTTTGCCTATTTTTTCAGATAGTATGAAATATGGCAAATGGTACCATGCGGCTCCTAGTTTTTTAAATCTCTCTATAAATCCAGATATTTGTAATCGCGCCTCAATGTTTAGAAGTCTGCAAGAAAATGCCGCGATTGTCTCAAGTATAAATCTTGATAAGATAAGGGAGTTTACAGGCGTTAAGATTGAAGAGATTGTCTTTGCAGGAGGGGCAAGCAAGGGCGAACTTTGGTCGCAAATAGTTGCGGATGTGACTGGATACAGAGTAAAGATTCCAAAAGTTACAGAAGCTACAGCTCTTGGTGCTATGATGGCGGCTGGTGTTGGTGCTGGAGTGTATGAGAGTTTAGCTCTTGCTTCAAAAAAATTAGTTGTTTGGGATAAAATGTATGAACCGAATTTAGAAAATAAAAAGATCTACAATGAGATAAGAGTGAAATTTCAAAGGGCTTATGAAGTGCAGTTGGGACTAGTTGATGGTGGTGTTACGACTTCTATGTGGAGCGCCCCTGGGTTGTAAAAACTTCAAATACTCTATCATTGGTAAACAAGCTAGAATTTTGAGCAAAAAAAACAACATGATAAAGAAGATACTAAATGTTAAATAACTGGAGTAATGAGAGTTCCGTTCTCAAGAAACGCATGGATATTTTCTACGCTCATAGCAAGTATTCGCTCTAATGCTTCAGTTGTATTATAGGCATTATGTGGCGAGAGAACAACATTGGATGAGCGCAGAATTGAAAAGGCGAGCATTGCTTTTTGAAGCTCTTGTGCTGAGAGTGTATCATTTTTTAGATATTTTTCCTCTATCCAAATATCTTCTGACTCAAAAGTATCTAGTCCAACTCCACCTTGAAGATTACCTAGATGTAGTTGCTCCACAATCGCCTCAATCTCAACCACATTTCCGCGTGCCGTGTTGATGAGCATTGCAGAGGGTTTCATAAGTAAAATATTCTCTTTGTTTATAAGATGAAGTGTTGATGGATTGGCTGGAATATGCAGCGTGACGATATCGCTTTGCAATAAGAGAGTCTCTAGTGGTACATAATTGACATGAGAGAGTTTAACTAGGTCTGCGTCTTCATGATGAGCATGACATAAAACCTCCATACCAAAACCTCTAGCAATAGAGACGACATGAGAGCCGATTTTACCAGTACCAATAACGCCAATCGTTTTACCAAAGAGATCAAATCCCTTTAGTCCATCACGACAAAATTCTCCTCTTGAGAGTCGCTCTACCATAGGTTTTACTTGGCGAGCAAGAGTTAAGATAAGAGTAAAAGCATATTCAGCAACTGTATTTTGTCCGTAACTAGGAACATTTCCAACAGCAATTTTATGTTTTTTGCAAGTTTCTATATCGATATGATCGGTTCCAGTTGAACGAGTAACTACGGCTTTAAGGTGAGGAAGTTGGGCAAGAGTAGCACTATCGACACGCGAATGTATAAACACACAAAGCAGTGTTGCCTCAGAGAAAAGTCCAGCATTAAGAGCTGTTATACTCTCTTCAAAAAAACAGAGATTAACGTGATACTTTTTATCAATTAAACCAAGTAGTGTCTCTTGCTCCTGTGGTAATGTCTCCGTAAAAATAATCATTTAATCAACCTTGTGTAAGTTTATCACTTTTGGTTATTGTATCTACTTTTTTCTTTAGTACATAGCACTAGTGAACTGGTTTATAAATTTTTATTGTCAAAAAAACAGATACTATCATTCATGATTTTCATATCCAATGTATATTTAAAGTCAACAATACATCCTATTTTGTGAGCATAAAAA
The DNA here is from genome assembly GCA_021732045.1 of Sulfurimonas sp. Next base: position 438,982 of record JAKFWK010000002.1, read on the forward strand.
CCTTGCTAATAAATCAAGCAACTTTTAAATCTATTTTTTAACTAATAATATATTTTAATATAACAAATAACATATTTTAATATAACTATAAAGATATATTAATAATTTTTTATATAAAATAAAGGACAGATTATCTTAAGGAGATATTATGAAAAAGATTATTTTTGTTGCTATCATCAATACTGCTATATTGACTTCAACGGCAATATCGGCAGAATCATCAATGGGAGATATGAAAGAAAAAGCTGTTAAAGCTGCAATAGAAAAAGCTGAAGGAGGAGATGCTAGTAGTCAGTTTGCCTTGGGTGGTTTTTACTATCATGGAATAGTAACAAAACAGGACTACTCTAAAGCCATATTTTGGTTCGACAAAGCAGCCAAGCAGGGTCACGATAAAGCGGAGTTTAATCTGGGCTGTATGTATTATGATGGAAAAGGAACACCAAAAGATTTTGTAAAGGCTTTTGATTTATTTAAAAAATCAGCGGAACAAGGCGATGCTAAAGCTCAACTCTATATGGCAGACATGTATTACAACGGGAATGGCACAAAACAAGATTATCAAAAATCATTTTATTGGTATAAAAAAACAGCAGATAGTGGTTATCCAAAAGCACAGCATGAAGTTGCAAAAATGTACCGTGCTGGACTAGGAACAAACAAAGATATGGCTAAGGCAAAAGAGTATTTAAACAAAGCGTCTAAACAAAATTGCGGTGATGCACAGTATGACCTCGGTAAAATGTATCTAGTTGGTGATGGAGTAGAAAAAAATGCTGAGGAAGCAAAAGTACTTATGCAAAACGCTTATCTAAATGGAAACAAAGATGCTAAAATAATTTTAGATGAGAACAAACAAGAGACACTTCCGACATACGAAATTAAACAGTTGCCACAGTGAAGTTATAAATGAGAGGGAAGTTATAAAAGAGGCTAAAAGCCTCTTTTATAGAGATAAGACTATTTTAAACCTGCAATATACTCAGAAACTGCTTTAACATCATCAGCTGAAAGAGATGCTACCTGTGGTGCCATCATACCTTTCTTAGCTCCACCAAAACTTCCATCTTTGTAACCATTCAATTTTTTCTCAATTGAAGCCGCATCTCCTGAAAGAGCAACACCTGATATCGCTGTATTTTTACCATCTTTACCATGACAACTACCACATTTTGCATAGATAGCTGCGCCATCAGCAGCAAATAGTGTAGCTGCAGCTACAGCAACCCCAAGTATTATTTTTTTCATATTTTCTATCTCCTTTGTGTTTTGTTAAAAATAATTGTATCAGATGAAAACTAATTTATTTCAAAGAATCTATACTATCTTATGCAATATTTTCGTTCTGTTACTATATGTAACTATTTGAAATAGTTATAATATAAGCTTATTAAAACTATTAGAAAGTTACCATTTATATGCGAAAATACCTTAAATATTGTGCATTATGATATAGTATGGTTTTAAAAAATCAAGGTTTAGTGCCTTATTATGATTGGAGTGATTAAATATGAAACTTAAAATATTATTAGTTATATTTACTAGTACAGCAACATTATCAATGGCAGATGGAGCATCTGTATTTAAGCGTTGTATGGTGTGTCACGGAGAACATGGAGAGAAAAAATCTCTTGGTGTAAGCGAGATTATTGCTGGATGGAAAGAGGAAAAAATTATTGAAAAACTAAAAGCATATAAAGCCAACAAACTAAATCAATATGGCTTCAGTAGCATGATGAGTGGTCAAGCAGTAAAGCTAAGTGATGCTGATATAAAAGATGTTGCAAGCTATATCTCAACACTAACACCACCTCAACCACCCGTAGATGAAAATGCGTATAGTGACGAAGTTTTAACACCTGAACAAATTGAGTATAAAAACTTTATGCGTGACTATTTTATTGCCAATCCACAGTATGGAACAATCATAGAAGCAACAAAACTGTGGGAAGAGAAGAAACTTAAAAAATAGATAAACAAAAAAAGCTACTTATAGTTTTTTTACTATATATTTAAGACAGTTATAAAAACTGCCGAAAACGAAGAGAATTTCTACCCTTCTGCTGTGTTTGGATTTTTCAGACTTCCCGAAACTGCTTTACGATTTCTAGAGGCTAAAAGAATCAACAACAGCACTGTAGCCACCGCATAATAAACCCAAGTCGGCATAGGCACTGGATCACCAGCCGCATAAGAGTGTAATCCAGATAGATAATAATTAACCCCAAAATAAGTCATAATTACCGAACTATAAGCAACAACAGATGCCACCGTAAAGTTAAAGACTGAATTCAACTTCGGTATAAAACGCAAGTGAACTACAGTAGCATAAACAAGAATCGTAACCAATGCCCATGTCTCTTTTGGATCCCATCCCCAATAACGACCCCATGACTCATTTGCCCATACTCCACCAATGAAATTCCCAAGAGTAACAAGCGAGAGCCCAATAATCATTGCCATTTCACTGATTCTTGTTGCCTCTCGGATACTGATAATGGTTTGTCGTTTTGTATTTTCATTTTTAACGCGGTCAATCATAATGAAAAGCACAAGCGATATAAGCCCAAGCAGTGCGCTTAGTCCCAAAAAGCCGTAACTAGCAGTAATAACAGACACATGGATTGATAGCCAGTATGATTTAAGTACCGGAACAAGATTTGTTATTTGTGGGTCTAACCATGTTAAATGAGCAACAAAAAGAGCAACTCCAGATAGAATTCCTGTTGATGCAATTGCAAATTCTGATTGTCTTGCAAACATAATTCCCGCTAAAATAATTGTCCACGCAATATAAATCATTGACTCATATCCATCACTCCACGGCGCATGCCCTGAAACATACCACCGTAAACCTAGATTTGCTGTGTGAGCAATAAACCCAATTATTAAAACTCCAAGAACAATCTTTTGCACTTTCTCTAAATTCAAAGTAGGCTTGAAAAGACGAACAAAAATAAGTATTAAAAGAGTTAGACCTGCAAAAAGATATACAGGAATCAATCTCTCAAAAATAGATGCTTTGTTATAAAGCAACTCTGCATTAACTCGTAGCTCAGAAGGATAAATTGTCGCTCCATTTAACTTTTGAAAGCCGATTATCATCTTAGTTGCATCACTAAAAGTTTTCCAATTCCCCTGCTCTATCCCTTCATTGATTCCAGTATAGTTTAGTTGGAGAATTTGTCTAATTTTTTGAGAATCCTCTGGGGAAAATGCTTTAAGTGCATTGCTAGGGCTATGCCATGTGTTTGCCTTATCTCCAGCGAGAGGGAAAATTCGCATAAAATCACCAGAATATACGCTATATGCAATATTTAACTTCTCATCTAGTTTAATCAGCTCTTTATCAAACTCATCTCGTTCAGCAGGTCGTTTTGTAATGGATGCCTGAACAGCATCTCCAAGCTTGTACACACCAGCTGGATCTAAAACATCATTAAATGCGATATATTTTTTCTCATCTTCAATCCCAAGCATTGCTTTGATTTTTGAGTGTCTAACTTTAATCATTGCAATTTTTTGCCAAAGCACTGGTTTAGATGCCATACCAAGGATTATCTGATTTGCAGATAATCCCATAATAGTTGTTTGTCCAGAGAGTTTATTTACTATGTCAATAGCAATAGAGTCTATCGGCTTAATCCGTCCACCCATATCTTGCATTAAAATCGTACCAAACTCTTCAGCAGACGCATAATCTACTTTTTTTACTGTTTGTAAGGCAGTAGAGAGATCTGCTGCTTGTTCTTTTTGGTACTCAGCGTATGCAAATGCCGGTTGAGCCATAAACAATCCCGCCAAAAACACCAATCCTATCATCACAGAAGGTGTAGACCGGTCATAACGAGTACGAGCTAATTTTCCAAATCTACTATTAGGGTTGAAAAAATTCATAAATAGTCCTAGTGCCAATAATATATATCCGACATAAGTTGGTATTTTTCCTGGGTCACGGTTTACAGAGAGAACTGTTCCCATCTCATCTTGATCAAACGATGATTGAAAAAATTTAAAACCACCGTGCTCTAAAGGGTTATTCATAAAAATCCTAAAACTTTCGTTTATATTAGCTTTCTTATCAATCAAGTGAACATGACTCTCATATGATGATGGGCTCATTGATCCTGGATATTTGTCCATTATAAAATCATCAAGCTTAATAGAAAATGGTAGCTCTATCTGTTTAGCTCCCCACTCAAGAGAGACATCAACATCTCCTAAACGAAAATTCTCTGTAAATCCTTTAAAGCGTTTTCCTTGCCCCATTAGAGCAACTTCACGCTTCTGTCCATCTAACTCCGCCTCAACAATAAGAGCAGAGAGATTTTCACCGTTTGTATTCATATCCATCTTGAGCGAAGCGCGATACTCATCTTCAGACATAACCTTGATTGAACCATGAGAGAGAACTGATTTAGTTGCTATTTGAATACCATTAACGGTATATAAACGGCGCGCTTCAAATTCTCCTTCATTTCCAGCAATCACACTTCCAGAGAGCTTATCTTCCATTCTTAGCCAATCAACATTGCTGTTTGAGACAAATGAAAATTTACCATCTTTTTCAGAGATACTTATATAGAATCGCTCTACATCTGGGGCTTTATCAAAATAGATAGCTATTGGTCCTACATCAACAAACTCGCCTTTAGATAAAAAGAACTTCTCAGGTCCGCTTGGAGCTGGAATCACAAACATTACAACCGCTTTTCCAGCAGGATCTTCAACTGCTGTTTTAGCTGCTTTTTTGATAAACTGCTTAAACTTAACTGTTATCGCCTTACCACCAACATCCAAATGTTCATTCAGCTCGCCATCTTTTAACCCTGCCGCATAGACTGCTTTTTCAGCATGATATTTTTGTGTACCGTGAGTTGCGTCAATCTGTAAAAAAGCCTCGCTTGAGAGCATACGATTTTCTGTATCTCCTTCACGAATATGCATAACTCCTTCGTATCCAAAATAGCGAGTTATACCAGAGCCAATTAAGATTATTAAAAATGCCACATGAAAAATAAAAGTTGGTAGTTTTTTAAGTGTAAACATACGAAAGCGGATGATATTTGCAAAGATTCCAACTCCAAGCATAATTTGAAGAAGTTCAAACCATTTGGCACCATAAACGAGAGCCCATGAAGTCTCTGTTCCATGGTCATTCTCTATAAATGTTGCAACACCGCTTGCAATACCAAATATTAGTAGCAGTGCCACCATAAACGGCATTGATACCAAAAATGATCCTATTTTTTTAAGTTGATTCGCCATGAATTCCCTTTTGTAAATTTTAGTAAAAGATTTATACCACGAATGAAGTAAACGCGTTATACAAACAGACAAGAATAGAAAAAAATTATAATTCTTGTCTCAAAAAGTGACGCCCTGAGTTATTTTTTGGCTTTTTCCAGAGGTGTACTTTTTTCGTTAATAACTTTAACATCATTAATAATCCATCGCTTTTGATGAGGGTACAATGTGTATTTCATCTGATATACAACCTGTGTTGTCGGCATTGCATCTTTTTTATTTTCTGCATCATAATAATCATAGCTCCACTCCTCATATGTTCTAACCATACTTGCATTATTATCAACTCGAATCTCTTCAAATTTAAGTTTATTTAGTTTGGCGCGCATATAGAGATTACTATCTTGCCATGAGTGAATCCACGCATATGTTTTAGTAACAATTTTTTTAGTTGCTAAGGGTTCCAGTGTTGCAGTTTTTCCTGTTCTTGCTGATTCTATTAGCGCTTGGTTATACCGAACAACCGTCTCTTTTATTCCATCCTCTTTTTCTGCCCCAAGCATAACTGCTGGAGAGAAGAACACAAGAGCAACTACTACTAAATAACACTTCATGCGATTATGGATAGACATCATACGCTCCTCCTACTGCTGTTCCATGACAGCTACATGTGGTCGTGTCATTGGTCCAATGGTTTCCTTTTCCTCTATTTGTCGTTACATAATTAGCTGCCCCTAGAGCACGAAACCCTTTCATTTTTGCATTGCCGTTAAAATTATAGGGATGTGGCATCACAGCATAGGCCATCAGACGAGATATTTTTGAACCATGTGGAATACCTGCATGACAGTTAACACAAAGCATATTATTAAATCTAGTACGATCAGATTTAAATACATGCACTTGAACAGCTTCAGTTCTATGACAATTTTGACAGAAAAGATCAGGATTATCTACTGTAGTATCATCAATACCCCATAGCTGACCGTTTGGTTTATATGGCCAGTAGTTACCGCGTCCCTTGAGCATATACTTGTAACTCGAACCGTGTGGGCCTCGTGGGTCGGATGTCTGCTCATCAGCTCCATGACAGTCGGAGCAGTACATTGTGTTATTTCCAGGATTATTTGACCATGGTGTTTTCAAATATGCACTTGTCAAAGAATCCGCATACCGCCCCTCGGCGGCAGGATTTTTTGCTGCATTTCCACCATAAATTTTCATCGCCTCATGTGACATAACTATCGGATGAGCCGATTTATTCTTCGGATTAAACTCCCATGCCTGATCAGTTGCTGGCTCTCCTGTTTTTGTTATGGTCTGAGAAGATACTGGTGTAGCAGAACTACCAAGTGCCCATTGAGAGTGACATTTTAAACAGACTTGATACTCATAGGTTGCACTCTCTAGCGTAGTAAACGAAGTTGGTTGAGTCCATCCGGTAGCTGGCCATGTAGGTTCAACTCCAATCGCCCCTCTTAGTGGACCTGATTTGGATATAAGATTTGTTGGTGCTGATGGGTACATAGTGTTTACCCCATCCGGAGGATCAATATGACTTCCAGCTTTTGCCTGATGTGGGTTATGGCAATCTGTACACTCAGCATGTTTATTTGTATTCCAAGTTATAGCTCCTCCACCATCACTCACCACGCCAGTGCCATATAAAACATCAAGATTACTGTGTTGTCCAGAAATCAAATCTGTAGGGTGCGAGTACATTCTTTGAAGTGATGTCTGAATATCTTTTGCTCCACCAGTTCCATGACACGGGACAGTTGAAGTTGTGCCACTACCTGCTCCTTGAAAACAGGTATTTTCTTCAACTTTGCGCAACAGATATGGCTTCCCTTCTCCATTGTGTGGTTTATGACAGTTTACACACCCAAGTGAAGAAACAGTGCTTGTCTCATACGCTGCATTAACGGTTGCATCAGTATAACTATTTGTTACGGTAGCATGAGCCCCAGTTGCCCAGTTTGCTTTATCATGACATGAAGTACAAGTACCATATACATTAGCCCCATGACTTCCTCCAGCTGAGTAACGAAGAAACTTTTTAGTTTCTGTATGAGGATCATGGCAAGAGGAACACTCTACATACTGCTTACCACTATAAGTGTATAGTTTAATCGCGGCTCCTGGCGTTACTAAAAGCTCTATTCCTCTAGTTCCACTGCCAAAGTTTTTAGTCACGGTGTGGTTATATTCAATTCCAACCGGATGGTGACCTCTTAAATCAGTCCCAACATAGCCAGCTGCCGATGAGAGCATTGTTCCATCAGGGTTAACACCACTCATAGCTATTTGAGTACCTCCGAGTAGCGTACCACGAACCAAATAGACAGATCCAGCCGCAACAGTGCCATCGTGACAGCTCAAGCATTGACGAGAAAGTGTTCCTGGTGTTCCAACTGTATTTCCAAGTGATGCAGGAGTTGGATAGTTCATCCGTCTCATGTAGTCACTGTTATACATAGTGTATGAAGATGCTGGCATACTACGATTCCAAAGTGGTGTTCCAGTCTGAGCACTATGTGGAATATGGCAAAAAACACAAACTTCCGGCTCGCTTGTTGCTTTGATTGTTCCAGGACCCGCAGTTGACATATTGTGCTTAGTGTTGACAACTCCTCCATTAGCATTGTCTAAAGATAGTAAGATGATGGCAATAGTAAGTAGAGTGATATTAAATATATTCTTCATGGTAACTCCACATTTTCAGGATTTGGAAGTTTTTTCAACTTCTGAACTCGCATATTATAAAAATCAGCTACATATAGGCTACCATTGGTGTCAAATGCGATATCTTTAGGCGAGGAAAACTCGCCTTTTTCTGCTCCAAAACTTCCTAAGGATAACAACAGTTCTCCTTTTTGATTAAAGATTTGAACAGCATGAAAAAGAGAATCAGCTACATAAATATTGAGGTCATCATCAAGAGCGATACCTCGTGGACTTCCAAAATTTCCGATATTATCGCCAAGCTTGCCAAATGTACGGATAAACTTTCCATCTTTATCTAAAATCACAACACGATGATTCATCGAATCGGAAACATACAGATTGTAATTTTTATCTAAAGCCAAATATGTTGGGCGATTAAACTCTCCATCTCCAGAGCCTTCTGTACCAATCGATGTTATAAATTTTCCCTCAAGTGAAAAGACTAAAATAGTCCCAGCAACGGTGTCTGATATATAGATTCTGTTTAAGTTGTTATTTATTGCCATACCTGTTGGACGAGTAATTTTTACCTTATCTCCTCCAATTGTGTATAAAAACTTACCTTTTTTATCAAAAACAATAACTCTCTCCAACACCGAATCAGAGAGATAAATATTTCCTTTGTTGTCAGTAATAACATCCACAGGGGAGACAAGTCTTGTATCATTAAACCCCTCAATCACCTTCATTTCATTTTCAATTGGGTCAAATATAAATAGAGCTTGATTCCCCCCATCAGCAACATACAGCTTGCCACTCTCATCAACATGAATCCCAAACGGGGCAGCTAAAATTTTTTGCTCATTACCAGCTAAAAAATCCCATATTTTTCCCCAAAATCCTCGTTTTATATTTAAATCTTCACTCTTTGTTATGCTACCTACATACTCAAATCTAGCTGGATCAGGTGCGGATGGCCAGACAATTCTCTCCTGCTCAACTGCATACAACGAAGAAATTGTGAGACCAACCAATACCGTCTGTATAAAAAGTTTTTTTGTCATTGACGCTCCTTTGCTTGATGTTTCAAAATGATCTAGATATCTTGAAAAAAACTGAACTTTGAGTACTTTCTTGATTGACTCCACTTGCGCCCGATGAGGCTCCACTAGTTTGATAAAAATATCTTGTTCCAAAAGACATTATAATTTTTCTTAATGTATAATTTAAACCTATATAAGCTGAGTAATTTGTTAAGTCACTTACAGAGTCTTGTGATGCACTAAGGTTAGAGTTAAAAAGTAGTGTCCTAAAAAATTTATATGTAAAACTGCCCTCAGCATGAGGGAAAATACGAACTAGTTTCTCCTGCTGGTTATACTGTGACTCACTATAAGTTACTCCACCACCAAGAGATATCTTTCCATCATATCCAACATCATACCAATATCTTAAGTTATTATCAACAGTAACTGACTCTAAATCCATCTGGATAGCGCCAGTTGTTGGATCTGTATAGTACCTACCAGTTTCACTGGTATAATATCCCGATAGTGTATTATAAAAATTATTACTTATCATGGTAGAGAGCATCATATTGGCCGAAATACGCTTCGTGCTATCATTGAGAGTTGATTCAGAATTATAATATGATAAATTCCCAGAGAGGCTTGAGCTGATTGCCTCAACTCTTTTTGAGGCACCAAAACTGGCAGTATAGGAGTAACTATTTCTATCTGGGGCTGTTATATTTATATCAGAGACAGCTTTGTTTTTCTCAACTTTACCTATAACATCAAGACCAGCAGTCAACACAAGATTATCCTCTAGGGCCTTAGTATAATGCCCACCCAACATCGCCGTTCCCATAGTCATATCAGAATAATCACCAGCAACACGATAAAGCGATACATTTTGAGTTGTTGTAAACTCCGGAGTTACCATATATGAAGAGTTTCCAAAAAGCATAACGGTATCACTGCTCTTACCGCCAGAAGATATTGTACTAGCTGTTGCACCAACACTTGCCATATACTTGGCAGTTGGATTCCAGTTTATATTTACACTTCCCATCATATTTTTCATGTCACTATAACTACTATCCATATAGGTAAGATATGAGTCAATGCGGAGTGTTTTATCTACATTCCAAGAGCCATTTATTCTTATATCTTGTGCTTGATCACTCCACTCTTGTTTGGATTGAAAATAGCGATCATCTCGTAAATAGTCACGAGTTCGATTACTATAAACAGCAGAGAATGTGCCATCATTAAATCTTTTATCAACAGAAAGTGTATAATTTTTGTTTTTACGAGTCTCATCTGCATTAGTCTCATCTCGTTGCATATCAGACGACTCGCCACTATACCTAAGATTGAAATATGGAAGTTCAACTGAACCATTAACACCATATCTATCATCTGTTTGGTTATAGCTCATAGATGAACCAGCTTGAATGCTAGAATATGGATTTGATGTTTTTTCACCATAAAGTGAAAAAGGATATTTTGTCGAGCGGATAAAATCAGTACTAACACGATAATTCATACTCTTATTTTTAGAATCATAAGATTGATCATTTGTTTTATTTGTGGTATCTGTCACCATTAGTGATCCTTGCACCAAATAGCTCATCAAATTAGGATTATAAACATATCCTGTTTTTCCAAGAGTATAGTTTTGAATCATAGCCTCTTGTGATGACTTATTGTTTACATCACTAGCTCTATTTTCTGTATATCCATACTCTAAATTTCCATAAAATCCATTTGACTCCGCTTGAAGTATAGTAAAAGAGGAGATTAAAGCGATAATAGCCCGAGCAACCATATGTTTTTTCATAAATTGTTGCTCACATCAACTATCTTTTAATCTTTGCCTGTTTTTTTAGAGACTCCAAAAGAGAGTCCATCTTCTCTTTCTCACGACTTGCAGTTAGCTCACCTCTAAGACTCTCTTTGACTTTTTCAAATGAAAGCTGAGCAGCTTCTTGTCGTCCGTTAAGATGAAAAATAAAACATCCCACATCAGTTTCAACAACAGTGCTCGTTTCTCCTTTTTTAAGAGCAAAAGCAACTTTTTCTGCCATAGCATTTTCTATTCTGCCCTTATGTATCATTCCCAAATTTCCGCCCTTAATACGGGTCATATCATTGGAGTATTTAGATGCAACAGTTGCAAAATTTTCACCTTTTTTAATACTTGCCATTGCCTCATCTATTCGCTTTTTGGCAATCTGACCTCCATTTTTTACCTCTGGATTATTACGAGTATAAATCATCTGAACATCAATCTTTTCAGGCTCTTTAAACTTATATTTATTTTTTTCATAATAGGCTTTAAGATCATCATCTGAAAAAGTTAGTTTAATTTTTTGCTCATAAAGCTTTCGGATAGACTCCTCTGTCTTTAACTCATTTTGAAACTCACTTAGTGGTATTTTAGCCTGAGCTAGAGCTTGTTGAAAATTTTTACGCCCTGAAAATCCACGAACAACCGCCTCTTCTGCCTCTGAAAGTTCTTTATCAGACACTAAGATTTGCTGTTTTTTAGCGTACTGAAAAAGTAGTTCTTTGTTTATAAGACTATCAACTGCTTTTTTTTCTAGCTCTTTGATTTTTTCATCATCAACATTAGCATGATAACTCGCCTGAGGAATCAAAGCGGTAACTTCACGATCAACTCGTTTTTTTAAAATTGGTACACCATTTACTGTTGCAACTACATTATCAACTACTGCAAACAACTCTGAAGAAGTAAGCACAAACAACAAAGTAACAACAATTTTTTTAGCTAATCTATTCATCTTGGCTCCAAAAGTTTTTTATATTCATTTGGATGATTTTTCTTCCAAACTTCACTTATATATTGAAAGACTTGAACTTTTGAGTTAAATCCTTCTGTCGTATAGAGCCTATCCTCTTCATCACAATAAAGAGATGACGGTAGATGGAATGTTCCAGGGGTAGTACCGGCACCGCCAAAATAGAGGAGAAGCTCTCCTTTATCATTAAAAATTTGAACATTATTAAAAGCAGCATCTGCTGCATAAATATGACCCTCACTATCTACTGCAACGCCTTTTGGACGAGCAAACATGCCAGGCTTATCTCCAACTTTTCCGAACTTTGATAAAAATTTACCATTTTTATCAAAAATCTGAATTCTAAAATTCTGTGTATCCCCAACTATAAGATTCCCATTTCGGCGGTCAATGCTAAGGTTTGTGGGATAGTTGAACTCACCATCTTCTATTCCCCGTTTTCCAATAGTCTGAACCATCACTCCATCTAAAGTATAAACTTTAATATTATGTTGGAGTGTATCAGTTATATAAAGTAATCCAAGATCTCTATTTATAGCAATTCCAGTTGGCCGAGTAAATTCATCCTTTACACCAAAAATTTTCTGAACAGAACCATTATCATCGTATGCGTAAACTTTTTTTAACTTCGCATCGGATACATAAGTAAGTCCCTTACCATCAAAAGCGATACTTACTGGTAGCCCTAGTTTACCTGATGGCTTATCTCCCAAAAAAGATACTTTTTTAGTAGCTCGATCAATAACAAAAACAACACCTTGCGCGGTATCAGTTGTAAAGATTTTTTCCTTATATGCAGCTACGCCGTAAGGTTTCACCATGCTCTTGGCCACTTTAGCGTCCTCAACACCTATAAAAGTATCAAGCGTGCTCTCTTGCTCAAAATCACGCTCTCCAGTATAAGTAGCAATATAAAAAAGTCTTGGTTCTTCCGGAAGCACCGGAACAACAAAGCCCTCTGTAATTTTCTCTTTTTGGGCAACACATCCAGTTGCTAAAATCAATGCCAAAAAAAGCATTGAATTATAAACCACCAACTTAATCATCTTTATCTCCTTACATTAATTTTCATAATAAATAGAGTATACACAATTTCATAAGATAATGCCAATGATGTTTTACAATATAAGTATTATGGATAATTTTAGCAAACCCACCTCGGAAGAGGTGGATATTTGCTAGATGAAGAAGATTATTTTGCGTGACAGCCTATACATAAAGCACTTCCTGTATTTGCAACACGAAGGAATGTTCCATTTGTTGCTTCATGGGGATCATGACAACTACCGCACTCCACTTTGCTGTTTCTAAGAAGATTGGCGATAGTCGTTGCTCCAGCCCAACCAGTTAATGCTGTTGCAGTAGCTTTTAGCCCTGCTTTACTTGGATCATAAGTAATTGATACTGGATGATCATTTCTCAAATCTGTACCGATTGCTGTTACTCCAGCAGGCATTACAAACGCACTCCCAGCAGCCGTAGCACCAAACTTAACATTAGCTCCAAGAGCAACATACCCACCTGAGCCTGGTGCATTAACCATAGAGTTAATTGCACTAACACCATCGTGACAACTTAAACATGCCATAGACGGGCTGTTTGGCGTTGCATCAGTTGCTGTTCCACCAATAGTAGTACCATACATTGTAAATACACCAGATGGAGTTGCTTTATTCCATAATGGTGCGCCAACAAAAGCCGTGTTTGCGGCGTGAGGAGTATGACAATAAACACAAATCTCGTCATTATTATCCCCAGCATCAGACTTAATTGTTCCCGTACTAGTACCTGAAAGATTATGTTTTGTTGCCGTAATATTTGATGTTGCAAAAGCACTCGAACCCAATGCTACTATCACTGCGATAGATTGCACCACCCTTTTAAAGGTTACCATAGTACACCTCCCTTAAACTTTGTGTACTTAAATTGCAGTAGTGATATGCTTAATGTTTTATTAAGTATACAACTTTTTTTGTTATAGGAGATATTAGTTTTTATAATAAAATATAAAAATATATAGTGTTGTTTTAGCACGCTCCCGTGGGAAAGGGAGTTCTATTTATGAATGTAAATCAATGTGATAAATTAATTATAAAAAAAATAATGTTTTATTAGAAAATATTTTCTTTATATTATTACAATTATTACAATTATTTATTTTTTGTGACAACGAACGCATACACTAAAAGCAGTTTTACCTTTTGAGCGTAGCAAAAATATCCCCTCCGACCCATGAGGATCATGACAACCTGAGCAAACTAACTCTCTTCCAGGACGAGCAGGATCTTGCACGCCTTTTGTTGGATGAGTGCTTCCTCTAACAAAACTACTTATAACATGAGCTCCAGTTGCTTTTTCAGAGTGACAAGTGGTGCACAGATCCCAAATCGACTTGCGCAAAAAGAACTCTTGATTTGAGCCATGGGGATTATGGCATCTATTACATCTACTATCACGAACAGGTCCATGTTCTGATTTTTTTGCAAACCAAACATTTTTGATATTTTCATGGCAGCCAAAACAGCGATCCATAATTGGATCTGGAGTTGTATATTTTGATTTATCTTCTTTTGCATTACTATACTCTCCCTTTTCTCCCGTATGGCACTCTGTACACATCCAGTTTAGAGCAGGAGCATGTCCTTTAGTTTGTGATACTAAATTTTTATGGCACTGATAGCAAGAGGAGTCTTCTGGATTCTCAACAATTTCACCTTTTTTACGCGGCTTGTCGCTCATAACATGGCAAGTTTTACAAAGTTGTTCATTTTTATCATTATGAAGAAGATTTTTTTTAAATCCCGAAGGTTCATCTTGAAATCCAGGAGAAATCTCAGAGCGAAAATAGACAGAAATTGTTTTACTCTCTTTAACTTCCTTCTCTTTGTATGAAACAACGCTAAGAGGATTATCACCAAGATTTGCTTTTAGTGATTGACAATAGACCTGTTTGTTTGCTTTTATCTCGCGTTCAAACTGATTTCCCTGCGCATCAGTGAAGACAACTCTGCTAATCTGAGGATCTGTAACTTTAACTACAATAGTTATTTCGCTCTCATCTATAACAGTTTTAGCAAGAGGACGGATAATTTCAAGTGTAGTAGCAGAAAGCGTAAGTGAGGTTAAATAAAAAAGTGAAAAAAATGTAAGAGGCACAAGCCTCTTACGGGTAGATAAGAGTTTCATCTACTTGAGATTTTCTATAGGTTTTTTACGATCGTAATGGCGTCGTGCATGACACGCTGGAGCACACGATCCTCCAGTAGGAGTTTCAATGTAACGAATTGGAAAATTAATCGCACCAAAACTTGTTTTTGTTCGCAAGTGGTGTGGATACTCTTTTGTTCCATGAAAATCATGACACGCTCTACAAGTACGACCTTTATCTTTATTAACATGAATAAAGTGCATATTTTTATCTCCATTACGGAAATTTGTTGCCGTTGTTGTCATCTCATCTTGAATCTTTGCAGGCTCATGACACTCAAAACAGATATAGTTTTTTTCATCAAACTTAGCATAGAATGTTTCTGGAAACGGTTTTTTTAACATTCTAAGATTATCTGAACCATGAGGATTGTGACACACAGCACAATCTCCCCACAAAATAGGTCCATGATGATCAGGATTGTCTTTTAAATGCTGATCCATATTTGTCAGCTTACTACCATCAGTTGTCATTTTGCTGTTGTGGCATGATAAACATAGGTCTTTGCCTGTATCTTTAACCAACATTTTAGGAGTGTTTGTTCCATGAGGGTTGTGACACTCTAGACATTTCTTAGGTCGGTCTAATGCACCATGTTTATGCGTTACTTTTGCCAAATGCTCTTTCTTCTCTACATGGCACATAAGACACAAATCCTTATTGCCATCCGCTTTAAGTTGAAATTTAAAATTCTCTGTATGAGGATCATGACAGTTTGTGCACTGATCTTGCACTGGAGGATGAATATGCTTTGTTGTTTTCAAAAATACACCTTTGTCTGCATGACAAGATGTGCAGAGTTGATTTATATTTGAGAAGCGAAGTAGCTTCATATTGTTAGATTCGTGTGGATCATGACAAGCAGTACAAGCACCTGCACCAACTGGACCATGTATAAATTTTTTGCTATCTTTTGCTTCATGGCACTGACTACAAAGGTCAGGCATATCCATCTTTAAGGCACCGCTTTTACCATCTTTTTCTGTATGACAAAATGAGCAATCTTTATCTGCTTTTGCCATCTCATATGGTGGATGAACTACCTTTTTGGCACTTTTAAGATTTGGCTCAAAATCTGGGCGCTCTATTGGAGCAGCAACAACCTTAACTGGTTCACTTCCAGCTACTGCAAGTTCCGTAAACACAAACCCACTTGCTATCATAAGAACTACTGCCAATTTTGTAATTTTTTTATACATATCTCATGTTTTCCTTAATCTAAATTCTATCTAATCTACTAAAAATCTGTACGCATAAATGCTTGGATCATATATCGTGCCAATGAACGATACTCATCCTCATAAAGATTTCCTATCTTCATAAGCTGAGGGCGCATCATCCCATCTCTCTCTGGATAAACAATCGGCTGACTTTGACCTTTTAGGTATGCAACAAGTTTATTTTCATTACCGCTATAACGAATCCCAATCATTCGAATAGATGGTCCAACAGTATCATTATCTTTTGCATGACACATAGCGCAACCACGCTCACTAAAAATAGCGGAACCAGACTCACTGTTCACTCCTGCAAAAAGTGCAGTTCCATATACAAAAACAACTAATACAATAAATTTGTTAATCATACTTAAACTCCAAATTGATGAATTATAAAAAATAATAATCCAGCACGATTATTCTTTAATAATAATATCTTATCACAATTAAATAAATAATGTCAACAAATCTTAACAAATATACCATTTCAGCAAGGTTTCTATGAAAAGTTTAAGTCATAAATGTTAATATGTTGCAATAAAATTAAAAGGAAAAAAAATGATTCAAAGTCGTATTATTGCACTAAGTTTAGTTGCGTGTTTTGCTCTCAGCGGATGTAACGATAAAATTGAAGAGGCAAATAAGACATCTCAAAAACCAGCTACAGAAGCTCAAGCACCTCTACAACAATTACAATTAAATCAGCCTGCAAATCAGCCTGAGCAAGGACACGAGGGTCATCAACACGAAAAAGCACAGGCTAGCGGAGGACTTACTATTGCTGATCTTTATGCAAAAAAAAGTGAGTTAAGCGGAAAAGTTATCTCTATTCATGGAAATGTTGTTAAAGTTTCAGAAGCAATTATGGGCAAAAATTGGATTCATATCCAAGATGGCAGTGGTACAAAAGAGACTAGTGATATAGTTTTTACATCAGATACTCAATCGGCAAAAGTGGGTGATCATATTACTGCTAAAGGAAAAGTAGCTATTGATAAAGATTTTGGTTATGGCTATTTCTACTCAGTAATCGTTGAAGAAGCAACTTTTTCAAACTAATAAATTTTAACTAAAAAAAGATAGATTGTTATAAAATTTAAATTGGTATTTTATTCCAATAGATAAATTCAATCCATCTTAAAAAAATTTTCTACTCTTGACTACAGTGAATTTTTCTTATGGTTTTTAATCTTTGAAAATTTTCACTGTGATAAAGATATAAACATTCTCAAATACATCTAATTTAATCTTGTGGTCATATTTTATACTATAGCGTGACCGACAAACTTACTCATATTATTCATAATTTCTGAGCCTTTTCTAAAACTAACCCCACAAGCTTCATAGGCAAAAAATACTCCCGCTTGATACTTAGCACCTTTTTCATCTCTGTTGAACTCAACATACTCTTGATAAACTTTTTTGTAGTTTCCATAAGGTCCATCATTTTCTTCCAACACGGCTCCATCTCTGTCGACTATCTTTACATTCGCACCTTCTCTACCAAAAACACTCTTTTCAACATACTTAATACCTTTAAGTGGCTCAAATGATGTCTTTAAGAGATATGGTGAGTCAGGAAACAAGTCACAAAGGATCTTTAACATTCCTTTTGATTGAAACAACAGCGTGTATGCTGGGTTTAAAATTATTGCTTGTTGGTTGTTCATGATATTTGTTAGCATAGTCGCCAACTCTGGCTCATCAATAGCTATATCTTCCCAAGGATATAGTTTAAACCAGTACTCGTACTGATTGTTGTCTCTATCAAAAATTCCATTTTCATCAAATTTAACATCTTGCAGATACTCAAAACCTGTATTAAAACCTGCATCTGTTGCTATTTGCTGAAGTAGTCTTGTTGTAGTCTCTTCCTCTTCATTTCCTCTAACAGACGAGAAAAGTATCTTCCATCCATCATATCTCTCATTAAAGAGTTCGATATCATCAAAAAGTGTGATTAATCTTTTAAAATTTTCGCCAATAGCATCGTAAACATTGTTAAACTGCTTATCTTCATCCATGCTATTATACTTTAAAAGCGCCCACTGAAGCAGTGCTGTCTCAAAAAGAGCAGTTGGAGTGTCTGCGTTGAACTCTATTAGTTTTATAGGTTTACCATCCATGCCGCCAGCCACATCAAATCTACCATAAATATGCCAATGAACATCATTTTCCCAACTTTTTTTAATTGCATCTATAAGATTAAAAGGTATTCCAAGCTCAAAAAAAAGATTATTATCTATAACATGTTGAGCCGCCTCGGCATACATATCATAAATCTCATTTATAGCCTCATAGTAAGCTTCTGCTTCATTTTGGGATATCTTTATAATCTCATCACTAACATATCTACTACCATCTTCATCTGTATGCCACGCAAATCCTAGCTCTTCAAGTATCTCTGGAGTAAGTGATTTTATCTTTTGCAAGTTCATATATCACCCTCCATAGCTGCTAGAGCCACCAGACGATGAAGCTCCGCTAGAACCACCAAAAAAGCTTTTTTTCGCACCGCTACTACTTGATGATGAAGCACCAGATGCGCTTCTGCTGTATGCGCTTCTATTTGAGGCCGTGGAGTTACTCGCAAAACTTTTGTTTTTCATAAGAGCATTGCCAATCATATTTCCCATAAGTGAGCCAGCTGCAACCGCTAAAATAGTTCCAGCTAGACCCATCCCAGCATTTCCTTCACCACTTTTAAGTGTTTCAGAAGAGCCACTTTGAACTTTTTGATACTCCTCTTCTGCTAGTTTTTTCATCTCACCTTCGCTCATAATTCTCTCAGTGATATTACCATCACTGCCTTTTTCACGAATTATTGCCCTGCTTGGACCACTTGTTGGAGTTTCTTCAACTACAATATACTTTCCGTTTGTAAGCTGTTCAATAACTAAAAATTTATTTTGTTGTTGTTTTTCTTCCTTCTGCTCTGATTGACAACCGCTCAATACGCTCATCATTATCAAACCAGCACTTCCTAATGCTACACCACTCGCTATTGAAGAGATATGTTTCATCTTGTTTTCCTCGCTTTAATGTTATTTATTTTAATCAATTTAGAAGATTCTCTCTCACATAAACCGTTTATATCTTCTATAATTATATCGGATTTAGTTTCACAAAAATCTCTACTAAAGCTCTCGCTACTTTTGTTTGCAGAAGTTGAATAGCACCATGATAGCTTTCTTACAATCTGTGAACTCTGCTTAAGTGCCGAAATCCTAAATGCTCTATTTTTTACAATAAATGTTGTTTTTTTAGCATAACGGATAGCTCGTCTTTTGCTTACTGGAACTCTGTTTCCAGTTTCAACAAAACTTTTAAAACTACTATAAACTTTTATAAATGGTTTTGTGTTTGAGCGAGATTTTATCTCATAAAGTTTTTGTGAACTTTGAGATAAAAAACCGACAGTAGTATCGGTTTGAATGAGTATGGTGGGCATTTTTAAGCTAGAAAATCTTGTAGTGCTTTAGCGTCCGACCAAGAGTCATCTTTCATCTCTTCAAGCGCTAAAATTAACGCTCTTGCTGCGCTAAGCGTTGTAAAGTATGGGATTTTTCTTTTTAGGACTTCTTGTCTAATAACAATTGCATCTTTTTTAGATGTATTGTTATCAGATGTATTTATCGCCATTGAGATAGCGTCATTTTTCATACTATCTTCAATATTTGGACGACCTTCAGAAATTTTTAGAACTATCTCGCAAGGGATTCCAGCTTTTTCGATGATAGTTTGAGTTCCTCTTGTTGCAACTAGCTTAAAGCCATGCTTGTGAAGTCCTCTTGCAATCTCAGGAGCGTGCTCTTTATCGACATCTACAAAAGACAAAAAGCAGGTTCCCTCAGTTGCTATTTTGTTTCCAGCTGCGAGTTGAGCTTTTGCAAAACTGATACCAAAGTTAGAGCTAATTCCCATAACTTCACCAGTTGATTTCATTTCAGGTCCAAGAACCAAATCTGCACCATAGAGTTTATTGAAAGGGAAAACAGCTTCCTTAACAGATATGTAATCTTTTAAGCGAGGCTTCAATAAACCATTAACTTCTTGAACAACACTGTATTTGTCATAGTACTCTAACGAGCTTCTAAGAGTCTCACCTACCATAACACGAGTCGCAACTTTAGCAAGTGGCATACCTGTTGCCTTGCTTACAAAAGGAACAGTTCTTGATGCTCTAGGATTTACCTCAATTAGGTAAATTTCATCCTTATAAATTGCGTATTGAACATTCATGAGACCAACCACGCCAAGTCCAAGAGCGATTACTTTTGTCTGTTGCTCAACTTTTTCAATCATCTCAGCTGAGAGATTTACAGGAGGAAGAGAGCAAGCGCTATCTCCAGAGTGGATTCCAGCTTCTTCAATATGTTGCATAACTGAGCCAATGTAAACATCTGTACCATCGCAAATAGCATCTACATCAAGCTCTATTGCTTGATCTAAAAATTTGTCTATTAGAACTGGAGCGTTATTTGAAACTGAAACAGCTAAATCCATATATTGTCTTAACTCATCTTCGCTGTAAACAATTCTCATCCCACGACCGCCAAGTACGAATGATGGACGGACAAGAACAGGATAGCCCAATTTTTCTGCTATTGGATAGGATTCCTCTTTCGAGCGAGCGAGTCCATTTGCCGGTTGTTTTAGACCATGCTTAGTAACAAAATTTGAGAATTGCTCTCTGTCTTCAGCTAGATCAATAACAGCAGATGGAGTTCCTGAAATCTTAGCCCCAATTTTTGTTAGACCGTCTGCTAGTTTAAGTGGAGTTTGACCGCCAAAGTGAACTATTACACCATCTGGATTTTCTGTTTCAATTACAGCTCTTACATGTTCAAAATCAATTGGTTCAAAATATAAAACATCAGAAGTGTCATAGTCAGTTGAAACCGTTTCGGGATTACAGTTATACATGATAGTCTCGATGCCCATCTCTTTAAGAGCAAATGCTGCATGTACACAGCAGTAATCAAACTCGATACCCTGCCCGATTCTGTTTGGACCACCACCCAAAATAAGAACTTTTTTCCTATCGCTCTCTCTTTTTTGAACATTTGGTAATTTTGTGATATTTGTTGTTGAATAAAGATATGGGGTAAGCGCTTCAAACTCCGCTCCACAAGTATCAACTTCATTATATTCAGAATTTACACCAAGAGCTTTTCTTGCACTATAAACATCTTCTTCGTTTACTTTTTTACCGCTATTTTTAGTGATTAGTTGTGAGATTCTTTTGTCTGAAAAACCATCAACTTTGGCATTTCTCATAAACTCTGCATCACTTAAAATAGAGTCGTTAATCTCGCTCTCTGTTTTTAAAATTTCTTCTAATTGATACAAAAACCATGGGTCAATCTGGCAAGTGTTAAACATATCTTCAATGCTCATACCACGACGAAAACCCTCTGCAACATATAAAACTCTGTCCGCATTTGGACGACGAATCTCATGCTTGATAAAATCAAAATCAGCATCAATTGGGTCAAATCCACAAAGACCAGTTTCAAGCGAGCACAGAGCTTTTTGGATAGACTCTTTAAAAGTTCTACCAATTGCCATAACTTCGCCAACACTTTTCATACTCGTACTTAGCGTATTTTGTGCTTCTGGGAATTTTTCAAATGTAAATCGTGGGATTTTTGTAACAACATAATCAATTACTGGCTCAAAAGATGCAGGAGTTCCTGTAATATCATTTGTAATCTCATCAAGAGTAAAGCCAACAGCTAAAAGCGTTGCAACCTTTGCTATCGGATAACCTGTCGCTTTACTTGCAAGCGCAGACGAGCGACTAACACGAGGATTCATCTCGATTACAATCATCCTTCCGGTTTTAGGGTCAATTGAGAACTGAACATTACTTCCACCAGTATCAACACCAATCTCTCGTAAAATATCAAAAGAAGCATTACGCATTCTTTGATACTCTTTGTCTGTTAAAGTAAGTGCAGGTGCTACCGTAATACTATCTCCGGTATGAACACCCATTGGGTCAAAATTCTCGATAGAACATACGATAATACAGTTGTCAGCTTTATCGCGGATAACTTCCATCTCGTACTCTTTCCAGCCTAAAAGAGACTCTTCGACCAATATTTCTGTAACAGGAGACTCATCAAGACCGCGAGCTGCTAGTTCTTTAAACTCATCCATATTGTATGCAACACCACTACCACCGCCAGCTAGGGTGAAAGAGGCACGGATTATTATAGGAAAACCTATCGCATCCGCAGCTTTTAACGCATCTTCCATGTTGTATGCGTACATAGAAAATGGCAAATCCATTCCGATTTTGATCATAGCTTCTTTAAATGCAGAACGATCTTCACCCTTATGGATAGCTTCAGGGGATGCGCCTAAAAATTCAATTCCTTTTAACATTCCTTTTTCATACATACTTGTAGCAACATTTAACGCTGTTTGTCCACCCATTGTAGGAAGAATAGCATCGACACTCTCATCTTTTATAATCTTAGCAATTATCTCTTCTTTGATTGGTTCAATATAAGTTCTGTCAGCGAATTCTGGGTCTGTCATAATTGTTGCAGGATTTGAGTTAATGAGAACAACGCGGTAACCTAACTCTTTTAAAGTTTTAACAGCTTGCGTTCCAGAGTAGTCAAATTCACAAGCTTGACCAATGATGATTGGACCAGATCCAATCAATAAAATAGTTTTAATATCAGTGCGTTTTGGCATTTTTCACCTTTAATTTATTCATAAAAAAATCTGTTAATTATAGGCAAAAAGCACTTAATATTTGATGAGTTACCTAACTTTTTTGATTATATGAAAGTAGTTTGGATTGTTTGATTTGTAGTATGGTACAACTTCGGCCGTTTGAAAACCCTGAGCTTTTGTGATTGAGAGTATTGTTCCAACCTTAAGTCCACTAAAAAATATTCCATCAAGTCCAGAGGTCGTAACTAAGTCTCCTTTTTTAACTGGATACCAAGCTGGGATAAATGTTACAACTAAATTTTTAGAGTTATTTCCATGAGCAATTCCAGGTGCACTTTCATCACCCACATAAACAGAATATGAGCTTTTTATATCACTATTTAAGATACCAAGAGCCCTTCCGCCGTCTGAGACAACTATACCAGCAACAACTTCTTTGTTGATTAATCCATATATTTTTGAAGAGTTATAATCCTTAATCTCCAACCAAACTCTATTAAAATCTCCAAATCTTTGATAAGAGATTGCTCTTACTAGCTGTACTTCTGGCTCACTTTTTAAGCGTGAGCTATTTTGTGAAAGTAGTCCATTTACTTCAGAAGCTAATTGTTGCATTAAAAGATGATTTTCTTCATATTTGCTTAATTGTTTTTTGAGTTGCAGTATCTGCTGTGCTTGAAAAAAGTGGCTATCTATTTTACTGTCAATAAATTCTACGGAGTTGTGATAGTCTATTTTTATACTATTTAGGAGTGATATGATTGGCGATTGAATAACGCCCGTGAAGTAAAGTGCACCTACTAGAAGTGCAATAAACAGAGATAAGGAGCCTATTAGCTTCTTAGTCATTATCGAAAAGTTCTTGTAGTAAATCTATCTCCTCTAAAGCCCTGCCTGTTCCTCTTGCAACCGCCAATAAAGGCTCATCTGCCACATAAACTGGAATTTTTACAATATCAGAAAGATATTTATCAAGCTGGCGAATCAAAGCTCCACCACCTGTTAAAATAATACCGTGATTTACAATATCGCCAGCCAAGTCAGGAGGCATCTGTTCCAACACATCTCTAAGGGCTTCTGCAATCTCTTTGAGAGGATCTCTCATAGCCTCTTTTGCATCTTCACTTGTAAGTTCAACTGAGCTAAGTAGTCCCTCAACTTGATCTCTTCCTGTAATAATCATCTTTAGCTCAGTTTCAAGTGTTGTAGCAGTTCCTATGTCAATCTTTATCTCCTCAGCAACTCTCTCGCCTATAAGAAGATTGTATTTTTTTCTAACATAGTTCACTATTGATTGATCTATTTTATCACCGGCAGTACGAATTGATTTTGAAAGTACGAGTCCACCGAGAGAGACAACACCGATTTCAGTTGTACCACCACCAATATCTACAACAAAATTTCCTTTTGGCTCTCTTATTTCAATTCCAGCTCCAATAGCCGCAGCCATCGGCTCTTCGATTAGAAAAACTTGTCTAGCACCAGCGCTAAGAGCTGATTCGCGAACAGCTTTTCTTTCAACCTGAGTTAGTCCATAAGGAACACAAATGATGATTCTAGGACTAATAAGACTTGTTCTTCCGTGAGCTTTTTCTATAAATTTTCTTATCATCTTCTCAGTCATATCAAAGTCAGCAATAACGCCATCGCGCATCGGGCGGATAGCTTTGATATTTCCAGGAGTTTTGCCAACCATCTCTTTAGCTTCATGCCCAACTGCCAAAACTCTTTGTTGCCCATATCTCTCAGTCTTCACTGCTACAACAGATGGCTCATTTATTATAATACCTCTGCCTTTTGCTATTACTATGGTGTTTGCTGTTCCTAAATCTATGGATAGATCATTTGAAAAAAGTCCTATTAATTTACTAAATATCATTATTTTGCCTTATACTATTTTTTTAAGTTGTTTTTTTATATACACAGGTGCCTCGCCATCATCAATCACGGCCTTTGTGATCAAGACTTCATAACCGCTATATTCCGGAAGTTCATACATAATATCTATCATATTTTCCTCTAGAATTGCGCGAAGCCCACGAGCACCAGTTTTTCGTTTGATAGATTTTTTTGCTATAGCTTTTAGAGCATCATCTTCAAAATTTAGCTCTACTCCGTCTATTGAGAAAAGTTTCTTATACTGTTTTATTACAGAATTTTTTGGCTCAGTCAGAATGCGAACCATATCCTCTTCTGTAATCTCATTCAGCGAAGCAATAATAGGAAGTCTTCCAACTAGCTCAGGAATAAGTCCATAACTAACTAAATCATCAGGCTCAACCATAGCATAAGTTGTTTTTTGCTCATTTTTAGTTTTCTTTTCTTGGTTAAAACCTAAAACATTTTCACCCTGTTTCTTTTTTAAAATCTCATCAAGCCCATCAAATGCACCGCCACAGATAAAAAGAATTCCTGTAGTATCTATCGCAATAAAATCTTGATTTGGGTGTTTTCTCCCACCTTTTGGCGGAATATTTACGATTGAACCCTCTATAATCTTAAGAAGTGCCTGCTGAACACCCTCTCCTGATACATCGCGAGTAATAGAACGATTTTCGCTCATACGAGAAATTTTATCAATCTCATCAATAAACACTATCCCTTTTTGAGCTTTATCTACATCCCCATCAGCCGCTTGAAGAAGCTTGGTTAAAATATTTTCAACATCTTCTCCAACATAACCAGCTTCGGTAAGACTTGTGGCATCTGCAATTGCTATTGGTACATTTAAAACTCTAGCAATAGTTTGAGCCATAAGAGTTTTTCCGCTTCCAGTAGGTCCTATAAGGAGCACATTTGACTTTGCAATCTCTGTCTCATTATCACTTAAATTATCTGCTCTAAATATTCTTTTATAGTGGTTATAAACAGCAACACTTACGAGTTTTCTAGCTCTCTCTTGTCCAATTACATAGTCACTTAAAAACTCATTCAGCTCTTTTGGAGTCATAAGTTTTGTCACTGCATCAACAAGTTTATTTTTTTTTGAACCTAGCTGCTCAACTTCATCGCCAAACATTATTTTATAAGCAGATGTAACACAATTTCTGCATATATAAACGCCATTACCAGCAATTAGAGGATTTGCGTCACTCTCTAGCGCATCACAAAAACTACAAGATCTACTAATCATATATTTTTTCTCTCAAATGGAATTCCTCGTTTTGTTTTTAATATAAAATTACAAAGATTATGAATATTGTAGCTGTTACTACTTTCTAAGAGTTCGTTAGCAACATCTTTTAACGCTTTTCCTGACTCAAAGAGATCTCTGTAAGCAGATTTAAGCTCATCAATTTCTTCTCTCTCCATATGTCTTCTTAGCCCAGTTAGATTTAGCCCTCTTATATATGCACGATTTCCCTCCGCCATACAAAATGGTGGTATATCTTGTGCGAGTGCGGAAGCTCCAGCTATCATCGCATAATCGCCAATATGAACAAACTGATGAATAGGAGTCATACCTCCAATAACGGCATAATCCCCCATCTCAACATGCCCTGCAAGAGTTGCACCATTTGCAAGAACACAATGATTTCCAATAATTACATCATGACCTATATGAACATAACCCATAAAAAGATTATGAGAACCGATGATAGTTTTTCCACCACCACCTTTTGTTCCAGGGTTAAAAAGAGTAAACTCTCTGATTTTGTTATTGTCACCAATAATTAGCTCTACATCTTCCCCGTCAAACTTCAAATCTTGTGGAGCCGAACCAATTACAGCATGTGAAAATATATGATTATTTTTACCTATAGTTGTTTTTCCATAGATAAGTGAGTTTTGGTCTATTTTTGTTCCATTACCAATGGTTGTATTTGCTGAGATAAAACAATAAGCTCCAATCTCAACATCTTGCCCGATAGTTGCGCCGTTTTCTATGATAGCTAGAGGGGAAATTTTATTCATATTTATTTATCAACAATCATAGCTTTTAGCTCAGCTTGTGAAACCAAAACATCATCAACAAAGGCTTTTCCATCAAGTATCCAAATAGTGCCTTTGTTTTTAATTACGCTGATTCTGTACTCTAGTCTATCACCTGGCTTAACGGGAACACGGAATTTTGCGTTGTCTATGCTCATAAAGTAAACAACTTTTGTTGCCGCCTCTTCTTCTGTCATATCACCCATACTTTTAAATGCTAAGATACCACCAGCTTGTGCCATACCTTCAAGTATCATAACTCCTGGATAGATTGGATGACCTGGAAAGTGACCTTGAAATACATTATCACCGATTGTTACATTTTTAAATCCTATCAAAGACTCTTTTGGCTCAATATGAGTAACTCTATCTAAAAGTAAAAAAGGGTAACGGTGAGGAATAATTTTTTGAATTTCAACAACATCCATAGTCATGGGTAGCCTTAAGTATAAATTTTTGATGATTTTAGCTAAAAAAAGATTATAAAATGATTAGTTTTTCTCCACTATCTTCATATATTTTTGAATCTAGCTCTACCAATAACTTAGAGTTTAAAATATTTTTAACAACAATTATAGGTGTTAAATCATAACCAGAATCAAGCAAAATATCTCTAATTTTTGTCTCTTCATGGAAATTTGGAGGATTAAAAATAAGCTCATTTATACTCTCATAACAGCCACCACAAAGCTCGTTAAAAAAATCCAAAGTTATAAATTTTATCTCATCTCGATTAAAATAGTGGATATTTTTAGCTTCAAAATCTACACGACCAGATGCCGTTTTTCTCGGCAGAGTTGAGTAAGATAGAGCATAAGCGGGAATCACATCATTTCTGTTTTCAACCACCCTAAAACTAAATTGACGGTAATTTAAAAACTTATATTTCACTATTTTATACTCAACTCCACTATCTTCAAGCTCTACTCTTTTTTTATACATCTGAATTCTCTCCTCAATTGAAGAGGGGAGAGTTTGATTTGAGATTGGTGAAAACATCTCATCCATAAGCCTATTTTGCTGCTCTCTTTGCATGGTTAACCCATAGATACATCCGCAATAATCTTGTCTGTAGAGCTGCTCCTCTTTTGTGATGCGACTCTGCTCTTGCGTCCCACCATTTGTACGATAGTCAAAAGCAATAAACTCAACCCCATACTTTTTATAAAAAATATCACCGCTTTTTTTTAATTGCTCTTGTGATTTTAATGGGCTTACTAAAAGCGTCGTAGTTATCTTTGTCTCTCCAAGCTCAAGCGCTTTTTTGACACTTATTTCAAAACGCCTATCAAAACAGACTTCGCACCTTTTTCCTTTTTCAGGTTCGTTCTCTAATCCTTTAACTGCCTCCATCCATGCTTCAAAATCGTACTCTCCTTCAAGTAGTTCGATACCTAGTTTTTTACATGAACGCTCTACATCTAAAAGGCGCAGTTGATATTCGGAGTATGGATGGATATTTGGGTCATAAAAGAAGCCAATTAGCTTCTCATGAGGAAAATCGCGTTGGAGTTTTTCTAAGAAAAAGTGTGAGTCAACACTACAGCAGATATGTACGAGCATCTACAAAAAAATCTCTATTGCTCGTTTTAAATCTTCTTCTGTATCTATCCCAAAGCCAGTGCTTGCGACTTTTACCATTTGAATTTTTTTTTGATGATAGATTGCACGGAGTTGCTCTAACTTTTCAATATCTTCTAACGGAGCATCTTTAAGATTACAAAATTCGCTTAGGCTTTTTTTACTAAACCCATAAATACCAATATGCCCAAAATAGCTAGCATCTCCACTTCTGTTATATGGGATTGGCGAACGAGAGAAGTATATTGCGTTATCTCTATCGTCAAGTACTACTTTTACAAGATTTGGATCTTTTGCAGACTCTTCATTTATGGAGTTGTAGCAACTTCCCATGATAAACTCCTCGCCACTTTTTTGAAGCTCTGTAAGTTTTAAAAGTAGTGAGTTTACAACCTCAGGCTCAATAAATGGCTCGTCTGCTTGAACATTTATGATAAGCTCATCATCATGAAGATTTAAAATATTTGCACACTCATTGATGCGATCAGTTCCACTTTTGTGAGTTGTTGAAGTCAGCATAGCTTCCACACCGTGTTCTTTGCATATTGAGATTATCAACTCATTATCTGCGGCAACCACAACTCTACCTAGGTGTGCTACTCTTTTTGCAGTTCTTACAACCATTGGCAACCCGCCAATATCTGCCAATACCTTTTGCGGAAATCTTGTTGATGCCAATCTTGCCGGAATAATTATCATTTAGTCCCTTTTTATCAGTATAATTACGAAATTATACTAAAAAAGGGTGTAGATGCTTCTTTACCAACCAGATTCTGGTTACTGCTATAATAGCGACTCTATTTTTCTTTATGATTTTATAAGCTTCTTTAAGCCAAAAGGTAGAGTTTTAGATGTTGGCGCAGGGTGTGGTGTGATAGGACTTTTAGTAGCAAGAGATAATGAAAAAGTTGAGCTAGAAGCGGTTGAAAAACAGGATATTTTTGTAGAATACGCAAGAGTAAACGCAAGAGTAAACAGTATAAAGTATAAAATTCATAACAGTGATTTTTTAGAGCTAGATGAAGGGCTAAAATATGACTATATTATCTCAAATCCGCCTTTTTATCATAATGGTGTAACTAAAAGCGAGAATAAGATGCTTTTTGCTGCGAGATACAGTATAAACTTGCCCTTAGATAAGTTTTTTAAGAAGGTCTCAAGAATCTTAAAGCCAAACTCGCATTTTATATTTTGCTATGATGCTTCGCAGTTTGGGCTGATTTGTGCTGAGCTTGAGAAAGTGAAAATGAGAGCAGTTGATGTGCAGTTTATTCATCCAAAAAAAGATAAAGTAGCATCATTAGTTATGATACATGCAAAAAATGGTTCAAAATCGCTTATGAAAATCTGGGAGCCATTTTTTAACTTTGAAGATAGTGATATTTCCGATAAAGCAAAAGAGATATATAAAAAAGCAAAAACACAGAGTATAAAATGTCAAATTTAATCAAAAAAGATGGATATAGTTACACCTTTGATGCCTCAGCTTGCTCTACTTGTCAGGCTAGATGCTGCACCGGAGAGAGTGGCTACATCTTTGTTACAAAAGAGGAGATTAAAAATATCTCAAAACTCCTTGATATGAAAAAAGATGATTTTATAAAAAAATATCTTTTTAAAGAGGGATTTAAACACTCGATAAAAGAGAGAAAAGTAGGCGAGAGCTATGAGTGCGCTTTTTACAATAGTGAGTCAAATGGCTGCAGTATCTACGAAGCCAGACCTTTGCAATGTATAACATTCCCTTTTTGGGACTATTTTAAAAATAGAGTTGATGAGTTAAAATTAGAGTGTCCAGGAGTTGTTGATGTCAAATAAAATAGTTTTATTTATGCTACTTATCTTATCGGTCGCATTCAGTGGCTGCGTAGGGAAATACGGCAAAGATGTAAAAGCAAATCAAAAAATGTTTAACGAAGAGGATATTTATATATTTGCTGGACTTAACTCAGAGCAGGCAAAAGAGAACAATGCATCATCTGTGATATTTAACTCATTATATGAAAAAACTGGCAGAAGAGAGTATTTTATTCGCTCTATAAAAAATGATATTGAAGCCAGCGAGAATGAAAGAGCTATTTGGCGAATAGATGAAATTATTGGCAAAAAGATTAATGATTTTGAACTTGTACGATTTAAGATTGTTGCTCTAATGAACCTAGATAGGCTAGATGAGGCAAAAGAACTGGTGTTAAAACTTGTTGCTAATTCTGGCACAGTTGATGATTATCTCTTGAGCGCTGATATATATATAAAACTAAAAGAGTTTGATACTTGTGTTAAATATTTAGAGAGTGCTTACTTAAAAGAGCATGATGAAAAACT
Source organism: Sulfurimonas sp. (assembly GCA_021732045.1). The sequence goes on from JAKFWK010000002.1 coordinate 469,679, forward strand.
ACTAGATAAAATTTCAGTAATCCTATATGTGAACCTTCAAAGAAAGACAGATGCCATTGCTCAACTTGAAACACACTCAAGAGTTCTTGGTTGTTCAAAAATAATATGTATGAGACTTGCTAGTTTTTATAGTAATGATAACAATATAGACGGGCTGCTCTCGGTTTATCTTAGACTCTACAAGATCGAACAACATAAAGAAATAGGCGAAAAAATTCTTCAAATATATGGATATAAAAAAGATTTCTTGAAGATGATGATGTTTTTGGAGGAGAGTAAGATAAATGATGAAGCCCTACTGCAACTCTACATCCAACAAAAAAATTATAAAAAAGCATCGCTACTAGCAAATGAACTCTATAAAAAAATCGGCGACATTAACTTTCTTGGACAAAGTGCTATTTTTGAGTACGAGAGTAGTGATGACAAAAAAGATAAAGTTATGGTAAAAAGCATAATTGAAAAACTAGAATCTGTTGTGGCCATAAAAAAAGATGGATTGTACCTCAACTATCTTGGATATGTTTTAATTGATTATGAACTGGACATAAAAAAAGGAATACAATATATAGAGGAAGCGCTAAAAATGGAGCCAGATTCTATCTACTATCTGGATTCTTTGGCGTGGGGTTATTATAAACTTAATGATTGCAAAAAAGCTGGTGAGCTTATGGATAGAGTAATAAAAGACGACAACACTAACAATGAAGAGATTAAAATTCATCTAGATGCAATAAACAAATGTAAAAAAGGTAAAAAATGATTTTAGACGAAATAATTAAAAAAACAAGAGAAGATGTTATTAAAAGAGAAAAAGAGTTTTCACTAGATTGGCTTGGTCGCTCATTAGCCTTCAATGCAAGAGCGCCGCGAGATGTGTTTCCATACTTAACTGCAACAGAAAATGACCCTTTTAGAATTATTGCAGAGGTAAAAAAAGCTTCTCCATCAAAAGGTGTTATCAGAGAAAATTTTGACCCGATTGCGATTGCTCAGAGTTACGAAAGAGGCGGTGCTAGTGCAATTTCAATCCTCACGGAACCTCACTTTTTTCAAGGTAGTTTAGATTATCTAGGGCAAATCAGAAGATATGTTGGAATTCCACTTTTGAGAAAAGATTTTATAGTTACAAAGTACCAGATTTTAGAGGCTATGGTTCATGGCGCTGATTTTATACTTCTCATTGCCGCTGCACTTAGCAAGAGCGAACTAAAGGAGCTTTTGGGATACACCAGACATCTAGGCATGGAAGCTTTGGTTGAAGTTCATGATAAAACAGACTTAGTAAAAGCCATCTATGCAGGAAGCGACATCATAGGGATAAATCATAGAAACTTACAAACTTTCGAGATGAATATGAACCTATCTTACGAGTTGATTCCAATGATACCTAATGGTAAAGTTATAGTAGCAGAGAGTGGAATTTATGAGCATGGACAACTTGAAGATCTATCTAAAGCCGGTGTGGATGCATTTTTAGTTGGAGAATCTCTGATGCGTCAAGAAAATGAAGAAGAGGCACTTAAAAAGTTAAAATTTGGGTGAGTAAATTCTGATAAATCTTTCGCATTAATGCGAAAAGCTTTAGGGAGTTGGAAGGGACAAGTAGTCCCCTCCCCCTAAAGAGAACTTGTTCACTTTAGAGTGTAGCGACAGCTATTTAGATGAACAAGCGCTTACGCCTGGAGGTGTAGTTGGCTGAACGCTCTCGTTACTAGCCCCACCGCTCGCATTTACAGCTTCAATTGTAGCCCAAATAGACTCAGCAGCAACCATGTATCGTTTTGCACTCTCGCTAGTTGGATTTACAAAAGTTATTGGTTTTCCTTCATCTCCACCCGTTCTTATTGATTGTTCTATCGGTATTTCTGCAATTATTCTTGTATCAAACTCTTTTGCCATCGGCCCAGAAGTTCCTTTACCAAAAATATCATACTCAACACCAGTATCTGGAGCAATAAAACCGCTCATATTTTCAACTATTCCCGCTATTGGGATGTTTAATTTTTTAAACATATCCAATGAGCGACGAGAGTCATCAAGAGAAACACTCTGAGGAGTTGTAACAGTTAAACCTGCTGTCACTGGAACGCTTTGAGCTAAAGTAAGTTGAGCATCACCAGTTCCCGGAGGCATATCGATAACTAAAACATCTAAATCGCTCCACATAATATCTCTTAAAAATTGCTCGATTGCTTTCATAATCATAGCTCCACGCCACATAAGTGACTGACCATCTTCCATAAGTGAACCCATTGACATCATCTCTAATCCGTAAGCCTTGATTGGAAGAACTTTGTTTCCGATTACTTCGGGCTTGATGTTTGCAACACCTAACATACGAGGAATATTTGGACCATAGATATCAGCATCCAAAAGACCTACTTTTTTACCTTGCGCTGCAAGTGCGATAGCGATATTTACTGATGTAGTTGATTTACCGACCCCGCCCTTACCTGAACTTACCATCAAAAAGTTTTTAATATGTGGAGCTATATTTTTACTCTTTGGCTTTGACGCCTCTGGCATTTTTGGTGCTTTTACATTTACACTAACCGCTCCTGCTCCAACAGCTTTTAGCTCTTTTATTGCATCATCTGTAATCTGTTGTGCTACTTCTGGAGCGCTTGATGTAATCTCTACATTGAAACTAACATCATTTCCATCTATCTCTATACTATTTACAAAACCAAAAGTTACGATATCTTTGGTAAAACCAGGATATAGAACTTTTGAGAGTGCTGAATTTACAATATCTTTAGTCATATCTCATATTTTCCTTATATTTTTAATTTTTAAAACTCTACCATAATTAAATAAGACAAAAATTATCCTATATCAATTAATTGCTCTTTTTAAGCTAGCACTTCTTGTTCTTCTTTCTCTTTTGCTTCTCTTGCAATCTGCTCGATAGCCCCTGGATTATCCATGATGCTTTGTGTTATTTTGTATGAACAAAATTTTGGTCCGCACATAGAGCAAAACTCTGCATCTTTAAATACATCTTGAGGAAGCGTCTCATCGTGATACTCTCTCGCTCTCTCACTGTCAAGAGCTAACTCAAACTGCCTGTTCCAGTCAAAACTATATCTTGCATCGCTCATCTCATCATCAACATCTCTGGCACCTGCTCTGCCTCTTGCAATATCTGCGGCATGAGCTGCGATTTTATAAGCTATGATTCCCTCTCTAACATCATTTGCGTTTGGCAATCCTAAATGCTCTTTTGGTGTTACATAACAAAGCATTGAAGCTCCATGCCATCCGCCAACAGCAGCACCGATAGCTGAACTGATATGGTCATATCCAGCTGCAATATCTGTAACAAGCGGTCCTAAAATATAAAAAGGTGCCTCATGACAAAGCTCTCTTTGAAGTTTCATATTTCGCTCAATTTGATTAAGAGGAACATGCCCAGGACCTTCTATCATAACCTGAACATTCTTCTCCCAAGCTCTTAATGTCAAATCACCAAGTACTTTTAATTCACCAAGCTGTGCATCATCACTTGCGTCTGCCAAACATCCAGGGCGAAGCGAATCTCCCAAAGAGAGTGCTACATCGTATTTTGCACAGATGTCAAGTATCTCATCAAACGCCGTATAAAATGGGTTTTCCCTATGATAATGCATCATCCAAGCAGCCATTAAAGAGCCACCGCGACTAACTATTCCCATTTTTCTTTTTGCAATCTTAGGCATAGTCTCAAGTAAAAAGCCAGCATGAATAGTAAAGTAACTAACGCCCTGTTTCGCTTGACGCTCTAAAACCTCAAGCATAACTTCAATACTCAAATCTTCAATCTTATTTTTAACATCATGAAGTATTTGGTAAATTGGCACCGTTCCGATAGGGATTTTTGATGAAGCTATAACAGCTCTTCTTATCTCATCCAAATCACCACCAGTTGAGAGGTCCATGGCAGTATCAGCTTTATAATGCTGAGAGACTTGCATCTTCTCAACTTCGCCCTGAACATCAGAAGCAATAGCAGATGAGCCAATATTTGCATTTATTTTACATTTTGCCGCTATTCCAATCGCCATCGGCTCTAAAGAGGTGTGGTTAACATTTGCAGGGATAATCATTCTACCTCTTGCAATCTCACTTCTAATGAGCTCTGATGGTAAATTTTCTATCTTTGCAACGAACTCCATCTCCTCGGTTATGATGCCTTGCTTGGCATAATACATCTGAGTTCTTACCGGATGTTCCTTGCGTTTTTCTACCCATGAAGATCTCATTTTAGCTCCTACTTTATGGTTCAAATTAAAAATTTTTATACTTATACACATTTTTTATTAAAAATATTAAGTCGTGAAAATATAGTCAAAAATTATTAAAGTTATATTAATCAATGATTCTCTTGTTGCTAATATACTGCCTTAATATACAAAAAATTAAGAAAAAAAAAGTTTTTATGTGTATAATTTCGTAACACTTCTGTATATAAGGAATCAATTTGCCTGATATAACTATTATACTGCTTGCAGCTGGTAGTTCTAGCCGTTTTGAGCTAGATGTAAAAAAACAGTGGCTCAGGATTGGACATAAACCACTGTGGCAATTTGTAGCAGATAGACTAAACGAAACAGTCCAATTTCAAAAAATAATTATAACTTCTTCAAAAGATGATATCTCCTTTATGAAAAATTACGCTTCTTACACTTTTGTGCAGGGTGGCGCAACCAGACAGGAGTCGCTAAAAAATGCACTTTTGGAAGTTGAGAGTGAATTTGTTTTAGTTAGCGACATTGCTCGCTCTTGTATAAGTGAGGAGTTTTTAGAGTCGATAATCTCTAAAAAAGGCGATGCAGACTGCATAGTCCCATATCTTAAGGCAAATGATACCATCGTTTACGAAAATAAAACCATTGACAGAGACAAGGTGAAGAGAGTTCAAACACCGCAACTCTCAAGAACTTCTGCACTAAGAAGTGCACTTGAGACAAAAGTAGAATTCACCGATGAGAGCAGTGCAATTGTTTCAAATGGTGGCACACGAGAGTTTATACTTGGGGAAGATAGTGCGCATAAGATTACACATATTTCAGACTTAAACCATCTCTCATGTTTAAAATCACCATCAAACGACACGCTTAGCGGCACAGGATTTGATGTTCATGCTTTTGATAATAAAGGTGATATGTATCTTGGTGGAGTAAAAATAGAGTCGGATTATGGTTTTATTGCCCATAGCGATGGTGATGTGGCGATTCACGCACTCATAGACGCACTTTTGGGTGCTGGTGGAATGGGTGATATTGGGATGATGTTTCCAGATAATGATGACTCATTTAAAAAAATAGACTCAAAAGAGCTACTAAAAATGGTTGTTACAAAAATAAACAATCTAGGATTTGTTATAGTAAATGTAGACATAACAATAGCTGCCGAGAGACCTAGGATTGCAGACTATAAACTACCAATGAGAAAAGCACTTAGCGCAATTCTAAACATAGATACAAGCAGAGTAAACATAAAAGCTACAACAACCGAGAAGCTCGGCTTTATAGGCAGAGGCGAAGGCGTTGGAGTTATTGCAAATGCAAATTTAAAATATTTTGATTGGACAAAAATTTGAAGATATTAATTATAGAAAATGAAATTTATTTAGCGCAGAGTATTGCCGCTAAGCTTAGTGAACTCGGTCACATTTGTGAAATGTGTACATCAACAAGAGATGCGATAAAAAGTAGCACATATGATGTTGTTTTACTCTCAACAAATATTAATGGACAAGATTTTAGTCCAATTATCGAGACATTTCAAAAGTCTATTATTATCCTGATGGTTTCATATATCAGCAATGATACGGTTTCAAAACCGCTCTCTATCGGTGCAAAAGATTATATACTTAAACCTTTTATGATAGAAGAGCTTATTAGAAAAATAAATCACTATCAAGATTATGATAGACTAAAAAAGAACAATGAAACATACGACAACTATCTCGCCCATATCTTCTCTTCAGTAACACAAACACACAACCTAAGCAACTTAGAGCTTCCATTTATGATATCTTCATCTTTTCAAAAAAACGCAGACTCTTTTGCCTTTGAGTATGTAAAAAAGAAAAATTTTTCAATGTGTTTTGTATCTCTTAGTAACCCAAAAGCTATGATGGAGATTGAAGCTGCACCTCTTAGCTCTTTAATCTACATCGTTGATTTTCAAACACTTAAAAAAGTTGATCGAAAAAACTTTTATACACTTATTCAAGACAGAAGAGCGATTGTCTCAAGCACTGACATAATAGACGATTCTGAGTTTAAAGTTATGGAAATAAAGTGTGAAGAGAATATCTTTGCACAGGGCGAAATTCTCCCAATAGAAGAGTATGTTAAATTTATGATTTTAAACTACCAACACAAACTCCCAGACACAAAACTTTCAAAAAAACTAGGAATTAGTCGCAAAAGCTTATGGGAAAAAAGAAAGAAATATGAAATCATCAAGAAAAAATAAAACTCTTCTAATAGACTCAGAAGCAGCTTCTGCACTTGAACTCTTAAGTGATGGCTTGCTATCTCCTATCACAAAATTAATGAACTCAAAAGAGAGTAAAGAGGTTTTAACAACAGCTCTTTTTGATGGGAAATCTTTTCCTTTTCCTTTTATTTTGGCTCCATCAGGAAGACTAAACGAAGAAGTTTTGAGTTCTCTTGTAGCTGGGGAAGAGGTTACTATCCTTCTTGGGGATGAGCCGTTTGCTACTTTGGTTGTAGAGGAAGTTTTTAAGATAAATCCAAAGGATAGAATCAAGCAAATATATGGCACCGACGACCTAAGTCACCCCGGCGTATCAGCTACAATAAACAGAATTGGTTCTTTGGCTGTCTGTGGAGAATACAAACTTATAAACGAGTCTAAAAACAAAAATAAACAGAAAATTCAAGAAGCAAAAAAGCTAATTGACGCCAAGCACACAACAGCAATTGTTATGGCAGCAAATCCACTACATAGAGCCCACGAGAGGCTAATCCGTCAAGTTCTTGACACAACAGACTTACTTGTCATCTTTTTGCTAAAACCATATACAGAATCAAATCTTTCATATGAGATAAGAAGAGACTCCCTTGATTATTTCATAAACAACTTTTTAACCAAAAATCATGTTGTTGTGGTTCCTCTTGAAAACAGTTACATTTTTGCTGGATACAATGAGATAATAATTGATGCCATTGTTGCTAAAAATTATGGTTGTGACAGACTAACAATAGGCACAAATCACGCTGGTCTTGGGATGTTTTATGATTGTAATTCAAACAAATCCATAATTGATAAAGTAATCGGAATAGATATAGAGATAACAGTAGCGAGTGAGTATGTTTACTGTAACAAATGCACAACACTAGTTAGTAAAGGCAGATGTCCACATGGGCAACACCATCATATTTCGTATAAAGCAGATTCAATTCTAGAGCTTTTAGAACTTGGGATTTTACCGCCAAGTATTTTACTAAGAAAAGAGATTTCAGCCGCGATTTTATCAAAACTCTTTCCAAACAGATTTAAAAACTTAGGAAAAATTTACTATGACATATTCCCAGTAGAGGGGCTTTTGCAAGAGCATACAGAAAAAGATTTTTATCTAGAGTTAGTTAAACTATATCAGACAACTTCACTTACTTAAAATTATGCAAAAATTTACAAATCTAACAACTGGCTTGGTCTGTTTATGAAAGATAAAACGGACTACTTCATCCGTATAATCAACTCTCCAATAGGTAAAATAATTGCTACTGCCGAGCATGACAGCATTACAAATTTAGATTTTATTGATGATACAGAGGCGTATATCAGCTCAGATAATCCACTTCTACTCCAACTAGAAAAAGAGCTGTTTGAGTATTTTGAGAAAAAACGAAAAATCTTTACACTTCCGCTAAACCCAAAAGGCACCCAATTTCAGCAAGGAGTTTGGGAAACGCTAAAAACCATTCCTTATGGTCAAACACTCTCATATGCCGCAGAAGCACAAAGATTTGGCAGTCCGAAAGCAGTCCGAGCAGTAGCAAATGCAAATGGTAAAAATCCTATATCGATTTTAATCCCATGTCATCGCGTAATTAGCTCAAGCGGTAAGATTGGCGGATACAGTGGGGGAATTTATAAAAAAGAGTTTTTGTTGGCTTTGGAAAAAGAAAACGAGTAGAGCTAGTGTGTTAAAAAAGTGATTGTTTGGCTTGATTTGAAGTTTTATAAAGTCCCTAAGTGGGCTCTATGGTGGACGAGGAGGGATTTGAACCCTCGGTACAGTTACCCATACGCATCCTTAGCAGGGATGTGGTTTCAACCGCTCACCCACTCGTCCTTTTGAAGATGGAAATTATACTTTTTTATATATAACATATAGCTTAAAAGTGCCTTTAGCACTTTAGTTTCTAAATTATCTCCAATATTTTTTTTATAACCTCTACAGGATTCTCAGCTTTATAGATTGGACGACCGACAACTATAAAATCTACTCGTGCATTTTTTGCAAAAGCAACATCTGCGACCCTCTGCTGATCTCCTGCATCTTCGCCAAATGGACGGATTCCTGGAGTTAGTGTCATAAAATTTTTATCTGTTATATTTTTTATAGACTCGCTCTCATACGCGGAACAGACAACACCATCAAGCCCGCTCTCATAGGCATCTCTTGCAAACTGATCTGCTTTTGTAGCAATTTTACTTCCATAAACATCGCTAAACTCATCTTCATTAAACGATGTAAGGGCAGTTACAGCCAAAACAATTGGGCGGTTGTCATATTTTTCAAGCCTGCTCATAACTTCACTCATCGCTCGTTTTCCAGCGCTTGCATGAACATTAAACATATCAACATTAAGTCCCATGATAGACTCAGCGGCATCTGCCATAGTGTTTGGAATATCGTAAAGTTTCAAATCTAGAAATATTTTAAAATCAGGGTTTATCTTTTTTATATCTTTTAAAAACTCTTCCCCATCTCTTATATAGGAACGAAGTCCTACTTTTAACCAGAGATCATAATCTTTTATTTTATGAATCAGTTCTAAATTTTCTTCTTTTGTTGGCAAATCAAGGGCTACGCAAAGTTGCATTACTTCTCTTTTTTATTATATTTTGGCTGAAATTGTAACATTATTTTGTTGCAGTAAGTAAAAAGACTCCATACTCTTTCTCTGGTTTTTTAATAGTATTTACTTGTATGCACTCTACATCTTTAAAACCGCAACTCCTTGCTATATCACAAAGTTCATCCGTATTAAAACCATAGTGAAATACTCCGCTGTTATCCGAGTGAAAACTTCCATCTTCAAGCTCAAGATCTGCTATCGCTATAAACCCACCATCTTGTATGTTTGTGTATATTGTAGAGAAAAAGCGCTCTAAATCCTCTATATGATGCAGAGTCATAGAGCTTATGAGTCCATCAAAGCTTCTCTTCAAAGGTGAAGCAATTATATCTTGATGGAGTGGTTCGATGCTTAGTTCAGGGGTATTTTTAGCGCGTAATTCTTCTAGCATGCTGTGTGAAGTATCAACTCCAAAAACTTTTTTAACATGCTGTGCTATCTCAAACCCCAAAAGTCCTGTTCCGGTGCCAAAGTCTAGAAGCTCCATTTCACTCTTTAGAGCAATCTTCTCTAAAATTGCTTCGCCGATTGTTTTTGTGTTGGTATTGCTATTTTTATCCCAATTTTTTGCTTTGTCTTTGAAGTTATCATGTAGCATTTTCTCATCCTAGCTTAAATTTTCAATCTGATACTAAAAAGGGAAACTAATACTCTTTTTGAAAAAAAACTTACCTCTATAAAAGAGGTAGAGATCTAAATTTGAACTGCTGATGCGATTATAGCCACAATAGAAGGGTCCTCAAGAGTTGAGATATCTTGTGTAATCTCTTCGCCTTTTGCAATTGAGCGAAGGATTCTTCTCATGATTTTTCCTGAACGAGTTTTTGGCAATCCTAAAGTAAATAAAATGTCATCGCAGATAGCAATATTTCCTATCTCTTTTTTTATAACATCATTAATGGCTCTCATCTCTTCAAGTTCGTCAGCTATGCCGTTATCTGATTTTAAAACAACATAGGCAAAAATACCCTCCCCTTTTATCTCATGAGGCTTTCCTACAACTGCAACCTCTGCTACATTTGGATGTTTTTTAATAGCCGCTTCAACCTCTGCAGTGCCCATTCTGTGACCTGAGACATTTATAACATCATCTGTTCTACCTGTAATTGTTATATATCCATCCTCATCATAGACAGCACCATCACCTGTGAAGTAGACTGATTTGCCATCTTTTTTTATATCACTAAAGTAAGATTTAACAAATCTCTCTTCATCTCCCCAAATACCTCTTATCATGGATGGCCAAGGACGGGTTACGCACATTAATCCCTTCTCGCCAACCTCAGCTCTAACTCCATTTTCATCTAAAATTTCGGCAATTATTCCAGGAAGAGCGAATGTTGCACATGCGGGTTTGATTGGCGTTGCTCCTGGAAGTGGAGATATTATATGTCCTCCTGTTTCAGTTTGCCAATAAGTATCAACAATTGGGCATCTGCTTCCACCGACCGCTTCATAGTACCATTTCCACGCCGGAGGGTCAATCGGCTCGCCAACTGTTCCAAGAACTTTTAAAGATGAGAGATCGTACTTAGTAGGCTCGTCCTCACCAGACTTATGTAATACCCTGATAGCTGTTGGAGCGGTGTAGAACTGGTTAATTTTATACTCTTCAACCATCTTCCAAGGTCGTCCAGCGTCTGGGTATGTTGGCACTCCCTCAAACATTACAGTTGTGGCGCCCATCGCCAGTGGTCCATAAACTATGTAGGTATGTCCTGTAATCCAGCCAACATCTGCTGTACACCAATAAGTGTCATTCTCTTTAACATCAAACACCCACTCCATAGTCATCTGTGCCCACAAAATATAACCTGCTTGATTATGTTGAACACCCTTTGGTTTGCCTGTGCTTCCTGAAGTGTAGAGTAAAAAGAGTGGGTCTTCCGCATCCATAACTTCTGGTTCACACTTCACGCTCTGATGCTTTATTATCTCATTGTATGAGTAGTCTCTTCCTGCTACCCAAGTTATATCTTCAAAGTTTCTCTCAACAACCAAAACTTTTCTCACAGGGGTCTCCCCAGCGAGAGCCTCATCTACAACCGGTTTTAACATATATGGAATACCTTTTCTAAAAGCACCATCAGCAGTGATTACCACTTTTGCATCAGCATCAATTATCCTATCTTTAAGCGCTTCTGCTGAAAATCCACCAAACACTATTGAGTGAATTGCCCCTATTCTAGCACAAGCAAGCATCGCATAAGCCGCCTCTGGAATCATTGGCATATAGATAACAACTCTATCACCCTTTTTAACATCAAACTCATTTTTAAGCAGATTTGCGAACCTGTTTACATTGTAGGAGAGCTCCAGATATGTAATAATCTGTTTGTCTCCTCTGTCGCCCTCGAAGATAATAGCTGCTTTATTTTTACGACTGCCTAGATGACGGTCAATACACTGTGCGGAAACATTTAATTTTCCACCAATAAACCATTTTACAAATGGGAAATTACTCTCGTCCAAAACATTATCAAACGGTTTTATCCAATCAATCTTCTCTTTTGCATAACTTCCCCAAAAACCCTCATAATCAGTTGTTGCCCAATCTTGAAGTTCATGATATTCACACATGTTTTTAATTCTTGCATTTTTACTAAATTCTTTATTTGGTCTGAAAATCTCTCTATTCATCTACATTTTCCTCTATTTTATTGGATAATTTCTTAAATTGTATCGAAGCAGAAATCAATATTTCCTTGAAAAATAATTATAATCTTTAAATTATATTTAAAGAAATAATATCTTTATCTCATAATCAGAAATAGCATTTAAACATAAGTTCAATCTTGCCTCTAAGCAATCTTGCAAGGGATTACGGCATCCTCATCGGCTGCATAGATAGCGCATAGGCGGTGGTATCCATCAGCAATTATAACCTTGCCATTAGTTTTGTCTCTAATCAACAGAAGTGGTGAAAGCACAATTCTTGCGTAAATCTTTTGACGATCTTTATTTACATGATGATTACTAACTCCAAGCAGTGAGAGACCTGATGCTCGAAAGATATCTTTAGAATTAAAATGAGAAATTTGTGCTTGTTTAAGATTGGTAACCAATTCGATTACCGACTCGTTATCATAGATTAAACTCAGATAGGATTCTGCGGCAGCATAATCACTCTCTTGTGGAGTATCTAACCATTTAGCTATTGTTTCTTTACTCATATCTATCTCCTTGTTTGTTTTATTTTTTAAAATCTGTATTACTTTTTGCTTTATCTTTTATGTCTCAATATAGTCCAAATCTTTATGGAAAGTGTCCTGCGTTAAGACCAGAGCAACTATTCCCAAAAAAAATGAGACAACACCCACAATAGCTCCAGCACTTAGCACTCCCACACTCTCTTTTAGTAAAATAAAAGAGGAGGTAATGGGAACAACGGCACCACGGACAAAATTTGGAGCCGTTGTTGCAACTGTGGCACGAATATTTGTTCCAAACTGCTCTGCTGCCATCGTGATAAATAACGCCCAGTATCCACAAAAAACACCCATTATAAACGCTGCAACATAAAACTGCTGAGCTGTTGCACCATTTAGTGTGTAATAGTATAAAACACTAGCAACTGAAAAGAGTAGAAAAATAGCAAATGCTTTTTTACGGCTTTTCATCATTTGAGAGAGGTATCCGCTAGCAAAGTCGCCAATTGCTAAACCAATATAGCAGTACATAAGCGCTGTACCAGCACTCACATTCCCCACAATAAAGAGAGCTTTTGCAAACTCTGGAGAGAACATTACCAAGACTCCCACTACATACCACAACGGAATACCAATCGCAATGGCTTTAATATACTTTGTAAAGAGTTTTTTATTACGAAAGAGTGAGAGAAAATCTCCTCTTTTTACATCATCACTCAGGTTATGTTTAAACATCCCAGATTCAGCTACTTTAAATCGCAACAAAAGAAGCAAAAAGCCTAAAACTCCACCAAAAATATAAGCATTTCTCCATGCAAAATGCTCTGTCACAAGGTTTGCTGCGACAACACCTAAAACGCCAAAACTAGCAATTGTCATGATTCCATACCCTCTAAGATGTTTAGGAAGAATCTCAGCAACCAGCGTTACCCCAGCTCCAAGCTCTCCAGCTAAACCGATACCAGCGATAAAGCGAAGTGCTGCGTACTGCTCAACATTTATAACAAATGCGTTAAGTAGATTTGCTACAGAATAGAGAGTAATTGAAGCAAATAGCACTGACAATCGCCCTTTTTTATCTCCGAGCATACCCCACAAAATTCCGCCTATCAGCATTCCACCCATCTGCATATTAAGAATAATCGAGCCCCAAGAGGTGATTGCTTCACCACTGAGACCAAGCTCAGAAAGGCTTGCAACTCGAACAACACCGAACAAAATCAGATCATAAATATCCACAAAATAGCCCATTGCGATGACAATAACAGGAAGCACAAGAACCTGACGCATAACAGACAAGCGAGGGTCATTCATTAAAATACCTCGTTTTGTTTGGCGTTATTTAAAATTAATTTTTGAAATATATACAATTTGGCGCCTTTTTGGGTTGATTATATCAAAAAAGCTCTTTTATTTTAGCTAAAATAAAAACTTATCAGCTTTATGATAATATGTAACATTAACTACTTTTTAGGAGATTACTTTATGAAATATATTCGTTTTTTTAAAGAACTAAACATCCATGATGTTCCAACTGTAGGCGGTAAAAATGCCTCGCTTGGTGAGATGTATCAAGCCCTTACTCCAAAGGGCGTAAATATACCTAACGGCTTCGCAACAACGAGCAGTGCGTATTGGTTGTTTTTAAAAGAAAATGACATAAAAGAGAAGATGCAGGAGATACTTCAAGACCTAAATATTTCAGATACTGATAATCTACAAAAGCGGGGAGCTGCCCTTCGTAAACTTCTTCTAAACTCAAAACTTCCAAAAATTCTTGAAACTGAACTGCTTGAGGCATATAAAATCCTCTCAAGTGAATATAAAACCCAGAGTGTTGATGTCGCAGTACGCTCTTCAGGAACAGCAGAGGATCTGCCAGATGCTAGTTTTGCTGGACAACAGGAGACTTTTTTAAACATAAGCTCTACAGAAGCGTTGTTAAAAAGTGTTGTACTTTGTTTTGCTTCTCTTTTTACAGATCGTGCCATAAGCTATCGTACAAGTCGTGGATATGATCATTTTAAAGTTGCTCTCTCTGTTGGAGTACAAAAAATGGTGCGAAGCGATATCTCCTCAAGCGGAATCATGTTTACCATAGATACAGAGAGCGGTTCGCAGAATCTAGTGCTCATAAACTCAATCTGGGGTTTAGGCGAGAATGTAGTTAGCGGCAGAGTAAATGCTGATGAGTTTTTTATCTTTAAACCTACATTAAAAACTGGGGCGAATGCCATCTTGAGGCGCTCTCTTGGTAGCAAAAAAGAGAAGATGCTCTACAGCGACAAAGAGACAAGCACTATCAATGTGCAAACATTAAAAAAAGAGCAACAAACATTTTCTATAAATGACAATGAAGTCATAGAACTCGCAAGACAGGCGCTCATAATAGAAGATCACTACAAGCGTCCAATGGACATAGAGTGGGCAAAAGATGGACATGATGAAAAACTCTACATCGTTCAAGCTCGTCCAGAGACAGTTCAAAATAACATTAACAAAAACATAAGCATTGAAAAATATTCACTTACTCTACCAGATGGCGCAAAAATATTGACATCTGGACGAGCAGTTGGTGAGAAAGTTGGTATTGGAAAAGTAAATATTATAAAAAATATATCAGAGTTTGCGCACTTTGAAGATGGAGATATTTTAGTTGCAGATGTAACCAATCCCGATTGGGAACCCATCATGAAAAAGGCATCAGCCGTTGTAACTAACCGCGGAAGCAGAACTTGTCATGCAGCAATTGTTGCTCGTGAAATAGGAGTACCTGCTGTTGTTGGATGTACAAATGCAACTGATGTGCTAAGAAATGGTGTTAATGTTACTGTTAGTTGTGCCGAGGGGGATGAGGGATATGTTTATGAGGGTAAAATACCTTTTGAAATAATCACAACCGACATAAGCAAACTAAAACCTACTAAAACAAAACTCTACATGAATATTGGTAATCCAGCAGAAGCCTTTAAATTTGCAAAAATGCCAAACGATGGGGTTGGACTAGCTAGAATGGAGTTTATAATAAACAACCTAATCAACGCTCACCCTATGGCTCTTGTTGATATACATTCTGGAAACAGAGTCAAAGACGAGGATGAAATTCGCTCTTTTATGGTCCCACACACCGATGCAAAAGAGTTTTTTTTACAAAAACTAAGTGAGGGCATTGGCATGATAGCGGCTGCTTTTTACCCAAAACCTGTAATCATAAGAACGAGCGACTTCAAGAGTAATGAGTACAGAAATATGCTCGGCGGTGCTAGTTATGAAGCAGTGGAAGAGAATCCAATGATTGGTTTTAGAGGAGCGAGCAGATACTATAATGAGAGTTATAAAAAAGCGTTTGAGTGGGAGTGCGAGGCGCTAAAAAGAGTGAGAGATGATATGGGGCTGACGAATATAAAAATAATGCTTCCTTTTGTTCGTACACCAGATGAAGGAGGGAAAGTTATAGAGATTATGAACTCACAAGGACTTATCCAAGGTGAAAACTCCCTTGAAATTTATGCGATGTGTGAAATACCAGCTAATGTTATTTTGGCTGATAAATTTCTTGAAATCTTTGATGGATACAGCATTGGCTCAAACGATTTAACACAATTAACTCTTGGAGTAGATAGAGAGAGTGCAAAAATAGCACATATTTTTGATGAGAGAAATGAGGCGGTAAAACGGATGATAAAAATGGCAATAATATCATGCAAAGAGAGAGGCAAATATATAGGTATTTGTGGGCAAGCGCCATCTGATTATCCAGAAATTACTGAGTTTTTAGTTGAAAATGAGATTGACTCAATATCTCTTAATCCAGACTCTTTATATAAAATGCATAAAGTCGTAACTGATTTGGAAAACAGATAAAAAGTGTGAATATATTGCATCTGATTATCCACTACAAAAAAGAATTTTAGTTTTTACACTATAATTGTGGAAATTATTTAAAAGGAATAGTATGTTTGGTAGAACTAAATTAAAAACTTATGATTTAAGTGCGGAGGAGTTAAGCAAACTTCAATGGGCAAAAATCTCAACAGAAAAAGGCATTATTTGGATAAAACTATTTCCAGATGAGGCACCACAGGCAGTATCAAACTTTGCACATCTAGCAAACAGTGGTTTTTACAATGGTCTTGATTTCCACCGCGTAATACCTGGATTTATGGCTCAAGGCGGTTGTCCTAGTGGAACTGGAACTGGCGGACCTGATTGGGCTATTGCTTGTGAAACTAAAAATAATAACTTAATTCACACAAGAGGAGCTCTATCTATGGCTCACGCAGGAAAAGACACAGGCGGAAGTCAATTTTTCATCACTTTTGTTGCTACTCCACATTTAGATGGCGTTCATACTGTTTTTGGTGCTATTGAGAAAGATGATAATGATAGTTTTGATGTTCTTGATAGTATTAAGGGCAGAGACACAATTAACTCTATTGAAGTGTTGGAAAATAGATAAATTTTCAAAGCTCTTTGGATAATCCAAAGAGCTAAGTAAAAAAACTAGAACTTAGATGTTATCACGGATACTTAAATCTTGAATAAGAGTCATGTAACCAGCTCTATTTGTTCTTTTTAGGTATTTCATCAAACGACGGCGTTGTCCTACTAGTTTAAGCAGTCCTAATCTTGAAGCGTGATCTTTTGAGAATGTTTTTAAGTGTTCAGTTAAGTCACTAATTCTTTGTGTTAAAAGCGCAATTTGAACTTCACTTGAACCAGTGTCATTCTCTTTACGACCATATTTTGCAACAATTTCTTGTATTTTAGCCGAATCTAAAGCCATAATAGCCTCCAAATGGTATGTAATCTAACATTTTATTGCATATGCCATAAAAGTTGAAGTGAAACGATACCTAATTTTTCTTTTAATTCAACTTCATTGGATATAATCTAAAAAAATAATAATATAAAAGTAGCAAAATGTTAATAACTCGTGCAAGTGAATATGCCATACTCTCACTCATAGTTCTGTCTAAAACAAACTCGCCAATGGACAGCGAAACACTATCAAACCAGCTCTCTATTCCTAAGAGTTTTTTAGCAAAAATTTTGCAATCTTTAGCAAAACAAGGGATACTAAAGTCATACAAAGGCGTCAACGGTGGCTTTGCTCTTTTGCTTGATCCAAAAAGCATAAATATGCTGCAGATTATGCTCTCTGTTGAAGGAAAAGCGCCCGCTGTTTTTGATTGTGCCGCATCTATACATGATTGTCCATCAAGCAAAGCCGAGCTATGCTCTATCTGGCCATTTTTTAATAAACTTCAAGGCAGAATAGATCATTTCCTTGAAAAACTAACTTTGGCAGATATATTAGAGTAATAAATTGGCAAAAAAACTCACAACCAAACAGCAAGTCGGAACAGCCTTAAACTTTCTACTTGGGCAAAAAGATTTAAGTGTAGTTGCTTTCGTAATGGCTATTTTAGCCATTATTATTGTCCCTCTACCATCTTGGATGCTAGATTTTCTTCTTACTATTTCTATCGCCGTAGCTGTTTTAGTTCTTCTTATTTCACTATATATTCCAAAACCAACTGACTTAACAACATTTCCAACTCTCATCCTTATCATAACGCTCTTTAGGCTCTCGTTAAATGTTGCTACAACAAGATTGATATTAAGCAAAGGAAGTGAAGGACCTGAAGCCGTTAGTGATATTATTAGCAGTTTTGGTAACTTTGTTGTTGGTGGAAATTTTGTAATTGGTATTATTATCTTCTCCATATTAGTCCTTATTAATTTTATGGTTATCACAAAGGGCTCAACAAGGGTTGCGGAAGTTGCTGCTCGTTTTACACTTGACTCGATGCCTGGTAAACAAATGGCTGTTGATGCCGATTTAAATGCTGGACTTATTGATGACGCAACAGCAAAAAAAAGAAGAGCTGAAATCCTTCAAGATGCCAACTTCTACGGAGCAATGGATGGATCTAGTAAGTTTGTAAAAGGTGATGCAGTTGCTGGCATTATCATTACTCTTATCAATATTATTGGTGGATTTTTAGTTGGTGTCTTTCAACACAATATGAGCATGGCTGATAGCGCATCCACATTTACACTTCTAACTATCGGTGATGGTTTGGTTGCACAAATCCCTGCGCTAATCATCTCTACTGCAACTGGTATTATGATTACTCGCTCATCTGGTGAGGGCGACAACTTCGCTGAGGGTGCAATCAACCAGATAATGGGTAACGCAAAAACCATGATGATTGTTGGTTTCATTATGATTTTGTTCGCACTAGTTCCTGGACTCCCTACTATATCTATGGGTCTTGTCGGTATCATCTTTGCTGGTCTTGGCTGGTCTTTATATAAATTTGAAAAAGGCGAGTTTGGCATACTTGATACTGCTAACAAGATGTCCTCAAAATCAAAAGATCAACAATCAGGCGAACAGGCTCCTCAAAAGTTCAAAAGAACAAACGAAGAGATTGCACAAGATGAACAAAATGCACTTGAAGATATACTTAAAGTTGAGATGCTTGAATTAACCCTTGGTTACCAACTCATTCGTTTAGCTGATGAGCATCAAGGTGGCGATTTATTAGAGAGAATTCGCTCTATGAGAAGAAAGATAGCTTCAGATTTTGGTTTCTTAATGCCACAAGTACGCATAAGAGACAACCTCCATCTAAAACCACAACAGTATCAAATACTCTTAAAGGGTATCTCTATCGGTGAGGGAGAGATAAAACCAGATAAGTTTTTAGCGATGGACAGTGGTATGGCAACTGGGGAGATTAATGGAGAGCCAACAAAAGAACCAGCTTTTGGACTTGATGCATTCTGGATAAATCCTGAGCAAAAAGAGGATGCCATCATAAATGGATATACAGTTGTTGACCCCGCAACTGTTATCTCAACACATATGAGCGAGCTTGTCAAAAGAAATGCGGAAGATCTACTTACTCGTCAAGAGATTCAGACTATCATCAATAAAATCAAAGTTGACTTTCCTGTTATTGTTGATGACTTACTAAAAGTGGCTTCTATTGGGCTAATTCAAAGAGTTCTAAAAGCTCTTTTACATGAGAAAATTCCGCTTAAAGATATGCTAAGCATACTTGAAACCATAGCAGACATAGCAGAGTACACAAAAAATGTAGATATTATCACAGAACAAGTACGAGCAAAACTCTCTCGCATTATTACAAAACTCTACACCGGTGAAGATAAAATCGTACGACTTCTCACATTTGACACGGCATCAGAACAACTTATGCTTGAAAAATCCAAAGAGATAGATGGAAGAAGAACCCTCATGCTTAATGTTGCAGAGATTAACGCCCTCATACAAGCAACAAGTGCAAAAGCAGCAGAGCTTCTACAAAAAGGAATCTCTCCAGTTATAGTTATTGTTGATCCACAACTACGCAGAGGAATTGCTGAGATTTTTGAAAGATTTTCTCTTGATATCGTAACACTTTCGCATGCAGAGATAGACTCAAGCGCCTCTTTTGAGGTTATGGGTTCAATCTCTATAAAAATTTAAGGAAAAAAATGAACACTAAAACCATCCACCATCTATCACATACCGATCTTGACGGCTACAGTTGTCAACTGGTTATGAAACAGACTCCATATAAATTGTTTAATTACAATGCAAACTATGGTGCGGAAGTGAAACAGACACTTGAATTAATCGTAGAAAATATTACAAAAAGTACCGTAGATGCAACTATCCTTATAACTGATTTAAATCTCACTGCGGATGAGTCAAGATGGCTTGACAATGAAGTAAATAAGCTAAAAGAGAATAAAAGAGATATTACACTTCTGCTTCTTGATCACCATGGAAGCGGCGAGGATAGTGCAAAAAAATACAGTTGGTACAACCTTGATACATCAAGATGTGCTACAAAAATGACATATGATTATGCAAAAGAGAATTTTGAATTTAATGAGCCCACTTGGATGGAAAAGTTTGTAAATATCGTAAATGCTGTTGACTTATGGAAAATGGAGGAGACGGAGAACTTTGAATATGGAAAAGTTTGTATGCGTCTTATATCTGAAGCCAGAGAGCTCAATAAAATTATGTTTGCAGATGACGACAACAACTATAAAATCTCGCTTCTTATGGCATCAACAAAATATATTGATAATGAAAATGCAAACATTACTTTGGATGAAAATATTCACAATCTTAAAAAAGGATTTTTTAGAGATGGGAACAATGACACACTGGATAATCTTGCAACAAAATATATTGTTAAACTTCTAGGTGAGGCAAGAAGTGAAAAAACAATCTACTATAAAGGCTATAGAGGCTTTTTAAGCTACGGTGTTGGAAATACATCAATAGTTGGAAATGGTTTTTTACTTGGGTATCCAGAGTATGATTTCATAGTAGATGTAAGCTACCGTGGAACTATGAGTTTTAGAGCAAACAACAAAGTAAGCGTTTCACAAATATCAAAAGAGTGGGTAGATGGAGGAGGACATCCAAATGCTTCTGGAGGGCGAATTATAGGCTTTAAAGAGCAGTATCGCTACGATAAAGTAAAGAAGCAGATTGAGAGTCTTATAAATGAAAAAGAGGCTGTTGCAGGGGATTTGGAGTATAAAAAAGAGGCTTAAGCTTCATTTTTATACTCTACACAAAGGGGAATTGTCAGTTTAAATGCACAACATCAGTTATTGGCGAAATACCTCTCAACCCCATCTGCCATACCTTTTGCCATTGTTTGCTGGTATTTCAAATCAACCAATCTTGTTGCCTCCGTTGGATTTGTTATAAAACCAACCTCTATTAGAACCGATGGCATAGATGCTCCAACCAAAACCCAAAATGGTCCCTCTCTAACTCCACCATCAACTACACCATCGTATTTTGATTTAAGAGCGCCGAGCATTCCTCTTTGCAGGTCGATTGCTAGTTTATTTGAAGCCAAAATATTATGATGGTTAACTAGGCTTAAAATACTATCTTTTGCATACATATTCATATCACTAATATCTGCCGAGTTCTCCTTGGAGGCAATTCTCTTAGCTCTGTCTGAGCGAGATGGAGAGAGGAAAAAACACTCTATTCCATTCACTGATTCAGAACTCTCTTTACCGACAGCATTTGCATGCACACTGATAAAAAGGTCTGCTCCCTTATCATTTGCCAATCTAGTTCTACCACTTAATTTTACAAAAACATCACTGTCTCTCGTCATATACACCGTGTATCCACGAGATTTTAGAATTTTATTTAACTCTTGAGCAATACTAAAAACAACATCTTTTTCTCTATATTTATTATATCCAATAGCCCCCGGATCTGTACCGCCATGACCAGCATCAATCATTATGGTTTTTGTTCTATCAGTTCTTTTTGGTGGCAAACTAGCGTTTCTCGCCTCTTCGACTGAGTTTGCTTGCAGATTAATGATAAGTTTTTCGGATTCAAGAGAGTGTTCTATCTCTATTTTTGTACTATTTTCTATCACTATCCTTATAGAGTCAGAGCCATTTTGTGCAAACTTAATCTTATCTATGCCATTTTTTTTGATAATTTGTGACTTTATTAAAGCCGATGAAGATATATCAAAAACATATTTATATAGATTTTTCTTTGGGTTGTGAAGTGTAAAATAGTGAACTTCATTCTCTTTGAGCTCTCTATCAAATGTTAAAATAAGTTTAGACTCCACCCATTCGGTGCCAACCAAGCTGTTTAATGATCTGTTCCAAATATCATCTTGCTTTTTAGTTTTAGTTTCATCGAACGCTGCTGTTGCTATCTCTTTTGATTGTTTAAAATTTACCTGTTTTGGTGTTTTGTTTTTTAACTCATCTGAATATTGTGAAACATCTATATCTAAAAGGGTTCCACTTTTGACTATCCCTTTTAGTGAACTACTCTCTAGCTTTGAATCGCCAGACATAACGGCACGAAGATACATATCTTTATAGCTATCATATGCTCTAAATTGATCACTCTTACTTGTACTTCTTAAAAGTCTATCTGCTTTTTTTAGTGACGCTTCATCACTAAGAGCATAAAGGGCTATATAGAAAATAAAAAAAATAGAGAGTAAACGAATCATATTGAATTATTCACCATCTATAAGTTTATCCATCAGCTCTTTTACTGAAATAATTTTGTCAATTTTGTATCCGTTTGTGCCAGAGAAAAAGAGTCCTGTTTCAAGATTCCCTTCAAAGGCATCGCTTAGCCTATCTGCTATACAAAAACCAACCTCTTTTGCTTCTACTCCACGATTACAAGGAGCAACGCAATTTGATATACATTTTATCGCTGGACCTTCTCGCTTTTCTACTAGTCTTGTGAGATTAGTTCTAACACCCTGTGCCGGATAGCCAACAGGTGAAGCCATAAGCACAATGTCCTCTTTTTTTGCATCTATTAGAACCTGCTTCATATTTTCATGAGCATCGCACTCGTGAGTTGCAATAAAGCGAGTCCCCATCTGAACGCCTTTTGCACCTAGTGAGAGCATCTCTTCTATATCTTTTTTATCCCAAATTCCACCAGCTGCAATAACTGGGATATTTCCCCATAGTGCAGCCTCTGCAACAACAGGTGCAACAAGATTTTCTAATTGATTTTCAGGCATTGAGCACTGTTCATAGGTAAATCCCTGATGTCCGCCGCTCTTTGGACCTTCAAGAACTACTGCATCTGGAAGCCTGCCATATCTCATCTGCCATCTTTTGCAGATAATCTTAAGCGCTTTCGCAGACGAAACAATAGGAACAAGTGCTACATCTGGGTAACCTTCCGTAAACTCTGGCATATTTGTAGGAAGTCCTGCTCCAGTTATGATAATATCAATCCCAGATTCACAAGCATCTCTAACAACGCGCCCATAATCAGTTATAGCATATAAAATATTTGCTGCTAGTGGTTTATCATCACAAACTTTTCTTGCATTTTTTATAATAGCATCAAAACCCTCTCTTGAGTAAAAACCGAGCGAATCAAGAGGTCTTCCCGATACTAATTTTGAAGCATGTATTTTGTTTTCATAATAGCCGGTTCCAACAGCGCTAATAACGCCAAGACCACCCTCTTTTGAAACATTTCCGGCAAGTTTATCCCAACTAATGCCAACACCCATACCACCTTGAACAATCGGTTTCTGTATAGTGTGCTTACCTATTTTTAATGGTTCAAAACTCATTAATCTACCTTCAATTTTGCAAATTTTCTTTTTCCAACTTGAAGAATATACTCTCCAGCCACCAATTGTAACTGTTCGTCTAATATCTTCTCTTGATTTATTTTAACAGCACCTTGCTTAATATCTCTTCTTGCTTGTGAAGTAGATGGTTCCATACCACAATCTACTAAGGCTTTAGCTACCCAAACTTCACCCTTACAACTAAACTCTTCTATATCTGTTGGAACTTCATGATTTGAGTGCACTTTTTCAAATTCAGCTTTTGCACTGTTGGCTAACTCTTGTGAGTGAAATCTAGCAGTTATCTCTAGAGCTAAATTCTCTTTAACTGTTTTTGGATGCAGAGTTGTATCTTCTACACCTTTTTTTAAGAGCTCAATCTCTTGCAATGTTTTTGCACTAAGAAGCTCATAATATCTCCACATTAACTCATCAGATATACTTAAAATCTTCCCAAACATATCATTTGGCTCATCAGCAACTCCAATATAGTTATTTAAAGATTTACTCATCTTTTGAACGCCATCTAAACCCTCTAAAATAGGCATCATAAGCACGGCTTGCTCTTTACCTATCTCATAAGCCCTTTGAAGATGACGACCCATTAAAAGATTAAATTTCTGGTCTGTTCCGCCTATCTCGATATCGCTCGCCAGATGCACACTATCATAGCCCTGCAAAAGCGGATATATGAACTCGCTTATAGCGATAGAAGTACCGCTTTTATATCTTTTATCAAAATCATCTCTCTCTAACATTCTCGCTACATTAAAAGTAGTTGTTAGAGACAACATTCCAGTTGCTCCAAGAGCATTTATCCACTGAGAGTTAAAAACAATCTCCGTCTTAGAAGCATCAAGAATTTTAAAAACTTGATCCTTATAACTCTTTGCATTCTCTTGTATTTGAGAGGCACTTAGTGTTTTTCTTGTTACGTTTTTTCCTGTTGGATCACCAATTTGTGCTGTAAAATCACCTATTAAAAACTGAATCTTTGCTCCATACTTCTGAAAAGCTGCTAGTTTTTGCAAAAGAACCGTGTGACCTAAATGCAAATCTGGCGCAGTTGGATCAAACCCAGCCTTAACAGTGTAGCTTTTACCATCTTTAAAATATGCTTCTAGCAACTTTTCAATCCTAGCATCATCAATGATTTCGGCACTTCCTCTTCGTATCTCTTTTAGGGCAACTTGTAACATATTCTATATTTTCCTATTTTAATTTTATTTATAAGCATCATCAGTTCTGATAAGATGTATAACTTTTATTTTTTGCTCAATCTTAACACGCAGCGCGTTAATATCCGCTTCTTTTGACTCAAAGCCTATCTCACAAAATTTTGTTGACTCACTTTTGTTTTTACCAAGTTCTATTAAATTTATATCTATTTTTAGTTTTGCTAAAAAATTTAGAAATTCAGCTAAAGTCCCTACTCCACTATGAAGCGAAACTATCATATTATAGTTATATGTATTTGTCTTTTCCCATCTCACAAAAACCATTGGCTCTTTTGCTTCAACTTTTTTTATTGCTGTTTTACACATTTTATGATGAACATGCGCTTTTCCTTTCTCTAAAAAAGCCATTACTTCATCTCCGTTCTTTGGATGGCAACAGTAGTCAAAAACAACATCGCTTATATGCGAAGTGCTGTATATTTCTAAATCTCTAAGATTGAATTGTCTTAGTTTAAATCTATGTTTAGACAAGAACCCCTTAAAGCGACTATTTTGCCTTATTTCTGAAATATACTTGTTAATAACCTCATGAAAGTGGTCAATATCCACAGGAATCATTGCTCTTTTTTCGCAATTGCTCTCTTCAAACCACTCTTCAACTCTTGAGTTATTTAGATTCATGGCCGTTGCTAAAATATTTACACTAGATTTTAAATCTATATCCTTAACCCTAGCATTACACATATGCTTCATATTTGTTTTTGCTTTAGATGTCTTGACTGCATCAATCCAACTACATCTTGTTATTGGTTTATCTGAGAGCTCTATTTTTACAATGTCTCCATTTTGCAACTCTGCAAGAAGTGATGTTTTAGTTTTATTTACTAATGCAGCTTTTGCATTGTCTCCAACTTCCGTATGAACCGCATATGCAAAATCGAGAACGACAGCACCACGAGGCAGTGTATAAACCTTACCCTTAGGAGAGAAAACAGATATATCTTCACTGTAGAGATCATTTTTGATAAGATCATAAAAATCTTCGACGGACTCATTTTGATATCCTAGATTATTAAGCCAATCTAGTTTTATATTATTATTTCCACCATTTTTATATTTCCAGTGAGCAGCAACGCCAAGTTCTGCAGTATTGTGCATCTCATAGGTTCGTATTTGAACTTCAATAATCGCTGCATTATAAAAGACCGTCGTATGAATTGTTTTATAGCCATTATCTTTTGGAACTGCTATATAATCTTTAAATCTTGAGGAGAGTGGTTGGAAGTTTAGATGAATCAAGCCTAGAATGTTATAGCATTTAACTGCGTCTGTTGTTAAGATTCTAACAGCTAAGAGATCTAAAACCTCCTCTATTCCAACACCTTTTCTTTGCATTTTCAGATAGATAGAGTATTTATGTTTTACACGCGAGAGTATTTCGAAATCTTCCTCGCAAAAACCATTTTGAATAAGGATTTTGTTAATCAACTCCTTAAATTCACTTAGTCTCATCTCAATAGCGTGGTAATGTGACTCAAAATAGTTATCAATATTTTGCTTTTCTTCTTTAAAAAGGTATGAAAAACTCAAATCTTCTAATATATTTTTTAAAAAAGAGATACCCAATCTATGAGCTATTGGAGCATAAACCACAAGTGTTTCTTCTGCTATTCGTTGCTGTTTTTGCTCAGAGAGAGCGTCTAGAGTTAACATATTGTGAAGTCTGTCACAAAGCTTCACGACCAGAACTCTTACATCCTCGGTACTAGCAAGAAGCATTTTTCTAAAAGAGAGCGCTGAGACAACTAGCTTTTCGTTAGAGCTAGATGAGATTAACTCTATATCTCTTATGCTATCTATTTTTGTAAGCCCCTCAACCAGGTGAGCAACATCGCTTCCAAAAACAGAATTTACTTCGTCTATGGATATCTCTGTATCTTCTACTACATCATGAAGGAGAGCAGCAATAGCCATAGCTTCATCATTTGTAATTGATGCAACAATACTTGCCACCAGTATTGGATGAACAATATATGGCTGACCACTTTTGCGAAACTGATTTTGATGAGCTTTTTTTGAGTACTCTAAAGCATTTTTAAGAGCATCACTTTGTGGAATCTGTAAAAAAAGATAGTTGATTGCTGAGTCAACATCTTGGAGATGCTTGACCGTCTCTATATCAATTTGACTCAGGGTAGATCCTTATTCAGATATATTTATAAAACCTTTGACTTTTACAAGACCTTCCGCCATTTCCATTAAAGCCAAATCTGATGCCTTTATATTTTTTGAAGCACTAAGCTTACTTATTGCACCATTTAAAAGTTCATCCGTTCTCTTTGCTATTGCGATTGCCAACTGGTATCTATCTATGTTTGGATTATCATTTAAAATCTTTGCTGTTAATACTTCTACTTTCATACTGTTTTCCCTTAATTTTATTTTATAAAATGAAGGGAATCCCCTCATTTGATTTGAACGCTCAAAGGAACTCGTCCTTTTGAGCTACTTAAATAACTTTATTTTTAATCTCTACCTAACTATCGAGCAATTTTGTGTATTGCCGTTTATGATGTCTAGTAAGTTACCTTTTTTAAACATATCACAAACTATAATTGGTAGGGAGTTGTCTTTTGCCAAGGCGATTGAAGTGTCATCCATTACTTTGATGTGATCGCTCATTGCATCATCGTATGTTAAAACATTCATTTTTTTAGCATCTGGAAATTTATTTGGATCTCTATCATAAACACCATCGACTTTTGTAGCTTTTATAATAACCTCTGCACCAATCTCTACAGCTCTTAGTGTTGCAGCCGTATCTGTTGTGAAAAATGGGTTTCCAGTTCCTGCTGCAAAAATTACAACACGGCCTTTTTCCAAATGACGAACTGCGCGACGATTGATGTACGGTTCAGCTATCTGTTCCATCTTTATGGCTGTTTGCATACGAACTTGAAGTCCTACATGCTCGCAAGCTTCTTGTACTGCAACGCCGTTTATAACTGTTGCCAACATTCCCATATAGTCACCAGAAGTTCTCTTGATGATTCCATCTTGAGCCGCTGTTACTCCGCGAATAATGTTGCCACCACCCACAACAATCCCTACCTCTATGCCTGCATTTACGAGTGATTTTATCTCTAAAGAGATATAGTTTAGAATCTGCATGTCGATTCCATGACCCGCCTCACCAGCAAGTGCTTCACCTGAAAACTTAACCAATACCCGTTTGTTAGCCATACAATTCCTTTGTATCAATTACGCGAATGATACTTAAAACTCTCTTTGATATTGCTTTGAAGAAATCTCCTGACTTGCGAGTAGCACTAAAAAATAAAAAAGAAGTTCTAATCCAGTGATATAAAAGAGACAATTTCCGAGAAAACAACCGCTCTATTGGACTCTTTAGTGTCTAAGATTCTCTCACAAAGCAGAGCAAGATTTTCATCTATATTTGGTGCTAAGGAGCGAATATTTTGAAGTTTCTCATTTTTAAGAGTGTTTGTAAATCTATCATATGCCGAGTAAGCCTCTTGTTGTGAGAGTTTATAGTAAAGCTTTCTGCCTATCTCAAAGAGTTCAAACTCCTCATTTTTTCCGCTGTTTACTCTCTCGCTAAAACCTATCTCTATATCTATTTTTCGCTCTCTCAAATAAGCACCAAGTTTCATTAAAAAGCCTATTGCAGAGGGTGTGTAGAGTTTTAGAACTCTCTCATTAAATAGTTCAAAACTCTCATCTCTGTTTTTTAATCTTTTATACTCAAGCATAAGTGTCTCTACATAAAAGTTGGCATATCTAAGCGGAGCGGATTTTATGACGCTGTATCCCTCAAGCCCCTCACTTGTTATTTTTCCACCCAAAGAGATGTGCACACCGCTTTCCATTTCATTGCCAATTTTTACTTTACAACCCTCAAATCCTATATCTCCAAGCCCATGCAGACCACATCCTTTTACACATCCAGACCAGTACATTCTTATTCTTGCATCACTTAGCGGTACAGCTTTTTCAAGATACTCCGCCATACTTAACGCATCGCTCTTGTTCTCTATAACTCCAAACGAGCAATGCTGTGAACCTGCGCAGGCGATTAGATGGTTTTTGTATGGCGAATCTACACTTTTGTATTTTTGAAATATCTTCTCTTGCAAAAGAGCATCATAATCCACAACCCCAAATATGTAGATGCTCTGCTCTATATCAAAATGAATTTCACCATTTCCAAATTTCTCGCTTGTGCGTGAGACTTCTATCAGATCACTTCCGCTAAATATTCCAGCAGGGACAATCATATGAACTCCAAAAGTTCCATCACGCAGTTGTACTTTTCCGTGATCTGGATCATTAAAATCAAGCTTTGTCATAGTCTCACCAGCACCCAAAAACTGAATCCCAGCATTTTCTCTTATTGCGCTACTTATCTCTTGCATTCCAACGGCTTCTATCAAAAATGAGAGTCTGTTTTTATTTCTATTATCTCTAAAACCAAATCTTCTAAAAATATCCGTCAGTGCGCTGTATGCGAACTTTACTTGGTTTGGAAGTAAAAAAATATCTGCACTTTTTGCAACTCTTCCAACTTTTCCGCCGAGATACATGTTGTAGCCATAGATACCATTTTTTTGAGCTAACACAAAACAGCAATCATGACTAAAAGCGTTACATCTGTTTGAGATTGAGCCTGTAATTGAAGTGTTAAACTTTCTTGGAAGTGCACTTATCCACTCATAATTATGTAAAAAAGTGCTCTCGAGCTCTTTGAGCAGCAAAAATGATGGTAAAACATTGTCAAATCCACGACTATCAAGTGGATCTGTTACTATGTTTCTAAAGTTATCCACGCCAGTCTGATAAGAGCTTATACCAACAGCTCTCATCTTCTCAAAAATTAGCGGTATGTTTTTTATATCTATAAAGCGAAACTCTATCTGCGCTCTTGTGGTTATGTCTATGTAATCATCTCCGAACTCTTTTGCAATCTCACCTAAAACTTTTGCTTGAGCTGCATTTAGATATCCACCGGTTATACGAACTCGTATCATAAACTTTTTTGGTGTTTGTGAGTCTTTATCATAAATTCCAAAACATTTCAAAAAGTAGCTCTTATCCTCCTCTAAAATTGAGTCATAACCATTTTTTGCATACTGCTCCAGCATCTCAAAAGCCTCTTTTGGAGTTCTAAGCGCTTTTATCTCTTCTATTTTATTTACTTTTTTTGCTCTTGCGTCATAAGCTTTTTGTAACTCTTGCATCGTAACTCCGATCTCTATCGAATATAGTCACAATTTTATCAGCTACAAAAACTATAGTAGGCAATTTATTGATTATTTTTTATACACAACTTCAATATTCACTGCACTATGGTTGTAATCCGGTTGCAGTGACTCAGGATCTAGTAGATTATTTGTAAGATAGTTCACATCGCTGTTGCTAATTGGGATAAAAATTTCTCCTTCTCTTACACTAGAGCTGACAAGTGCGCTAGTTGTTAAAGAGCCTCTTATGGATGACACTATTAGCTTATCACCATCTCTTATACTCATTCTAGTTGCGTCTCGTGGGCTTATTTCACAAAAATTAAGTGCTTTATACTTCATCAAAGATGTCACATTTGCGGACTTTGTTCCACTATGCCACTGATCTCTTGTTCTTCCAGTTAGAAGTAAAAACGGGTACTCATCAGTTGTTGCTTCACTGAGATTTAGATTTTGGACAAAAAAGAGGTTTCCTTTTTTTGAGGGAGTGAGAAAATCTTTAATCTTCTCTCCCCAAACAAATGGCTTATTTGAGAGTTCATCATAAGAAGCTTCGCTCATATCCATATAGCTGTTAAGTTTACTCATCTGCTGATACTCTTCAAATATCTCTTTTGGATTTTTATAGTCAAACTCTTTTTTATAGCCTAACTCTTGGGCTAAGTGCATAAAAATCTCCCAATCTGCTTTGATATTTTTAAATGTTTTACCGAGTTTTTGCTGTTTAGTGATTGTTCTATCCAAGTTTGTTTGAGTCCCCTCTTTCTCGCCCCACGGAGTTGCTGGAATCCTTATATGTGCAAACTCTGAGGTTTGAGAATTGTCATATGCGTTTATCTCTACAACCAATGGGATTCTTTTTATAAGAGTCTCATTTTTATTTCTGTTTGGAAGATGATAGATTGGATCCGTGTGACAGATAATGAGAACATCAAAATCACCCTCTAACATCTGGGTTGCACAGACTCCTGCTTTGTTATCTATATTTTTTGTATGCCAAAATTTTGATACTTTTTCTATACTCTGCTCATCAAAACCAAGATGAACACCAAGCATGGTTGAGAGTCCTCCGACTTCTCTTCCACCCATTGCATTGGGCTGACCTGTAAGACTAAGGGGACCGTTTCCTTGTTTGAAAATCTTACCGCTGAGAAGGTGTGTGTTTATAAGCGAGAGGTTTTTATCTACGCCTTGAGATGACTGGTTTATCCCCATCGTCCACGCTGTGATAATGTTTTGACTCTCTTTGTATAGAGAAAAAAACTCTTCAAACTGCTTATTCGTTAAACCGCAACCATTGAGCATATCTTCACTTTTCAAAGATAAAAGCCCATCTTTTAGGGCTTCAAAGCCATTTAATTTGTTTTTTACAAACTCTTTGTCATACAGCTCTTCTTCAATTAACCTCTTAGATATAAGATTAAAAAAATCTATATCACCACCAACTTTTATGGGCAGATAAATATCCGCACTCTTAGCGCTCTCTGTAAATCTAGGGTCAACAACTACAACACGCAGTCCATCTTTTTTTGCTTTTTTTATCTTATTATGAAAGATTACATGAGATTCCGCCGTGTTTGCTCCTGCTAAAATAAGCAAATTTGCACTAAAAATATCATTCATCCTAAGAGGAACAAAATCCGCACCAATACTCTTTTTGTAACCAACAACAGCGCTTGCCATACATGTACGACTGTTTGTATCTACGCTGTTTGTACCGATAAACCCTTTTGCAAGTTTGTTTGCTATGTAATAATCCTCTGTGAGCAACTGCCCAGAAAGATAGAATGCGACCCTCTCTTTTGGAGTACTTTTAATCTTCGCTGCAATAGTAGATATGCACTCTTCATATGAAGAGACTCTAAACTCATCATCGATACTTTTACGAATCAGTGGGGATGTAAATCTCGAATCAAGTCCCATGCTACTCAGTTGTGATGCACCCTTTAGGCAAAGAGTGCCTTTGTTGATTGGATGAGATGAGTTTCCGCTGAGTTTGTCGCTCTCATATTCGACACCGCAACCGACACCGCAGTAACCACACACAGACTTAATCATAATAGTTCCTCTTATATTTTTATTAAAAAAATTATAGGATAAATCATTTTAAATATATAAAGATTACTGATTAATATTTATGCAATTCATCTGATTAATTTTTAATCAATAATTTTAAATATTGGCACTATTTTGTCACTATAATTTTCTCATCAAAAAACAGGAGGTTACTATGGCAGGGTTTAGCGCATTAAGAGGACAAGGGCATTGGCCCACACTTTTAGCAGCATTTTTATATTTTGATTTTAGTTTTATGGTCTGGACAATGCTTGGACCATTATCTAGTGAGATAGCGGAATCTTTGGCGGTTGGCGGATTTTTAATCAGTGAGACGCAAAAAGCCACACTGCTTTCTATTCCTGTATTAGCAGGGGCTATTCTTCGTATAGTTTTAGGTTTTGGAGTTGATAAATTTGGTGCTAAAAAAACTGCTTTATCTTCTCAGCTTATAGTTATCTTGGTTCTATTTTACGCTTATTTTAAAGGTAGTAACATTACTTATGAGGAGCTTTTAGCGGTTGCTCTTGGTCTTGGTTTTGCAGGTGCATCTTTTGCGGTGGCTCTTCCTCAGGCTGGACAGTGGTATCCCCCAAAACTTCAAGGAGTTGTTTTAGGAATCGCTGGAGCTGGAAACATCGGAGTTGTTATAGACTTTTTGTTTGCACCTAAAATTGCTCAAATTTGGGGATGGGAAAGCGTATTTTTAGTGGGCGCTGTTTTATCTAGTATTATCTTTGTAACATATCTTTTTATAGCAAAAGACGCTCCGGCAGAAGTTTATACACCGCGTCCAAAAAAATTGCGTGATTATGGTAAACTCCTTAAAGATAGAGACACATGGTGGTTCAACCTATTTTATGCAGTAAGTTTTGGCGGTTTTGTGGGATTTGCCGGATATATGAAAGTCTATCTGATGAACACTTATCAAGCCGATATGAGCGCTTTTGGATTAGATATGTTAAATGAGGAAAATGTCAAAGTAACTGCTGGTTATTTTGGAGCTTTATGTATCTTTGCAGGGGCAGTGCTTCGCCCAGTTGGTGGTGCAATTGCAGACAAGTTTGGTGGAGTAAAATCACTATATATATTTTTTGGTTTAGTTCTTGCTTTTGCACTCTTAAATGCTTTTTTGGTTTTACCTTTTGGATTTGCGATCTTGATTTTGTTTCTTATTATGGCAAATCTTGGAATGGCAAACGGTGCTGTTTTTCAGCTTGTACCTCAAAGATTCGGTAAAGACATAGGTATTATGACTGGGCTAGTTGGTGCTGCTGGCGGGTTTGGAGGAACTTTTCTTATAAATGCTTTTGGATGGAGCAAAGAGATTTTTGGCGGATACAAAGAGGGTTTTATGATATTTGCAATCATAGTTTTTATAGCAATTCTTGGTATTAGTTTAGTAAAAACAAGATGGAGAACAACATGGGGCGTAAATGCAGGTGGTAGAATCTAATGCAAGAGATTAAACACTCTGCATTTGGTCTTGCTAAAGGCAGAGATTTAACTAGTGATGATTTTTACGCCATTAACTCAAATGCACAAACAACTATCGCCATCATCTGCGATGGCGTTGGAAGCGCTGAAGCTGGTGGCAGAGCAGCACAAAGAGTATCGAGCTACTTATCCAATAACTTTAAAATACGCCCTAAAACTTGGAGTATAGAAAAATCTGTACGAACTTTCATAGCTTCAATAAATACAATTTTATATCAAGAGAGTATTGAAAATTATGAGAGAAGCGAACTGCTAACCACTCTTGCATTGGTTGTAATAGAGGGAGATAGACTTTATGGTGCAAATGTTGGCGACAGCAGAGTTTATCTTCACAGAGGCGGTGTTTTAAAGCAGTTATCTTATGACCACATAGAGCAAGAAAAAAGCCACATTCTAACTCAAGCCATTGGTGCACAAGATAGTATTGAGCCATTTTACTTTGAAAATATCTTAGAGCAAAACGATAAGATACTTCTTTGCAGTGATGGACTCTACAATACTCTCTCGTATGAGTACATACAGAAAAACTTGCATCTTGGAGCTCACTATTTAGTAAAAGAGGCAAGTTATTTAACAAGCGACAATTTAGCAGATGACACGACAGCCCTTGTTATTGAGATAGTAAAAAAGAGTGAATTTAACACTCTAAAGATGCAAAAAGTTAGTATCGCACAAAATCTTCAAGCTAAAAATATCATAGATGGATACACGCTTGAGGTCTCACTAAATGAGAACACTTGGGAAGCTTACAAAAAAACAAAAAAATATATACTAAAATTTGCGCCTGAAGTTGCACTTGAAGATGAGAAAATACTAGATCTCTTCATAAAAGAGGCTTGGAATGCAAAAAGATTAAAAGCTCCATTTTTCCCAAAAACAGTTATTCCAAAAAAGAGAACTCATAGATACTATGTCATGCAAAAGATTGAGGGGCAAAATCTTCACGAAATACTACATGAGCAACCTCTTAGAATAGATGATGCGCTAAAACTTTGTGATGTATTACTGAAAATGTCCACTTACCTTTTAAAATACGATCTTGTTCACGGCGATATAAAACCTCACAACATCATGCTTGTAGCAAATGGGCAAAATGTGGAATTTAAGATAGTGGATTTTGGTTTAACAACTGAGATTTTTTCTACAAACTCTAAAGCAGGAACACCCAGTTTTTTATCTCCTGAGAGATTTTTAAATGAGGCAATAAGTGAATCAAGCGAGATTTTCTCTATCGGCATTACACTCTACTATGCTCTTACTAAAAAGTATCCTTATGGAGAGATAGAGCCCTTTCAAACACCTTCATTTAAAGAGGCAAAAAAGCCAAGTTTCTACAATCAAAACATACCGCACTGGTTAGATAGCATCATCTTGCGCTCAATCGCACTTGACAAAGAGCAGAGATATGCGCACTACTCTGAGATGGCTTATGAATTAAAAAATCCTCAAAAAGTGGTACCCTATTTTTCAAAAAATATCTCTCTTATCAAACAGCATGAAGTTTTCTTCTACAAACTCTCTTTCATAACCATGACAATCATAAATATAGCCCTGCTTATCTGGATAAATTCAAAATAAAATAACTCAGTTTTATATAAATTTATCTATTTTCTTAAAAAAATATTATTATCTGCATTTTATATATTCAAATTAATGATTAAATTATATACAACTAGTTGGTACTAAAAATAATATTTTTTGATAAAGTTTTGCTGTTAATTTTTTAATTAAGAAAACTTTAAATACAAAAGGAGAAAAAATGACAGATTCAGTTGATGTGTTAAACATGCTAAAGCTTGTTTATACCCTATATACTTTAGCCGTTATTTCGCTTATTGGTTGGTTTTCACTTGGAGTTGTAAATCCAGAAGGAAAACCCAACATAGTAAAATCATCCATATTTTATGGTTATGTAGGAGCATTAATTACCGTCGGTGTGGCTATTCACATCTTAACATTTAACAAAATTCCATGGGTTGAGATTGACTTTAAAAGAAGCTCAATCACTCCCACGCAAGTTGTTAATGTAACAATCGAGGATCATAAATTTATATTACCTAGCCCAAAAATAGATATAAAATGTAATGAATTTGTACTTTTTAATGTTGTCTCAAACGACCTAACCTACGGCTTTGGTATCTTTAGACAAAACAGCTCAATGGTAACACAGATGCAAGTTGTTCCAGGAAGCAAAAACGACCTTATGTGGAAATTTGGTAAAAACGGCGTTTATGACCTAAGATCTACTGAATACTCCGGACCAAAAGGTGCACATATGTTTGTCAAAGATGTTTTTGAAGTATCAGGATGCAGCGAAGATGACAAACATTCACAAAAAGGGGAAGTTAAATGAGCTTTTTAAAAACTTTAATACATGGACACGAAGGCGGACTCAAAACTGATGGCTTAACACCGACCCAAAAAGTAACTCTTAGAGCTGTAATTATTGGAGTTTTATACTACGGTTTATCTGCACTGGAGGGGATGATGATGAGAGCTCATGCAATCTCACCTCTTCCTATGCTAGACGATGCGCATTATTTTTCCGTACTAACGGTTCATCCGATTGTTGGAATATTTGGCTCAACATATTTGATTGTTTTTGGAGCATTTACGTTTCTTGTGCCTTATTTAATGAAAAAACCACTCTATAGCATCAAGCTTGCAAATGCTACTTGGATACTAATTGCTGTTGGTACACTTTCATCTTGGCTTGGTGGATTCTTGTTTCACTATGCTCCGCTATATACGCTTTATTGGCCATTGCCTGTGGACTTTAAACAGTTTGATGCAGTTGGCGGACTTGTTTTTATAAGTGGTATTGCACTTATTATGCTTGGAACTTTAGGTTTTATCTACAACATATTTGCAACAGTTTTTTATACTGAAGATGGACATGAAAAAAGAGCAATTAAACCTCTGCTTATTTCGGCACTCGGTATTGACGGTATGCTAAACATTCTTTACAAATTAACAGGCAGAGAGCCATACGCAAAAGAGCCGGCAGTTGCACTTCCTGTTGTTGCTATCTTTCGAGGAACGATTGATACTTTCTTAGATGCGCTTGTTATTTTGACTTGTGGAATTTTGATTTTAGTTTACATCGTTGGTGATTTATCTGGTGTTTCTATGAGCTATTCAGCAGTAAATGCTCTTTTATACAAAAACTTTTTCTGGTGGGGACTTGACCTTATTGCTGATGGTTTAGTGCTTATTTATATAGCAGGTTCTTGGTATCTTTTAGCAATGCTCATCACTGGCAAAAAGCTTTTTATGCAAAATATCGCAAGAGCTGCGCTTTTGCTTGAGCTGATTGTTTCATGGGCTGTTTGGTCACATCACCTATTGGCTGATCAAGGTCAATACAACATGATGAAACTTGTAAGTGGAGAAATGGTAACTGCATTTGAACTTGTAACTCAAGGGATTGCAATTTTTATCACTTTAGTTACTCTTTGGAGCGCTAGACCTCTTAAGATGACAAACGAGTTAAAGTTCCTCTTAGCTGGTATTTTAGGCTTTATGCTGGCTGTTCCTGCTGGAATTATTCAAGCAGATATGGGACTTAACAGAATATTACACAACACTCAATGGGTAGCAGGTCCTCACTTTCATGTGGCGATTTTGGTTGGACTTACTATGACGCTATATAGTGCCATCTATATACTATGGCCAACACTTACAAACGAGGTAAAACTTTATAGTCAAAAACTAGCAAATTACCACTTCTGGGCACATCTAATCGGTGGAATCGGAATGGGTGCATTTATGGGAATGGCTGCAATGGACGGCGCTCTTAGACGAACACTCTATATGAATGGAGAGTTTCAAACTTATATGATATTGGCGGGCATTTGTGGGCTTCTTCTGCTATCTGCTTGGGTTGTATTTCTAGTAAATGTTTTGATGAGCATCGGACTGCAAGGTCTTCTTGGCATATTTAGCAAATCAAAACTACAAACAAAAGATTTGATTCCAGAAGCTTAAAACTGCTTCTGAAATCACATAAAGGAGTCAAAATGACTCCTCTCGCCAAAGGCGAAGCTTTAGTGACTGAATATAATTTGGACGAGTTCAAATTATATGAGATTTATTAGTAGGAGTTTAAAATGGTAAATATTAAAAAAACATCAGAACAGATTTTATATGATGGACTCTACAACACTCTACTTTTTGAGATGAGAGAGAGACTCTCAACTAAAAATATCAGCATTGATATGATTATGGCTCTACTAAAAGAAGATCCATCGTTTATTCAAGAGTACAAAGAGATCAACAGACACAGTGAGCTATCAAGCGTTCAAGTAAAAAAACTAATCATCAAAAACGAAGACAGCAGCGAGACAAAAGAGTTTAAAAAAGATATAAATGAAAAAGTACAGATACTAAGAAATCTTGAAAATTTTGAAGTTGACTCAAAAAACAGTGCCTACTCCATCTGGATCGGAAGTCTTGGAGTAATGGTTCTCTTCACTGCTCACAATCTTATAGCGCTTTTTACGGAACTATACACAACTCACACTTTTTTGGTTTACTCTCTTTATGCTCTTATACTTGCTGTTACATACTATGGATACGCTAAAATGAAAAAGAATCATGACAATCAACATGAGCTGTATAAAAAAGTATATTCATCTGCGAAGGAGATGATTGAGAGAGGATTGCACGACTCATATTTTTCTTATGATGAAATCTATGAGAAATGATTTGCTTTAAATATCTAAAAAATCGCTATTAAATGATAACTTTTATAGCGTCTCCCCTTTTGCAACTCTTAGAGCAAACTGTGCTTTGTTGTAATTATTGATAGTTTTAAAATAATCAATTTTGGCTTGCATATAAATTTGCTGTACCTGAAAAACTTCAAAAGGTTTAACAGTGCCGAGCTTCTGGCGTTCTATACTCTGATTCAGTGCTTCTGCCGTCAATTCAAGTGCCTCTTTGGCAAGAATAATCTGCTCTCTACCGACTAAAAGCTGCTGTTTTGCATCATCAATCTCTTGCTTAATCTCTCGTTTTAGCTGTTTGGATTTGAGCATCTGCGACTTAATCTCAACATCACATAACTGAACCTCTCCGCTGGAAACCAATCTCTCTAAAGGAATTTTCCACATCAATGAAGCACTTAATCCAGTCGTAGGATATAGCTGTTTTGCACCATGATTTGGGCTTGCGTTGACAATATCACCACTCAAACCTCCAAAATATGATGTGTACATATCAACTGAGAGTTCTGGCAACCAAAGCCCATTGGTTATATTTTTTTTCTGCTCTTTAGTAGCACTGATAGTAGACTCAATGGCTTTAATCTCAAATCTATTTTCATAAGCAGACTCTTCGCCAAAAGGTGTTATTGCCTCAAACTCAAGCGGTATAGAAAATTTCTCGCTACTCATTAAAACTATATCTAAATCCAAATCAAGAAGTTTAGCTAGTTCGTTTGATTTTAGCTTGTAAGCATTTTGGCTATTTAGTACCTCTAGTTTAAAGTAAGTGTGATTACTTTTGGCAAGTAGCAGTTCAGATTGATATCGCAAGCCAACCTGTACTTGAATATCAATTTGTTGCATAATTTCTTTAGATTGAGCAACTAAATCAGCATAAGCCTGCATCTTAAGCTGTTCACCCAGCATATCATAGTAGGCATTTATGCACTTAAGTAAAGTTTTGTTTCTCTGTGCTTGTGTGTCATAAGAGCTTGCTTTTGCCCTAAGTTGTGCCGCTTTTGTTTTATACTTTGCATCGGCGAAGTTTAACGCAACATTGGCTCCAACGCCTCCCCAAAGATTTTCATTGGAAACATCAGTAAAAAAAGCTCCATTTGCGCCCATACTTGCACCCCAAACCTGCTGAGTTTTTACCCCTGCATAGAGTTTGGGGTACCACCACTCCCCAGCACGAGTAAAATTAGCATTAGCTGCCTCCTGTTTTTGCTGAAACTCTTTAATAGTTAAATTATTTGCACCTGCTAGTTCTAAAACATTTTGCAAATTAATTGGCATTGCCTCTTGCGCTTGAAGAACTCCCGCCAAAAGTGTTACTATGATGCTATTTTTTATCTTTTTCATATGACTATCTACTTATCTTGAATCAGTTTTGTTTTAACACTCGTGCCATCTGAACACAACTCTTTTCCCTGAACAACAATCTCATCACCAACACTCACTGCTCCATTTAAAATTTCAGTATATTTCTCATCATGAACCCCTGTTTTTACCGGGATCTTATGTACAATGCCTTTGGTTACAACAAAAACATAGGACTCTCCTTTTAAATTCCCGATTGCTTCGTTTACAAGTGAGAGGGTATCTTTAAACCCACCTCGTTCAAAGCTTGCTTTTGCGTACATTCCTGGACGAATTTTACGATTTGGATTAGGAATGTCAAACTGTATCTCCATGGTTCTTGTGGCAGGGTTGAGACTAAAACCTGTTCGCAAAACCAGAGCTTTTAGTTTTTGATCCGGAAGTTCAGGAAACTCAACTGTAGCTCTGCTACCTTTTGTAAGCAAAGCAACATCTGTTTCTGGAACCTCTACACTTAAGCGAACCGGGTTGACATCTTGAATCTCAAATATCGGTGTGGCACTTGCACTGCTTAGACCGCTTTGCAAAATTGCACCTTTATCTACAAAACGGTTAGTTATAACTCCAGAAAATGGGGCTCGTACCGTCAGATAACCAAGTTGTACTTCGACACTTTTAAGCTGTGCCTTTAGGCTCTCGTACTCCACCTCGGCATTTTCTACATCAATTACAGTAGTGAGCTGTGGTGTTTTTGCATAAATACTTTTAAGTCTCTCGTAAAGTGCCTGTTTCCCCTTTAGTTCAGCTTGGAGTTTAGATTTTTGGCTTAAAAGTTCAGGATTATCAAGCAGAGCTACAATTTGACCGTTTGATACTGCGTCCCCTATATCGGCACGAATCTCTTTGAGATAACCGTTACTCATAGCAAATATCTTAACCTGCTGATTTGGTTTTGTGACGCCAGAAATGGCAAGAAGAGTATTAAATTGGTGATTTTGTGGATGAGCTACTAAAACTGTCGCCATTTTTTCTTGGGTGCTTTGTATACTTTTTTGTCTCTCCTCACTTTTGCATCCGCCAAAAATGAGAAGTGCAAGAGATGGAATCAGAAAATATTTAAACGCTGTCATATTAATTTCCTTGGGTATGCGATTTTTTATGAAAAAGATAAAATAAAATTGGAACAACAAAGAGTGAAAGTACGGTAGCTGCACCGACTCCTCCGATAATAGCACGAGCAAGCGGGATATTTGCTTCTGCCCCCGTTTCGTATCCTATCGCCATCGGCAACAGTGCTAAAATAGCAACGATTGCTGTCATTGTGATAGGACGGAAACGGTTGGCTACTCCCTCCAAAATTGCATCTTTGAGCGGTTTGCCATCTTTATAAAGATTGTTTATTTTATCAACTAGCAGATTGCTATATGCGACATTAATTCCCACCATCATAATGATTCCCATCATAGACTGGATATTAAGATAAGTGGAAGTGAAATATAACATCGCAACAACACCGATTAACCCCAAAGGAATAACAGAGATGATAATTAGAGGCAATTTAAATGATCTTAGCAGTGGCACAATTACTAAATAAACCATAATAGTTGCCAACACCAAACCAAGCCCTAGATCTCTAAAACTCTCTTGCATACTCTGGATTTCGCCTTTAAACTCAATCTTGTATCCTTCAGGCAGATCTTTACGAAGCACTTTTAGTTTCTCTTCAATCTCTGCCGTTACAGAGGCAATATCTCTCTTCTCCACATTAGCATACACATCTGTTACTCTTTGGATATTGAGATGACTAATATCGTTTGGTGCCGATGTAATCGATGTTTTAGCAATATTTTTTAACTGTATAGCACTGTTTTTTCCGCTTGCAACAGCAATATTTTCAACCGCTATAGGGTCATTTAACTCCATCTCTGGATATGTAACACCAACAAAATAGTGGTTTCCGTTTTTTTGGTCAATCCAAAAAGATGGTTTAAAATTTACTGATGAGTTTAAAGCCGAGACGGTATTTTTAACAACGCTCTCTGCATCTACTCCAAGCATAGCCGATTTGGTTCTATCTATATCAACTTTTATCTCTGGATGATCATATCGCTGATGAATTCGGACATCTTGTGTTCCTTCTACATTTTGAACGATATTTCGTACCTTTACTGCAAACTCATGAGCTTTATAGAGGTCTTTACCTGAAATCTTAATATCAATTGGTGATGGCAACCCATAATTCAGAGCATTAGTGATAAGTCCTCCTGTATTAAAGATGAACTGCACACCAGGAAACGCCTCTTTTAGTTTTATGCGCAAACTTTTGACATAATCGGCGGTTTTGGTTGTACGGTTCTCATTCAATTGGATTGAGATAGTAGAATCTTGTGTTCCGGAATTAGTAGTATAAGCTGCTGGCCAATCATTTAAGACACCGATATTTGTTATGACAACCTTACTATCTTCCCCTATCTCTTTTTTGAGAAATTGCTCAATCTTTGTGATAGTCTGTTCCGTTTTCTCAATTCGTGTCCCCGTCTCCATTCGTACATCTATGGAGATTTGCCCCACATCCATATGTGGAAACAGCTCTTTGCCTATATTTTGGATACCCATCACAGAGATTAAAAACAGAAGTATGGCTCCGCTTAAAATAATCCAATGATGCCTCAATGCCCTCTCTACACCATGAACATAGCGGTGAGTTAACGAATAAATGGCTCTATCAAATTTTCCTAAAAATCCTCTAGGTCTCTCTTGTCCATTGTGATCGCTAAAGAGTGCCGCCGCCATAATAGGAATAAGTGTCATAGAGAAAAATCTTGAACCAATCATTGCGAGCGAGACGGCAATAGCCAAAGGAGTAAAGAGAAACTTTGATATACCTGTCAAAAATACAATTGGAAAAAAAACGATGATAATACTCAAAGTAGTAACCAGTACCGGCAAAGATACCTCTTTGGCAGCGTCAAATGCCGCTTGAGCAGAATTTTTACCAAGTCGCAAATGTTTGTCAAAGTTCTCTAAAACAACAATACTATCATCAACAAGCAATCCAATTGCCAAAGCAATTCCGCCTAGCGTCATAGCATTGATAGTGTTGCCTGTAAAATACAATCCAATCAAAGCAACCATAATTGAGAGTGGGATACTAAGTGCCACAATAAAAGTTGAGCGAAAATTTCCAAGAAATAGAAGCAGCGCCACAGAAACTAAAGCCAATCCAATCAATCCCTCTTTCACCAATCCATCAATTGAGTGTCGAACATAGCTTGACTGATCCATCAACACTTCCATTTTTATGGAGTGGTCGAGCTTCTCTTTCATTTCAGGAAGTTTTGCTTTGACTGCTTCAACTGCTGCTATCGTATTGGCTCCAGGGCGTTTAAAAATAGGGAGATAAACTTGTCGTTTTCCATCTATATGTACGATGTTGGTCTGAATGGCTCCACTATCTTTAGCGTAACCGATATCTTTAAGAAAAATTGGAGAGTTGTTTGAACCCATCTTAATAACAATATTGTTAAAATCCTCAACTTTTGGAAGAATTCCATTTGCATTAACGCTGTAGTTCATCCCACCGATATTAATATCTCCAGTGGGAATCATGACATTATTTTTCTGAAGTGCTTCAAGAACATCAGTTTGTGAGAGGTTGTAGGCGCGAAGTTTATCAGGAAGAACATACAAAAAGA
The DNA here is from genome assembly GCA_021732045.1 of Sulfurimonas sp. The sequence continues at coordinate 512,791 of JAKFWK010000002.1, forward strand.
TACGACGCAACTGTCCGCCATAAACTGCTGGGGCAATAATTCCCTTAACGGAACCAAGCTGTGCACGCAGATCAAAATAAGCAGTGTCGTATAGCTCTTTTTCACTTAGCTTATCACTGCTCACCGCTAAAAATGCCAAAGGAGTAGAAGCAGTTGGATCATAAGGCATAATCATAGAAGGAAGTGTTCCGGGTGGCAAAAAATACAAATCCGACATAGCTAAAGCCGAAATTTGCGCAAGTGCGGCACTAGGATCTGTATCTTCAGTAAAGTGGGTTCGAACAATACTAACACCGCCCATTGTTTTGCTCTCTTGTTTAGCAATACCATTAGCTTGACTTGTCCATCGCTCTAGTCGCATTGTAATATCTTTTTCCATCACCTCAGCTGGCATCCCCGGATAGAGAGTAAGTAGCTGTACAGCAGGTGTTTTGTAGCTCGGCAAGATATCAACAGGTATCCGTCCAATAATAACAGCAGTAACAACTGCAATCAACAGCGACAATACAATAATAAAATGTTTGTTTTTGAAGGCAAAACTTAACACATCGCACTCTTTTTGTAAGATTTTTGGGAACTTTACCTAAAGAGTATTAATGTAGTATTAGCGTGAAAAAAGAAGTTCTACCGTTACACCCGCTTCTGTATTATTGAAAATTTCCACCTCTGCTCCCACCTTATCAGCGAGTGTTTTAACAATATAGAGTCCCATTCCCAATCCTCGTTCACTCTCTTTATAAAAACGCTCAAACACTCTATCTATGTGCTTAATACCAACTCCAGTATCAACAATATATAAAGAATTCTCACTATAACGAATTGTCACTTTTCCGCTTGAAACATTGTATCTGCAGGCATTAGAGAGGAGATTATCAACAATTCGCATTAAAATATCACGATTAATTGTAATAACAACTTTTTTGTTACCTTCTATCTTAAAAGTCAGCAAAGGGAAAAGTGTCTGAAAATATCTCATGCGTTCATACAAAAAAGTGTCCAAACTAACATGCTCCTGCTCAATAGGAAGTTCCCGATATAGCACTTCAAGATTTTTATATAAACCGGTAATTGTTTGAGTACTGATGTAAATACGATTAATCTCTTCATCTGGGTACTTTCGTTTCAGAAGCTGTGCATTGAGCAGAATTGAGGAGACTGGGGTATTGAGATCATGAATAATATCTCTTAGAAAATCTTCCATCAATATCAGAGAGCGGCGCATCGGCAAAAGAGTATAACGGGCAAAAAATACCGACAACAGCGCTGTTATTAATCCTAGTATGGCAAACAACATCCACATCTTATGCGACTCGGCATCCATGTATTTTAGATATTTCTCATACGAATAAGAGATTTTTACCATCTCATAATCGGGATTTTTAACCCATGGAAAAAGAGCATACACCTCATTATCAGTAACAATGAGTTCATGCATCGGCTGCTGTTTATCTATCTTTAAAATCTTGTGAGAAAATTCCTTACTCTGCAACGCATAGCTAAATGCATCCATCTCGGTTAGAAGCTGAAGATGGTAAAATCGCTGTTGCTCCTCATGATAAAGCCAAAGTGCTACACTCCCCATACTAAACAATGCTACAAAAAATATAGTAAACGATTTTAAAAATGACTCTCTTTCACGACGATTCAAGGCGATACCCCACACTTCTAATATTCGTAATCGAAATCCCTAGTTTTTGCTTCAAACGATTCACATGGACACGCAATGCTGCATCAGAGGATTTTTCCATAATTTCATAAAATGAATCTTTGGAAACCGTACGACCCAATTGATGTATCAAGAGTGAAAAAATCATCCTCTCAACCGGCGAGAGATCACACTCTAAACCATTGATAAGGACTTGTTTAGTAGCCGATTCAAACACTATATCCCTATAAACAACAACTTTCTCTTTACGCTTCAATACAGCTCGCACACGAATCAAAAACTCATCCAAATCAAAAGGTTTTTTGATGTAATCATTTGCCCCTGCCTTAAAACCCCGTGCTATTGAATCAATATCATTGAGTGCTGTAATAAAAAATGCAGGTGTAGTATCTCCAGCATTTCTCAGTTCGCGTAACACTTCAAAGCCGTTAAATATCGGGATATTGACATCAAACAGATATAGATCATAATGAGTTGAAAATGTCAGCTCATACGCTTCACGACCATTAATTGCTCTATAAACTTCATGACCTTCCGCCCTCAATATACCAAGGATGGTCTGAGACAGCATCTCATCATCTTCAAGAAGTAAAATTCGTCCCATTTATAACTCACCTATCACAAAATGTTTCTTCAATTGTACCATTTAACGCACTTATACTCCGTTAACGGTCTTAAGATACAGTTTCTTATTTTATTGCCAAATCCCAAAGGAACTCTTATGAAACCATTTATTGCTATCACTTTAATAACACTCATTCTCCATGGAGCAAACGATTTACCTACTCCCTATCCTATAGCTAAAAACACAAATTATGTGCCGGGCTTAGGAGACATAATGGGAACTATTCAAATACGACATGCCAAACTCTGGTTTGCAGGAAAAATGAAAAACTGGGAACTCGCAGCTTATGAACTTGATGAAATTAAAGAAGCTTTGGATGACACAGTCAAGTATCATCCAAATTTTAAAGACAAGCCGATTGCAAAAATGATTGACTCAAACACACTACAGCCGACAAGCCAGATAGAGCAGGCAATTAAAAACAAGAATTACAAGGAGTTTGTAAAATCATTTGATAAACTCTCGGATGCTTGTACATCCTGTCATCAAAGCAGTGGGTATGGGTTTATTTCCATAAAACGCCCAACACACTCCCTAATTAGTAACCAAAAATTCTAATATAAAAATTTAAGCTTACATAGCATTAAAAAATCATAACGATAAAAGTGGATTTGGACTTTAAAAAAAAAGAGGAATATTCAAGAGCGCTAGGCTCTTGAGGGAAAGTGGAGATTACTTTGAGTTGTCTGCCATTCTTTGTAGTTTTGCTTTATAAGCTTCAAGATTGAAATCTTTTACTCCGGCAACACCGTCTTCTACAGCAGCTTGCGCTACCGCTGATGATACAAACACAAGAAGTCTTTTATCAAAAGGTGATGGAATGATATACTCTGGTCCAAAAACCATATTATCTCTTTTGTGAGCTAGTTTAACATTTTCAGGTACCGGCTCTTTTGCAAGTGCAGCAAGTGCTCTTGAAGCAGCCATTTTCATATTTTCAGTGATTTTAGTTGCTCTTACATCTAATGCACCACGGAATATGAAAGGGAAACCAAGAACATTGTTTACTTGATTTGCAAAGTCACTTCTTCCAGTTCCAATGATAAGGTCATCTCTTACTGCTTTAGCAAGGTCTGGCATAATTTCTGGAGTTGGGTTTGCGCAAGCAAAGATGATTGGGTTAGCTGCCATTGAACGAACCATATCTTGTGTGATTTGCTCTGGGCCTGAGAGACCAAGAATCATATCAGCACCTCTTGCTGCATCTTCTGGAGTACGATCTTCAGTATCGATTGCATAAGCTAATTTTTGTTTGTTAAGGTCTGTTCTTCCAGTGTGGATAACACCTTTAGAGTCAAGCATAGTGATGTTTTTTACGCCTAATGCTTTGTACATATTTGCACAAGCGATTCCACTTGCTCCGGCACCGATTACAACTACTTTCAGTTCATCAACTTTTTTACCGCTCATCTCTAAAACATTGATAAGTCCAGCAGTCGTAATAACTGCTGTTCCGTGTTGATCGTCATGAAAAACAGGAACATTACAAATCTCTTTTAGTCTCTCTTCGATCTCAAAACACTTTGGTGCTCCAATATCTTCAAGATTGATTCCGCCAAAAGTGTCCGCAATAGCAGCAACTGTTGCGATTATCGCTTCAGTATCTTTTGTGTTGATTTCAATATCAACAGCATCAACATGAGCAAATGCTTTAAAAAGAACACATTTACCCTCCATAACTGGCTTACCGGCTAAGTGTCCAATATCCCCTAATCCAAGAACAGCAGTACCATCTGAAATAACTGCAACTAAATTGCCTTTATTTGTGTAATCGTAAGCAGTGCTGATATCTTTTTCTATTTCAAGACAAGGGTAAGCAACACCTGGGCTATATGCCATTGCAAGTTCCGCAACAGTATCACACGGTTTTGTGATTAGCGTTCCTATTTTTCCATTACCTTCAAACTCATTACGAGCCTTGTGATAATCTAGTGAATCTTGTTCGAAAGAAGCCATTGTTTCTCCTGGGTTTTTATTTTTGTGTGGCGATTTTATCCATTACTCAATTAGAGTTTGATAAATCCAAATATATAACCAAAGAACCACAGCAAAAAGCTTACAATTTGAAACATATCAATAACTTCTTGTAAAATTTAACACTCAAAATGGTAAAATCATGCCACATAAAAAATGGAGAATTAGTTTGAAAAGAAGCTCAGAAGTATTAGCCAGAAAATATAGACCTATTAATTTTGATGAGCTAATAGGCCAAGAGACAATCTCTCAAACCCTATCTTTAGCACTAGATGCAAACAGACTCTCTCATGCTTATCTATTTTCAGGACTTCGTGGAAGTGGAAAAACCTCAACTGCTCGCATCTTTGCAAAAGCGCTTGTTTGTGAGCAGGGCATCACTCATAAACCTTGTGGAGTTTGTCAAAACTGTATCATGGCACTTGAAAATCGTCATATTGATGTAATTGAGATGGATGCTGCTTCAAATCGAGGAATCGATGACATCAGAGTATTAATAGAGCAGACAAAATATCGTCCTGCAGCTGCTAGATTTAAGATATTTATAATAGATGAAGTCCATATGTTAACTCCACAAGCTTTTAATGCACTCCTAAAAACGCTTGAAGAGCCACCAGAATATGTTAAGTTTATACTAGCAACAACAGACCCGCTTAAACTCCCAGCAACTATTCTTAGTCGAACGCAACACTTTAGATTTAAGTCAATTGCACAAAATAAGGTAATTGATCATCTAGCACATATTTTAAATATTGAAGAGATAAAATACGAAAAAGATGCACTAGAGATTCTAGCTAGAAGTGGCAATGGAAGTTTACGAGATACGCTGACATTACTAGATCAGGCGATAATCTACTCTAAAAATTTTGTAGATGTAGCAACTGTTACGGATATGTTAGGACTTGTTGACCCTAAATTTATATCAGAACTATTCAATGCTGTTTTTACCAAAGATTACACAAAGCTTATTGAACAAACAAAAATTTTACAAGATTATGAACCAGATATGGTTGTAGATGAACTCATTGCTTACCTAAAAGACAGAATGTACGCTTCAGATGCGCTATATTCTACTCTTGTGCTAGATAGATTTTTTAGAATTTTAAGCGACTCAAAATACCTTTTAAGCATAAATGCGGATGGCTCTTTTGTTCTCTCACTTATATTTTTCAAAATGATAGAAGCTCTTCGCATAAAAGAGATTGACCAGATGATAGAGTCTCTGCAAAAAGAGATTTACAGCATACCACTGTCACACTCATCTCCAGAATTTAGTTCATATAAAACAGAATCCAAACAAATAAGTGAACCCAAAAAAGTTACCCAAACTTCAAAAAAAGAGAGTGTTGGCGAAAAAAACTTTAATGAGCTTATAGCAAAAATAGAAGATAGAAATTTTGAGTTAGGCGAGTGTTTTAAAAAGAGTATCTCATTTATCTCATACGAAAACGACACGCTAGTTTGGGAAAGCTGTACTAATGAAGAGTGTAAAAAATCACTGACTCATGGCTACTCTGTCATAAAGCAATTAGTAAGAGAAGTTTTTGGATTTGGTACAAGCATAAAACACCAAGCTTGCACAAAAACAGAAGAAGAACCTACTTTGGAACCAGAAACAGAGCCAACCAACCAACCCACAATGCCGTTTGAGCAGTCAACATCTATGATAGAAGATGCAGAGATTGGCACGAGTGCGAGCTGTGTTGCATCATGTGAACAAAATGATTTCGCAAAAGAGATAAATGGAGCGGATATTTTGGATGAGCCAATGGTTCAAAAAGCAACTGAGCTATTTGAAGCAACAAAAAGAACTGTTCAACTAAAGATTTAAAGCTCTAGCCACTTCTTAGCAATCTTTCTAAGTGCCTCTGGATTTTCTGAAGCGAAAAACTTTAATTCTGGTTTTTCGTACTTCTGTGTAAATACAAACTCTCTCTCAAGTTGTTCAACTATCGCATCGCCCGAATGAATAAGAATTGTATTTTTACCAAAATAGTTTTGGAGCGCATCTGAGATTAATGGGAAGTGAGTGCATCCTAAGATAACAGCATCTGGGGATTTTATATCATGAAAATAGTGTTTAAAAGTTGCTTGAATTATCTCGCCATCATAAATCTCATCCTCAACAAGTGGAACAAAAAGTCCAGTAGCTTTGGCACTAAGATTATTATAGCCAATAGCATTTAGCCCTAACTCATAAGCTTTTGAGTTAATTGTTGCTTTTGTTCCAATTATAAGAATGGTTGAGTTTTTATTCTTAAGTGCATTAGCCGTAGCTAAAACACCAGCCTCCACAACCCCAATAACAGGACAAGTTGAGTTTTCTCTCATCTCAGCAAGAGCATAAGCTGAGACAGTGTTGCAAGCCACTATAATGAGATCTAATTCAAAATTTTTGAAAAATTCAACAGCCTCAATCGCATAACGAATGATTGTGTTTTTATCTTTTATACCATAAGGAACTCTAGCTGTATCTCCAAAATAGACAATTTCTTTAAAAAGCTTGTGAGACAGAAGCGATTTTACAACACTAAGTCCGCCAATTCCGCTATCAAAAACACCTACTCTCATAGCTATTGGTTTGTGTTCATGCTTTCTAAAAATTCTTCATTTGTAGCTTTCTTGCCCATCGTTGTGTAGATGAATTTAAGTGCTTCTGTCTCATTATCCTGCTTATGAATCATTTGGCGAAGAATATAAACTTTTTGAAGAACCTCTGAACCAACAAGAAGTTCATCTTTTCTAGTTCCTGATTTAAGAATATCAATAGCTGGGAATACGCGTCTTTCTGCAATTTTTCTATCCAATATAACCTCAGAGTTTCCAGTACCTTTAAACTCTTCAAAGATTACTTCATCCATTTTGCTTCCAGTATCAATAAGCGCAGTTGCGATGATGGTTAAGCTTCCGCCGTTTTCGATATTTCTAGCAGCTCCAAAGAAGCGTTTTGGCTTGTGAAGAGCATTTGCATCAACTCCACCTGACAAAACTTTACCGCTTGATGGAGTAACTGTGTTATAAGCACGAGCCAGACGAGTGATAGAGTCAAGAAGAATCACAACATTTCGCCCAAGCTCTACGCGTCTTTTTGCTTTTTCTATTACCATCTCGGCAACTTTAACATGGTTTTTCGCAGGCATATCAAAAGTTGAGCTATAAACTTCACCCTTAACACTTCTCTCCATATCTGTTACTTCCTCAGGTCTCTCATCAACAAGTAAAACCATCAAATCTATCTCTGGATGATTGTTCGTTATACCATGAGCAATCTCTTTTAAAAGTTCTGTTTTACCGCTTCTTGGAGGTGCCACAATAAGTCCGCGCTGCCCTTTGCCTATTGGTGCAAAAAGGTCCATCATACGACCCGTTAAGCCCTTTTCTCTATACTCTAGTTTAATCTGTTCTTGTGGGTATAACGGGGTTAGATTTTCAAAAAGAGGTCTTTTTTTACTCTCTTCTGGAGGCAAGCCGTTAACGGCTTCTATTTTTATAAGTGCGTAGTATCTCTCTTGGTCTTTTGGAGGGCGAACTTGACCTGTTACAACATCTCCATTGCGAAGTGCAAAGCGTTTAATTTGAGTATTTGAAACATAAGCATCATTTATGCTCTCATCAAAACTTTTATCGATTGAGCGCATAAAGCCGTAGCCATCTTGCATAATCTCTAAAATACCGTTAAAAAGGATAAATCCACCCTGCTCTGTCTGAGCCTTAAGTATCTCAAAAATCAAATCTTGTCGTTTGAGTTCATACGGTTGTTCAATATTTAACTCAACAGCCATAGCTGTTAAATCTTCTATACTCTTTAGACGAAGATCTTCTACACCAACACCTTTTACTGGGTTATGTGTTCTTGTTTTTGCGACGGGCTTAGTGGTTTTGCGAGGTTGTTGTGAATTGTTTTCACTCATAAAATGGCTACCTTAATTTTTTTGGATTTGTTACCCTGCTTATATGTCTGTATGAAGGATAATGCGAGAAGCTGTATTGTTGTTTACTAAATCAGTGATGGAATTTTACAACAATCAAAGCGTTGATGTCAAGTTTAGAGACTGTTTTTAGTGACCATTTTTAAATCTAAAACTTTTTTCTAATAAAACTGCTCTAATTTTATCTTTGAGTTCGCCCTGACATTCCATCCATCCATCCCTGTAAACTCCGCCACAACCAAGACTCTTTTTTATGCTCTTTAGTAAAATTTCTGCATCATCTTTTGATATAAGAAATTCTCCAACTATTGTGATAGTTTTTCCATTTCTTTTCTCTTTTTTAAAAACTAAAAAGTGTTTAGGTGGTTCTATCTTTTGGTTAGAAGTGGTTTGGGTAGTAGTGGTTTCCACTTTAGCCCAACCATCATCTATCTTGGCACCAATAAAAAGATCTAACTTATTGCCTCTGCTCATTATAGAACTTGTTGTTTTAGTACGCTCATATTAGCATTATCATAGCTACCACTACCAAGTTTTTTTAAAATATCACAAGAATCTATCTTGCTTCTATCGTACAAAACTACAAAGACTTCATCATTTGATTTCAGAAATGTTTTCTCACCATAGGGTGTATATCTTGTTGCACCGATGCTTATAACTGCTTTTTTTGGATAATCACACTCTTTTATGTACTCGCTCAGATACTCAAGTGGTCCAAAATCTACCTGCGTATTTATCTGATTTACAATCCAATCGGTTAATTTTTCATAAAAATAGCTATACCCATTTAGTTCAACATCTTCACCATAAGCATGAAACTCTCCATCACGACGCAAAAAACTGCATATTGAGTAACTATCCATAACTCCGCCATCGCTAAACTTATCAATAGTTATGAGGTTTTCACTTATCCCTTTTGAGTTTGCACCCCAATTTTTTTTATCACTAATTTTTGAAGCACCTGCCACTCTGATGGAGCAGTCATTATATGCACCAAAGTGAGTTGGAGTTACTTTTATAAGCTGATTATTTGCGTACTCAAGCTCACAAACAACCCCAACTTCTGGCTCTGCTTGAACATTTGTTGTGTTATCTGGAAGCTCTATAGTAGAACTAGAAATTGGATAGGTGTTTAAAATCTCTTTGGCACCTGAGACTATTTTTGGCAGATAAAATGGAAACATCCCTTTTGGGGCTGCTTCATCTTCCGTTATTATGTTTTTAAAATCTTCTAGCTCACCAGCTTGGGCAAGATGCAGAGCAAAATTGCCAGCGATTCCTAACCCTAAAAAATCTCTATATTTGTCCATTTGCTTTCGCCTCAGCAAACTCTTCGTACGAGCCCTTGAAATCAACATAGGTTCCATCCGCTCTTAATTCGATTATACGATTTGCAAACGCATCTAGGAGTTCACGGTCATGAGATACACAGATAACATTGCCTTTAAACTCATAAAGAGCCTCACCAAGGGCTACAATTGCCTCTAAGTCAAGGTGATTTGAAGGCTCATCCAAAACTAAAAAGTTTCCACCCTCCAACATCATTTTACTGAGCATCATTCTATGTTTTTCACCACCAGAGATGCTTACAACAGATTTTTCTTGTTGCTCACCACTAAAAAGCATTCGCCCTAAACAGTTTCTTATTTCAGACATATCTCTTTTTGGGTCAAATCCTCTTAACCAATCATAGAGAGTTCCATCTCCGCTTATAATGTCAGCAGTATCTTGAGGAAAATAACTATTTTCTATAGTAGCGCCCCATTGAATCTCTCCAGAAATCGGCTTTATCTCTTCCATTATTATTTTCAAAAGAGTTGTTTTACCAACACCATTTGGTCCTATAAGTGCGACTTTTTCATCTGGAATAAACTTTAGATTTATATTTTTTAATACTTCATTATCACCATAAGAGTGATTGATATTCACAAGATTTAGTGCCTCATCGCCCATAGTTCTCTTCGCTTTAAATACGATACTCGGGTCTCTGCGAGAAGATGGTTTTATATCCTCAATTACAAGTTTTTCAAGTTGTTTTTGTCTTGAAGTCGCTTGCTTTGCTTTTGAAGCATTTGCTGAAAACCTTCGAACGAAAGCTTCTAGCTGGTCTTTTTCTTTCTCTTTTTTAGCATTGTTTAGCTCATTTTGCTTTGCTATAACATTTGCAGCAATATACCAATCATCAAAATTACCTGTAAATTCACGGATTTTTTGATAGTCAACATCTAGTATATTTGTTACAACTGAATTTAAAAAGTGTCTATCGTGCGAGATTACCACCATAGTTCCCTCATGGCGTTGAAGCTCATTCTCTAACCATGTAATAGTTTGAATATCGAGATTGTTTGTCGGCTCATCTAAAAATAGTATGTCAGGTTTTGGGTATAAAACTTGTGCCAAAAGAACTTTAAACTTATCAGCACTATCTAGCGTACTCATCAAATCGTTATGTTTACTTGCTGGTATGCCAACATTTTCTAAGACTTTAGCGATATTTATATCATACTCGTATGTTGGATCTTCTTCAACACAGATAACTTCTAAATCAGCAAGACGGTTATTTACTGCATCATCCTCGAAATCTCCGGTTGCATAAATTACATCTTTTTCTTTGATGGCATCATAGAGTCTTTTGTTGCCATAAAGAACAGCGTCCATGATTGTGTAATTTTCAAAAGCAAATTGATTTTGTCCTAAAACACCAACTTTTAAACCACTCCCGATTCTGATTTCACCTTCAAACTCATGTATTTGACCACAAAGAATTTTTAAAAATGTTGTTTTTCCAGCACCATTTGCACCAATAAGACCATATCTTTTATGACGGTCAAGTTTTAAGTTTATATCTTGAAATAGAACCCTATTTCCATAACGCATGACTAGATTTTGTACAGTTACCATGATGTTTTCTTTCACTTAGGAAGAGCAAAAATGCCTCCCTGTTATTTTTTCGCGATTATATCTAAGAGTTGTTTAAGAGTGGTTTATATGCTATTTAAAAGTGATTATTAAAAAAATTCTACTAGTGCGTCTCTATCTATAAACTTCTTTTTTGTATCTATAATATCTTCATCTTTAAAAAACTTCAAAATTCTAGAAAGTGTCTCAGGTGATACCCCTAAAATTTCTGCGATCTCAATATTTTTTGTTTCAAAAAAATCTTTTGAGTGATCATATATATATTTTGCCACCCTCTCTCTTGAGTCTAAAACCAAGTTAGTTGATATAATGTTTTCAAGATTTTTAATCTTTTTAATAAGGGAAGTTTGGATATTAAATGCTAAGTTTGGATTTAAAAATATAATCTCTTTCAACTTTTCAAAATCTATTTTCATAATCTCTACATCGCTGTATGCCTTCGCTGTAGCTGGATATGGTATGCCTTCAAAGTTTGCAACTTCACCGATAAGCTCATTCTCATGAAAATATTTAAGCACTACCTCTTTATGGTTGGAAGATGTTTTGTAGAGTTTTATTACCCCACTTACTAAGAGATATAGATATTTTGATTCATCGCCCTCATAAAAAACAATATGATCTTTTGAAATTTTATGCTCTTGTGTAAAACTCTCAATCTTTTTTATGATATCCTCATCTACATTTTGGAAAAGCACTATATTTTTAAGCTGTATTTTCATTTTACACTTCTTATGATTTTGTTATATATTAAAACACGATTGTCATTTTTCATAGACTTTTTAAATTTATATGCACTATACTCAAAAGACCCTAAAATAGAGCAATGCACAATAATTTAATTTTAAACACTCTTTTTCTCTTTATAATAAAACGCCATTTGTAAAATAATAAATGATGGCAAAGAGCGACACCAATATAACATAAAGAGAGTTAAATAGAAGTGACATCTTGTAGTTTTTTGCTAGTTGTTTAGTGAAGCCAACGCTCAAACCGTAAAATGTGCCGACAAATAAAAGTGAGTATATTGGGTAACCAACAAAATAGTAATCACTCTGTAAAAAACAAAATGGACAGTGATGAGATGGGAGTTCGTAGATATATGTACCAAAAAATAGTATCAAAGAGATTAGAGATGTCGCTATAAAAACGAGATTTACAACAGCAAACATATACCTGTTTTTAAAAAAATATAGAATTGGCATCAGTAGATAATTGCCATAAAAAATAGCCAACAGAGCTGATTTATCTAATAAAAAAATAGATGAAATTGCAGAGTTTGCCGTGCTTGAATATATGCTTCCGCAACAGCTCACAATCTTGTCAACTTTTATTCCGCTAAACATAAGTGTTTCCAAAACTATTTCAGCAATTAAAAACAGAAAAAGTATGCAAAAAAGAAGGAACTTCTGTTTCGTGTATGGTTGGTTTTTCTCTCTTAAATCCTCTTTGTTTATTTTCAGCCAAAAAGCAAAAAAGTATAGATTTAAAATCTTTAGTATTATCAGATAAGTTCCATATTTTGTGGCATCCACAACTCCTGCTGCACACATGGCACCCATGATTACATTTGAGATTTTATCAAGCGTAAAGATAAAAAACAGAAAAAGTGGGATTTTTATACTAAAGATAAATTTTATAATTGTGGAGGCTAAAAAACTCTGTTTTTCGAGTTGGTATTGGAGCTGCGTGGTTGCATTTATATTCCAGTTTAGATAAATTCTAAGGCTAAACACAAAGGCGACCAAGCCAAAAAGCGCGAATATAAGATTTAGAATAATCATAGTAAGCACTTCTGGCATCAAAAGCATTAGATTATCTCTCCTTGATGTATCTCAAACACTCTATCTACAAAATCAAGGTTAAAAAATAGCGGGTCATGTGTGGCGATAATTATGGTTTTTCCTTGCAATTTTAGCTCTCTTAACATCTCTATAAAGTGCAGCGATAGCTTCTCGTCCAGATTTGCTGTTGGCTCATCAGCTAATATTATCTTAGGGTTATTTATATTTGCTCTTGCGATTGCCACTCTTTGCTGCTCTCCGCCAGATAAATTTTTTACAAGTTGTTCTTTTTTATGCTCAATATGAAACATTTTCAGAACTCTAAAGAGTCTATCTTCTAGCTCTTTTGCATCTAGATTTATCGGGATAAGTGGCAAGATAATATTCTCTTTTACACTAAGTGTTGGAATAAGATTATATCTTTGAAATACAAATCCTATAGTTTCTCTTCTGTATTCTGACGCGAAATTATCTTGAAGTTTAGAGACTCTCTCACCATCAACAACAACCTCTCCAGTAGTTGGTTTGCTCAAAGCCGCGATAAGTGATAAAATGGTGCTCTTCCCGCTTCCGCTAGCACCCCTTAAAACAACCAACTCACCTTCTTTTACAGATAGGTTTATACCCTTAAGAGCTCTAACTATATGGGCACCATTTGAGCTGTACTCTTTTGTAATATCTTTTAACTCTATCACTATCTCATTACCTCATCTGCTTCTATAGTTGCACTTCTCCATGATGGTATTATGGTTGCAGCTATATAAATTGGCACACTTAGAAAAAATATAAGTGCAAGCGTTTGGATATCAAACACAAAAGGAAGTTCAAATGTAGTTTTTAATTTCGAGTATCCCAAAAAGATACTCTGCATAAGAGGCGCATTAAAGATGTAAACGAACGCGAATGCCAAAATTATGCCCACTATATATGAGAAAAGAGAGATTATCAAGCCCTCATAAAACTTCTCCCTTAGCACATCATCAACCCTCCAGCCAATAGCCTTTAATATCCCTATCTCTCTCTTTTGCTCACTGCTAAGTCCGCTTATCTTGTCATAAATAATGATAAAAAATGTAAAAAGTGAGATAGTAAAAAACGATAGAAAAACGCCGCTTTTATAATCAAAAATATTTTGATAGCTTATCTTTAGATTATCTTTTGTTATCACTCTGCTATCTGGATGAAGTCGTTTTATCTTAGATGCCACAGTTGCTATTTCGTTCACATTTGCAACTCTAACAACAATATCTGTAGCTTTTGACTCATCAATATCAAAAATCTCTCTTGCATCATCTTTACTCATAAGCATCACATCGTTTGATTCCAGCTCCGTATCAGCGCTAAATTCACCGCCAATATTCATTTTTTTCAGTTTTCCATCTGGTTTTATAAAGTTAAAATACTCTTTGTAGTAGTTGTTTCTCATAATCTTTTTAACACCAATACCAACCAGCATGGAAGATGTTTTGAAGTTCAGTTTTTGCACAGCACTTTTAAAACTGTTTTTATATTGCTCCTCATACTCATCAATTCCAACTAAAGTAAAATTTACGCCAGCATTTTCAAAATAGTAATAACCCCAAACTCTAGCGGATACGCTCTCAACCCCTGCGATGTCCAAAATCTCATCAACAGCGCTAACATCAATATCATAATGCCGCCCTGCTTTGGTTTTTTGAACAATTATTTCAGGAAGAGAATTAACAGTTGCGCTTAGTTCATATTTTATAGAGTTTGTTATAAAAAAAAGTGAAGCGAGCAAAAAAACCAAGGTGCTCAAAACTAATACGACAAAAAAAGTTTTATATTTTTGACGAATAAGAGAGTTTATGGCGTACTCTACGATGTAAAAATTCACCCTACTTCTCATTTTTATCCCTAGAAAAAACAAAGGTTGATGCAAAATACTCCCTCAAAGTTCCATCATCTCTATATGCCGAGAAAAAATCACTTAGAGCTCTGTGTCTTATAAAAAAAGCTTCTGTTGATATAGCCAAATCAGGCAGTTGAATGACTCCAACGAACTCTCTTTTAGAGCTTAGTCCTTCTCTGCTCATACTTTTTGTGCCGTAAATATAGGCAACTTCAACAAATAAAAAAACAACTAACCCTAAAAAAGAGTAGATTACAAAACGGCTTTTTTTATTTATCAAGCTTTAAAACCTCAGCGTTTTTTATCTCACTAAAACCTAAAATCTTAAACCCTTTATGATCCACGCTAAAACTCTTTGCGCTATTTCTAGAATCAAAAGGTATCAGCTCATCGCCCATCGGTCCATAAATATCACTACCAACGACAAAATAAGCTTTTCTGACATCTAGAGTTTTTTGAGAGTAGTAGTCCGTTACTAAAATTTTTATTACACCATTCTTGTGCGAAAAATAGTACTTCATCATATCTTTTACGCCATCAAAAGATATGCGTTTATCTTTGTAAAATATCTGCGCTACCCATTTTGGATATTTATATACAAACATCCCACAGATTGGGCATTTCTCATCTTTAGTAACTTTAATCACCCCATCAACACTCTTCAAATTGGCAAATCTTTTTACTTCCCAAAGATATAAAGAGAGTGGTTGAAGTTCACTCTCTTTTAGCTCACCACACAGTTTTTTATCTTTTATGGCTGATTTTAGTTCATTTATTTGAAAATATTTATCTATCTCTATCTCTTTTTTGCAGTTTTTGTTAAATATTTTCTCACCCATCGGATAAATTTGTATGCTTTTTTTGCTCTCCAACATCTCCACATCGGATGTTAATGACTCTTTTGCTATATTAATCGCAGTATTGAAATCAACAATTTTTCCACCGTGCTCCATGTTGAAATCTTCTGCTACTTCTCTACTTGCAAAAGCTAATTTGCTAACTTTTGACATAGTTCCAGCTACATCTGAACCAACAACATAAAAAGCTTTTTTTGCATCTATGAGCTTTTGCGTTGAGGCATCTACAACTTTTATGTCATCTATTTTTATATCTTGTTCTTTCATATCAACAACCAAGCATCTCATTGAGCAGTATTGTCTATTTTTATGATTATGCGTTACTGAAGTGTGAGAAGTTTTATAAAAATCCTCTATTTTCATACCACATACTGGGCACCACTCTTTTTGCGAGCCTTCTTGAAGAAGCGTCGGAGCAACTGTTGCAGTTTTTGTAAAACTACTCCCAAGGAGATTTAAAGACAGTAAAAATAGTGTGACAAACAGGAGGGAGATAGGTTTTATTGGCATTGGTAAAGCCTTGTTTTTGAGCTATTTTATCCTAAGAAGCATTAATCTTTTGATAAAAAGCACAAGAATGGCAATAGCTAAAATCTTAAAATCAAGTTCACTTGCTATGTGAATATTTGCAAAAGTATCACTTTGTGTAGCTTCCACGCCGAGCGCTTGCATAGATAGAATTCTTGGAGCATAAACAGCACTAAACATAAGAGATGAAAAAACTACAGTTACGGAACTTCCAAAAACTATACTATCTCGTTGTCCACTTTTATATGCCATAAGCTCATAAACAACGACATAAGCTGCTAGTAGATAGATCCAGTAACTAAAACGGTGAAAAATCTCCCCCATAATAATTCCTGCATTGTAGTTGTCTATGGTCATTCCAATAACAATTCTGTCAGCATGAAAAATAACAGGAGCCACAAATGCGCCTAAAACTATAACGGCTCCCAACGAAGTCGCCAGAACAATCAAATAACCAAAATCTAAATAAATTCGTCTTTTCAAAATTATAACCTCAGTGTAAAGCCTCTATCAAAACCACTGAAATCTTTATAAAAATCTAAATTTTTCAGTGTCTTATCGCTTAAATAATTCTGTATTTTATCTTTTTGGTCATAACCCATCTCACATGTAAAGAGGTTAATATTTCTGCTTAAGAGTTCATCAAGAAGTTTCTTTATAATTTCATCACCAATCTCCCCACCAAAGAGTGCATTTTGTGGCTCATAAGAGAGATTTGACTCTAGTTTTTCATCATCTGCAATGTAGGGCGGGTTTGAAATCAAATAGTCTATATGCTCATGTATCGGCTCCAAAAGAGAACCTAACCTAAGCTCTATTCTATTCTCAAAACCAAATTTCTCTATGTTTATTTTGGCAATATTTAGTGCATCTTGTGAAATATCAACTGCTATAATTTTGGCTCGTGGAAAAAACTTTGCGAGCATTATGGATATAATTCCACTTCCAACACCAACCTCTACAAATCTTATCTCAGAATCTCTATTTGGTGCATTTTTTAGAACTTCATCTATTAAAAGCTCTGTTTCTGGGCGTGGAATGAGTGCGCCTTTAGCTATATAAAACTCTTCGCTATAAAAACTAACCCTCTTGGTTATATACTCCAAAGGCTCATTTTTAGTGCGTCTTTTAACCCACTCAAAAAGCTTTTCAATATTTTCTACACTACTGTTTTGATTTGTCAAAAGCCAAAGTTCATCTACACTCAAATGATACATAAGAAGCAGTTGAGCCTCCCTGGAAGCTCTCTCTATAAAAGGCTCAAGCGCTGTAGTTATCTCTTTTAAAACATCTTTAACTAAATATCCGCTTGACACTGTTCAGCCATTGCATTTTTATCCATCTCTTTTATATCCATACCAAGCTCTTTTAGTCTCTCTAAAACAGGAGGGTGTGTGTAGTGAAAAAATATATAAAGTGGATGCGAGAGTGGGAAACTTCTGTTTTCATTTACAAGTTTTTTAAGTGCGTTTGCAAGCTCAACTGCTCCGCCAATTCCAGCTAGTTCACTTCCCATTTTATCCGCTGCGTACTCATTGCTTCTACTAACAATTCCCATGATTGGCATCATAAAAAAGCCTAAAACTGGCATAAAAAGCATTAGTAAAATCATCATAACGGCTGGAGATTTTGCAACTCCAAGCTCCAAATAAAGTGAATCTGGAAGATTTCCAAATATACCAAACATAGCAAACAGCATGGCGCCCATCAAAGCGATATTTTTATAGATATCCCCATGAGCAAAGTGACCCAATTCATGTCCTAAGACCGCGAGAAGCTCTTTTGTTGTTAGTTTTTCTATCAGAGTATCAAACAGAACAACTCTTTTAGATTTACCGATTCCGCCAAAATAGGCATTAAGTCTTGCATCTCTCTTGCTTGCATCGCTTATAAAAACGCCAGAACTTACAAATCCAGTTCTATCCATCAAGCTTTTTATCTCTTTATCTAACTCCTCATTTTGAAGCGGAGTTAGTTTGTCAAAAAAAAGAGCTCTAAAGGTTGGATAGAGCATATTTATAAAAACTATCACTACAAAAATAAAAATGAAGCTCCATAACCACCATAGAGCTGAGCTTATTATGATGAGATAAACGCCAAAGACAACCAAAGAGCCAAAAATAAGAGTTGTGATAAAGGAGACAAAAGTATCTCTTATCCATTGAGCAAGAGTTGATTTGTTAAAACCAAATTTTTCATCTAGTACAAATTTTTCATAGTAAGAAAATGGGAGTGAAATGATGGAACCGATGATTAAAAATCCAAGAACCAAAGCGATGTTTAAAACTGCTTCATTCTCGAACAAAATAGTACTTTGTAAAAATTTTATACCAACACCCAACCACAAAACAAATATTATGTAGTCAACAAAAGCAGAGACAACGCTCATCTTCTCTTTTGCTACACTATAATTTCCGGCCTTAAGAAAATCATTTTGAGACAAAAGAACAGCGTTACCTCTTTTTGCTCTGTTTACAAAACCTATCTGCATAACACTTGTGTAAATCGTGATTAGTACAAATAGGGTATAGATACCAACTAGAGTCATTAACATTTAAATTGCCTTATTTTTTGCGCAATTCTAACATCATGGTGCCTCTAGCAATCTTAAGAATGACTCTTAAAAATTAAATTTCTCTGCCTTTAACAATCTAAACTTCGTAAACTCTTTACTATCTTTTAATCCTAATTTGTTTGCACCATCTTTGGAGATTATCTGTACGCCAAGCTCCACTTTTACCTCATCACCTTTTTTGATTGTGTAGTTAAAAGGTACAACTTTTTTAGCATAAACCAGTGTATCTTTAAGTGATTTATCTGCATCCCAAGGCATAGTAACTTTGCCATCCTTACCAACAACTCTCTCGAATATAAATGGCTCTAGCTCAATATTTTTGCCTTCTCTGCTAATGGTTATTTTTAAAACTCCCTGTCTAAGAGCCTGACCAAAAAGAGCATGATTTGACTTGTTTGTAACCATAACACTAAAGCTACCGTTAGTTTTAGTTAGATTAAAATCTATATGCTCTCCCATGCTTGTGCTTTTATGATATATCCCAGCAATTCCATGGTATGCGTGAGTTTTAGTCTCGTTGATAGTCACTTTTGTGCCTAAAACTTGAGGCATATGACAAGTTACACAACTATTTTTATCCTCTTTTCCTATTACTGCATCCAACAGTGATATATCAAAACTATGCTCATTGTTTACATGGGAGTGACAACCCATACATATATTTCCATTATAGAAATTCTCATTCGAGTAATCTATTTTATGATAAGGTGAACTCTCTGGCTCTTTTACTAGGCCAAACCATGATTTTTTGGTCTCATATTTTGCTTTACCATGTTTGCCTTTTTCAGCTGTATAGAACTCTCTTTTTTTATTACTGCTTATATTTGTGTTTGTCTCTTCTTGAACATCTTTAATTGTATGACAATATATACATGAGATTGGCTCTTCCGTTTGAATCTCATTTTTAACTAATTTACCACTTTTTAAAACTTCCAAATCATTAGGAGAATGGCATTTTGCACAAGTGTAGCCCTTCTCATCTTTTGGATGTTTATCCCACATGGCTTTATGAATTGGATTATTCTCTGCTGAAGCTTTTCTATGTGAAGATTCATAATACTCTGAGTATATTATTGGATGACATTTTTGACAAACTTTCCCCTCGTTTGCCTCCAGTGAGTTTACTATTAAAATAGCCGATACAATTAGAAATATTTTACGCATCTTTTTTTCCTATATTTTAAAATTTACGAATTCTAACTCATAAAATAAGAAAAAATATTGATAAATATCAGTTTACATTATTATAATCAACAATTTTTGATTCAATAGTTACAGATTTTATCAATTCAATAACTTTTAAACGCTCTGGGCGTGTTGCGTAGGTATCTAATTTTTTCACTTCTACTCTATTTTCTTCTTTAAATCTAAATACTATGATATAAATTATTACACTAAACTCATATAAAAGATGTTTTATAAACTATAATCCAAAAAGTACAAAATCATCAAATAAAAATAAATTTACATATTCTTATAAATTGGTGTTATAATTATGATTAGATTAAATAATTAAGGAAAAATTATGAAAATATTTTTAGGTTTGCTTGCCATACTATCAGTATCAACAGTGATACTTGCTTCTGAGAGCGCAGAAGATTTAGCAGTGAGAAAGTGTGGAAATTGCCATCTTATGGGAACTATAACAAAAGAAAAAGTGGATAACATGAAAGCTCCGCCATATTGGGCAATAGCTAGAAAACTAAGAGAAGCTGAGCTCACGAGAGAAAACAAGATTAAGTTTATGGTTGAGTTTGCCTTCAATCCAAAAAGAGAGAAGATGATGTTTCCAATAGAGACTTTTAATAGATTTGGACTGATGCCATCGATGAGCGGGAAAGTTACAAAAGAGGAGATTGAGAAAATTTCTACTTATATTTTGGGTGAAACTAGAGAGTAGTCTCTCTAGTTAATGCTACCCAACTAAAGCTATAAAAAAATGATTTTTCGAAGGCTGTACGGCGTTTTTGCAATCTATCCTAATTTTGTTTTTAGCATCTCATTTACCGACTGAGGATTTGCGCTTCCCTTTGATTCTTTCATAACCTGACCAACAAAAAATGCAAAAAGCTTATCTTTTCCGCCTTTATACTCCGAAACTTTATCTGGATTTAAAGCGATAACAGTGTCGCAAATAGCCTCAATTGCACCACTATCACTAACCTGCTTTAATCCAAGAGTATCAATTACACTATCAACATCTGTTTCATTTTCCATCAGATAATCGAGTACATCTTTGGCGGCTTTTCCGCTGATTGTGCCATCCTCAATCCTCCTAACTAGAAGTCCAAGTTTTTTTGCATCAACTGGCGAGTTTGAAATATTTAACTCTCCCTTTAGGCGACCTAAAAGTTCCGTAGTTAGCCATGTGAGAGCATTTTTAGCAGTTATGTTCTCGCTCATCATAGCTTCAAAAAAGTGTGCCATCTCAACGCTTGAAGTAAGTACACTAGCGTTGTACTCATTCATGCCATAATCTTTTACAAACCTAGCCATTTTTTCATCTGGCAACTCTGGAATGACGCTATATCTCTCAAGCATCTCGTCAGTTACTACAGCTTTTAGTAGATCTGGTTCTGGAAAATAACGATAATCAGCAGCTTCTTCTTTTCCGCGCATAGAGCGAGTCTCTTGTTTTGTCTGGTCAAAAAGTCTAGTCTCTTGAACTATCTCTTTGTCGTAAACTCCATCTTCCCACGCTTCACTTTGGCGAGAGACTTCAAGCTCAATTGCTTTTTGGATAAATTTAAAAGAGTTTATATTTTTTATCTCAACACGAGTATATAGTTTTTTATCACCCTTAGGTCGGATGGAGACATTTACATCTACACGGAACGAGCCCTCTTGCATATTTGCATCACCAATATCTAGATAACGAATGATTGAGTGGAGCTTCTTAAGATACAAAATCGCTTCATCCGCACTTCTCATATCAGGCTCTGATACTATCTCAAGAAGCGGGGTTCCTGCACGGTTCAAATCAACCTTTGAGATATCACCATCATGAACATTTTTCCCAGCATCCGCTTCAATGTGAGCACGATTTATACGGATAGTTTTATGTGAACCATCTTCAAAATCGATTTGAAGTTTTCCATGCTCAACCACCGGAGTGTATAGTTGAGTGATCTGATACGCTGATGGACTATCTGGATAAAAGTAGCTTTTTCTATCAAAATATGAAGTTTTATTTACTGTCGCATCAATTGCTGTGCCCAGCATTATTGCCTTATGAAGTACCTCTTTGTTTAAAACCGGAAGAGCACCTGGAAGAGCCAGACAGGTAGGACAAGTATTGGTATTTTGTTTGTGATTAAAACTTGTTGGGCAAGAGCAAAAAAGTTTAGTTTTTGTGTTTAGTTGAACATGGACTTCAAGTCCGATAACTGTTTCAAACATAAGATTCCTTGGATAATAATTATGCGGATTTTACCTAACTTATGCTTTTAAGATTCATAAGAACATATTCAATTATATTTTGCATCTATCATGCAAACTCTATAAAGAGCTATTGCCACTTGCTCAAATAGATATGGGAGCTCTCTTGTTTTGCAGCTTTTTTTCCAGAAGAGAGAGCTTGATTTATGCTCTGTTTATCTCTTTTTTTTGAGCTAACATCAACTAGCAGTATTGACGCACTAGCAGTGAGTAGAGTAAACTCTTTTTTGTTGCCCTCTCTGTCAGTCGATACAATTTGATCTGCATAATTCCTAGCACTACTATATCTCCAGTGTATCGGTTCATCCACATAGCCGCGTTTTACGGGATTATTGTGGATGTAGTTGATCCTCTCTATCATCATTGCTTCACTTTGAATTAGTTTAGGTGCTATCCCCTCTTGCCACAATTGGTATATTCTATCTGTTTTGTGCGCTTTTTTATAAAACATCAGCTGATCGAGAATAGTGGTGACATTTTTTGATTTGAGTAAATCGATGATATGTCTTGCCGTGTATTTTTTGAAGCTTTCCATTGTTTTAGATAGATTATCACTGCTTATAATTAAATGAAGATGATTTTCGAGGATAATATAAGCGTATATTTTTGCATTATCTGCTTTTTGGAGGTATTTTAAACACTCGAAGATAATGTCAGTAGTTTCAGTACGTGTGAAAATAGGTATCCAGTGAAGGACGGTACACGTGACGAAATGCGGATGTGTCGGTTCAAATATTTTGTATCTGCTTCTACCCATGTGAGTATTGTAGTGGTAAATTCTTTAAAGATGCGAAGAGTGTATGCATTCCCACTCAGGAGAGTGGGAACGAGGGATTTTAACTCTTTTACAAAAGAAAAATAGTATTTATTTTTTACTCAATATTTATAATCATGATGTAGAATTTGCCATATCACTCTAAAGGATTTTCATGTTTTCACGTTCTACTGTTTTAATAACCTTTCTTTTTTCAACGCTCCTCATCTCTGCTTCGCTTCCTGATATCAAGATGCCGGATAACGGATTGTCTTTTCAGTTAATCGAAGGGTATCAGGATTATAAGGTGGTTGCTACGCATTATCGTACCGACAAGAAGGAGCTGCGTTATATCTTAGCGAATCCGATCGCTCTAGAGGCACTTATGGCGGAGAAGAAGCCGCTTCCAGAAGGAAGTAAAATCGTCAAGATCGGCTGGAGTGTCAAGCCTATGGCAACGTTTCCTGATGCACTCGAAGCAGATCAGATCCAACGGGTCGAATACATGGTTAAAGATTCAAAAAACTATGATCAAAATGGCGATCATTGGGGATATGCACGATACGTTAAAAAAGGGGATGTGTACGTACCGTATGCAAAAGGTTCGGCAGAATGTGTTGCTTGTCATGCATCGGTAGCTGGGGATGATTATCTCTTCACACGTTTTCAAAAGATGCATTAGACCTCTTATATAGCCTGCTTTTTCGTTCAGGGTGAACGGGAGCCTTGGGCTAAATGTCCATTTTGAATATTTTTCTTCTATTATACATTTAATATGTATAAAATATAATCAACAATATGTTCCTAGTATTTCTAAAAAATAAGATTTAATTGTCTTATTTTTATACAATTAAGTAAAAAAATCCCACTCATTCTATTTTATAATGTCCTTATCATTTAAAAAGGAAAAGAAATGGCATACTTAGAACCTTCAGAGTTTGTTACAAAAATGGTTGATTCAGGTGAATCTAAAGTCTATATGTCCACAAAGGATACATTGATTAGAGCATATATGGCAGGTGCAACATTAGCCCTTGCAGCAGTATTTGCAATTTCAGTTGCAATGCAAAGCGGTTCACCATTAGTTGGTGCGATATTGTTCCCGGTTGGATTCATTATGCTGTATCTCATGAAGTTTGACTTGTTGACCGGTGTCTTTATGTTGGTTCCATTAGCGTATCTTGATAAAAGACCTGGGGTAACGATTGGTCAGATTTTAAGAAATTGGGGACTGGTTGGTCTTGGTAATTTTGCGGGTGCGTTAACGGTTGCCGTTATGATGGCATATATTTTTACCTTTGGTTTTGACACGGATGGAGGAGAGATCGCTATAAAAGTCGCTGGTATTGGTGAAGCTAGAACATTAGGGTATCAATCACATGGAGTTTCAGGTTGGTTTACGGTATTTATTCGCGGTATGTTGTGTAACTGGATGGTTGCTATGGGTGTTGTCGGTGCAATGGTATCTACGTCAGTCAGCGGTAAAGCAATCGCAATGTGGATGCCGATCATGCTGTTCTTCTTTATGGGGTTTGAGCACTCTATTGTCAACATGTTTTTATTCCCGTTCTCATTGATCATGGGCGGTAATTTTACGATCAGTGATTATCTACTATGGAATGAAGTTCCCGTTGCTCTTGGTAACTTGGTAGGTGGTTTAGCATTTACAGGGTTAACGCTTTACTTTACCCATATCAAAACGGGTGCAAAAAGAAAATTATAATACAAGGATCCACAATGACAAAATTAGAAATGACAGAAGAGATTTTATTTTCAAAAAAAAGTTCAGGTCTCTCTTGGGATGAGATTGCTGAGAAGGTTTCTTTAGGATCGGTTTTTATTACATCGGCTTGTCTTGGAAAAAACAGTTTGAAAAAAGAGTACGCAGATAAACTGTGTTCTCTTTTGAGTTTATCCGATGAAGTCTCAACCGCATTACAGGCATACCCGAACAAAACGTGGGATTTCACCATCCCTCAAGATCCACTTGTGTATCGTTTTTATGAGATCGTTGGGGTGTACGGTGATACAATCAAAGAATTGGTTGGTGAAAAGTTCGGTGATGGAATTATGAGTGCTATCGATTTTTCTATGGACATAGAAAAAGAAGAAAATCCAGCTGGGGATAGAGTTAAAATCACCATGAATGGAAAATTTCTACCCTATAAATCTTGGTAAGGGATAGTAAACAGATTTTGCAAAAGAAATTAACGATCTCAATTTCTCAGTCGACATCTAAAGGTGTCAAAGAGGTTAACCAAGATTTTCATGATACCAGAATACCGACTGGACACCAGTTCATAAATAAAGGTATCGCAATCGCTATTGCTGATGGGATCAGCAGCAGCGATGTGAGTCAAGAAGCAAGTAAATTATCTGTTAATTCATTCTTGGAAGATTACTACAGTACTCCAGAAGCATGGTCAGTACAAAAATCAGCAAAAAGCATCATACAGGCGATAAACTCATGGCTCTATGCTAAAAGTCGCCAAAGCGAATACAGATATGATAGAGACAGAGGATATGTATGTACCTTTAGCAGTCTGATTCTCAAATCAAATACTGCGTATGTTTTTCATGTTGGTGATGTTCGTATTTATCAATTAAGAAATAATGGACTTGTTCAAATTACTACAGATCATCGGCTATGGATATCGAGTGAAAAAAGCTATTTAAGCCGTGCACTTGGAATGGACAGTGAAGTCTTGATCGATTATGAAAAATTCAATATTTTAGAAGATGATATCTATTTACTTATGAGCGATGGTGTTTATGAATTCTTAGATTCCCAAGTAATCATCGATATTGTAAGCCAAAAAGATGCGTTTGACAATTCAGCCCATAAACTCATAACGCTTGCTTCTAAAAATGGAAGTGACGATAATTTAACGGCACAAATCATTCGTATCGATTCTATTCCCCCCAAAGATGTCACTGAGTTGTATCAAGAATTGGATGATAAAAAGCCAGCACCTATTTTAGAGCCCAGAAAAAATTTAGATGATTATATAATCGTCAGAGAATTAAGTTCGAGTCATAGAAGCCATGTTTATTTAGCCGTTGATATTCGAACCGATAAAAAGGTTGTTATCAAAGTTCCTTCGATTGACTTGAGAGATGACAAGGTATACCTTGAGCGGTTTATGATAGAAGAATGGATTGCAAGACGTATTAACAGTACCTATGTTTTAAAGTCGTATCCACAATCTAGGCCAAGAAACTATTTATACACAGTGTTTGAATACATAGAAGGACAAACGCTTGCACAGTGGATGATAGATAACCCTGACCCCTCATTAGAAGAGATAAGGATGATCATAGAACAAATTGCCAAAGGTTTGCAAGCACTTCATAGGCAAGAGATGATTCATCAAGATATCAGGCCGGAAAATATACTCATAGATAAAAGCGGAACGGTTAAGATCATAGACTTTGGTTCTACTAGAGTCGAGGGGATTGAAGAGATCAATTCTTTGATAAAACAAGAACACATGCTTGGTACATTTCAATACTCAGCACCAGAATATTTTTTACAAGATAGCCTGCTATTTTGTCCTCTTTTGAGTATAGCCCTCTTGCATCATCGGCAAATTTTCTTATTATCTCTGAGATATCGCTTATGTATTGCTCTTGAGTATCCTCTTTGCACTCTATAGCAACAAAAAAATCATCTCCCCCAATATGTGCTTTAAAAAACTCTTGAGATAAATTTTTTCTCAAAATATCAGCAAAGAGCTGTATTGCTCTATCACCATTTCTAAATCCATAAACATCATTAAATGCCTTAAAATTGTCCAAGTCAAAGTAGCACAAAATATAGGGGTTACTGCTTGTATTAACTTCGGATATATACTTCTCTATCATGCTGTTTCCAGGAAGTTTAGTGAGTGGATTTTGCTCCACAGCATAAATTAGGTTTTGCTCATTCATAATAGTAATTATTGCCCTAGCAGACAAAAAACCAAAATATTTTGAGTTTTTTGTAAGTACGATTCCAACAGATTCAGGATTATTTGAAAAAAGTTCTATAATAGTTGATATATTGCAGTTTATCTCAGTGATGCCACAAGGCTGGATTATATTTTTTAATTTTGACTTTTTTATACTACTATTTAGCATAAGTGATCTGCCGTATGGCGAGTATACAAGCTCTTTTATCTTACTTTCTTGTAAAATTCCAATAGGTTCATTATTGGAATTTACAACAGGAACAACCACTATCTCTGGATTTTTTTGAAAATACTCCACTATAATATTTAAATCTGTATCAATAAAAAATGGTTCTTTTTTATCCAGATTTGCTTCTATCTTGCAATCGCTATTTGTAGATCTTCGCTCACTTTTCAAAATTTTAGAAATATGTGGATACTCTACAAAAATACTTTCTGCATTAACAGTTGGTTTTTGTACTAGATAACCCTGCACAAAATGGCAACCTATATCTCGGCAGGCTAGAAGTTCCTCTTTTGTCTCTATTCCCTCAGCTATAACTTTTATACCTAACTGAATGGCAAGATGCGTAATACTTCGTGCCATTAATTTTTTCTTAACATCCTTGTTGATATCTGCAAGAAAAAATCTATCTATTTTTATGATATCTGGTTTACTGTCATAAAGAAGCTTATATCCAGAATAACCAACTCCAAAATCATCTATTGCTATGCAGTATTTTTCACTTCTGTAATGAGCCAATATAGCTTCCATATTTGAGCTGTTTGGTATCTCATGTCTCTCTGAAATTTCAAAGCATATACTATGCTTGTCTATGCCATAAAGATTTAACAGCTTACTTGTGTTTCCTTGCCCAAAATTTGGCATCTCAAGAAGTCTGTTATCCAGATTATAAAAAAGTTTTATACCCTCATAATCACTGATTTCTGTAAATTTTCTTAATGCTTTCTTTCTCAGTCTAATATCAAAAGAGTAAAGCATACCATCCTTATATGCTCTATCAAATAGAGAAAATATCGATTTGAATCCAGCCTCTTCATGATTTCTAAGAAGTGCTTCAACTGCAAATAATTTTCCAGTATGTATATTCAGAATAGGTTGAAAAGCAATATCTAAAACCTCTAGATTATTTATCCATTTTTTTGATAGGTCATTTTTCATATTGAAAGTTTAGAGCTAATTTATTTCAAAGAGGTTACAACATAAATAGAAACATCACCTGTCTAAAATCATAACCTTTATACCGTGAGTTTTTGCAACTCTTTTCACTCTCTCAATATATCTCTCATCATCTTTGCCAACTATAAGCGCAACCACTGGCTCTTTGTTTGTTACATCCGCATAGTAAAGTGCTTGACCAATACTCTCTGCCCACTTTTTTGCAAAGTCTACCTCTATGGCATATTTATCGGTTAGGCAATCAACCCTTGTTCTATCAAACAAGACATACTCCATAGTTCCTTTAAGCTCATTACACATTTTGGTTTGATAATATTTTTCATCGTGTGTTTGTGTATTTTGATTTTCAAAATAGGTGCTACAACCACCCAAAATACAGATAATAATTGCAACAATAGCAGAAATAAATGAGAACTGTTTTTTTGTCAAAATTGTTTTTTACTTAGAGCAAATATCTTCAAGTAGTTTTGTCTGCTTTTTTGCCTCTTCTAGTCTTTGTCTATTTATTGAAAAAGCATCAAGCGCTAGAATCAGAAAGAGAGAAATCACAATAAATAAAATAGTTATAAAAAGGGTAATTGGGGTTTCGAGATAAGAGAAAAATTTAAAAGTTATAATGGCACCAAAGAGCAAAACTGCCCATGATGCTCCAAGCAAAAAACCTATAATTCTATCGAATATATCTTTTTGCATTTTTTTGTAGTTTTAGTGGTTATCTTCAACAGTTATTGCACTACCTAAATAAACATAAGTTAGCATCATGAAAATAAATGCTTGAAGAAACGCCATAAAAGTAAGAAGTGCGTATGGAATCATCGGAAGAACCCAAGGGGCAAGCATCAAAATAACCATCAAGAACATATCATCACCCTTAACATTTCCAAATAGACGGAAACTAAGAGAAACTAAACGAGAAAAGTGAGAAACTATCTCAATTGGGAACATTAACCAATACAACCACCAAACTGGACCTAAAAAGTGTTTGAAATATTTCACAACACCTTGATGACGGATACCCTCAAAGTTATAGTAGATAAACACAGAGATAGCAAGAGTTAAAGCAAACTCTAAAAATGCTGTTGGAGCTTCAAAACCAGGAACAACACCAATAAGATTTGCAATACCAACAAAAAGACCGATTGTAGCAACAAGGGGAAGATAACGACGAGCAGCTTCTGCTCCCATTACATCCGTTCCCATTTTAAGAACACCTGAAATGTATGCTTCCATAACATTTTGAGCTCCTCTTGGAACCATCTGAAGATTTGACATAGCCATTCTAACAATTACTAAAGCAATACCTGCAGAAAGGAACATGTGTGTTAAATATATAACTGTTTTATATGTTTGTGGATCAATGTGGTGAGATACTCCAAAAATAGTACCTACAAAAGTAAACAACTCAGGCATATAAGCGCTCCCTGTCTTAAATAAATTGCGCAATTATATTGAAAATTGGATTAAACTTTTATAATAGATATAAAAAATTATCTATTTTCTTTTCTTTTCTTTCATCTTAACATCTTTTGCGCTGTAGTTTCTTCCAGCTATGCTCTCTAAAAACACAGTTGCGTATGAACCTTTAGGCAGAGTAAAAGATAGGTTTAACATGGTCTCTTTTCTGATGTATTTACAATCAATATCACTCGGATAGATTAAGGCCTCTCTTCTTTGTCCTTTTTCTTGTAAAAATTCATCATCATACTTTACTTCTATCTCTCTTGCTGCACCTTTTGCACGAATAGTATCTCTTCCACATAAAAGCCCAGTAACAACAGCTCCCTTCATTGGAAAATCTTTGTTTGGAACTAAATTTGGAATTGTTAATTTTTTATCACTTAGCTGATAAACATCTCCACTCAAGAGAACTAATTCAGTGCTGCCAAGCTCTTTTGAGAGAAGAACTCTCTCTCTTAACCACTCATTAAAATGATAACTTTGATAAATTGAAATTAGAAAATTTTTAAGCTTTGCATCCTCTACAAAGAGCTCCCCTTTTATCATCTCATTTGCTTGGTTTATACTATCTGCATCTCGTCCAAATCTCTGATAACCAAAGTAGTTTGGAAGCCCTGTTTTAGCTATCTTTCTAGCAATTTTTTCTATTTTTCCAGCATCTATATTATCAACCTCATGAAGATTTATGCTAAATCTATTTCCAGCCAAATCTCCCATTCTAATAGAGTGAGAGTGTCTTATTGTGCTAAGTATTTTTATCTGTTTATGTTGAAATTTTTTAAGTAAATTCTCGTATTTTGTCTCAACTGAAAGATACTGTGAAGTTGTGGCATGTTTATCTTTTAGTCCTGCATAACCTATTTTTTCCGCTGGAATCGCTAAAAATTCTGCGAATATTGCTATCATGTCCCAAGTAGTTAGCTCAACCTTTGATACATGCAAAATCAGATAGTTTCCTCTACCTAAAAACCCAGCAAGCGGTATCTCATCTACTACGAAATCTCTCTCATTTTGATAAAATTTAAAGTTAATATCTTGCGTACTTTGCAAATACTCTCTGTTCATAATTGTAAAAATTTTAGCTCCTTTGAAGCAATCGATATATCTTTTTTAATTGCTACTTTTAACTCATCCATTGAGTTAAATTTTTTATTATCTCTTATAAAAGAGACAAAACTAATCGCCGCTTTATCTTTACATAAAACTTCACCGTCAAGAATATGGCTCTCTATAGCAAAACTCCCATCCGTAGTTACTCTATGTCCGACAAATGAGACAGATGGATGCAAATGCTCTTCATCATCAATACGAGTAAGCGTTGCATAAACGCCTTCTTTTGGCACAAGGTACTCTTTTGCTTCTATATTTATAGTTGCGACTAGCTCTTTTTTGCCTATGCCCTGACCAGAGACAACACCGCCTTTTAGAGTGTAATTATGCCCTAAAAAAGCGTTAGCACCTTTTATGTCGCCAATCTGAAGTTTTGCTCTTATCTTGTGTGAGTGAACAGAGTCTCCATGAAAAGCTACTTCTTTGATAACCTCAACCTCACCATCAAAAATATTTTTTAAATCTTCAGATGAGTATTTTCTATTTTTCCCAAAGTGAAAATCATATCCGACCACTATTTTTTTGAGTCTAGGAAACTTCTCTTTTAAGAAAATCACAAACTCCTCTCCGCCTAAGTGACGAATCTCATCAAGTTCAAGATAGAGTATTGGGTATTGCGAAAAATGCTCTCTTTCTCTCTTTGGAGTAAGATTTGCATAGCCTGTTTCAATAACCACAATTGTACCATCTTTGTCCAGCGCCTTAAAAAGCTGTTGGTGCCCTATGTGCATCCCATCAAACCCGCCAATTGCAATAGAGGTGCTATTTTTTATATCTTTCAAACCAATACTCCTTTATTTGAGCAACTACTCTCCATAATGCGACCACATCCTAAGCACTCTCACGACTTTATCGCTCTCTCTTACTTCATAAACTATTCTATGTTGGATATTTATTCTTCTTGAGTATGTGCCATTTAAATTTCCAGCTAACTTCTCGTAAGACGGCGGATTTTGAAATGGATCTTTTTTAATAATCTCAATTAGTTCTTTTGCTTTTTTATCTAAACTGGCACTAGATAACTTTTTAGCATCTTTTAATGCCAATTTGCTATAAAGTATTTTATTAATTACCACTCTATATCTTCACTAAATTCGCTATCATCCGACTTCATCGAATCTTGTATGGAAGATGCTAAATTTGGTATAGAATTTAAATATAGCGTCTCTTCTATCGCATTCCAATCCTCAAGGGAGAGCATCACGACATTATTTCTTTTTCCTGTTATAAGCACAGGCTCATGACTTTGCGCAGTTTCATCCATAACATTGTAAATATTTGCTCTAACTTCGCTTGCCGACATTACTCTTATCATAGAGGTGCCTTTTCGATTAATTTTGTAAATTGTACTTAATATCGTACGCTATGTCAAGTTGCTAGTGCCATGGCGCAACTTCATGCGTTTTGATTTTTGTTTCTATACCATCTACGAAGCCCATACAAGCTTATCAAAATCCAGATAAATTCTATGATAAAATAGGCGAGATTCCAGTTATACAAAAGTGAATACAAAATAAGCAGTGAACCCACAGCATTAAAAAACGAATACAAAAACCCTTTTGGGTCTATTTTTTCGCTTTGGAGTAAAAAATATACTACCACGACTATAGCTACTCCTAAGATACCGATGATATCTATTGTTAAAGTATCCATTTTTTTATCTCCGTTTTCTAGATATTAAATCAATCAGCAGGCTTTTGATTGGCCTGCTTTTGGTTGTTACGTGGTTTACAACCCATTTTGTATTGCCTGCTTAATTATCGGTGCCACTGTGTTAGGGGTAATATTTCGTTCTTGGCAATACTTCGTTTGAAGCCAAATCGAAAGTTGTTTTCGCCCTTTACTTGCGTTGCAGCCGCAACAGCACAGAGCAATATTTTCTCTTGTAATGATCTTGACATTGTTGATAATATGTTCCCAGCTTGCAGCTGTTTTTTTGGAGATTTTTGAAAGTGTAAACTCAACACCACAATAAACGCATTTTTTGTCTCGCTCTCTTACCTCTTGCTCCAACCATAATGGAATATTCCAGTTATTTGCCATAAGTTCATTCTCTTTCTATACACATAACTATCTACTAAACAGCTATTATATACAAAATAAGTTGATTTGCTAGAGAGAAGCACTCACGGTATACCGCCATCCGTGTTTCTTTATACTTACGCTAAAGCCGTAACTCTCTAGCACCTCTTTTAATACGGCAGGTTCATAAAAATTGGCAGGTTCCCCAAATACTCTTTCCATAAAGCAAACGCTCTTGCCCAAAAAAGTGCCTCTGTCAAAATCATAGATGAAAAGCCTTCCGCCATCTTTTAGTACTCGCACTACTTCGCTAAGCGCGGCATCTATGTCATTGAAATGATGCAGCGACTCCCCCATAAAAACGGCATCAAAACTGCTATCTTTAAACGGTAGTGCTTCTGCTGTGCCTATGTGAGTCTCCAGATATTCAGGGGCGTACTTTAGCATACCCTCTGCTGGGTCAACGGCGACATATTTGAGGGTGTTGTTGCATCTGTAAGCGAACTCGCTCATCACTCCCGTGCCTGCGCCTATGTCTAAGACACTCTCTTTATCGGTAAAGCCATGCAAAAATATACACAAATCCTCTAAGATTGGTTTAGAATATATAATAGAGCCGAAATGTTTAAAGACGAATCCAAGGTTATTAAAAGGCATCATAAAGTATTGCGATTTATCATATTTTACTTCTCAAAAAAGTAACAATACTCCAGATTTCCCTCTTTTCCTGTTAGTTTTGAAGGAGATTTTTTAACAAGTTTCCATCCTTTTAGTTTACACGCATCTTCAAACTTAATCATCGCTTGAAGTATCGCTTTTTCATCTGTCACGACACCGTTTTTGTCTCTTTTTGCTTCTCGTCCCACTTCAAATTGTGGTTTAAAAAGCAAGATAATTTTATCGTTTGAGAGTCTGTCAACATCATCTAAAATGTGAAGCAGGGAAATAAAAGCGACATCGCTGACTACCATATCAAATAGTTTATCGCTCTTGAACTCTCTTATGTCGCACTCTTCGTATGAGAGGACTCTTTTATCGCTTTTTAGAGTTGCATGTAGTTGCTCTCGCCCAACATCAACTGCCGTCACTTCAGCAACTCCCTCCTCCAATAAGACCTGTGTAAAACCGCCTGTTGAAGAACCAATATCAAGTGCTGTTTTGTCTTTTAAATTAATATTGAGTTCATCCAAAAAAGTGCTTAGCTTAAAAGCTGCACGAGACACATACTCTTTATGCTCTTTTACAACAACCTTGTCGCTCCCCTTTAACTTAAGTGAACTCTTAATAATCTGCTCGCCATTTACGCTCACAAGTCCATCTTTTATGATGCTCTGAGCTCTGTTTCTGCTTTCACACAAACCGTTTTCTACTAAAAAATTATCAAGCCTGCTCAATCTTACTCCTCATCTGCTGTTCACTTAAACACTCTACGCCTAAACTAACTGCTTTGTCATACTTGCTTCCAGCATCTTCACCGTAGATAACAAAATCTGTTTTCTTTGAAACTGAGCCAGAAACCTTTGCCCCAAGATTCTCTAAAATCTCTTTAATTGCATCTCTTGACTCACTCATACTTCCAGTTAAAACAACTGTTTTATCTTTAAATGGATTTTCTGATGCCTCGACTCTTTGTTGAGGCTCTATTGGTTTTAAAATCTCTTGAAGTAGTGCTATCGTATCTTTGTTTACTCTTACAAACTCCAAAACAGACTCTGCCATCTCTTCGCCGATGCCATCACATAAGACTATCTCATCTTTTGTTGCATCTACAAACCCGCTTCCAAAATTACTGCTTAATGTTTTTGAGGCAACCTCTCCGATATGCTCAATTCCCAAAGAGTTTACAAATCGCCAAAATTCACACCCTTTTGCGCTCTCTATGGAGCTGAGTAAATTTTGAGATTTTTTCTCTTTAAATCCCTCTAACACTAAAAGATTATCAAGCGTCAACGAAAATAGATCTACAACGCTTTTAACCAAACCTGAGCTAAAAAGTGCTTCGACTATTTTATTTCCTAGTCCATCAATATTTAAGCAAGATTTTGAAGCAAAATAGATGATTGAGTTTATAACTCTAGCTTCGCATCTAAGGTTTTGGCACTTCAAAAGCACACCTTCGTCTAGCAGTTCACTTTTACAAACTGGGCAGAAAGTTGGTCTGATGTATTTAGCCTCGCTCCCATTTCTCTCATGAGTTAAAACTTTTATAATTTTAGGAATCACATCACCGCTTCTGAGGATAATTACTTTGTCGTTTAGGCGAATATCTTTTCTGTCGATCTCATCAAAGTTATGCAAAGTTGCCCTCTCAACAACCACACCATCAATATTTGTTGGCTCCACGAGTGCAACTGGGGTAACAACACCAGTTCGTCCTACTTGAAGAGTTATATCTTTTACAGTTGTTATCTTCTCAATTGCCGGAAATTTATATGCGACAGAAAAACGAGGATTTTTAACAGTGTAGCCCATATCTATTTGAGCAGATATCTCATCAACTTTTACAACCATTCCATCGAGCATCATCTCATAACCGTCTCTGTTTGCACACATCTCATCATAAATAACTTGAATCTCTTTGGCATCACTGCAAGTTGCACTTAGTGGCGGTTTTTTAAATCCAAGAGAGTAGATATAAGCCATCTTTTGACTAAGCAGTTTATGCTCTAGTGAATTTTCCCCAACTCCATAAGGCAAAAAAACTAAATTTCTTGAGGCTGTTATGCGTGAATCAAGCTGCCTTAAACTACCAGCCGCAGCGTTTCTTGGATTTGCAAAAACAGCTTCGCCATTTTTTGCTCTATCTTGATTTATCTTCTCAAACTCATCTTTAAAAATAACAACTTCACCACGAATCTCTATTTTTTCTTTATACTCTATTGTCAGCGGAACCGAGCGAATAGTCTTTACATTTTGCGTGATAAGTTCACCAACTTCTCCGTCGCCTCTAGTTATCCCCTGAGTTAAAATCCCATCTTCATAGATAAGGTTTAGTGATGCTCCATCATATTTTGGCTCACAATAAAATGAGATATTTTTATCTAGTTTGTAGGTTTTGGTGAGCCATTTCTCCAAATCTTCAGAATTAAAAACATCTTCTAAACTCCACATACGACTAAGATGGGGCGCTTTAGTAAATCCATCAGAGATGCTGTCTCCAACTCTTTGCGTAGGAGAAGAGTCCAAAATATGCTCTTTGTGGGTACTCTCATATGCTAAGACTTCATGGTAGAGCTTGTCATAAATCTCATCAGTAGTTATTGGATCATCTAAAACATAGTAGTGATACGAGTAGAGATTTAACTGCTTTACTGCTTTTTCATACTCTTGATTATTCATTTTTTATGCCATTTTTTGTGTATTTTGAAGAGTTAATATTGCTAGGCCAAAAAGGTAATATTTTCTCTAATAATTTAAATTTTTAAGGTTGATTATATCAAAAATGTCTATTTTTAAACCTTAGTGTCCAACCAAACTCTCTTTTTGTATATGTAAATATAGACGATTCCTTTTATGAGCGTTTCAATGTTCATAATCATAAAAATCACAAC
Source organism: Sulfurimonas sp. (assembly GCA_021732045.1). The sequence continues at coordinate 548,981 of JAKFWK010000002.1, forward strand.
AATTTCATATCCCATTTCATAGGCAATATATGATGGAATTACTCTAAAAAACCAGAGTGAAAAAAGGTTTACAAATAGCGTTGTTTTAGTAGCTCCAGCACCTCTAAGTGCCCCAGAATAGACAAACATTATGGCAAGTGGAATCTGTGCTAAACCAACCAATATCAGGTACTCAGATGCGACCGCAATTGTTGCGCCATCTTTTGTAAAAAACCCAACCAAAAACTCTGGAAATATTATAAGCAAAGCACCGACACTTCCCATAAAAACATAAGCAACTCTTCCACTTATGATGCCCATATTGTAAGCTTTTTCTTTATCTCTTGCCCCTAGATTTTGTCCAACTAGCGCCATTGCAGCTATAGCAAAACCAAATCCTGGCATAAAAGCTATCCCCTCAACGCGAAGACCAACTTGATAGCCTGCAAACTCTGCGGTTCCATACGCAGCGATAATTGCCACAAAAAACAAAAATGAGATGCTGGATATTCCCCTATCAAGCGCGGCGCTCCACCCAACGCTAAAGACTCTTTTTATATCTTTAAATCTAATTATTGGAATCACATTTAGCTTAGAGTGCGGTTTTTTGATAAGCACAATATATGCAATAACACTAAAAATATAAGCTACAACTGTAGCATAAGCAGAGCCCTCAATTCCCATGGCACTAAATCCATAGTGACCAAAAATAAAAACATAGTTTAAAAAAGCATTAATTGCCGCGGAGACCAGTTTTATGTAAAGAGAGTGGGTCGTGTCTCCGGCCGCCGAGAGAGCGTTGTACAAAAGTGTATCAATAAATATAAAGACAATGCCAAGAGAGAGTATCTTAAAATATAGTGTGCCCTGATGAACAACATCAGCCTCTGCTCCCATAATTGAGTAGAGATATTCACTTCCAAAATATCCGCCAATAGTTACAAATATGGACAAAATAATAGCAAGAATAGCAAGCGAGTACAAAAGTGCTGACGCTCTCCTTTTTCTCCTTTGTCCAATAAATCTCGATATTAAAGCATTTCCACCAACAACATAAAGAGTCATCAAAACATTTATAATCATCATAAATTGCATACTCATACCAACTGCAGCTATAGCTGAGACGCTAATCATACCGACCATTAACATATCTATGAGAATTTGCGAGATATCCACTAGATGCTTGAGGGCCGCTGGGATTGCTATCGAAAATACTTTTTTAGTGTCATTTGAGATTAAAAAAATTGTGAAACCTCTTGAATGGCTAGTATAAGCTCATCTTTTGTTTGAAAATGCAGCTCTTTTTTGTCTCTTACTTTCTCTTTTGGTAGAGTAAAATCAAAAACTAAAACGAACGAAGTTATATTTACCTTATCCTCATTCATATCGGCCCACTCTAAGCTCATCTCGGCAATCTCACCATCAACATTTACAACTGCAGCAGGATAGAGTCTAGTTAATTTACTTAGATCTATATCACCTATTTTTGACTTATAAATCATCTTTTTCCCCATTTAAATTTTTACTCATCTCTCCATTTTTCATTTTCCAAAATGCTAAAAATCCAAATATAACACCAGCAACTGTAAATAGTGTTCCTAAAAAATCACCTCTCTCATAAGCCACTGCAATCCAACAAACATCAGCAAAAAGATAAACAATAACAGCTTCATATATCTTCCCCTTTAGGGTCAAATATGCTCCAACATTTAAAAGCAATCCACCAATAACAGCAAATGTAATCAATATATATCCTTAATCTTTTGAGTTTTCATTACCCATGAAAAGTAAATTCCGCCAACTAAAAATCCTACCCCAATAAGTACAGTGATAAATTCCAAAGAGTGATCACGCGTTGCCAAAAATCCTATCATAAATGATGTTGTAGAAGCTGAACCTAAAAAAAGCATATCATTATAGGCAACGATTCTGCCATAATATTTTTGTTCTATATTTTTTTGAAGAATCGTGTATGTATATGACCAAAGAGTAGTAGTAAAAAGACCAACAACAACACTAGCAAGAAGTGACATATAAAAATCTTTCATTAAAAAAGCCCATAACCAAACAGCTAGTGCTTGAAATATAAATATATAAGCCACTCTTTTATTATTAACCCATCTACTTAACAAAATAGGTCCTATGACTAGCCCCAAAGCTCTAGAAGCGTGCAAAAGCCCTAGGGCCAATGATGTTGCAATCACTGAAGCATAATATTTATCAACCATCAACACAACTAGGGCATCAAAAGCCGTTAAACCAACAAAAGCATGAACAAGCATGAGGTGAATTGCATAGGGAGATTTTTTAAGATATTTAAATGTATCTCCCATCATTTTTATTAAATTTTCACTGCTTCTAAACATTTCTATTTTTATCTTTGTATTGTAAAGCAAAGCAAATCCTACCATAAAGATAAAAGCATCCAAAATAAAAGCTGTCTTAATTCCAAAAAAGTAAACAAAAAATCCACTTAACGCCATTCCAAGAGTATAAGAAAATGACCAAATTATAGAGTGAAGCTCATTTGCTCTTTGTAGTTTTTCACCACTAAGAAATTTTGGAAGTAGTGACATCTCTGTTGTAAAGTAAAAACTAGCGGCCGCCATCTTCACGAATATCAATACATAAAGCAACCATAAATCAGACATATTATCTATAAAAACCAGAGATATAGTTGCAATAATTTCAAAAGATACCAGAATCAACATAAGCTTTTTTGGTTCCATCCTATCTATTATCGAACCTGAAATAGGAGCTTGGACAACACCCGATAAAAAGTGGAGCATTGCCACAAATGCCACAACTTCTGCGGATACTCTCATCTGTAATAGTAAAGTATAGATGGCAACATTGCTAAACCATGCACCAAAATATGATATTAACTGAATAGTCGATAATCGTCTAAGAATAGACTCTGATTTTAATAATTTTATATATTCGTTCATAAATGCAAGATTATCATAAATAGTGCAAAATTTTTATTGCTTAAAAAAATTAAAGTATTTATTTTTTATGCCGATGTGGTTACTGTATAATTTTCTCTAGTAAAAAAAGGGGTAGTCATGGATGGCATAGCAAATGTTGCAAAACAGCAACAAACACAGTTAAGTTCACCTCAAACTCAAAACAAATCTCAAGTTGAACAAGTTAATCAGGTTCAAAAAAGTGATAACCATGTTAAGGAGCAACAAAAAGGTGGTTCTGGTTTAAAAATAGATTCCAAAGAAGATGTTCAAGACTTAGTAGCTAAATTAAATAAAGCCCTAGCTCCAATGAGTACAAATATTAAGTTTGGTGTTGATTCACAAGATGTATTTTATGTATCAGTTGTAGAATCTGAAACAAGTAAACTACTAAGAAGATTTCCAGCGGAACAAGCAGCTGATTTTCTTCCAAAAATGCAAGAAGTTACTGGGATACTATTTGATACAAAAGGGTAATAAAAGCTCTTTTGTATCCGCATTTATTCTTTTAAGATTTATCTAGCAAAACTCTGCACTAAATTATATCAGAGACTTACCCTCGCACAACTAACTCTCTTTTAAACTCTTTTGTTGTAAAATCCCAACAATTATTTATTTTACAAGGGCTGTTATATGAAAAAAAATGTTAAAAAAGTAGTTCTGGCTTACTCTGGTGGATTAGACACAAGCGTAATCTTAAAATGGCTTCAAGACGAGTATAAATGCGAAGTTGTAACTTTTACTGCGGATATTGGTCAAGGAGAAGAAGTTGAACCAGCTCGAATTAAAGCGCTATCTTTAGGCATTAAACCTGAAAATATTTTTATTGACGACTTAAGAGAAGAGTTTGTAAAAGACTATGTATTCCCAATGTTTAGAGCTAATGCCATCTATGAGGGAGAGTACCTTTTAGGAACCTCAATTGCAAGACCCCTAATTGCAAAAAGACAAGTTGAAATCGCTCATATCACTGGCGCCGATGGCGTAAGTCATGGTGCAACTGGGAAAGGAAATGATCAGGTTCGTTTTGAGATGGGTTATTTAGGCAAAGATTCAACGCTGACAATTATCGCTCCATGGAGGGAGTGGGATCTAAACTCAAGAGAAAAACTTTTAGCATATGCGGCAGAACATGGAATTCAGATAGAGAAGAAAGGCAAGAAATCTCCATACTCTATGGATGCAAACCTGCTTCACATCTCATACGAAGGTGGAATTTTAGAGGATCCAAACGCAGAGCCAGAAGATAGCATGTGGCTTTGGACTACAAAACCAGAAGATGCTCCAGATACTCCAGAGTATATCACTATCGGCTATAAAAATGGTGATCCAGTCTCGTTAAATGGAGAAGAGCTCTCACCTGCAACAATGCTTGCTACACTAAATCAAATTGGCGGAAAACATGGAATTGGTCGCGCAGATATAGTAGAAAACAGATTTGTAGGAATGAAAAGCCGTGGATGTTATGAGACTCCAGGTGGAACTATTATGATTAAAGCTCATCGTGCAATTGAGTCAATTACGCTCGATAGGGAAGAGGCGCATCTAAAAGATGAGTTGATGCCTAGATATGCAAAACTTATCTATAACGGCTTTTGGTTCTCTCCAGAGAGAGAAATGCTTCAATCTGCAATTGACAAATCACAAACAAATGTATTTGGAACTGTAAGATTAAAACTCTACAAAGGGAATGTAACCGTTGTTGGTCGTGCATCTGAGTATTCACTTTTCAACCCAGAGTATTGTACTTTTGAAGAAGATTCTGTATATAATCAAAAAGATGCCGCAGGGTTCATTAAGCTCAATGCACTGCGTTTTATAATAGCTGGTAAAGCTAGAAAAAATAGAAAATAAAGAACCAGGAAAAAAATATGAGTATCATTAAAATAGATATGAATTCACCAGAATTTCAAGCCGAACTAGAGAAAACAATTAAATTTACAGATAAAGTCATAAAACAGTTCAACTGGCAATATAATCCTATGGCAGAGATAAATGAAGGTGTACAACTTGGACTTGCTAGAAATAAAGTAATGTACAACAAGAGATTTTGTCCATGCTATATGGTTGAAGAGGTCGATGGAAAATTCCAAAGTACAGATAACAGAACATGTCCTTGCACTATAGCGATTGAAAAAGAGATTCCAGAAGATGGTGTGTGTCACTGTCAGATATATTGTACTCCAGAGTACGCGGAAGCAAAAAAATTAGAGCTTGGAATGGAGAGCGCAGTACACCAACACTCTCGTGGTCTAACAAAAGAAGAGTGCCAAGTATTAGTAAACAAAAAAGAGCTGGATAGCGATGAGCTTGAGTCACTGCTTGAAGCTCGTGCTATTGGCATGGTTGATTTTAAACTAGTAGATGTTCGCGAGCATATGGAGTGGCAAATGGGCCATATCGAAGGTGCAGACAAACTTATACCAACAAGCAGTTTTTTTCCAACGCTCGATGAAGCAAAACTAAGTAAAGATGAAAACATAATTGTTTATTGTCATGTTGGCAGCAGAAGCGCTCACTGTGCAAGAATTTTAAGAGATATGGGTCACACGAAAATAGGGAATTTATCTTATGGTATTGTCTCTTATGGCGGAAAAATAGAGAGATAAGGAAAAAGATGAAAGTATTACTGATTAAAGATGTAAAAAATTTAGGCAAAGCTGGTGAAGTTAAAGAGGTTAAAGATGGATATGGTAAAAACTTTTTAATCGGAACAGGTCTTGCAAAACATGCTACAACTGAGATATTAGCTGGGCATGTTGCGCAAAAAATTCAAGAAGCTAAAGATTTAGAAGAAGAGATTGCTTCACTAAAAGAGATAGCAAAAAAACTAGATAAAGCTAAAATAGTTATCAAAAAGAAACTTGGTCAAAATGGTCATCTATTTGGTTCAATTACAAAAGATGATATTGCCCATGCTTTAAACGAGCAACACAACATAGAGATTGACAAAAAACACATAACAGATAAAGCCGCAATTAAGACGATTGGAGAGCATAGCCTAGATTTTAAACTTGGACATTCGATACACGCAACAATTCATGTTGATGTTGTAGGCGAATAGAAATGATTGAAACAAACTCTTTAGGTTTCAATAAAGAAACTGGCTCAAAAGCTGGCTTCGTCTCTCTTATCGGTCGTCCAAATGCTGGAAAAAGCACACTTATGAACTCTCTTCTTGGAGAAAATATTGCGATGGTTAGCCAAAAGGCAAATGCAACAAGAAAAAGATCAAATGCAATTGTAATGCACGAAAACACGCAAATAATATTTGTTGACACACCAGGACTTCACGAGAGAGAAAAAGTGTTAAATCAGTTCATGCTTGATGAAGCACTAAAAGCCATGGGTGATTGTGATCTAATTGTCTACCTTGCTCCAGTTACCGACAATATTGAGAATTATGAGAAATTTTTAAAACTTAACAACTCCAAGATAAAACATATTATTGTACTTAGTAAAATAGATCAAGTATCACAAGATAAACTTTTCAAAAAAATTGCCCAATATAATAAATTTTCAGACCTTTTTGAAGCACTGATTCCAATGGCCGTTCCTAAAAAAGTTGGTCATAAAGATCTACTAAACACAATATCGAAATTATTGCCTCTCTCTCCATTTCTATATGACCCAGATGATTTAACGAGCGAACTTGTTCGTGATATCTATGCTGGCTTTATCAGGGAAGGTATTTTTGCAAATGTAAGTGACGAAATCCCATACGAGTCTGATGTTTTAATCGAAAAAATTGAAGAAGACAAGAGGCTGGATAAAATATTTGCAACCATTATTATCGAAAAAGATTCTCAAAAGGGAATCATGATTGGTAAAGGTGGTGAAACCATAAAAAGAATTGGCAAATATGCCAGAGAGAAGATAGAAGCACTTAGCGGGAAAAAAGCCTTTCTTGAGTTAGAAGTTAGTGTCAAAAAAGGGTGGAGTAAAGACAAATCATTTTTAGAAGAGATAGGATACAAGTCATGAGAATAGTTTTTTTAATTTTAGTCAGTTTATCACTTTATGCTGGTGATATTTTAACAAATTATAGGCTAAACGGAATAACCGACATAGAAAAACAGATGGATATGGAACTTACAAGTGTTAAGTATTGGAGCGACATCGTTAGAAGCAAAGATACATCTTTTGGGTATCTTGAGTCATACTCAAACCTTCTTATATGCGACAAATCCGAGCAAACACTGGAGTTTTATGCTCAAGAGCAAAATGGTAATTTTAAATTTAAAAAGAGATACAACGCTTTTACTGGCAAATTAAAAGGCGACAAAGTAAAAGAAGGTGATCACAAGACTCCCATAGGAATCTATACGATAGTCAATAAACTCTCAAAAGATACACAGTTAGATCCATTTTATGGACCATTGGCATTCGTGACTTCTTATCCAAATGTATATGACACATACAAGGGGAAAAATGGCTCAGGTATATGGATACATGGTCTTCCAGAACAAGAAAATAGAAACGAATTCACAAGAGGTTGTATAGTAATAAATAATCAAAGTATTGAGTGCTTAAATAGAAATATTGATATGGCAAAAACTCTAATTATTATTGACGATGTTAAGACAAAACAAAATGCACAAAAGGAAGTTTTTGCATCAATACTATCTCAACTTTATGCGTGGAGATATAGTTGGATTTATGATGAGTTGGACAATTATCTTAATTTTTACTCTCAAGACTTTGTGAGAGAAGATGGGGTTGCATTTCAGCAGTTTAAAGATTATAAAAATAGAATTTTTAAAAAGAATGAGAGAAAAAGCATAGTATTTAATGATATCAATGTTATTCCATATCCGAACTCTTCAAATATCTATCAAATAAATTTTAAAGAGTTATACAAATCTGATTCATTCAAATTTAACGGTGAAAAAACTTTAATTATAGAGCTTGATAAGAATAAAAAAATAAAAATACTCACAGAAAAATAAGATATCATGAAATCTATCTTATTAAAAATGCTTTTAGTATCTATTTTTTTTCACTCAAGTGCTTACGCTCAAATTCAGCTAATAAAAAAAAACAACAATGATTCAAACACGACACTACTTGTTATAGGTGGTATCCATGGCGATGAGCCAGGTGGTTATTTTGCTGCATCAATTCTAGCATCACACTACAGAATTAACTCGAAAAATCTCTGGATTGTTCCAAACTTAAATCAAGAAAGTATTCAAAATAACCAAAGAGGCATTAATGGAGATATGAACAGAAAATTCTCTTTAATTGATGATAAAGATAAAGATAAGCAAATTATTCAAGAGATTAAAAATATTATATTAGATAAAAATGTATCTTTAATTTTAAATCTTCATGATGGGCATGGGTTTTATAGAAAAACAGGCAAAGGGAGCATATTTAACCCTAATGCATGGGGACAAACCTGCGTTATTGATCAATGTATCTTGAATAAAGATCAGCCATTTGGTGATTTAAATAAAATAGCACTTGATATTAAAAACAGAATCAACAACAAGCTAATAGAGGACCATCACAGCTTTGATGTTAAAAATACGAATACAAAATTTGAAGATGAAGCCATGCAGTTGTCTTTAACATACTTCTCAGTTAACAACAACAAACCAGCCTTTGCTCTAGAGAGCAGTAAAAATCTCTCAACTCTGTCTCAAAAAGTTTTCTATCATCTCGCCGCAATAGAAGAGTTTATGCACATAATGGGGATAGCATTTAGTAGAGAATTTGATTTAAATGAAAAAACACTTGACAATATAATAAAAAATTATGGGATTTTAACAATAAATGATAATTTTAATATAGATTTATCCAATATAAAAAAATCTTTAAGCTTCATTCCACTAAAATCAAAAGATAATGTATTTAAGTTTTCTAGCCTATTAGGGAGTGTTATGCAAATTGATGATAGTTTTGTTGTCTCGATTGGCAATCAAAAAATAACGACACTACAAGCGCAATATTTTAAGATGAATGAAAGTTGTATGCCAAAATTCAGTGCTATCGTGGATGACAAACTTATTTCATTAAATAAAGCTTCAGATATTTTTGCAAAAGACGATTTAAGTATTATTAAACGAGATGGTTATCGCGTAAATATTATTGGATTTACCTCAAAAGGTTCTGTTGATGAAAGCGGTATAAAAGTAGGACTTCAAGATATGGATAAGAGATTTTCCGTAGACGAAGATGGCTTAGTTTATAGAGTTGAATTTTATAAAAATAATGAATTTTGTGCGATGTCTAAAATTCATTTTAAAGGGGATCTTAAATAATGAGTAAAAAAGAACATCACTCTTTCTCCAATGTACTTTCTGTTAATCCGTATAAAAATTCATATGTATCAGCGGTAGCCAGTTTTTTAAATGAAATCAATCTACCACAATATAGTAATGAGCAATATGTAATATCTTATCTGAACACAAGTGGATTTATCAATAGTCATATATCGATTAGTAAGAACATTCCAACCGAAGACTTGTATGATGCTATAAACAATAAAGCATATGACGAACTAGGTCTAGATCAAGCAATAACTTATCAAATTCAATACATTGAAACATTTAATAATCTAGATGAAGACAATAGGGTTTATCAAATATTCATAGCAGATCCATTAAGTATTGAAGATACTTTTAGAGGCACTATTGAAAAAGTTAAATATATTGATTATATTATTCCATCTCCACTGCTGTTTAAATCACTTTATGCAAAGGAGATTATTGAAGATATTGGGACACACTGTTTTGTATACTTTCAAGAAAATGACACTTCTATTACAATCTACAGAGAAAAAGAATTTTTATACACAAAATCCATAAACTTCTCTTTCAGGCAGATGCATGAGAGATTTTGTGAACTATATGGCGAATTTGTAGAGTATGATGAATTTATTAGATTTTTAACATTTGAAGATTTAAAAACTACAAATAGTCCTTACAAATTAGACACACTTAGATTATATAAAGAGATATTTGCAAATATAAGCGATATTTTAACTTATGTTAAGAGAGCTCTAGATATTGATAAAATTGATATTATTTATATAGATTCTCAACTAGATAGTGAATCAAAACTAGATGAGATAACCGAAGTAGAACTCGGGATAAAAAGTAAATATTTTAATTTTGACTATGGTTTTCAAAATTCCAATAAACATGTAGAGCATATACACTATTTAATGCATCTTTATACAACTCTTGGGAAAGAAGATAGATATGAGTGTAATTTTACAACATATCACAGACCTCCAAAGTTTGCAAAGAGAGAGAGTGGAAAAGCCATACTTCTTGGTGCCGCTGCACTGTTTGTATCATTTTTATACCCTATTTCATACTGGACATTAACATATGCCCAGACTATGCAAGAAAAATTGTTGGAAAATAAGTACAACGAGACACATAGAATTAAAACAACAACAGAAGCTATTATTAAAAGTATTGAGGCAGATAAAGAGAAAGTATTAACTATCTTAAAAAAAGAGCAAGAAGAGTATACTGAGAAAAAGAATACTTTAATTAAAATACATGATGTTAAAGTAAACTATCCGTCAAAAGCAGAACTAATATATATCCTATCAAAAGATTTAGATAAATATAATGTTAAGCTCGAAACGCTAACATACGCAGAAGCCACAGTAGAAGGCAAAATAGCTTCAACAAAAGTATTAAGACTTGGTCTTGTATCATCGAGCGACAAAAAAATAACAAGTCTGATAGAGTATTTAACTAAAACATATGATGGAAGATTTCATTTTTCTATTGAGAAAATATCATACGAAAATGAATCAAAATTATATTTTGGTGAGTTGAAAGTGAGCTTATTATGAATTTCAAATTAATTACGGAAGAGTTTTTACAATCCATAGATACTTTTTTTAGATTAAAATCTCAAAAAGATGTAAAGATGATTTATATAATGATTGTCTTTATCTCAGCTGCTATTTCATATCCATTTTATGATTTGTCTCTTGATAAATTTAAAATAATTAAAGAGAGAGTGGATACTCTAAGTGCAAAAATAGAAGTTGACAAAAATTATCTTCTTGTAAATACAGAAGCAAAAATAGCCATGTTAAAACAAGAAATAATAAAAGCAAAAGATGAGATTTTAATTACTAAAAACAACAATCAATATATTAAAGGCAAAATAGAAACTATTTCATCTTTAATATATGATGAGCGAACATGGGGTGAGTATCTCCACTCAATTTCAATCAATGCAGTAAAACATAATGTCAAAATTGTTGCGATAAAAAATAAATATGTTGATAGCAATACATCTTTTGGTCATATACTGGATATAACAATAGATGCGACAGGAAAGCATTCAGATACACTAAACTTTATCAACTCACTAGAACAGAGTGAATTAGTTGTTGATTTACATGATTTTAATATCTCCGCGGAAGATAAACTAAAATCAAGATTAGATATCTCAGTATGGGGGATTACATACTAATGAAAACAAAAACAATAACTTTTCTTCTACTATTTTTTATGAGCACTATTTTAGTAGCTACAGAGCTAGAGTGGGTTGATGAGCAAATTGAGGCAATAAAACCACCACGAAATGGCATTAAAATAACAACCATGACTGACACTTTTGTATTTTTAGAAAAAAATAAAAAAGAAAAAAAAGAGGCTAGAAAAGGTCTTGCTTCATCTACCGTGGTTACAGTTATTCAAAAACCTGGACTACCATCAATATTAACAATAAAAGAGAGTGTTAAGAAGAGAGATTATCAACTTATTGCTGTTATGAACAAATCAGCTTTGATTGATGAGAGATGGTATAAAAAGGGCGAGAAAATTGATGGCTATATGGTAGTGGATATTGATAAAAATTCAGTGACACTAAAAGATGGAGGCAAAGAGATTATTTTATCTACAAGCAGCCAAAAACAAACTCTAAAATTTAAAAATAAGTAGGATACATTCATGAAACTTATAAAAATATCACTATGTACAGCTCTTTTGGCTTCACTACTCTCCAGTAGTATTATGGCCGATTGTTCATATGAACTATTCAGCATTAGCTCCACAAAAAATACGAAGATTATAGATTTTGTAGAGCAATTAAGCGATGAGTGTGGATTTAGCATTATTGTAACTGATCCAAAAGCCCAAGAGTTTTTAGAGACAAAACTAAATAAAACAAATTTAAACAATCTTACAATAGATGAAGTCCTAAATATTGTCTTAAAAGAGAATAATTTGTCGTATACGATTGAAAACAATATATTGAAAATCTCTTATCTAACGACAAAGCTGTTTAGTATTGATTATATCTTATCACAAAGAAAAAGCACTGGAGCCACAGATGTAACTCTTTCTTCTGAGGGCGCTGGTGGCACTACTGGCACTACTGGGGCTGGTGGCACTACTGGCGCTACTGCCGGTGGCAACACTGGCACTGGTATCAATCGAGCAAAAAGTGGAAAGTCGGGCATAAAAATAGAGTCTGTAGATGAAGTTCATTTTTGGAAAGAGTTAGACTTAGAGTTTCAAAAAATCTTAAATAGACCTCAAGATATGTATCTAGCTGAAGCCCCAGTTATCAACAAAAACGCTGGAATCATAACAGTAACTGCAACATCTAAGCAGATAGAGAGATTTGAGAAATACTTAAAAGCTCTTCAGGATAAAGTAAAGCTAGAAGTACTTATAGATGTTCAGCTACTCTCTGTTACGCTAAGCGATGGTAAAACAACAGGGGTTGACTGGAGCCAACTTTTTGCGCTCGAAAATATAAATGTTAGTGTTGATAAAATATTTGCTAAAAATGTAAGTGAATTTAAAGATGGAAGAATCACAACTGGAACATATGGTGGTAGTAGTGATAATGCGCATCTTATCAACATTAACGCAAAAGGCACTTTGAATGAAGTTATTAAATTTTTAAAGACACAGGGTGAAGTAAACTCTATCTCAAATCCAAAAGTCTTAACACTTAACAACCAACCAGCTATAATATCAGCAGGAACCGAGTTCTTTTATAAAATACAAAGCTCAAGCACACTTGCTGGTGGAACGACAGGAACCACGAGTCAAGAAGATCAAGTTTTATCTGTTTTTGCTGGTGTTCTTCTAGATATAACACCAGAGATATCTGATGATAAAACAATAACACTAAAAATAAATCCATCATTATCAGAAACAGCTTCAGACATGACTCTTGTTGCTGGTGCAGAAAGAACTATGCCGCCTGACTTAAGACGAAGACAACTCTCATCTGTTGTTACAGTAAAAGATGGAAATAGAATTATTCTTGGTGGACTAATCAATACAAGCTACACAAATAATGTTATCAAGGTACCAATACTTGGCGATATTCCAATAATCAACTCTCTTTTTAAATATGAGAATAAACAAAAAGTTGTTCAAGAACTTATAATAGTAATAGAGCCTCATATCATAAACAGAGATAAGTCAAATCTTTCACTAGAGAGCTTAGGATATCAAAACTTCTCAGAAAAGATATTAAAAAGCGCGAAAGAAGCGACTGTTAGTCTAACAAGTGACTCGAATGACTCAAAAGAGTAAATTTGAGAACTGATATCTTTGAAAACTCTAAAAATGTTTTTTTGGATGCTGTAAACAGTAAAGATTTTATAAAGCTTGAAAGAGTCTCTATTATCTATCAATCTTTTAAAGAGTCTTTAAAAAAACCAATAAAAATGATAATGCTCTATGGAAAGCCTGGAGCAGGCAAGAGCATGTTGCTATCAAAACTCTACAATGACATCAAAGAGTCTCAAAAAATATATCTCTACAAAACTCCCATACTAGATGAAAGTGAGTTTTTTAAAACAATAGCTCAAGATTTGTATGATATGAAATATAATAATGAGCTAAATTTTACTCAATTTATGAAGGTGGTAGAAAATAGTGAACAAAAAGAGGTCACTATTCCCATTATAATGCTAGATGAAGCACAGCTTTACTCTACGGCACTTATGGAAAAAATAAGACTCCTATCAGATACAAGAAAAGTAAAATTTGTAATTGCTCTTCATAAAACAGAAAAAGAGGATTTGATAGCTAAAGAGCATTTTCAAACCAGAATATGGGAAAATATAAGACTGGATAATGCATCCGCAAGTGAACTACAGCTATATATTCAAAAAAAACTTATGTTGGCAAACAATCTAGATACAGCAACAATGTTTACACAAAAAGCGGTAAATTTAATATATAAATTTACTGATGGTAACTACAGAGAGACGAATAAATTAATTTTTACAATATTTGAAATATATACTTATTATGCGAGTAACGATCCATCAAGAATTAATTCAAAAGAGATATCTAAAAAAATTATTGAGATGTCAGCTATTCACACTGGATTATTAAATGCTTAACATAAATGATTTAGAAAATAGACATAAAAAATATAAACTAAAATTATATGTACCTTATATAGTTATTTTTATTTTAGTTATTTTTATTTTATTGCTTGCGTATTTTACAATGACTAATATATACAACAGCGCGCAAGCAGATAAAATATATGCCGAGCAAAACAAAACAGTAAGTAAAAATAGCCAAGGAAATAGTACCAATGTCTCAACGGTTATTTCAGCAACCACTACAGAAGATAATGCAAGTGATAAAAATAGAAGCGACAAAGAAGGGCAAATCAATGAAATCTCTTCAGACAATAAAATAATTTTTACTCCTTCTCTTGAATTTATGAAAAATATAAAACTAAGTTCGTCTAAGAGTAGTATTATAGACTCTCAAATTACGCACGACAAAATATCATTGGTCACTCCCGCGATTGCTCCAGTAAAAAAAGAAGAAATTATAGTAGATATCGCTCCGGCACAAAAAAAACAAACTACAAAAATTGAAAATAAAGCTTCCGAAAAAATAACAATAAATAAAGAAAATAGTGATATACAAGATGTAATAAAAAGGTTCAATGTAAATAAAAATCCAGCTTTAAGTTTGTTTATTGCAAAAAAATATTATCAACTTGCCGAATATGAACATTCATACAACTATGCACTCACCACAAATGGCATTGATAGTAATATTGACGAGAGCTGGATTATCTTTGCTAAATCACTAGTTAAATTAAATCAAAGAGACAAGGCAATTCAAACGCTAGAGCAGTATGTGTCATCCACAAAATCGCAAAATGCAAAAATATTCTTAGATGATCTTAAATCAGGAAAATTCAAATGAAAATATTTATAATTTTATTAATTATAATTAACTCTTATGCATATAATATCAAAAAAAATATGTTGAATCTTTATGAAAATAGAAAATTTAAAGAAGTTTGTAATATTGGATTTAATAATTTTAATTCAAATGTAAATGATGAAGAGTACATATCCTTGTATGCATTCGCATGCCTAAATGTTGATTATATCGATCGACTTCCAATAGCCATTACAGCCCTCAGAGCCTCAAAAGAGTCACGCTCCAATGCCTCATATTTCTCTATTATCTATATGCAAAAAAAACTTTTATATCACGCATTGCTTGATAACTATAATCTGAAGTCACTAAATCTGCCAACTACAGACCATGTGTTGTCTAAAGTTTTTGATCTATATGTTAAACTAGACAACAACAAGCAACAATACTATCTTCTAAAAGATGATAAAGACAATAGAGTTAGCTACAAGCTATACACCATAAAAGATAAATATCTTGATAAAATAGTGATTGAAGAGTTATATGATTCTACAACAATAGCTCAACATATATACTGGTAGGAAAATATGGATAGAATTATTTCAGACTTACTAGCAAATGGCTCGATAATGAAGAGTCAGGTTGATAGATTAGTTGCCAAAGGATTAGATAACAACTTAATTCTAAGAGACATTACCATTTCTGGTTTCATGACTATGGATAGACTTATTAGGTTTATTGTTGAGAAAATTTTAAATGGTGAATACAACTTATCCATAATTGATAATTATGATTATATACATGAAAAAGATGTATTGATTAAGCTAGCTCACGAACAAAATCGCCCATTTTTAGACTTAGACTCCATAGATATGGACTATAGATTAACCGCCAATATCTCATTGGCTCAGCTCAAAAAATATAATGTCTTTCCAATATCTGAAAATGATTTAAACATAGTTATTGCTTTTAGTGACCCATTAGATTTAGAAGCACAAGACGCAGTACAAAGACTATTTCCAAGAAAACCTATAAAAATAGCAGTTGCAACAAAAAAACAGATAGCAGCTTATCTATTTAAGTTAGAACTAAAAGATAGTGTAAAGGGCTTAGTTAAAAAGATAAGGGATGAACTAAACTCTATAAGCTCGATTGAACAGCAGCAAGAAGCATCTTCTATACTTCTTCTTATTGATGTTATATTAAATGCCTGCATAAAAGGTCGAGCTAGTGATATTCATATTGAGCCAACTGAAAAAAACTGTGTAGTTAGGGCGAGAATAGATGGGAGATTGGCTGAAATCTTTATATTTGAAAAAGATATTTATCCACCACTTGCCTCAAGATTAAAACTATTAGCAAATCTTGATATTGCAGAAAAAAGAAAGCAACAAGATGGAAGATTTTCAACAATGGTTGGAAATAGAGAGTATGATTTTCGTATCTCTACTCTCCCGACAATATATGGAGAGTCTATAGTTAACAGGGTTCTTGATAAAGAAAAGGCATTGGTGCAACTAGAAGATGCAGGAATGGATACCGCAAGCTATCAAAAACTACTAAAAGCTCTTCATGTTCCATATGGGATTATACTAGTAACTGGTCCAACAGGAAGTGGTAAGACAACCACACTCTATGGCGCATTAAACGAACTAAGAAATGTTGAAGACAAAGTAATTACAGTTGAGGATCCAGTAGAATACCGAATGAATCTAATTCAACAAGTTCAAGTTAACCCAAAGGTGGGTCTAAGTTTTGCTGATGCACTAAGATCTATTTTAAGACAAGATCCAGATAAAATTATGATTGGAGAGATTCGAGATAAAGAGACACTGGAAATTGCAGTAAAAGCCGCGCTTACTGGACATATGGTAATTTCAACTCTTCATACAAATGATTCAATTAGCGCTATTACTCGTATGGTTGATATGGGTATACCACACTACCTTATAAGTGGGGCGCTTGTTGCAATTCAGGCACAAAGACTTGTAAGAAAAATATGCAAAAACTGTAAAACTGAAGAGAGAATATCAGCTACAACACTCGAGGAATTACATCACATGTTACCAGAAAATAGCAGATTTTATGTTGGAAAAGGGTGCAGAGAGTGTAATGAAACTGGATACATGGGAAGAGAGATGATCTGTGAAGTTCTTGTAATTACTGACGATTTAAGATCACTAATTGCAAAAGGTGCGTCGATGGAAGCTCTGCGTGCACAAGCAAACAAAGATGGCTTTGTTGGCTTACTTGACAACGGAATAGACAAGGCTCTTGCTGGAGTAACTAGCTTAGAAGAAATTTTAAAGGTGGCAAAATAATGAATTATTATATAGCAACTATACTCACAAAAGGTAAAAAAGAGGAATTTGGTATTTATGCTGAAGACAGAAAACAGGCAAATGATAGTGCTAAACTAAAATATTCTGGAATAATAATCAAAGTAACAGAAGCAGAGGAACCACTCGAAGTTAGATTTAAAAGATTTAAAACAAATTTACTGAGCAATGTAAAAAAGAAAAAACTGAAGCCAGATGCCTTGATTGCATCTATAAGACAACTTGCTGTTATGACTAATGCTGGAATTTCAATATATGAATCGCTCAATGAGATTTCAAAATCAACAAATGATGAAAATTTAAAATTTATTTTCAATAAACTTGCTGAAGATATAAATTCAGGTCAGTCACTCTCTAAGTCAATGAGCAACTTTAGTTTTGAATTAGGAAACCTTACTATTGCCATGACTCAATTAGGTGAAAAGACAGGTAATCTAGATGATGCACTTTATTCACTAGCAAATATGCTAGAAGAGATTAGAGCCAACTTTATCAAATTTAAAAAAGCTATGGCATATCCCAGAAATGTAATGATCGCAATGGCGGTTGCTTTTGTTATTTTAATCTCATATGTTGTTCCTAACTTTAAGAGTATGTTTGAAAAACTTCATGCTGAGCTACCTCTACCAACAAAGATACTACTCTATCTTGAGCATCTTTTTAATAACTATGGACTTTATGTCTTGGCAATACTTTTTACATCATTTATGATATTTAGATATCTCATAAACAACTATATTCACATAAGATATGGTTGGCATAAAGTATTACTTAGAACATACCTTGTTAAAAATCTCATAATGTTCTCAACACTTAGTCGCTTTACACTTGTATTTTCTGAGTTAATTAGAGCAGGTATCCCAATAGCTGAGGCTCTTGATACCTCTATATCTATGATTGATAATCTTCCACTAAAAACAAAACTACTATCAGTAAGGATGGCTGTAGAGAAGGGCTCAGCGTTAAACAAAGGACTTGAAGATACGAAACTTTTTGAAAATATGATAATTCAAATGGTTAGAGCTGGTGAAGACAGTGGTACTCTTGATGCCATGATAACCAAAGTGGCCGAGTATTTTAAAATGAGATTTGATGCCATAATAGATGGTTTATCTGAAGCGGTGGAGCCTATTATGCTTTTTATTATTGCTGGAATGGTTATTTTATTGGCACTTGGTATATTTTTACCTATGTGGGACATGGGCAAAGCCGTAAGTGGTGGGCATTAGAAAAACTCTACAAGAATCACAATAAAAGATTCTTGAGAGAGATTGCAGTCAATTATTCTATATTTGTATAAACTTTCTGAACATCATCATCGTCATCCAGCTTATCCATTATCTTGTCTATATCTGCTTGTTGTTGCTCGGTGATAGAAATTGGAGAATTTGGCATTCTCTCTAAGGTAGCCTTTAAAATCTCTATGCCCAAACTTTCAATTGCCGAGTTTAAAGCACCAAAACTAGTATAATCACCAGTTACAACAACTGTACCACTATCTTCTTCTATCTCTTCCAATCCAGCATCAATAAGCTCAAGCTCAAGCTCTTCTAGGTTCATCCCATCTTCAAGAGCAAACTCTATTAATGTTTTTCTGTCAAACATAAACTCTAAAGAGCCTTTTGTCAGCATCTCTCCACCATGTTTTGTAAGTATATTTTTAACATTTGCTACAGTTCTTGTGTTATTATCCGTCATACATTCTATAAAAAACTGCACTCCATGTGGAGCTTTTCCCTCAAAATTTACCTCTAACATGCTAGCTGTATCTTTTGCTAATGCCCTTTTTATAGCTGCGTCAATATTATCTTTTGGCATATTTTCAGCTTTTGCATTTAGTACAGCAGTGCGAAGTCTAGAGTTTGTGTCAGGATCTGTGCCACCATCTTTGGCTGCCATAGTGATTATTTTTCCCAATTTTGGAAACAACTTTGACATTGCTCCCCATCTTTTTAGTTTTGATGCTTTTCTGTATTCAAAGGCTCTGCCCATTATCTTTCCTTGTTGGTTAAATATGCTTGATAAAAATTTGAAATGTATAATATCATAAGTAATTTACGATGGATTTAAACATTGAATTTCTCTGCGTCAAAAAAACTCTCGTATGATATATTTTTGAATGCAGAATTTAGACTAGTAAATAGAGCTGGGAACTCTCTCTCCATCTTTGCTAACATAACTTTTGTGTTTGCTCTGGCGTGAGGCATTTTAACATCAAACCTCATCGAAGGACAAGCTTCATCGCCAATTGTAGAGATCTCATTATCAAGCACAAATGCAGATAGCTGTCGCTCTCTCATCTGAATCAACGGACGAATCACAATTAAGCCATTTTCTGCTCTATATTTTGGTGCTAATGAGCGCATTTGACCATTATATATAAAATTCATAAAAAAACTCTCTGCCGCATCATCCATATGGTGGCCAAGAGCTACTTTATTGCAACCATATTTTTGGGCAACGCTGTACAAAGAGCCTCTTCTCATGCGAGAGAAAAAACTACAAAATGATGAATTTTTTCTAATTTTTTCTTCTGCAAGGCTATAAATATCAGTATCATGGATTATATGCTCAATGTCATATTCTCTGCAATGAGCGGCGAGTTTATCAAAGTTTTCATCCATACCATAACCCACAGTTACAGCAATAAACTCAAATTTAAAAGGTGCTCTTTTTTGTTGCTCTTTCATAGCGTGAATCATAGTTAGTGAATCTTTTCCACCACTAAGCCCAACTAAAATTTTATCACCCTCTTCTATTAGATTAAACTCGGCATTAGTTTTGCCAAGCTTACTCATGATTTTTTTAGATATTTTAATCAATAAGTTTATCTACCATTTTCATTATAAATTCAGCACTCTCATTAGCGCTTGTCTCTAAAAACTCATCAAAACTAAAACTCGCATCCATATCAGCAGCATCACTAATAGCGCGAAGTATAAAAAATGGCACATTTAGCGCATCGCAAACCACAGCAACACTGGCACCCTCCATCTCAAGAGCATCAGCATTAAATGTTTTTCCTATCCAGTTTTTTCTCTCTTCATTTGCAACAAACTGATCGCCTGTTGCAATAATGCCCTCTTTAACTGTCTTTCCAATTTCAGAAGCTACAGCTTTACTTATCTCAATCATTTTTCTATCTGCCTCAACATAAACCGAACCCTCAGGAACATATCCATAAGGATGGCCAAATGCCGTTATGTCTAGGTCATGTTGAGAGAGTTTTGATGCAACAATAAGATCTCCAACTTTTAACTCAGAAGATATAGCTCCAGCAACACCAGAAAAAAGCATTACACTTATACCAAAATGCTCAATCATCGTTGTGGCAGTAAGAGTCGAGAAAACTTTTCCGATTTTTGAATACGCTACAACCAAATCAACACCTTTGTATGATGCTTCATAATATTTGTTACCAGCATACTCTATTGTTTTGTATGTTTCTAGTCTCTTGAGTATTGGAGCTATCTCTTCTGGCATTGCGCCCATTATTGCTATTTTCATTTTTTATTCCTATATATTAAATGTTTTTGTACTTTTTTCATAGCGAGGCAACTTATACATAATATTTGAGTTTTCATCAATCACACAACTTCCGCCCCAAAAACCAAGTCCATCTTCAAACCCAACTCTGTTGACAAATATAAGTTTTGCACTACATTTTTTTGCAACTTTTTTTATAATATCATACCATTTGTCTTCTATCTCAAGTCTACTATCACTAAAACCTCTCGCAGGCGAAGCAGCAAGAACAATAATGTAGTCTGGGTTTTGTTTAACCAAATCCTCATGAACAGCCTCATGCCATAAATCTTCACAAACGAGCATAGATATCTTTCCAAACCTACTTATGAGACTATCAAAATACTCACCAGCTTTAAAATATCTAGCTTCTTCGAACATCCCATAATTAGGCAGATGTACTTTATTGTGTTTTGCTAAAAGTTCTCCATTTGAAAAATAAAGAGCGCTATTAGAGATAGTTTCATCGCGATTTTTTATTGCAGCGCCAACAACTATATCTATTGTCAAACTAGCTTTTTTAAATGCATCAAACTCGTCTAAGCGCCACGCTTCATCATGTAATCCATCCTGCAACATATATCCATTTAATGATAATTCTGGAAACACAATAAGATCACTTTTATCTTTATATTGCTCGATCAGCGCAACACTCTCTTCGTAATTAATACGACTAAGTTTCGGCATAGTTTGAGCGATTGTAACTCTCATTTAGCTATTTATTATCTTAATTACCTCAGACATAGAAGAGGTATCAAATACATTCAGTGTCTCTAAATCTTTGGCAATTTTTTTATTTAATCCCTTAAGGGTTGTGCCATTTCCAAACTCTATAGCAATGTCTATCTTGTCTGAAATAGCTTGGATTGACTGTTTGTATTTAACTGGTTTTACCAACTGCTCAGTTAAAAGCTCAACTGCTTCATCTTTAGTACTGTATGGTTTTGTAGTAACATTTGAGATAATAGGAGCTTCAAAACTATCCTCAATCATACTTTCCATCAAACTATTTAAAGGAATTTTAGCGGCTGCGAGCAAGTTGCAGTGACTAGCAACAGACATATTTAAAAGCATTGCTCTTTTTGCTCCTGCATCTTTAAATGTTTGTTCTAATGATATCAAATCAGCCTTCATGCCAGCCACAACCAACTGCCCATCTTGATTATAATTTGCTGGCCAAACTTTTTTATCATCAGCTTGAGCATCTAAACATATCTTTTCAACTATCTCATCATCAAGTCCTAAAAGCACCATCATTCCAGCTTCAATATCACTACATGCATCCTGCATCAGCTGTCCGCGTCTATGAACCAACTCTATCGCATCAACATAATCAATAGCGCCACTAGCACAAAGAGCCGAAAATTCGCCCAATGAATGACCTAAGAAAAATTCCACCTTAATATCTGGACAGAGATCCCTAAATAGTCTATAAGCAACCATTTGAGTCAAAAGAATTGCTGGCTGAGTATATTGTGTTTGGTTTATAAGTTCATTTTCGTTAAATATTAACTCTTCAAAATTTATGCCAACTCTTTTTCCAGCTTTCTCAAACATCTCTTTAGCTATGGCCGAGTTATCGTAAAAATCTTTCCCCATCCCAATCGCTTGACTACCTTGTCCTGCAAATATTGCTGTTATCTTTTTCATTTGTCTCCTTTTTTTATAGATACTTACCATTTTCAATAATTTTTTTTCTAAGCGTATTTCTATTTAACCCAAGTTTGCTTGAGAGCTGAAGTTGGGATTTAAATCTCTCTAACCCAGCTTTTATCAAAGGAACTTCATAAATATGCAAAAATTTTTCATAATCGTTATTTGAGCCAAGTTTATCAGCTAAATAATTTTGCATAATATTGATAATCTCACTCTCTTTTATGTTTTGCAGTAAGCAACTAATCATAACTTGTCGTCTCAATGAATCTGCATTTTTACTCAAATCAGGTTTAAAATTTTTCCTATCAAAATCCTCATTTAAAGAAAAAAGCTCCTCTGCTTCTTTTGCAAATTTATTTATCAACGGTTCAACATCCTCTTCTCTTTGCATGAGAGGCGGAATATTGAATTTAACACTAAAAATATCATCTATATACTCATGATAAAATGAGCTTTTTGCAGTAGCAACAACTTTAATATTTTTGCCAATAATCATCTCTAGGATTTTTTTTATATTTGGTGAATTCTCTAAATTGGTAATGATAATTCTTTCAACACTCTCAAGTTCTATTAAAAGTTCATCATGCTTAGATGCGTCAAAGGTATGTGCATCTGGAAAAATATAGCATGCTAAACTTTTTTTTCCAACACCAGACTCTCCAGTTATGAGGGAACTAATATTTAACGGCTTTAAAAGAGTAGCTGTTTTAAATACCTCTTTAGAGGTATCTGACAAAGCTATAAAATTAGTTACATCCACAGCCACCGCCGCCAGTACCACAATGACCTTCATGTTCATTTTCGGCAGGAATACCAGTCATTAGCTCTTGTGTAGATGCCTCTCTTATATTATTTATAGAGACAACAAAAACTAAATTTTTACCAGCCAATGGATGATTAAAGTCAATTATTACATTCTCTTCACCTATCTCCTTAACAATAACTTGAACAGTTTCACCCTCTTCACCTTGGCCATAAAGGGTCATTCCTATCTCAAGATCAATTCCTGCAAATTGATCTTTTGGAACCTCTTGAATTGCGTCATCATTATATTCACCATAAGCATCAGCTGCATTAACCTTAATTTCAGCCTTGTCACCTATTAACATATTTTTTATGCCCTCTTCTAGTCCTGGTATTATTTGACCTTTACCAAACATAAACACTAAAGGCTCATCACCAACATTGCTATCAACAACACTTTTTCCATCACTAACTTCATACTCTATTGATACAATTTGATTTGTTTTAATTGCCATCTTAACACCTTGTTTAATTTTTTATGGATTTTATCGAAATAACATTAATTACCAATGAATCAATATTATTTCTACTTAAGAGAACTCAACTTTTTTTGTGCTATTTTAGCTGAATCACTATTTGGGTATTTGGAAACTATGGCATTATAAAAAATTTTTGCATTTTTTTTATCACCTAGCTCCCACATAGATATAGCTGTATGCAACATCAACACAGGCATATACTGAGCATTGTCATCAAGTGTAGCGCTTTTTTTATAGTAAGATAGAGCTTCAGTATAATTCTTACTACTATAGTTTACTTCACCAGCCATATAATGAACTGTAGCAGGTTTATAATTTTTAGAAATTAGATATTCATATTGCTCAAGTGATTGTGAATAAAGTTTTTTATCATACAACTCTTTTGCTTTTTTATAAATATCTGGGTTTGATAAACTTTCCAGCCTACTCTTTTTCGGCTTTTCTTCGCCTCTAAACTCTTTTGCTACTAAATCTTTAAATTCGTTTATATCTTTAATTAAAACATTAAACTCATCTTTACTAACGAAGGTAGCATTTATTTTGTCAACTATTTTTGAGACTTCAACTATAAGTAAATTTAATTTTTCTATATTTTCTGTATTTGTTGCAATTAGCTTACTATTGGACTGGTTTACATTTATTAATCTTTGACTAAATTCAATATTGCTATTATGCTCAAAAAGCAACTTATCATCCATTGTTTTTAGTTTAAGCTTGTCATCTCTGAGTGTAAGATTTATATTTTCAATAATTGACTGCAATCCATCAATCCTATCTCTAATTGATTCAACTTCATTTGCTTGATTATTGCTTTTTACGACTACTGTTTGGAGTTTTTTATTATTTTCTAAAATTATTTTCTCGCCTGAAGTTAGACCATAAGGGGTTGGATTACTTAAATCTCCGGCTCCGAACGCGGAAGGTTCAGAGCTTAAAAGATAAGATGGAGCAGATATTAAAAAAAATATTGCTAATATATTTAATTTCATAGATTACGGAAGAAGTTTAAAGTCAACTTTACGATTTTTAGCCCAACACTCTTTTGTTTTTTCTGTACACACAGGATTGCTCTCTCCGTAACTAATCATAGATATTCTCTTCTCGTCAACCCCTTCTGCAACTAATCCTTTTTTTACTGCATCTGCTCTTTTTAATCCTAATGCAATATTATATTCATCACTACCAAACTCATCACAATTACCTTCTAATTTTAATGAGAATTTACTAGCTGTACCATTAAGAATAGAAGCACTTGCATTGATTTTAGTCTTGCCTTCTGCATCGATGTTAAATTTGTCAAAAGCAAAATATACTATTGCTAAATCTTTCTCTAAAGCAGATATGCCATTTGAATCTGATTTTAATTCTCCAGCAGAGTTAGATGCTGAATCTTTCATGTCAGATGCTGATGGTTGATTCGAAGAAACTGATTCACTATTTGAAACAATATTTTCTGTTGGTTTTTTAGCGACATCCTCTTTTACTACAGCAGCGCTACTATCTTCTTTTGGTGATGGACTTTTATCTGCACATCCAGTCAGTAATGATAGTGCAACTAATGCACCAAAAATTTTATACTTTCTCATCTTCTATCCTTAGTTTTAATTTGCGTGATTATACTCTTAAAATAATTAACAATCAACAACTAGCAATCAGAAATTTAACACTACCAATCCATTGATTGAATTTTTCCATCTTTAAGTGGAAAAAGAAAGTTTGTGTCATGATTTATTCTGATTACACCAATAGAACTCTGACCTTGAAAATTTCTTATAAAAATAATAGCGTCGCCATCAACTGAAAATCTAGGGAACTCATTAACGCCGACACTAGTCAATCTTTTAGCAAGATCTGAATCTGTTGATGCAAGATATAGATTAAATGTATTGTCTAAAAATTCTGATGAGCTCTCTCTTGCTTTATATACTATGTATTTATTAAAAACGCTACATGCAGAATTGCTTTTTCCTTTAAATATCACTTGTTCTGCACCATTTAAATTATTTTTTTTATAAAAAATATTAGGATAGCCCAATCTATCAGAAACAAAAACAATACCATCTGCTCCAACAAACTGCCCGCCAACATCAATTCCTTTATATTTTGTCAATCTATCTAATTTTTTACTTTCAACTCCATATAAATAAATATCAGGTTGACCATCTTGTGCCATAGTAAGCAGTAGTTTTTTTCCATCTTCACTAACATCAGAACAAACCATCATTCCATCTGATGAAATAACTGCCCTGCTCTTTCCGGTGGTCATCTCAACATATTTTAGCGTTGGCTTGTTCTCATTTAATGAACTAAAATAAAATGATGTCTGCTCTTTGTTCGCCCACTTTGGAAAAAGATTTAATCCACCACTTACAACAACTTGCCGATATGTAAGAGTATAATCTGCTATAAAAATTTCACTTTTTTTAGGAGCAGTCATTTTGGCAAAAATAACTTTTCTTTTAATCCACTCAACGGATGGTTGATTTAAGAATTTATTTATATCGTACGCCATGGAGTGTATAACAAAAATGTATGTTTTTATATTTTTTGCACTGTAATTTTTAATAAAAACTGCACCATTTTTACTAAGTAACTTCATCTCTACATTGAGCGTGCCATTACTGCTTATACTTGTTTTATATCTTACAACATAGTTTACATTTTTATTTTCTACTAAAACAGAACTTGCATCATAACTATTCTTGTGATGGCTGTTGTCTACATTAAAAATAGATAAAACATTCATATCTGCTACAATAGATTTAAAATACATTGTTTTAAACATTTCGTCGCTACCTTCAGATGAATCCTCAATTGCTAAAGAAGGCAATAAATCCGTTTTTTTAATTACCTCAATTGTTGCATCAGTAGAATAAAGCAGTGAAATCAGAACGAAAAGTATCAGTATAACTCTCAAAAGAACCTCTATTCAGATATTAAAATTATTGTATATATACCAGATTTATTGTCTGGATTTTCTGGAAACACAACATTAGCTAATCTATTTTTTATTTTATCACACTCACTGTTTAGCTCAGCATTTGAAGAGTAAGAAATAATTCTAAAATCTAAAACTTTACCAATTTGATTTAATTCAACAATAGCTTTTACTCTCTTACCTTGAGAATTTTTAGGTGGATTAAAATGTTGATAAACAATAGCTTGAATTTTAGCTAGATATTCATTTACTTCTGGGGCAGAACTAGTTGATTTTTGATTTTTATTTTCAGCTTTTATTGTTTTTATTTTTTCTGATATTGAGTCGGTTTTATTTTCAATTGATGGGTTGATTTTTTTTTCAATTTCTAAATTTTTCTTTTGTATTGGCTCTTTTTTCTCTTCATATTTTTGAATTTTTTTTGTTTTAACATCACTAAACAGATCATTCACATCAAACTTCTCTTTTTTAACTTCATTATTATTTTTTTCTTCAATACTATTTTTTGCAACTTCTTCTTTTGGCTTTATTTCACTCTTTTCTACAATTTCTTCTTTTTCTGCGACTTCTTCTTTTTTTACATTATTATCTGTTGATGTCTCCATCGATATAGATATATACTCATTTTTAGTTAGAGCAAAAATTTCTACTTTACTAGATTGATTAACGGCTACAAGAAAAAATAAAATGGAAATAAAAAAAAGCAGTAGTGACAAAACACCACTTGCGTAAAAATAAAAGCTCTCTCTATCCATTGGTGGCAAGTGAAACTTCGTGAAAACCTGCCTGTTTTAC
This sequence comes from Sulfurimonas sp., assembly GCA_021732045.1. The sequence continues at coordinate 576,602 of JAKFWK010000002.1, forward strand.
AGCAGATAGTATCAGCATTACAGTGCCGTAGTCTAGATTTTTATCTGCACTTATCAAAACAGCTGCTTTTTTATCAAATTTTGATGCATATAGTGAAAAATTATCTATAAATGAATTTAGTAAAAAAATATCTTTATTAATTGTTAACTTCTTATTTTTATCAATAACTAAATGGATTGGTGGGATATTGGATAATTTTGTTGTTTTGGAACTTTGTGGAAGGTTTATCTTTTCCTCATAAACTAAAGTTGGTGCAACAACCATCATTATTGCAAGTAGCACCAACATAACATCAACTAGAGGGGTAATATTTAAATCAGGTTTACTATCCCAATTATATTTCACAATTAAATCTTTCTAGCTAATATAACATCACTTTGCATCTGCAAAACATTAATAATATCAAATGATTTTCTACTTAGAATTTGATGATATGTATATGCAAAAATTGCTACAAATATTCCAGATGCCGTTGCTACAAGAGCATCAGAAACTCCAGCCGCAACAACGGACATTCCTCCACTTGCATCACCTATATGGCTAAATGTTCCAAGGATAGAAACAACTGTACCAAATAGACCAATAAAAGGTGTTGTAGAAGAGAAAATTGATAAAATTGATAATCCCTTGGTGGCTTGGCTTGTCGCGGCTGATATACCTAAATCAAGTATTTCTCTACCTATTTGTGAGTTATTTTTAATAAAATTATTTAAAAATGATTGTGAGCCAACAGTGGATGATCCCAACAGAAGATTCTCAAGGGAGCTATTTTCAATTTCAATCCAATTGCTCAGGGATAAATATCTATAAAAAAAAATCCAGTTTAGCACTATAAAGTACAGTGCTAAAAGAATCATAACACCTATTGTTACTGAATTACTTTTTATATAAAAATCAATTATTGTGTTATACATAAATTACATTAAACTTTTTGCTGCTGATTCTAATTTAGCGGAAACAGTTGCTATTGCAGGATTGTTATCTTTGATAGAATCAATAAGTGCTTTTGCGTCATCAAGTGCTTTTGCAATATCGCTCTCATTTTCACCACGAATTGCGACCGCACCCTCAACTAAAACAACAACTTTAGTTTCATCAACTTGAACAAGACCCCAATTAATCAAAACAGATTCTGTTTTTTTATCTTCTTTTTCTATATCAATAACTCCAGCTTCTAGTAGTGTAGTCAATGAAGCATGGTGTGCAAGGACACCAAACTCCCCCTCTTTACCGGGAAGAGTTACGCTAATCACTTCACCACTAAAAACTATACCATTAGGAGTTAGAATTTCAAGTTTTAACTTATCCATTTTAGTCCTTTATGAATTACTTCATTTTTTGAGCTTTTTCAATTGCCTCATCAATATTTCCAACCATATAGAACGCACCTTCTGGCATATGGTCATAATCACCATGAATAATACCCTTGAAACCTTTGATTGTATCAGCTAAAGATACATATTTTCCTGGTGAACCAGTAAATACTTCTGCAACAAAGAATGGTTGAGACAAGAACTTCTCAATCTTACGAGCTCGCTCAACAACATTTTTGTCCTCTTCTGAAAGTTCATCCATACCAAGAATTGCAATAATATCTTGTAAGTCTTTATACTTTTGAAGTGTTTGTTGAACACCACGAGCAACATTATAATGCTCTTCTCCCAAAATCTGTGGATCAAGTAGTCTTGAAGATGAATCAAGTGGATCAACAGCAGGGTAAATACCCTTCTCGGCAATTTTACGGTTAAGTACCGTAGTCGCATCTAAGTGAGCAAAAACTGAAGCAGGAGCCGGGTCAGTCAAGTCATCCGCAGGAACATATACAGCTTGAACAGATGTAATTGAACCGTTTTTAGTAGATGTAATACGATCTTGTAATGCACCCATTTCACGAGCCAGTGTAGGTTGGTAACCAACAGCTGATGGGATACGACCAAGAAGTGCCGACATCTCTGAACCTGATTGAGCAAAACGGAAGATATTATCAACGAACATCAATACATCAAGACCTTTTTCATCTCTAAAGTATTCAGCCATTGTAAGACCAGTTAATGCAATACGGTTACGAGCTCCTGGAGGCTCGCTCATCTGACCATAGCACAGTGCAACTTTATCAAGTACATTGGAATCTTTCATTTCATGATAAAGGTCGTTACCTTCACGTGTTCTCTCACCAACACCAGCAAACACAGAGAGACCATCATGACCCATTGCAACGTTGTGAATAAGCTCCATGATAATAACTGTTTTACCAACACCAGCACCACCAAATAATCCAACTTTACCACCTTTAGAATACGGCGCAAGCAAGTCAACAACTTTGATACCTGTTTCAAACATTTCAGTAGCAGTAGATTGATCTATTAATGCTGGTGGAGCACGGTGAATTGACCATGTTGGAACATCAGTAACCTGCTCACCACCATCAATAGTCTCTCCAATTACATTAAAAATACGACCTAGTACTTTTTCTCCAACAGGAACCTTTATAGGGGAACCAGTAGCAACTGCATCCATTCCACGAACTAAGCCTTCACTCATATCCATAGCAATTGTTCTTACACGGCCATCACCTAGATGAGCCGCAACTTCTAGTACCAATCTATTGATTGTACCTTCTAAATTTACTTTAACTTCAATTGCTTCATTGATTATCGGCAGATAACCATCAAAATCAACATCAACAACTGGACCCATAACCTGGCTAATTTTACCAATCATATTCTTCTCCATTATTTCATAGACTCCACACCGCTTATAATCTCTATAAGCTCTGTGGTAATAGCTGCTTGTCTAGCCTTATTAAATTTTACATTTAATGACTTAACCATATCTTTTGCATTATTAGTAGCTGTATCCATAGCTTGCATTCTGGCACTATGCTCAGCCGCAACTGAGTCTATAAGCGCATAATACATAGCATATTGTGCATATTTATCAACTACTGAATCTAACATCTTTTCTTCGTCTTCGTCTTCAATCTCTAGCATAGATGTTTGCGTATCACTACACTCAACCTGACTTAAATCTACTGGTAATATCTTATTTATATGTAACTCTTGTGTTATCATGTTTTTATAACCATTATAAACAAGATATAGAGCATCTGTATTTCCATCTTTGAAATCTTCAATAGAAGTCAAGATAAAGTCATCAGCTTTATCTTTTTCAGGTTTTGAGCTTAGATTTATAGCTATATCAAAAAGCTCAACACCATTGTATTTGAAAAATTCAATCCCTTTTTTGCCAATACCACGCAAACGAACTTTTACATTTTTTGCTTTATAATCAGACAAAAGTTTTTTAACAGCCTTTATTGTCTGAATATTAAACCCGCCACACAAACCTTTATCTGCAGTTACAAATATAATGTCTACTATTTTTGGATTTTCAATTTCATTAAAACAACGATTGTTTATTCCTCCAACCTTACTGCATTTTATGCGTCCAGCTATCTCAGAAATAACCTGATTCATTTTTGCTGCATAAAGACGAGAGCGTTTTGCTAACTCTTCAGCACGACGAAGTTTTGCAGTTGAAACAAGCTTCATTGCACGAGTCGTTTTTTGAGTATTGGAAACACTTTTAATTTGTCTTTGAATATCCTTCAAGTTTGCCATTATACTTTCCTTACGCTACCACAAAAGAAGTTTTAAATTCTTCAAGAGCTTTTTTCATCATAGCTGAAGTATCATCATCTACTTTAGAAGTAGTTTTGATGCTTTCAAAAATTTGAGGATAAGATGCTTCAACAAATGGATATAACTCAGCCTCAAAACGAACTACATTTGATGGGTTCATATCGTCCAAGAAACCTTCATTTCCAGCAAAAATAATTAGAACTTGCTTTTCAACAGAAAGAGGAGAGAAAGGTCCTTGTTTTAGAACTTCAACCATTCTTTGTCCTCTCTCTAATTGCTTACGAGAAGTCTCATCGAGATCTGAAGCAAATTGAGCAAATGCTTGAAGTTCACGATACTGAGCAAGATCCAATCTTAAAGTTCCAGCAACTTGTTTAGTAGCTTTAATTTGAGCAGCTCCACCAACACGAGAAACAGATAATCCAACATTAATAGCTGGACGAACGCCCGAGTTAAATAGTTCTGTTTCTAAGAAAATTTGACCATCTGTAATTGAGATAACATTTGTAGGAATATATGCAGCAACATCCCCCGCTTGAGTTTCAATAATCGGAAGAGCAGTTAACGAACCAGCTCCTCTTTCATCAGAAACTTTCGCAGCTCTCTCAAGTAAACGAGAGTGAATATAAAAAACATCTCCTGGATATGCTTCGCGGCCTGGAGGGCGACGAAGAATCAGTGACATCTCTCTGTATGCAACAGCATGTTTAGATAAGTCATCATATACAATCAAACCGTGTCTTGAGCTATCACGGAAATACTCACCCATAGCAACACCAGTATATGGAGCAAGGAACTGAAGTGCCGCCGCTTCAGCTGCAGTAGCTGAAACTATAATCGTGTATTCAAGAGCGCCATGATCTTCTAAGCGACGGATAATTTGTGCTACAGTTGACTCTTTTTGACCGATTGCAACATAAACACAAACAACACCATTACCTTTTTGGTTGATAATAGTATCAAGAGCAACTGTTGTTTTCCCAGTTTGTCTATCACCAATAATTAGTTCTCTTTGTCCGCGACCAATTGGAACTAACGCATCAATCGCTTTAATACCAGTAGCCATTGGCTCATGTACAGATTTTCTGTCCATGATACCAGGTGCTTTTTCCTCAACAAAACGAGTCTCTGTTGTCTCAATTGGACCTTTACCATCGATTGGTTCACCAAGAGCATTTACAACGCGACCTAGCAGTGCTTCACCAACTGGAACACGAAGAAGACGACCAAGTCTCTTTACAGACATTCCCTCTTTTAGTAGAGTTCCTCCACCAAGGATAACAGCACCTACGGCGCTCTCTCCAAGATTCATAACTAAACCTCTAGTTCCCTCTTCAAACTCTACCATCTCTCCAGCCATTACATTGCTTAGTCCGTAAACCTGAGCAACACCATCAGCATAAGAAACAATTTTGCCTGTCTCATTAATATCAACACTTAATTCAAAGTTGTCAATACGCTCTTTAATTATTGAGCTGATTTCGTCAGCTTTAATTTTTGTTATCACTATATATATCTCCTCTCGTGAAGTTAAATTGCTTTTATAATATGTTCTACAATCTGATAATTGATTCTTGATTTAGAAAAACCTATCTCTATCCCAAGATCCTGAACATCTACTTTTATACCATTAAAGCTATTTTTTACAAACTCTAATGATATGGTAGAATCAAATTTTTTGCCCAATCCACTACTTAGGTCTTTTATAACCTTTTCATCGATATCGCTATCACTGTAAACAACACCATTATAATTTTTAGTTTTTGTTGCTACATTTTTTCTCAATACTTCTGCAATTGCAGGAATTATATTAATTCTATTATTTTCCGCAAGTAGCTTGATTAAATTCTCAACACTTTTAGAGTCAGCTGATTTAACTGCTTTCAATAAAATTTCTGATTTATGATTTTTATCAATATTTGGGTTGTTAATAATTTGAACAAACTTCTTATTGCTGAAAGATTCTGCTAATACTGAAAAAACAGAAGCCATCATTTTCATAGACTCAACAGTAGAGTTTTTCTCAATTGCCTTAATATATCTTTTTGCTATTAACTCTTCCATTTATGCCACCTTCTTCAAGATAACATTAGCCATAGCTTCTTTATCGAAACCATCGCTGCTTTGAGCCAATACTTCATTAAGAATTTCTTCAACAACTGTGCGAACCATTCTTTTTTCTTCAAACTTCATTAATGACTCTTGATGTTTAGCTATTATCTCAAGATCAGAATCACAATGAGCCATAATGTTAGCATTTAACATTTTGTTCTCTTTTTTTGAATGGAGACTTAACTCTTCTGCAAATTTTTCAGCATCTGAAATTTTTATCAATGCCTCTTTTTTTTGAGCAGCAGACTCTTTTAATTTATCTTGAACTTTTTTCATCTCATCAGCTATAATCTGACTTCTTGATGCAAAATAATTTTTTGCCGGTTCAGCGATAAGATACCAAATTAGTCCAAAAAATAGTAAAAAGTTTACTGTTCTCTGGACTATGTCAGTATCTGCATGTTCCGCACTACCACTAGATGCTAATGCATAGGTTGACATCATTAGCATAAATACTAAAATTCTACTCACATCAGATCCTTATATTTGACTAAATTTAGCTTTTACAGCTTCTGTGAACAGTGGAATTTGTAATTTCAATTCACTCTTCAACTGTTCTCTAGATTGAGCAAGGGATTGCTCAAATTCTAGATACTGATTAGCTAACTCAGCACGCTTTGCTTCTAACTTACTCTCTGCTAACTCTTTAGCGTCCGTAATAACTTTTTCTCTTATGGCTGCAGCATCTAGTTTAGCTTTTATAATTATTGATTCTGCTTTTGAATGTAATCCATGAATCTCATCATCATTTGAACCTATTCTTTGTAGGTCTTTTTTGATATCTTCATCTCTTTTATTCATATAAGAAAACAATGGATTATAAAGCCAACTGTTTAGAACTGCAATAAGCGTAAGAAATACGATTAATGTAGCTACAAGTAGTATCGGATTTATATCTAACATAGCACCTCCTAAAAGTTGCGGAATTATACTGTTTTAAAATTAAAAGAATTGTTAAAGTAGTTTAAAAAAATTTAAAAAGATAAATTTTTTTAAATAAAAATTTTAAAATTTAATTTAAAGGTTATTTTTTGGTAGGTAATTTAGCAGTTTTAAGACTTGGGCTTCTGTTTCAAATTCTATTGTTAAGCTTCTGTTTGTTGTTTTAATTTTCATCCCTAAAATATCAAAAATATCTTTAAATTTTGTTAAATCAAATGAGGTTGTTTCTGTAGATTTTAAAGAATCAGTCTTACTTGATTTCATACTCTTTATCATAGCCTCTACTTCTCTTACACTTAATTTTTGACCAACTATAGAGTCAACTACTAATTGTTGCTCTTTTTCATCAAGTCCAACTAATACTTTTGCATGTCCAGTAGAAATCTTTCTCTCAATTAATGTTTTTTGAGTTTTTGAAGATAGCTGAAGAAGTCTTATTGTGTTTGTAATATGTGTTCTGCTCTTGTTTATTTTAACAGAAAGCTCCTCATGAGTATAACCATAAAGCTTCATTAATTCGCCATACGCATAGGCTAACTCTATAGAATTTAGCTCATCTCTTTGAATGTTTTCTATAAGAGCAAGTTGTCTCATTTTTTGGTTATCACTACTTAGCACAATAGAGCGGATTGATTTTAATTTTGCTAACTTTGATGCGCGCAATCTTCGCTCTCCAGCTATAAGAACATAACCATCCAGGTCCTCTGTTACCAATATTGGCTGAATCAAACCATCACTCTTTATTGACTCGCTTAACTCATAAAGAGAGCTCTCTTCAAAATGTTTTCTTGGTTGAAAAGGGTTTGGTCTTATGTCTTTAAGTGGAATTTCAATTATTGAGTCTTTTTGACCAAGTTCATTTTCATAAGCCTCATCTATTTCGCCTATAAGCGCACCTAACCCTCTGCCTAACTTTTGTGTCTTCATATTTCTATTATCGCTTGTGCTAAATTTTGATAAGACTCTGTACCACTTGATTTCACATCATACAAAATAACAGGTTTTCCAAAAGATGGGGCTTCTGCTAGTTTTACATTTCTAGGCACAACAATAATCTCACCATTTTTATCTTTAAATAATTTACTACTAAAATGTTGTTTTAAGTCTGCAAAAACTTGTTTTGAAAGGTTATTTTGTGCGCTGTACATTGTTGGAAGAAATCCTCTTATCACTAATTTAGGATTTATTGATTTCCTGACTAACTTTATCGTGTTTAAAAGTTGCGCAAGCCCCTCAAGTGCAAAAAACTCACACTGTATTGGAATTAAAACAGAGTTTGATGCCGAAAGTGCGTTAATTGTCATTGGTCCAAGGGCAGGCGGAGAATCTATGATTATATAGTCATAATCTTTTATTACATTGGCAATTGCTTTTTTCAAAACTAGTTCGCGACCTTTTGAATTTTCAGCATCATAATACTCTTTTTCAATTCCGACAAGACCTACGTTTGATGGAGCCAAATGAAGAGTTGGGAGCTCAGACTTCAAGATAATATCTTTTAATTTTTTTGTACCAATAAGAACATGATAAATATTAAACTCATAATCATTTCTATGAAAACCAAGCGAAGTAGTGGCGTTTGCCTGAGGATCAGAATCAATCAGAAGCACTTTTTTTTCTGCCACTGCAAGAGAAGCAGCCAAGTTTACAGCAGTAGTTGTTTTACCAACTCCTCCCTTTTGATTTGCAATTACAATTACTTCGCTCATCTTAAACTATATATCCTCTCGCCATCAACTATTATAGAGCCATCATCTTGAAGTATAGCTCGCTCTAAAGAAAATCTTAAACTATTTCTATGTGTAAAAAAATTTTGATTTCTATAAAATTCTAACTTATATTTACTAAAAACCTGCTTCCATGAAATATACTTTTCCACATTATGTAAATAGATTTCAATAAAACTTTTTTTATCTATCTCTATGTCGAGTTTACCAAAATCTTCTGGTGATTTATTTGTATTTATTCCAATTCCGCAAACAAACTTATCGTCTAGTATATTTGTAATTATTCCACCTACTTTTTTATCATCAATATAGAAATCATTTGGCCACTTAATCCAGACTTTAGAGCCTAAATCGTTTAGCGTTTCTTTTAAAATATGTGAAAAATATATAGAAGCCGATTCTAATTTTAAATCTTTTGGCAAAGCTACTATAGGTAGTGCAAAAGATAAAAAAAGATTCTCATCAAGACTCTCCCAACTATTACCTCTGCTTCCATATCCAGCCGTTTGAGACTGTGAAACGACAGCAATTGGCGATGAAACCTTGCCACTTTCAATTAACTCTTTTAACTGTTTTTGGGTAGAATCAATACTTTTAAGATAGAGTATCTGCAAGGCTTAATCTCTTTCCATTAATGTAAGAAATTACACTCATTCTATTTTTTGATTCTGGCTGAACCTCTATTATTTTCAAAGTGCCTATACTACAACCAACAATAATGAAGTCTTTCTCTATTTTTAAAATTTTTCCACTCTCATTTTTACTGCTATCTTCTATTAATTCAATTTTTATCAACTTAAGCCCGCTACTTAAATTTACCGATGGCCAAACAGAAAATGCTCTGTATTTATTGTATAAAACAACAGCATTATCAAACTCTACTATAGCATCTTTTTTTTCTATTTTACTGCAGATACTAGAGATGCTATTGTCTTGCTTTACAGAAGTATATGATTCAAAATTATTTAATACATCAACAGTTAAATCACTTGCCGCATCCGCCAATCTATCAAATAATGATTCAGACAATTCAGTTTGATTTATCTCTATTTCATCGATTTTAATTATATCCCCAGTATCCAATCCAATATCCATAAGCATTGCTGTAATACCAGTTCTAACATCTCCATTTAAAAGGGCTTGCTGGATTGGACTTGCACCGCGATATTTCGGCAAAATAGATGCGTGAAGATTTATACAAGTAGCGTGTTGTAGTATCTCTAATGGCAATATTTGACCATAAGCCGCCACGATGATAAAATCGCACTCTATTTTTAAAAGTTCCTGCACAACTTCACTGTCTCTAAGTCTTTTTGGCTGATACACTGGTATTGAATTCTCAAGAGCCAATGTTTTTACAACTGGAGGAGTTACTGTTTTTTTTCTACCCACTTCTTTATCTGGTTGAGTATAAACCGCAACCACCGTCATATTTTTCTCTGCTAATAATCTTTGGAGTATTTTTTCTGCGTAGCTTGGTGTACCCATAAAGATAATCTTCATAAATTAGTTACCTTTTGTAAAACGAGTGCCGCCAATATGCTTGTTTTCAAACATCAGACTTTTTATATCCTTTAAATCATAACCGCTAGTTAAAACCATATCAATTCCACACTCTAAAAGATAGTTAGCTGCTTTTAATTTTGTAAGGATTCCTCCGGTTGCAAACGCACCATGTGGAGTTGCCTCTTTTTCTAGCTCACCTGCATTGATACTATTTACAATTTTTTGTATCTTTGCATCTAGATATATTCTTGGATCTTTATCATAGTAAGCATCTATGTCAGAGAGTATAATCAGCAAATGAGAGTTAGTATGCTTTGTGATATAAGCTGAAAGCTGGTCATTATCTCCTACAACAAGCTCTTTTGTGGATGTTGCATCATTTTCATTTATGATTGGAATAACTCCGTTTGATAAAAGAGTATTTACTGTATCTTTAATTTTGTTTATCTCATCATCTATTTTGAAATTTGCAGCTGTTACTAAAACTTGAGCGGTTAAAATATCATGTGTTGCAAATTTCTTGCTATATTTTTTCATCAGTATCGGCTGACCAATAGAAGCGAGTGCTTGTTTGTTTTGAAGTATTGCTCTATCAAGCTTAAGTGCTGTATATCCAGCAGCAACTGCACCTGATGAGACCAGTATAACCTCGTTTGTTTTTCTGAGCTCTACTAAAAATTCTACTAAATTTCTCATACGGTCTAATGCGATTGCATCATTTTGCGTTAAAACAGCGCTTCCAACTTTTACAACAACTCTTTTCATTTTGGCTCTCACAAATTAGATATTTTTAACAGTTCTTTGTGTTCGAACCAGATTAAACAAGGAGTTTTTTAACGGTTCTATATTTTTATGAATTGCAGAAGATATTGGAACTATAAAATATGGTAAATTTTTATCATATCCGAGTGTATCATCTGGAGTGTTTTGAATAAAATAAGGAATTGATTCATCAAACTCAATATCACTATTTTCATTTGCTTTTACACCAATAAGTTCTAAGAAACTCTCAACCAACTCATTAAGTTCACTTGGCTCAACAACATCAAGTCTAGTTAACGCTATGGCATATTTACTATTTCCAAGTGTCTCTGAAAATGCAGAAATCTCACTCTTTAGTGTCTCTATCTGCTCTTTTAAATCTCTATATGAGTTTAAGTCTATCATGTAAAGAAGTATTTTTGTTCTCTCGATATGTCTTAAAAATTGAATTCCTAAGCCTTTACCTTCATGTGCGCCGCCAATAATACCTGGTATATCAGCCATAACAAACGATTCAAAATCTCCAATGTTAACTTGACCTAGCTTTGGAGTAAGTGTTGTGAACTCATAGTTTGCTATCTCTGGTTTAGCGTTTGAGACTGTTGAAATCAGAGTTGACTTTCCAACATTTGGAAAACCAACCAACCCAACATCAGCAATAAGCTTAAGCTCCAGCTTTACAGTTCTAATATCGCCTTTTTCACCAGGCTGAGCATAAGTTGGTCTTTGGTTTGTGGATGACTTAAAGTGAGTATTTCCAAGTCCACCTTTTCCGCCCTCTATAAACAGCTCTTCTTGTCCATTTTCTAACATATCAAAAATAATTTTATCTGTCTCAATGTCAATAATCTGTGTACCAGGTGGAACTATAATAACTTTTTTGGCTCCAGACTTCCCAGTCATGTTGGAGCCTTCGCCACTTGCACCATTATCTGCTTTAATATGCATCTTCTTCTGAAAATGAGAAAGCGTATGCGTGTTGTTGTCACATTTAAATAAAATATCACCACCTTTTCCACCGTCACCACCGTTTGGCCCGCCATTCAAAACAAATTTCTCACGACGAAATGCAACACATCCTTGTCCACCTTTTCCGGAAGAGACTGTTAGTTCCACACTATCTGTAAACATTTTAAATCCTTGATTGTTTGCTTGAATACTTAAAAATTCACTTATAAATTATAGATAGTAAATTGTTAAATATTTAATTTTTAGGTGTTAAACCAATTTTGTTGAAGTAAAAAATATTTGAGCAAAAAGCTCAAATATTTGTAGAATTATGCAGCAGGTATTATTGAAACTTGTTGACGCTTTTTGTCTTTTCTTTCGAATTTAACAACACCTTCAATTAATGCAAAAATAGTATGATCTTTACCCATACCAACATTTTTACCTGGATGTATCTTAGTTCCTCTTTGACGAATAATAATGTTACCAGGAATTACAGCTTCTCCACCATACTTCTTAACACCAAGTCTTCTACCAGCTGAGTCACGATTATTCTGTGTACTACCTTGACCTTTTTTGTGTGCCATCTTGAATCTCCTTAGCTAATTTAGCTTATGCAGCTATTTTCGTGATAATAACACGAGTGAAGTCTCTTCTGAAACCTCTTTTAACTTTACTGTCTTTACGACGACGCTTTTTAAAAGTTATAACTTTTCTATCACGACCTTCATTAATAACTTCAGCAGTTACAACAACACCATCTAAAAATGGTGCTCCAACTCTAAGTTCACCCGTATTAACAGCTAGAACTTCTTTAATTTCGATGATAGCTTTTGGTGCAAGAGACATATTATCTAATAATAAAATATCACCCTCTTTAACCTTATATTGCTTACCGCCGTTTTTGATAATTGCGTACATGTACAATTCCTTAAATCTCTATAAATCTACAAAAAGTTCGGAATTGTATCTAAACAAGCTTTAAGTTTTATTTAACTTAAACATAAACTTCTTAACTTGGTGTGCCTAAATTGCTAAACTTAAATAATTTTATAAAGAGCATCTCTTGCACAATATATTAAAAAACAAAAAAATTATCTTATGAGTAATTTAATCTTTCTTGTGTATTAATTTTTTACCACAAAATCAGCCGTTACAGCTAAATGATCTGAGTATCCGATGCCTCTATGCTTTTTTACCTTCCCCCTTGAGATTTCCCATCTTTGAACGACTTTTTTCTTAAAAAGATAATCTCTATAAAAATTAGTAATTGTGTCATTTTTATAATAGATATCTTTTTTCTTCAGCAGAGATTGTGACACTAGTATATTATCTGGAGTTTCTCGTTTGCCTTTAAACAGATATGAGTATCTACTCTCATCATCTGTATCATACCAAAGGTTGTAAAAACTTCCCTCTTCGTATGTTGTCTCAGCGGCTCTTTTCGTCTGCTTTATAGTGCCCAATATATGGTTGATGCCAGTTATACCATCTGTATCGTTAAGCTCTCGTTTTCTTACGAATTTTATATACTCTTCGTAATCTGAATTAAAATCTCCCAGCACTATGATATTTTTGTCGTATCCAATCTGTTTGATTCTCTCCATTAGCGTTTTGGCATAGATAATCCTCATGCTCTCAGGACCACTTTTTGATTTCCAATGGTTTACATATATATACAGCTCTTTTTGACCTATTTTAAATTTTGTCTCTAGAATATTTCTATGGTCATTTGATGAAGTTACGCTTATCTCTTTGGAGTATAAAAATGGGATTTTGCTAAGAATTGCTACTTTTACTGATGAGTTTTTACTATCCGCTATTTTATAATATTGATAGTAAAGACCCCTTTGTTTAAGAGCAAATCTTAAATCCTTTAGAGCTTCAAGCGAGCCTATTTCTTGCAATCCAATGATGTCTGCATCCATATCTTTAATGACTTGAGAGATATTTTTTAGCTTTATTTTGTAGTTTTTATCATTCCACTCTGATGGACCGTTTGGTATATATTCTGGGTATCTACTTGTGTCATTTCCCAAATCAAAGAGGTTTTCTACATTGTAAGTTGCTATTTTCAAAGTTGTATCTCCCATAATAAGTACGGCAAACATAAGTAAAAAAATAACTATTTTCACAGGTTTATACCGTTTAATCTAAGCAGACTATCGGGATTTGGTTTTCGTCCCATCATATCTACAAATAGCTCACCCATGCTTTTTGCCCCGCCACAATTTAAAATAAATTCTAAATATTTTTTTGCTGTTGTTGAGTTAAATATACCCTCGTCGACAACACTAAAAAACGCATCAGCACTCAAAACCTCTGCCCATTTATAACTATAATATCCAGCAGCATATCCGCCAGCAAAGATGTGTGAGAATCCATTTTGGAACTTGTTATAGCTAGGTGCTTTTATTATGGAAGTCTCTTCTCTGATGCTGTTTAGCAACTCTTGAATCTCGTCGCCTTGGTAAAGTTTTGAGTGAAGCTTAAAATCAAAGATAGAGAACTCAAGCTGTCTTAACATTGAAGATGCTGAGAGAAAATTTTTACTACGAACCAATTTTTCAATCATTTCATCTGGGATAATCTCTTTGCTTTCATAGTGCATAGCAAAAAGCTTTAACACGCTTGGTTCGTAAGCAAAGTTTTCTAAAAATTGCGATGGAAACTCAACTGCATCCCACTCAACGCCATTTACTCCACTTACACCACTCTCGTTTACTCTACTTAGAAGATGATGGATTGTATGTCCCATCTCATGAAAAAGTGTTACAACATCATCATGTCTTAATAGTGATGGATTTTCTTTGCTTGAGGGTGGAAAATTGCAAACTATATATGCTGATGCTAGCTGTTCTTCGCCACTCTCGTTTGTGCAGTGAGTTTGAATGTTGTGCATCCAAGCGCCACCTTTTTTTCCTTTTCGTGACTCTAAATCCAGATAGAGTTTTGCTCTTAATTCATTTTTTAAATATAGATTATAGGCGGTTGCTTTTTCATCCCAAAGCAGTTCATTAACCTTTTCAAACTTAATTCCAAAAAGCTTATCCAAAAAGTTAAACATACCAACCACAACGCTTTTTTGCTCAAAATATGGACGAAACAGCTCTTCATCAAACTCATATTTCTCTTTTTTTAAAATCTCGCTATAAAACGCGCTATCAAAACTCTCCAGCGGTCTGTCTGAGAGTTTTGCAACCTCGTCTAGCTCTTTTACGGCTTGAGCTTTTGATTTTGTTACAAGTGTTTCTAGAAAGTCAATTACATCCTCTTTCGTTTTAGCCATTTTGCTCTTTAGTGAATATTCAGCATAATCCCCAAAGCCCAAAAGATTGCTCATCTCATTTTTAAGTAGAAGAATCTCATCTATTATTTTGGCATTTTGAGGCGCTCTTGTGGTATATGCTTTGTAGAGCGCTTCTCTGATTTCTCTGTTTTTGCCATAAGTCATATAAGCTATGTAGGACGGCATCTGCAGGGTGAATTTATATTTTATAACCCCATCATCCTCAAATTTTGCACTCTCCAGATCACTCTTTGGTATGCCATCTATGTCTTTCTCGTCCGTAATGATATACTCGTAGGCGTTTGTTGCATCTAGTACATTTTGAGAAAAGTCGTTTGAGAGTTCGCTCTCTCTTAGGTTTATCTCTTGAAGTCTCTCTTTTGTGGCATCATCTAGATGCGCTCCGCTTAACTCAAAGTTTAAAATATTTAACTCTAAAACCCTTTTTTGCTCATAGTTTAGGCTTTTGTTTTGTCTCTCTTGGATGGTTTTGTACGCTTTGTATATCTCTATATTTTGTGAAATTTTTGTGGAATACTCAGTTATGATTGGTAGAGAGTTCGAGTAAACTTCTTGTGTCTCTTTAGTGTTGCAAACGGAATTTATATGTGACAATGGTGTAAAAAAATGTCCCAAATACTCATCCATCATCTCTAGCGGTTTTACGAAATTGGCGTAAGTTTTGTCATCTAGTCCTAAAAGCTCTTCTATCTTTTCGTTGTTCTGTTTCGTTATACCCTCTAGCTTTGTTATGAAATTTGCCAAGTCTAGGTTCAACTCTATAAATTTACTCATTTTTTTAATCCTCTTCTTTTTTATGTTTTATGGCGTTAAATCTGTTTATCAAAATATCACTATATTTAATCGAGTTATCAAATAGTTTTGCGAACGCTGTTTTCCCCTCTTCTAGCGTCAGTGACGAGTCAACGATGATGTAAGATAAGTAAACAAAGTTTTCGTTTATCGAAAATCTTAGGTATGAAAACTCTCCATTTATATCAAGTAGATAATCATATATATCTGAAATTTTATCCTTTGGTATGGTGCAGAGCTTAGAATCGCCAATGATAACGCCGTTGTCGTAGTAGTTTATATCACATCTTGTGTCATCATACTCAACTCTCCATGATGCTTGGGACCTTCTCGCTAAAGTTACATTTACTTCAAGCATGGCTAAAATATCTTCAATTAGTTTTGTTGTTCTTGGAGGGTTATAACCTTTTCGCCTCTGCTTTGCAACCTCTAGTTTTGTCCCGCATTTTGGGCAATAATCCTCTTTTATCTCCAACTCATCAATCAAGTTTTTACAAGATATACATCTGATAATGTTCTCTTTTTTTAGCGCTTTGTAACTCTTTAGAGCTTCATCGATATAGTAATATGGAAGAGCAAAACCTAAATTGTTGGAGTTTTGTATAATAAAAGTATTTACTCCAATCACCTCTGCATCAATATTTAAGAGAGGTCCACCGCTATTTCCAGGATTTATGGCAGCATCTATCTGGATGTACTCCAGCTCTCCCTGAACTCTCATTGCTTTTGAGACAATCCCCTCTGTGGCTGTGTAGTTTAGCCCATAAGGATGTCCGATTGCTATTGTTGTGTCACCATCTTCAACACTTTTACTAGAGAGTTTTAGCGGATTTTTGGTCGCTTCAAGCTTGATGCTAAGAAATGCCAAATCAAAATATGGGTCATCGTAAACCACTTTTGCAATAGCTCTTTTTATAGTTTTTGAGCTTATCACAACCTCTTTTAGTCCAGATGCAACATGTGAGTTTGTGATAATTAAATCATCAATTATAAAGCCACTTCCAGTGCCATAAGGGGTCATAACTTGGATGATGTTGTCTATGTAAGTTTCTAAAATAGTTTGAGTGTTCATGGCTATATCTCTTGAAAATTAAGATTTTTTAGTTGAAGATAAAAGCTGTTGCTAAACTCATTTAGTGAAGTGTAGTTGAGTTTATCACCAAATGGTTTTAGTAATTTAAAGTTTTCCTGATATGGCGAAATAGCATCTTCTATCCTTGAAGTGATGGCTCTTTTTGAAAAAGCAGAGCCATTTTCATCGTAAAGCGTAGCGTATCCTATCTCCTTAAAATAGGATGGATTTTGTATCTCAACTAAGATATGGAGCAACTTTCTTGTAACTGGATGCAGGTTGTAGATATAGAGAATATAAAGAGCAATATACTCATAAATGATTGGAATCACAAGATTGTATCTGTTGGTTTTGTACCATCTTATTTTTACAAGTGATTCATTTATAAAAGATTCTATCTCCTCTTGTGATGCTCTGTCTGATTGGTTAAACGAGTATTGTGCATAATAAAAATTTGATCCAAACTCCTCAAAATCCATCTCTTTTAGTTTTTCTATATACTCCCTTAACTCCTCGTTTTTTGCCTCAACCAAGATATTTTCATCACTAAAATACTCCTCTATTTTTTCACTTATTTTTTGATATATATCATATTTTGGAGTTATGAGATAGTCTATTTTAAAAAGTAGATATAGCAGGGTAAAAGATTGCATTGCAGAGTTATCATTTGATGGATATGTCAATATTTTATCCTCAATTTGAGTAATCCATTTGTGCATAAAATCATATTTTATCTTTAGTTCACTGCTCTCTAACGGTTTTAGATGCGAGGTATCTTCTACTTTTGTATCTTTAAATATAGAGTTTATATAACCTTTGTCAAAATCGGCATTTACGGCAAGTTCTCTTAGAGAGTAAAAAACTTTTTGCGGAGTCATTTTTGTGTTATCATGAGATATCTTTAGCTTGATATACTCCTCATCACTAAAATAATAAGCATAAGTCATTTGATAGTTTTTTTCTAAAACATATCTCTTTAGTGCAACACTCGCAGATAATTTTTTTGTGATAATAGACTCCGCATAAAGTTGCTCATTTGTGATTTTACCGCTAACTTTAGCACTTCCTTGAAATATCTCAAAATTTAGTTCATCCTCACTTTGAGAGACGGTTATATTATGGTTTGAGAGACCATTGTGAAAATTCTCAATGGTTTTGAGGTAGAGATTATAAGCCTTTAATATCTCTTTTTGCTCAAACGCTTCGCTAGATTGGTTAAACAGTTCCTCTTCATTTTCCGCAAGACTCGAATCAAGCGCTCTTCCAAATTTATGTTTTTGTTCTACTTTTGTATCAAAAAAATTTAACCAGCTCATATGTCTACTTTTTATGAATTGTTGCTCACAAAAAATAGTGAGGTTTGTGGCTATCATTATACCAAACTTATAATGCCAAACTCTATGATTTAAAAACGCTTTAAAGTTAATTACATAGTTAATCATATATAATTTTTACAACTTTACAAGTAGGAAATCCAGCTAATTTTCGCACAATCAAAGAAGTTTTAGCATAATGGATAAGAAAGATTATATGCAAAAAAATTATCAAGATTTTATAGACATCCTTAAACATCTTATTCGTAAACCATCGGTTGTTGGGGCAGAGCATCCATTTTTTCTCTCACTAAAGAGGGAGTTGGATGAACTTGGGATAAAAACAACTCTATATGAAGGGCTTTTAGTGGCCGAGGGAAGTGAACCTGAGAGAGGAATGATTTCTGCGCATATTGACAGGCATGGACTTATCTGTACGGGTCCAAATGAGTTTCAGTATGCTGCTTTTTTGGCACAAAACCGTGGAGATTTGACGGGCGATTCATTTTCTGAGCAGACATTTATGAACATTGCAGAGAGATTTAAAAATCAAGTTGTTCAAGCTTATGAGCCATGGTCTGGGAGTTATCTTGGTTTGGGAATAATTGATAACGCTTATATTTGTGAGCGAAGAAAAAATCTTGTTTTTGAAGTTAAAGGACTAGAGCATCTCATAGCTGGAACTCCGGTTGCCTTTGTTGACACTTTAAAACATGAAGATGGACTCTTTAGTGCACAGCTTGATAATGTCGTAAGTGCCGCAATAATTCTCTATATGTACCAAAAAGGGTACAAAGGATTGGCATTTTTTACGGCGCAAGAGGAGTCTGGGAAGAGTTGGCGTTTTCTGCTAGAACATTTTCGTCGTTGGGGCATAACCAGTGATAGATTGTTGGTTTTAGACACAAGTCCATATCCAGATCGCCAAAAGGCCCAAATGCAAGATGTAGTGCTTCGCCATGGAGATGCAAGCGCTGAGTTTAACTCACCATTAACAGGTGAGATAGAAAGACTTTGCAAAAAATATAAAATTATGTATAGTTTTAAAGACTCCTATATTAGAGAGAAAAATAAAAAACTTCAAGAACAGGGGTTAAACCCAGTTTCACTAGGAAGAACGGAGCTAGGAAGACTGATAGTTGCGAGTGGCGCAGAAATACAAGGCACAACACTACAAATCCCAACAACTGGCTATCATACAACTTCTGAAACAGTTTTAGACAAATCACTCTTTAGTATTCTTAATCTGTTGCTGGAGATGTATATTGGCAAAAAAAGGTAGATTATTGTGAAAAAAAAGATGAAACAACTTACAGTTCTCTTGCTTCTTGCATCCATCTTTGTGGGGTGCGCTCCAAAAATGGGGAAAGATATTTTTATAGAACAAGCTGGCGATGTACGACTTGAGAGCTCTGGAAATGATATTTTACTAGGGTTCCTAGCTCTCATTGGTCCTACAGGAAAAAAAGATGGTATCAAGATTGCAACTGATGTAAAAATTACAAACAGATGGCATAGTGATATAATCCTTCACTCTTTAAAGTATAGCCTTGGGGACAACAACAGCTCTGTTGCTCAGGGTGAAATAAAAGCTGATGCAACAAAAAAAGTTATTTTTATCTCTGGCAAAGAGAAGATTATTCCATTGGAGTTTCGTATTGAGCTAAGCAAAGAGAGCCTTACTTATCTATATGGAGCCGTGCAATCAAAGCGAAAAATTTTCCTTAAGGGGGAGGTTGCCGTTGAGGTCTGGGGTGTACAGAAGCATTATAACTTCAAAGAAGATGTGACAGCTCGCCTCTCAAAAGAGATAAATAAAAAATTTGAACTCTTTAGTGGTCTAAGGGTTACTAAGTAGTGGCAAAAAAATGCTAGATAGAAAGATAAAAGCTATTTTAGCAATGTAGTCTTTACTAAAAACAGCTTAGCTATTAATTTTGACATACTCAACTATTTATCTCCTTAACTATTTCCAATACCTTATTAATATTCTTAGACTTATTAGTTCTTATAATAATTTGCTTTATCCAGCCAACTAATTAAAAAACATCTACTTTATAAAACATATTTTCTATTATTCTAATTCTATTATAATTATTTTTTATCAATATCTAGTAATTATTTTTTAAGAAACAAGTAGCTAAACTCTAGCTCGTGTTTAAAAAATATTATATTTTGTAAAGTTAAAAGGAAGAAACATAAATGAAAAAACGAGTTATTATCGTAGATGACTCCAAGGCTGTTATTGCTACAGCAGAGTTGGCGCTAGAGGAGATGATCAGCAGCAGGGCTATAGAATTCATTTCATACTTGAATCCAGCTCAACTACTAGAGGCACTTCAAAATGGAAGTGAAAATTTTGATTTACTGATCAGTGATGTAAACATGCCACAAATGAATGGTTTAGATTTATCCAGAGCAATTAAAGCAGATGAACGATACAAAACCAAGCCTATAATTATCTTAACAACAGAAAGTTCTAATGAGATAAAGATGATGGGAAAAGAGATTGGTGTGACTGGATGGATGGTTAAGCCATTTAGTGATGAAAAACTTGTAAAATCACTTAAAATGATATTGGGGATATAATTTAATGGAATTAAACACAATGCTATCAAAAAAAGAGCGCTACCTTACCTTTTTTTTAGGGGATGAGCAATACGGAATTGGTATTGATCGAATTAAAGAGATTATCGCCATGATGAAAGTTACTTTTGTTCCAAAGACTCCACCATTTATGCGTGGAGTGATCAACTTGCGTGGATCTATTATACCGATTGTTGACACTAGACTTCGATTTGCAATGGAGCCTAGAGAAGCGGATATGCACACAACAATCATTATTGTTGAAGTTGAAAAAGTAAATATTGGATTTATTGTTGATTGCGTAGAAGAAGTCGCTTCAATTGACTCGTCACATCTAAGTGAACCACCAAAATTTGGCAGTAACATCGATATGGATTTTATCTGCTCAATGGCACAAATTGGCGAGAGCGTCGTGATGATCTTAGATGTGCTCAAGCTTTTTGAAGCAGATGAATTGGTAAGTTTAGAGCAGATACAAAAAACACAAACAATCGAAGGAGCATAAGATGAATTGGTTAGAAAATATGGTATTAAGAAGCAAGTTGATTTTGTTGACAACGGTGATGATGGTTGCCCTTACTGTTTTGGGTTATTTAGGATACAACAGTACACAGCAGTGGCAAGCTTCAGTGGAAGATATAGGTACTGTTAAGCTCCCATCAATTGTTGGTATTATGGATATGCGTACTGGAATAAATCAAATTATTATTCAGCAAAACCGTGTTCGGGCTCTTCGAGATGATCCGAAAAAACAGGAAAAACTTCAGGATGCCCTTGAGCGAATTACTAAAGGGTTCAAACACTATGATGATGGATTGGCAATTTACGCTCCACTTCCTCAGACCCCAGAAGAGGCAATCGAGTGGAAAAAATTTGAAGAGAATTTTAAACAATGGAAAGAGATGAGTTTAAATTTTAATGCGAATATTCTCACCCCGCTTACCAATAATACCGATTCGGCCATGGAAGATAATTATTTCGCGCAGATGAAAGTTTTCATTGAAAAAAGCCGTGTTCCTCGGCAGGCAGCATTGGATAGTATGG
This sequence comes from Sulfurimonas sp., assembly GCA_021732045.1. The sequence goes on from JAKFWK010000002.1 coordinate 598,357, forward strand.
GCGCTATTGCTAAAATCAATATTGACGGTTCAGATAAGACAGTTAAAGATACAGCTGCAGCATCTGCTAACGCCGCCAAATTGTCGATTATCATCGTCGCTATCGCTTTGTTTTTAGGTGCTGCTCTTTCGATGTTAATCATTCGCTCTATTACTCGTGCGATTAGCGCAAGTGTCGGTTCAATCCGCGATGGTGCAATGCAAATCACTTCTGCAAGTGATCAAGTAGCTTCGTCATCTTCATCTTTGGCGCAAGGGGCAAGTCAACAAGCTTCTAGCGTTGAAGAGGTAAGTGCTACTTTAGAGCAGAGCACTGCTATCAACTCTCAAAATACAGACAATGCTAGACAAGCTGATATTTTAGCAAAAAATGCAAATGACTCAGCAAAAGCAGGATATGAAAAAGGAGAGCAACTTTCTCTCTCAATGCACTCTATCACAGCATCAGCAGCTAAAATCTCTGGAATTATTAAAACGATTGATCAGATTGCTTTCCAAACCAATCTTCTTGCTCTTAATGCGGCCGTTGAAGCAGCTCGCGCAGGTGAGCATGGGTTAGGTTTTGCCGTGGTTGCCGATGAGGTAAGAAATCTTGCTCAGCGTGCAGCGTCTGCAGCAAAAGAGACTTCTGACATCATCGAAGAAGTTGTAGGTCAAATAAAAGAGGGGAATCAAATCGCTCTTGCGACTCATACTGCTTTCCAGGAGATTGTAGAACAGTCTAAAAAAGTATCAGACCTTATAGGTGAGATATCAATTTCAGGTAAAGAGCAATCAGAGGGTATGGCACAAATAAATCAGGCTATGGGACAGGTTGACCAAGTTACACAACAGGTTGCTGCAAACTCAGAAGAAGCAGCCGCTGCAGCAGAAGAGCTTAATGCACAAGCTACGGCGATGATGGAGACCGTAAGTGTTTTAGCAAAGATGGTTGGAATGGAGACGGGTATTGCAGCGTCAGCACCAAAGAAAAAGCAGCTTCACAGCTTAGAGATTAAAACGCTTCCTCCTATGCGCAAACCAGCAAAAATGGCTCAAAGCAGAGGAGTTTCATCTAGCAGATCCGAAGATGTATTTCCTCTGCATGAGGACGATTTAAAAGAGTTCTGATATGGAATTTAACGGTGATGAGCTCACTATTGAGCTGGATATGTCGATGGAGGAGATTCGAGAATTTGAATATTTTGTCCGTTCTCGATTAGAATACATCGAATTGATTGCAGTAGAAGAGGGAACCACTCTCAAAAGTAGTGCCCTCTTAGCTCTTTTAGTAAGCCTTAAGCGAACTAAGCCAGAGCTAAAAATTCCCTTTCTTGAACAAGGGATGAGCAACTCGAGCGCTTATGGCTCGATACATTGGATGTGCCATGACTAAAAAAGAACAAGTCAAAGCTATTTTTATAGAAGAAGCTGGTGAAATTATTGAAAAACTAGATGTAGATATACTCCGCTTTGAGGAAGATTCTAGTGATTTTAATCTGCTAAATGAAATTTTTCGTGGTGTTCATACCCTCAAAGGGAACTCCAATGCTTTTGGATTTACACGACTTGGTGAGTTTGTACACCATTTTGAGGATTTGCTGGATTACTATCGTACAACTAGGGACGAGATTGAAGAACACTATCTTGATCTTTTTGTAGGTAGTGTTGATGTGGTTAAAGAAGTCATGATATGTGAACTGGATGAAGTTGAGACATTGCCTGGTGGCTATGGTGAATATTTGGGGAAAATCAAAGATCTTATTGCAATTAAAACCAATAAAACAGTAGTTACAGTGCCACAAATGAGCGGTGTTGAACCAACAATTGATGCCATATCGATGAGTGATTTAGCGGCAGAGTTTGGATTGGGCTGCCAAGAAGAAGTTAGTAAGACTGTAACAAACTGTATTAAAACAAAACAGATTTCCCAAGAAGATGGACTAAATTTATACCTTATAAACTTAACGCTAGATAGTGATTCATATAAGCGAGGTTTTGATCATCTTATATTTTTACATCTGCTAAAAGAAAAAGCGGCTTCTCTTGATAGCTTTTTTAACATGGAATCTATTGGAACTTTAGATAATTTTTTAAGTGAAGAGAATAAGATTTTAAATGTCAGTATTGTTGTATTAACTTCTCAATCGCTTGAAGAAGTCACTGAATATTTTGAGTTTTTATTTGAGAATGAGTATTTGATTACTTTAGTTGAACCTAGTATTACTGGAGTCATTAAAGAGAGAGATATTGCTCCAGAAAAACCAAATATTGTTGATGCAAGAAAAGGAAGCGATAGAAGGAAAGATGATAGAAGAGAGCCAACAGAAACCTCATCATCAAGTGCACTAACTACGAAATCAACTATCCGTATTGATACCATTAAGCTTGATGAACTATTTGATTCAGTAGGCGAACTAGTTATTGCTCAGAACTTCGTTGCTCAAAACGAAAAAATTCGCGCTATTGAAGATGAGTCTATTAGCAGAGCGATCGAGACTCTCTCAAAAATCACAAAAAAGATACAAGACAGAGTTATGAGTCTTCGAATGGTTGCTATCCGCGACACATTTGACAAGATGAAGCGGGTCGTCAGAGATACATCTAAAAAAACTGGCAAAGAGCTTCGTCTAATTGTCGTAGGAGAAGAGACAGAAATTGACAAAACTATGATTGATAGCCTCTCGGATCCACTTATACACATTATCCGTAATGCCATAGACCATGGACTAGAAGCTGATGCAGCTGAGAGATTGAGTGTAGGGAAAAAGACCGAGGGAACCATTACCCTACGCGCTTTTCATAAAAGTGGCAGTATCGTAATTAGCGTTAGCGATGATGGAAGAGGAATCAATAAAGAAAAAGTACTACAAAAAGCGATTGAACGCGGAGTTGTAACAGGAGATGAAAATCTTACGGATAGTCAGATTTTTGCACTTTTAATGCAGCCAGGGTTTTCAACAGCAGATACAATCAGTGATCTCTCTGGACGAGGAGTTGGCTTGGATGTCGTTAAAACCTCGATTGAAAAACTGCGCGGAAAAATTGAAGTTGATTCCAAAGAGGGTGAGGGAACAGTTTTTTCTATGGTTCTTCCACTAACATTAGCAATTATCGATGGCATGCTTGTACGAACTGCTGGGGAAATTTACATTATTCCAACTCTTAGCGTAGTAGAATCCTTTAGACCAGATAAAGAGATTGTTCACTCTCTTAAAGGAAAAGGTGAATTTGTAAGTATGCGTGCTCAGCATATACCAGTCATTCGCTTAAGTGATGTTTTTGCTCTTGATGTAAAGCGAATAGAGCCTTGGGAAGGGATTTTAGTGTGTGTGGAGACGGGAGCTGGAAGAGTAGCAATTATGGTTGATGAGTTGCTAGGTAGACAGCAGGTAGTTATCAAAACGCTTGGGCAATCTTTATCTAAACTTAAAGAAATTACTGGTGGAGCAATCTTGGGAAATGGAGATATTGCTCTGATTTTAAATGTAGACGAGTTGTGTCCAGTATTTGAATCATAATATGAACGATATTGATCTTAGCCCTAAAGAGTTTAATCTATTTCGTGACTATATCTACGAAAAAGTGGGCATTGCCTTATCGGATCAAAAAAGTACACTTGTTAAGGGACGACTGAACAAGCGTCTTCGTCAACTAGGTTTTGATAATTTTAGAGCCTATTATGACTATTTAGTACACGATCAATCTGGGGATGAGCTTGCCTTATTTGTAAGCGCAATCTCTACAAATGTAACTTCATTTTTTCGTGAAACTGCTCAATGGAAATGGCTTGAGACATATCTACCTCAAATGATAAGTGCAAAGCGTGAAAAAAAGATTCGTATCTGGTCAGCTGGGTGCTCTAGCGGAGAAGAGCCATATACTATTTTAATGTTTCTGCAGCAGCATTTAAAAGATTTTGAGAGTTGGGATATTAAGATTATTGCAACTGATATCTCTGAAAAGGTACTAAAAAAGGCTATTTCTGGAATATATGACGCCACTCAAGTTGAAGCACTCCCCAAAAATACTGTTATTCATGCATTTGAAAAAATACGCATAAACAATATCGCCCATTATCAAATAGTTCCTTCTCTTAGAGAAAAAGTTATGTTTCGCACCTACAATCTTGTAACAGATAGGTTTATTTTTAAAAATCATTTTGATATGATTTTTTGTAGAAATGTCATGATTTATTTTGACGATATAACCCGTCTTGAAGTCATTAGACGCTTTACGACGGTTCTGCCTAAGGGTGCACCACTCTTTTTTGGTAGCTCTGAGTCATTAACAACACATAGAGAATCACTCAAACTAATTGGTTCTTCCATTTATCAACGATTATAAAATTAAAAAGGAAAAAGATGGCTCAGATTATTGAAAATAGAGCAGAAATTTGCAATGACATATGTGGTGAAGTAGCCTTTTTAAGCCGTAAGGTGTTAGATTTAAATAAGCAGATAATTGATAGCGAAAAGGCAAAAACACGCTTTTTATCTTTGATTGCAAATGAGCTAAATAATCCAATGACCGCCCTGCTTGGTCTTATTCCACATTTAGCAAAACAGTCTACTCAACCGCGTCAAGATCTTATTGATACAATTGAAGATGAGGCACTCCATCTTGACTTTCATATTCAAAATCTTGTTGCTGCAACTGAGATAGAGAGTGGTGAACTCGAAATATCGTACTCGCTCGTTAATCTAGAAGATTTAATTAAAGAGGTGTCAAAATCACTTAAATTTCGTATGATAGAGAAAAATATTAAGTTAAAAGTAGATAATCATCTCAAACAGAGAGTCGTTGCTGATGCTCAAAAATTACATTTAATCTTAAAAAATTTGATAGCAAACGCATGTGTTTATGGTGATGCAGACACAACAATAGAAGTTACTATTGAACAAAAAGATGAAAATAAGCTAAATATTTCTGTTAAAAACTATGGTAAAGAGCCAAATGTTAAACATAAAGCACAGGTTTTTACTCGTTTTGCTCATGATCTTAAAGGCATACATGGATTGGGAGTTGGCTTAAGTGTCGTCCGCGAACTATGCGAACGATTTGATGGAAAAATTGATTATGTAGTAGGCGACAATACAGTTACTTTCGTAGTGGTGCTTCCATTAGAGACAAAATCAGCAGACTTTGAAGCCTGTGGCTCAAATGAGTTTCTTTTTGAATCTTTTGATGACGCACTTGAACTCTGATGATTCAAGGAAATTCAACTTTCATTCATGTCGGCCAAATACATACAGATTATGGACCAGTAGCAATCTCGACTGTACTTGGCTCATGCGTAGCTGTCTGTTTGCATGATACTAAATTAGGTATAGGAGGAATGAATCACTATCTGCTCCCTTTTTGGAATAACAATGGCTTACAATCTCCTAGATTTGGCAATATCTCGATTCCAAAGCTAATTGAAGCAATGCTGGAGCATGGTTCAGACATTAAAAATATAGAGGCTAAAATTTTTGGAGGAGCATCCATGAATATTTACACTTCCGATATGATGATGATTGGAGAAAAAAATATTTTAGTGGCAAGAGAAATACTAAAAGAGTACAAAATTAGAATTGTTGCTGAAGATGTTGGTGGATTAAATGGTAGAAAAATTCAGATGAATTGTGAGCATGGCAAAGTGTTGTTGAAATATGCTTCTCGCATTATGAATAGTTGAGATTATAAATATGGCTATAAAAGTATTAATTGTCGACGATAGTGCTACAGCAAGAGCTGTTTTGCGTGATATTTTGGAATCAGATCCAGCTATTGAGGTAGTTGGGGTTGCCTATGACGCATATATTGCTCGTGATAAAATATTGGAGCTTCGTCCAGATGTTGTCTGCTTAGATGTCGAGATGCCTCGTATGGATGGAATCACATTCCTAAAACGCTTGATGCACTATATGCCGGTTCCAGTAATTATGGTATCTTCTTTAACTCAAAATGGTGCCAAAACAACGCTAGAAGCACTTGAGTCTGGTGCAGTAGATTTTGTTCCTAAACCTCATTCTAATATTTATGATGGTAAGAGCGAAATGCGTGATGAGTTGCTTGCAAAAGTTAAAATTGCAGCAAAGATAAAAGTACACAAGCGTGAACTAGAGAACACTAGACAGGCAAACACAACATCACTGGCTGAAACCACCAATAAAATTCTAGCTATCGGGGCATCAACGGGTGGAACAGAAGCACTTAAGGATTTATTGATGGGGTTACCAAGAAATGCTCCCGGTATAGTTATAGTTCAGCATATGCCTGCTAATTTTACTGGTCCTTTTGCAGAGAGACTAAATAGCGTATGCGCCATGGAAATTCGTGAAGCACGCAATGGTGATTCCATTACTCCAGGAGTAGCCCTTATTGCTCCAGGAGATTATCACATGGTAGTTCGTCGTTCAGGATCTCGTTATTATGTTGAAATTGGGACTGGGGATAAAGTTTCCGGTCATCGACCTTCAGTTGATGTTCTCTTTGGTTCGGTGTCAAAAATTGTTGGTGCAAATGCTATTGGTGTTATTTTAACAGGGATGGGCGGAGATGGCGCTCGAGGATTGTTAGCCATGCGAAATGCTGGGGCAAGAACAATTGGACAAGACGAGGCAAGCTGTGTTGTGTACGGAATGCCAAAAGTAGCATATGATCTTGGCGCAGTAGAAAAACAACTATCACTAAAAGAGATTGCCAATGGAATTCTTAAGTTACTCTAAATAGCAAATCCACAAACCATAAAACACACCAAAATCAGTCATAATTTCTGTTTTTGGTTAGCTATCATGGAGATTACAGCAAACTACTATTTACTTAAATTGTTATCTTTTTGACTGGTACTTTTTGAACCATCATCCTTTGCATTATTAAATGCGGTTGAGATGTCATTTGTAACACTATCAACCCCTGCATTAAACTCTTTTGCAGAGCATCCGTTAAGCATAAACAACAAAGAGAGCACAAATATCAAATTTTTCATAAACATCCTTTTTTGAAATTATAGCATGACACTCTTTTTTAACAATTGGATTGGTATTATTAAAAACTTTAAAAATATGGATGAAATATGAAAATAAAATCTCTTTATATATCTGCTCAAGAAAAAAATGCTGGTTCTTTGTTTATATGTATGGGAATGATGGAGATTCTAAAACGAAATCTTTATAGAGTTGCTTTTTTCAGACCCATTATATTAAAAAAAGATGTTATTGATGGGGATATTAGTTTTATTTTAGAGAAATATAATCTTAATATAGAGTATGAAGATTGTTATGGTTGTGACATAGAGTATGCGGAGACAATGATAGCAACAAACAGAGTTAATGAGCTAATGAATGAACTTATAGAGAAGTTTAAAAGAGTTGAGAGCAGATATGATTTTGTACTCTGTGAGGGAATCAGGCGTTCATTTTTAAGTACAAATATAAACTATGACTTAAATCTTAAAATTGCGCAAAATTTTGGAGCCTCTTATATAAATATTATAAACGCAAAAGGGAGTAGTGCCCATGATATTTATGAGAGCATTATGATAGAAAATAAAAATATAAACTGCGATGGATGCGAACATTTTGCTACTTTTATAAATAGAGTTGATGATAAAAAATACAATGAACTAAAAGAAAAATTAGCACAAAAATACCCAAATATTTATCTTTTGAGGGAGATAGAAGAGCTAGATATGCTAACTATTCAAGATATCATGGATGGACTAAATGCAAAGAGTGTCATAATGAGAGAAAATGATAATTTAAGGGTTGTTGGGGCATTTAAAGTGGCAGCTCTTGGCTTGGATAATTTTTTAGGGCAGATACAAGAGAATGATTTAGTTATAGTTCCAGCTGATCGCTCAGAGATAATTCTAGCTCTTTTGGGCGCGCTCTACTCAAAAACATATCCGAATATAAGTGGAATAATTTTCCCTTTTAATATTCAAACTCATCCAAATATAAAAAAACTCATAGATGGGTTAGATGATTTTAATCTACCAATATTATCAGTCTCAACTGATATTTATGAGACAGCAAAAAAAATATCTACAATAAACTCAAGGCTCAAAGTAAACAATCACAGAAAAATATCGCTTAGTTTAGGTCTGTTTAACTCCAGCGTTGACATAAAAGCGATTGAGCAAAAAATAGCAACTACTTCAAATGATATTGTAACACCTATGATGTTTGAGTATAAACTCTTTGAGATGGCAAGACTAAATAAAAAAAGAGTTGTTCTTCCTGAGAGTTCAGATGAGCGAATTTTAAGAGCTGCAGAGATAATCTTACGCCGTGGTGTTGCAGAGGTTATCTTTTTAGCAAACCCAGCGGAACTTAAAGAGCGATATATGAAACTCGGACTTGATTTAAGTAGTGCAAGCGTAATAGACCATCTAGAATCACCTCTTATGAAGGAGTTTGTAGATATCTTTTATGAGATGAGAAAAGAGAAAGGCTTAACCATTCAAGCTTCGCAAGATGCGATGATACATGTTAACTATTTTGCAACTATGATGGTCCATCTAGGTTATGCAGACGGAATGGTCAGTGGAGCAGTACACTCAACAGCTGATACTATAAGACCAGCTTTGCAGATTATAAAAACAACCAAGGATGTAAAAATAGTCTCAAGTCTTTTTTTTATGTGTCTAAAAACAAAAGTTTTAGTATATGGAGATTGCGCCATAAACCAAAACCCAAATGCGCAAGAGTTAGCTCAGATTGCCATCTCGTGCGCAAAAACAGCTTCATACTTTGGCATAACGCCAAGAGTTGCAATGCTCTCCTACTCAACTGGAGAAAGTGGAGTGGGCGCCGATGTTGATAAAGTTAGAGTTGCTACAAACATAGTTAAATCATTAAATCCAAACCTCCTTATTGAGGGACCAATTCAGTACGATGCAGCGATAGATAAAACGGTCGCAGAGGTTAAGCTACCAAACTCAAAAGTTGCAGGCGATGCAAATGTATTTATATTTCCAGATTTAAATACCGGAAATAACACATATAAAGCAGTTCAGAGGTCGAGCGATGTCATAGCCATAGGTCCAATCATACAAGGGCTTCGTAAACCAATCAATGATTTAAGTAGAGGCTGTTTGGTCTCAGATATAGTAAACACAGTTGCAATTACAGCAATCCAAGCTGGAGAAAAAAATTGAAAATAGCTGTTATAAATGCAGGCAGCTCCTCGGTAAAATTTAAACTCTTTGAAGCCAAAAGCAGAAGTGTTCTAGCTAAAGTAACCGTTGAGAACATTGGTGCACTTGGATCTGATATAACTATGAGCTTTGAGGGCAAAAAAACCAAGGATTATGCTGTTATAAAAAACCATCATGAAGCTCTTAAGCAGATATTAGAGCTTTTAAAAACCTATGAGTTGCTACTTGATTTTTCATCTCTGTATGCCATTGGACATAGAGTTGTTCATGGAGGAGAGGATTTTTGTAGCGCGACGCTCATTGATGAGCAAGTTATAGAAAAGCTAAAAACACTTATTCACTTAGCACCGCTTCACAACAGGGCAAATTTAGAAGGTATTTTAGTTACAAGAAAAAAAGCTCCACTAGTTAAGCAGATAGCTGTTTTTGATACAGCCTTTCACTCTAAAATGCCAGAGGAAGCCTATCTTTACGCTCTAGATTATGAGCTGTACGAAAAACATAAAATAAGGAAATATGGTTTTCATGGAACATCTCACTCATACATAAGTAGATTGTGTGCACTAGAGATGAAAAGAGATATAAAAGAGCTAAATATCATAACTCTTCATCTAGGAAATGGCTCAAGCGCCTGCGCGATAAAAGGAGGAGTGAGCATAGATACTTCTATGGGATTCACACCACTGGAGGGGCTTGTGATGGGAAGCAGAAGTGGGGATATTGACCCAGCAGTAGTTTTTTATATGCAAAGAGAGCTAGGGCTCAGTGTTGACGAGGTGGAGAATATTTTAAACAAGAAGTCTGGTGTTTTAGGAATTTGTGGAACCAATGATTTTAAAGCTATAGTATCAAGCAAAGATGAAAAATCAAAATTAGCTCTGAACATAATGAGCAGGCGAGTAAAAAAATATATAGGTGCCTACATGGCACTTTTGGGAAGCGTAGATGCCATCGTATTTAGTGGTGGAGTTGGCGAGAACTCCGCCATCGTAAGAAAAAAAATTTTAGAGAATATTGGTTTTGGGATTGAACTAAACGGATACGCAAACAGCTCAAACGGAAAAATTATCTCAACTAAAAACAGTAAAGTCCAAATTATGGTTATAAAAACAGATGAGGAGCTAGAGATAGTAAACGAGTGCTTGAGTTTTTTAAAGAGTTAATTTTTAGAGATTAATGGTTTAAAATTGCAGGTAAAAACCTGCAAAGTAGAGATTATAGAGGTGTTACATTCTCAGCTTGAGGACCTTTTTGTCCCTCGCCAAGTTCATAAGTAACTTTTTGTCCTTCTGCTAGAGAAACACGACCAGCACCTGATCTGTTTACTTGACGAAAATGCACAAATAAGTCTTTCCCGCCATTATCTTGTTGGATAAATCCATAACCTTTTTCTTCATTGAACCATTTAACAGTTCCATCTAGCAATGCTGCCATTGTCGTACCTCGGTGGTAAAAATTCACTTTTATTAAAGTGGAATCAAAATATAGGGAGTCGTTTGTCTGGCAGAATATACTACAGATGAGCTCACACACAAATCTTTCATCGCATAAATTATAGCAAAAAAATTTAAATTTTTAAAAGAAAATAGAGCTTTACTAACTGCGAAAAAATGACGATATTGTTTTACATGCAACAAAAGGATTTAAGATGCAAATATCACCAAATGTAAGTAGCTCTGTCGGTGCAAATACCCAAACACAGGTTAAGAGTGTCTTTACCGAAAAGCTCTCAAAAAGTGAATTGAGTGACATAAAAGAGCAAATTGCCAAAAATGCAAATGAAATCGTGCTAAATTCTATCTCGCTTCAAGGTTCTTTTTCAAACAAAACAGCTAACGCTGATGGCGAGTATGATAAATTTCAAAGTTTTCTAGGCGATATAGGTTACAGCGGAAAACCAATAGCTAAACTATCCAAAGAAGAGGCAACAGAGCTTGTGAGTAAAGATGGTTTTTTTGGAGTAGATAAAACCTCACAAAGAATTGCAGATTTTGTGATTATGGGTGCTGGTGGAGATGAGAGTAAGATGCGTGCTGGCAGAGAAGGCATGATAAAAGGCTTTAAAGACGCGGAAGCTATGTGGGGTGGCAAACTACCTGAAATCTCTCAAGAGACTATGAAAAAATCGATTGAGATGGTTGATAAAGCTATGCACGACTTAGGATTTTCAATAATAGACAAAGAGGTTTAATGGAAAAGTTGATTAAACATAAGCTTAGCGATGAGTATATAGAGCTATTTAAACTCATCAAAGTTTTGGATTTAGTTGATAGTGGAGCGGAAGCAAAGATGATTGTATCTGATGGTCATGTAGTGAAAAATGGGGAAGCAGAGCTTAGAAAACGAGCTAAAATTCGCAGTGGAGATGTAATAAACATTTCGGATATCACAATAGAAGTGGTATAAATTTTATTTTTATCTTAATTTTTTTTAACTCTATATAAAACTAAGAACAGAAGAAGTACTTTGAGATATTATTCAATAATAAATATCAATTAAGGAAACAAATATGTTTAAAGTTATTGTAGAAAAAGAGTGTGGTTGTTTTGTTAAAAGCGATCTAAAAAATGGAATAGAGCTGGATTCAAAAGATGATGCACTTATGAAATCAATCGAGATGAGAGATTTTATGAATGATGAATTTTGTGGCAAACACAGCTTTAAAGTTCAAGAAGTTGGAAATAGCTTTGTAATAGCAATGAGTGATTCAGCAAGCAATGGTTGTTGTGGCGGTGGATGCTCAAGTCACTAACTTAATCTGTAAGTTTTATCTATTTCTTTAGATAAAACTATATTTTTTTTAAAGAAGAAAAGCGCTAACAAGTCCAATAGCCCCTCCAAAAACACCACCCCAAACAACAAGCCAAGATAGGTGCTCTTTAATTAATTCTTGAACCATATCTTTAACCATAAGTGGAGTTAGCTCATTCAGTCTTGCATCTATTACTATTTCGATAGATTTGATAATATCCATACTAAGAGATGATTTTTGCATATGATTTTGCAGTGTTTCATTAAAACTATCACTATTAACTATTGCAACAACAGCACTTTTCATTCTTGCAGTAAAAGGTGTACGAAGAGTCTCCAACACAGCCCCTCCACCAAACATTCCAATCATTCCGCCAAAAGAAGAGCTCATAACAGTGGCACTAAGCGCATCAAAAGCTACTGAAAAGTCCGTCTCTTCTATAATAGGAGTTAAATCTATCTTTTTCTCCTCTGCTTTAAAAAAATTATCCAGCTGTTCTATTGTAAAAAATTGATTCATCATAAGATTTTTTATACTATCTTTAAATGCTTCAAATCTATCAAGAATAACACCAGAACCATAAAGGAATGGAACTTTTTCAAACAGCATATGAATTGCCAGCTGATTAGTTAGAGAACCTGAGAGCGCAAATAAGCCGGTATAAAGTAAAATAGAAGCGAGCAATCCATCGAATTCATACGATACAATTACTAAAAACATGGCAGTTGAGTTGGTTATAAAAGTTTTATCTAGTTTCAAACTAATCCTTCTTGTCAAAGGAAGATTGTATCAAAAAGATTCTATAATCATGCAAATATAGAGATAAAGAGATAAGTTATGAAGCAAGAGAGTTATAAACTTTTTAAAGATGAAAACATAGAGACAATACTGAATTTTCTCAAAAGTGAGCTGGTAAATAGAAACGAATCACCTTTTTGGAGTGATAAAGTTATACCATTTAGTGAAGCGATACTGACTGTTTTGATTCCATTAAGAGATGCGGATATGCTTTTTAATCCAGAAGGTGCGGTGGTTGATAGCCTAACCCCAGAGCTTTTTTTTATGTGGAGCGATTTTGTTAGTCTAAAATCTTTAGCCTTTACAATTCAGAAATCAAATTTAGCAAAAGAGCTGCTCAGAACCAAGCTTGATAGCTTAGTTTGTAAAAAATACAGAGGAATTGATCTTAAAATACTGGGTGATTATTTGGCAAAAAACAGAGTAAATCTAGAAGATGAAAATATAGATTTTCCTATAGCGACCTACAACTTACATCAGGGTGTAAGTAATGTGATAAAATCACTTCTGTAGGCTCCTCCTCTGCTCTCCCCTACTGTTGTCTATATGGCAAAATTGGGAGATGCGCTCGTTTTGCATAAACAATACCATTGGTAAAATTAATAACATTGTAGTTTAACTTTTGTGATAAAAATTGAGCCAATATCTTGGTTCTGCTTCCAGTTCTACATATTATAGCAAACGGCTTTTTGGTATCAACTGCCTTGTTTAGCTTACTGATAAAATCATTTAAGTCATAATTTCCTTTTTCATCAAAAAGCATAATAGGGATAGATTTCTTAAGTAGGCCAGTTTCTCTCCACTCCCCTGGTGTTCTAATGTCAACAATGGGGATATCAGAATCTATGATTTTTTGCGATGCCTCCTCGTTAGTAACGCTAGCTAAAAGTGAAACACATAGGGTAAAAAATAGTATTAGTTTCTTCAAATACAAATCTCCGTAGATTAAAATTAATTGTATAATTATATCAACAAATAAATAATATTAAATTTTACTATTCAAACAATAGTGTAGTTTAATAAAATAGGTTAAAAATGGCATCTCAAAAAGTTATAGATAATTCAAATAGGCTTCGCTATGTAAGGGCTCTTGAGCGATTTCATAAAAGTATAATCTCTTATTTACAGAACACTGCGGAGCTATCTGAAAGCGGTTATGCAAAAAAAATAGAGAGTAGCTTAAAAGTTTTACAAAAAGTAGAAGAAACCTCGCTCTACAAAGGCGATTTGCAAGATTTACAAAAGCTGATTTTCAAGATGATAAATTTTGTGGATTCAGATAAAGATATTTCAGAGATAAAAGAAGAGTTAATCTACACCTCAAATCAACTAGAGAAAACAAAAAATGCAAGACGATATAAAAAAGATAAACACTCCCAATCAAAATTTGATGATTGGGAGTAATTTTAAAGAGTTTAAGTTAGTGTGCTTGCTCTTTTAGCACAGCATCAAGCAAGTTAAACAGCTCATCAGATGCTGTCTCCATACTTTCAAAATTATCTATAATCTCACATGCGTGAGCGAGGGTGTTGCCCTCAGGATTACCCTCTAGGAATTTGATATTTTTATTTGCTAATATATGAAGAGCTGCATGCGGAGCTTCCATCTTAGCGTATGAATGTGCTTTATAAAATCTTGCCTTGCCCTCATTTTGGTACCAATGACCAAGTGCACATTCGGTATGGGTAGCATCTGGAAGAACTTTTTTTAGAGATAGTATAGAGTTATAAGCGCGAGCTTTGTATAAAATATGATAAAGTTTAGCAAGAACTACAAACACGCTATTTTCAATATTGTAAGATGAATCAACAATTTTTGTTGATGTTTCACTTAGCGTTATAAGTGTTTCTTGGAATCCATTTATTTTTTCTGTTGAACCCTCAACTGTGGATTTCATCATATCTGAACTTGTTTGAATCTCATTCATATCCTGCTGAAGTGATTTAATAGATACTGAAATCTCTCCAGTTGCCTTGTGTGTTCTCTCTGCAAGCTTACGAACTTCATCAGCAACAACAGCGAAACCTCTACCGTGCTCACCTGCACGAGCTGCCTCAATAGCTGCATTTAGAGCTAGTAGGTTTGTTTGATCTGCAATATCTGTAATAAGCTCAATAACTGATGTAATCTCATTTGCTTGATTTGTTATCTCAGCAATACTGCTATTGTTTATACTTACCTGCTCACTTAGTGCGTTTAGTTCTTGTGTGATATCAGAAATATCGTTACGAGAGTTTATTGCCAATTCTGAAGCCTCTTTGGTTGCAGAAGTAATTGCTTTTAGATAGTCAATATTTGTACTTAAATCTGTAGTTATAAGTGAGAGTGATTCAGAGACATTGGCACTTTTTACACTAATTTTAGCATTAAAAGTATCTCTTTGTGTCATGGAATTTTGAGACTTCATAAACTCTATGCTTGTTTTTACGCTATCTATTGCTTTTACAAACTCTCCATCTAATCCAGATGAAGAGATTTGATGCGTGAAGATACCTTTTGACGCATCTGTTATGGTTACATTTATTTCATTTATAAGATTTTCTGTATTTTCTATAAGATTAGTCAATCTAATTCCCATGGTTCCAAGCTCTGTATCACTTTGTAGTGAGTTTGATTTATGAGAAAAATCACCTTTTGCAACATAACCAATTAGCGAAGTAAACTCATTTATGCTAGAAGTTATAGATTTTCTAATCATTGTTGCAAAAACGAAAACAACCATTCCAACTAAAATACCGGCTATTAGTGCTAAGTATTTGAAGAAACTAATCTTTTGTCCAAGCTCAGCAGAGTCATTATCCAACTCTTTTGTTTTAAGATCAACTAGTTTCTTAAATGATTCTCTTGAAGCCTCAGCAAACGGCGTCAAATCATTACTATACCTTTCATATAACTTCTCTTTGTTATTTTTTATATCATCCTTATTTAATGATTTCATCATTTTAAATGTATTATTCACAAATAACATTGTAGAAACTTGCGCGTTATCTAGCGTCTTAACAGATTCCGTATCTGTTGTTAACTCTTGAAGTATTTTAAAATCATCTTCAATTTGTTTAATTGTTACACCAAACTTATGAATATTCTTTTCGTAGTTGCCACCAAGTAAAATATCTCTTGATAACCTGCTTACAAAGTTTAGATTTTTTTCTATATCAAGAGTGCTAAAACCACTCTTCATTGAATTTAGATGCAGATGATCATATTTCGTATTTATCATGCTCATTGCAAAGAAGATAGATATTGCAGCAGTAAAAACAGAAATTGTTACCATCGCGATGAAGTAGTTCATCTTTTTTTGAATACTTAAATTTTTAAACACAGCGCATCCTTGATTATGTGATATTTTTTTGATGATAGCATATTTTATACCATTTTTCTTGTGATTAACATTATAAATTGTTAATTTTATTAAACCAAAGACACTTTTAGTAGTGTGCTTATACTTTAGAAGACATACATAAACTGAGATAGTAGAATAATAACAACAACTAAACTAAATGGGAATAGATGGCTTTTAAATACCCAAGGATCTATCTTAAATAGCTTTTGATTGATTCCACGCAAGCCAAGCCATGAGCCTAAAAAAGCTTTTATGCTTAGTAAGATTTGAAAATTAGAGAGCGCACCGTTTTCAATCTTTCCAAAAATTTGAACAATAAGAAAAAGTCCGCTTGCAACTGCAACCATCAAAGCGTAAGGGACAACTTTTCTTACATATATCATAATTGCTTCTCTTGCTTTTTTTTGCTCTTCAATACTTAGCGATCTGTTCATTTTTGATAGAAAAAGAACATCTACAAATAAAAAACCACCATAGATAAAAACCGAAAATATATGAATCGTGTGAATGAGTGTATAAATAATAGGAACTCCTTTTTTAAGGCAATTTTAGCATAAGTTGCAATTTCTTCTCTTTATTTTGTATCAATATTTCATAATTGTATATTCAGTCTTTTTGGATAGAATTTTGCACTAAAAATCAATATAAAGAATTTAAATTATGGAAAATACAAAAGCTAGAGCAAATATTTATGCGTTATTGTCGAGAGTTTTGCTTCAAGAGTTAGATTTAGAGATGTTAGAAATTATTAAAAAAGATGAAAATATTTTAGATTTTTTTCCAACACTAAAAGAGTGGAAACAGCTCTGGGAGGTAGAGGGATCCGTACTTTTAGAGGAGTATTTGAATCCAGATTTTGTGAATTTATCTATACTACACATTATCCCATATGAAACTTTTTACACAAGAGAAGACCAAAAGATAGAGACCGGCGGAGCTAATCCTGTAACTGATATTTACAGTGCATCAAATTTTATAGTTGATTATGAACTTTCAAGGACTGTTGCGGCTGACCATATTGGAATTGAGCTTGAGTTTATGTACCATTTAGTTTCCGCTGAGGAAAAGGCGATGCAGGAAAATGATGCGGATGCGGTAAAATCTATCAGAGAAGTTCAGATGGAATTTTTAAACAAGCATCTACTAAGATGGGCTCCAATGTATCTTTTGAATGTTAAGTTTGAAGCAAGAACACCACTTTACTATGACGCCGCTGATATGGCTTTAGAGTTTATCTTGAGCGATAATGAGTATTTGGTTAAAGAGTTAAGCATCTAAATGATACAACTAAGTGCTAGTCGTTGTGTCCGGTTGCTTTCAAAAGAGAGCGAGTGTAATAGGTGTGAGCTTATCTGTCCAACAGAAGCAATAGTTGTTGGAACAAATCCACTCCCAAGCATAAATTTTTACTCTTGCGTAGAGTGTGGCGCATGTGACGCGGTTTGTCCAAGTGAGGCGCTCTCTTTGGATAACTTTAGTCAAACAGAGTTTTTCTTTTCCTATATAGAAGATGAGCAAAATATTATATCGTGTAGAAAAAATGTACCCTGCATAGCGGCATTAAATATAGAAAACATTATCTCAATGGCTGTTTTAAAAAAAGAGATGATTTTTGACATGGGATATTGTGATGAGTGTGATATAGCTCATAAGTGTAAGCCACAGATTTTAAAAAACTATGAAGAGGCATCTTATATCTTAGAAGCCATGGAAAGCGACGCTGTTATAAAACTTGAAGATGTTAAACATAAAAATAGCGTCGAGACAAAAGAGAGCCCAACTAGAAGAGATTTTTTTAGCAAAGCAACTCTTAAAGGTGCTATAAAAACTAAAATAGAGTTTGAAAAAGAGATACAAAAAGCAACTGATGAGCTGGTTGAGCATACACTACAAAAAAATGATATTAAACTTTTAAAACAAAAGAGAATTCCAGACAAGCGGAAGCTATTTTTTACAGCCATAAAGAGAGTTAAAAAACCCTCACAATTCCATGTTATAGAGGCAGACGAGCTTACATTTACCTCGATGAAGCTTCTAGATAGTGAGAGTTGTACTGCTTGTCAGATGTGTTATAGAGTTTGCCCGACTGGAGCGCTTACATCTGACCTTAAAAATTCTAAAATAGATTTTGACCCATTTTTGTGTATAAAGTGTCATATTTGTCATGATGTATGTGAGCCAAACGCAATAACTCTTGCCCCATCATATAGAGTTAAGGAATTTTTTGAGCCAGAGGTTGTAAATCTTATAAAATTTAGAGTTAGAAGGTGTGATGAGTGCGGTGTCTCATTTAGCACAAATAGTGTTGAAGCACTCTGTTATAGATGCAAAGCAGAAGAGGAAGAAGCACGAGAACTTTGGGGAATAAAGGGAGATATATAGAAATATGATGAATGACGCAAACGAGATATCTCACCAAACAAAACTTTATGGTTTTATAGGTGAGTTTGCTGGACAGAGTAGTCTAAGCGCAGTTTTAAATAAAAAATTTAAAGCATCAAACAAAGATGCCATGATAATTCCTATGAATATTCGTGAAGATGATTTTTACTTTACGGTTGTAAATATGAAAAAATCACATGTAAATGGTGCGTTTATTTCAAGTGAATACAGTTCAAAAGTGGTTGATATCCTAGACGAAGCAAGTGAGCTTGTCCTTAAATTTGGAATCTGCGATGTTTTGATAAGGGATGAGCAGAGGCTAATTGGAGATGTTTTAGGTACAAATGTTTTAATAGACTTTTTAAGAATAAAAGATGTAAAAAAAGTTGCTCTTATTGGGATTTCACCAAGCGCTAAGGCATTCGCCTATTTGGCAGAAGAGTTCACTGTTGACTATTATTACCGCGATTTAGAGATGTTGATGGATTTTACTTCGCAGATACAGCTAGTTGATGCGGATATAAATAGAATCGCAGATTCTATGAGTATTGATTTCTCATCGTACGATGCAGTTGTTGATTTCTCTGATTTTGAGAACTTTGAGATGGTTGAAAAGCTTAGCGCTATCAATGTTGATATGAAGCCAAAAAAAGAGTTTTCTGCCTTAAAGAAGAGAAGTAAAGAGCTAGAGCAGAGTTATTTTGGTTTTGATGAGTTGTTGGTAGAGTTTGGTGATGCTATTTTTAAATATCTAGAAAAGAACAAGCATCTTGAGTATGACAAAAGCAATATGAGATTTTAAGGAGAAAAAATGAGTGTAAATAATTTAGATAGTCTAAGAGCGGAATTTGATAATTTTATAAAAGAAGATTGCTCTGTTGGCACAGATGGAAATGTGGCGGACAACAGAGATGCCGGAGACAAAGATGACAACGAGCCTTTCCCACAGTTTGTGGACATCCTTACAGAAAAACTTTTAGCACCTTCAATTAGTGGAGTTTATCTCTCAAGATTAGACATAAAAAGAATCGCAGAAGCAATCGGGGAGTCTATCCCAATCAAAGAGAGAGTCAAAATGGTTCGAGCTCTTTTTAGACACACAACCACAAGAAAATATCTTGAAGATGCTTTTTATGAGATTAACAAACACATAAATGGTCGCATACTTATCTACACAGAACTAAGTGAGGCTTTTCCTTCATCTAAAACTATTTTTGACGAGTATATAGTTAAGGCCAATAAAATTATGAAGACACTTAAGCAGATTGCAGAAGACTTTGAAGAGATAGAAGTAACTGATGATCCAATATCTATTTAGAGTATCTTTACTCTCACAACATTGAAGTTGTGAGAGTTTTTAAAGCATAGTTTGAATCTGAAGAATACCTTGCCAAATGGCAGCGCTTAGTATTCCAGCAACAAATCCAGCAACAATGTCATCACCCATTACTCCAATTCCACCTCTTGCTTCTCTGTCTAATCTTCCGATTATTGAGGGTTTTGTTATATCGAAATATCTAAATAGAACAAAAGAGAGCAGGCTTTGAACTAAAAATCCATTTTGAAAATTTCCTATCTGATCTGCACTTATCGAGATAGCTGGAGCAACGCTAAGCGCAAACCACATGCCGGCAAGTTCATCAATGACTATTCTCTTGTCATCATGAGTGCCACTAACGCTTTCGTATCTATTAATCTCACGAATAGCAATTATAGTAATAAGAAGAGCTGCTAAAAAAAGTGTTTGAGCACTAAAATATATAAGTATTGCCATTCCAACAGGAAGAGAAACGATAGTTCCAACCGTTCCTGGAGCTTTTGGAAAAAGCCCGCTGTATCCTAAAGTTATAAAAAACCAGTTCATTATCTTCCTTTTTTGCGAATTGTATCATTTTCTATAATAAACACTGATGCTACCCACTAAAACGAATAAGTCCGTTTTAGTGAAAGGGACTTATCATCTCTTCCAGCCCTCTAAAGCTACAAAAAAACTCGTTTTTCGAGAACTATAATGATACAATTGTGCCAAAAAAACAAAAAAAGCTGAAAAATGACAACAATAGAACTATTAAAGTATATGATAGAAGCAAAAAGTGAAACACCAGATGATGGTAGACTTTTGGAGTTTATAGAGGGGTATTTACCGGAGTTTACACCGATAAGAGTAGATGTAGAAGATGTTAAAAACTTGTTTATTTATAAAAAGTTTGGTGATGGAGAACATCTCTGTTTTGCTGGACATGTAGATGTTGTTCCAGCAGGTAAAGGGTGGGATAGTGACCCATACAAGGCGACTGAAATAGATGGTTTTATCTATGGCCGTGGAGCGCAGGATATGAAAAGTGGCGTTTGTGCTTTTACTCAGGCCGTTAAAGAAGCCAAGAACTTTAAAGGAACCATCTCTCTTTTGCTTACATCAGACGAAGAGGGTGATGCAGTAAATGGCACCGTAAAAGTGCTTGAGTATCTAAAAGAAAATAGTCTGCTTCCAGATGCAGTTGTTGTTGCTGAGCCGACTTGCGAGGCACTATTTGGTGATGCTATAAAAGTTGGACGCCGTGGCTCAATAAATGGATATATAACTATAAAAGGGAAGCAAGGCCATGCCGCATATCCTGAAAAAGCGATCAATCCTATCCATAACATAGCTGGTGTTTTGCATAAAATGGCTGGTGTAGATCTTGATAATGGAGATGAATTTTTCTCTCCTAGCAAGTTTGTGATAACGGACATTCGCGCAGGAATGCAAGTGACAAATGTAACTCCAAACGAACTCACAATGATGTTTAATGTTAGAAATACAACCATTACAACAAAAGAGGACATAAGAAACTTTGTGGCTAAAAATCTATCTGGGCTTGATTATGAGTTGCGTCTAGTACAAGGTTCTCACCCTTTTAAAACAGATACGAACACAAAATTGGTAAAGAAGATAGATGAAGCAATTATGGATATTGTGGGATTTAAGCCAAAACACTCCACGGCAGGAGGAACATCTGATGCTAGATTTATAGCGCCTCTTGGCATCGAGGTGATTGAATTTGGCGTTAAAAATGATACAATTCACTCCGTAAATGAGAGAACAGGCATAAAAGAAGTTGAAGATTTGTATGCTATTTTTAAAAAATTAATAGAGATTTGGGAGTAAGTTTATGAGATATTTTCTTTTACTAATAGTAATGATAAGTTCACTCAGCGCCGGACTAAACTGGTCAAGTGATTATGACGCGGCACTAAAACAAGCAGCAAAAGAGAAAAAAGATGTTTATGTTTTTTTAGGTTCTGAGTATTGCCCATTTTGTGAAAAATTTAAAAAAGAAGTTTTATCACAAGATGAAGTTATAAAAAGATTAAAAAAAGATTTTGTGCTTGTTTATCTTTCAAGAGACATAGATGATATTCCACCTCACTTAGAGGTAAAACCTGTTCCAAGACACTATTTTTTAACAAAAAAAGGTGAAATAATCTACACAACAATAGGAAGTAGAAGCAAAGAGGGCTTTTATGAACTATTAGATGAAGTAAAAGAAGCTAAAAAATAAAAAAGGAAAAGAATGAAATTCATACAAACAAACAGGGCTCCAGCCGCAATTGGTCCATACTCTCAAGCAGCTATAGTGGACAAGATGGTATTTACATCTGGGCAAATCGCGCTTACACCAGAGGGTGAAATGCTTGGGAATGATGTGGCATTGCAGACAAAACAGGTTCTTAAGAATCTAAGTGCTGTCCTGCAAGAGGCTGGAAGCTCACTACAAAATGTGGTAAAAACAACTATTTTTTTAAGCAGTATGGATGATTTTGCAACCGTAAACGAGATATATGCGGAAGCTTTCGGTTCTCATAAGCCGGTTCGCTCAACCGTTGCAGTTAAAACGCTACCAAGAAACGCATTAGTGGAAATAGATGCAATAGCACTAATTAAGTAGATATTAGAAAAACTATAACCTACTCTAAACCGTAATCTTTAGCATTTTTTGGTTCTCCGTGATAGTATCCTTGGACATAGTCAACT
This sequence comes from Sulfurimonas sp., assembly GCA_021732045.1. The sequence goes on from JAKFWK010000002.1 coordinate 620,770, forward strand.
CCAAGTTTTCTAACACACTCAAAAAGCTCTTTCGAGCTTACAAACTCAGCTATTGTCTTAACATTGACGCTTTTTGCAAATCCAACAAGCCCTCTTATCATTATCCTTGCTTTTTCAGCATCTAACAATCTCGTTGTTATTGTTCCATCAATTTTTATATAATCAATATCCAACTTAAATAGATTTGTAAAATTTGAATACCCACTACCAAAGTCATCTATAGATATTTTACAACCGTACTCTTTAACCATTTTGATAAAATTTTCAACTATTTTATATTCAACTATCTCTTCTGTTTCAACTATCTCAAAAGTAATTCTCTCTCCACCATACTTCTCAAGTCTATTCTTTATATACTCAAGCATAGTTTTTGATTTTATATTTTCATATGTCAAATTAATTGATATTTCACAGCTATTATTGCCATAGACAATAAAAACTTTCTGCATCATCTGCCTTGTAAAAAACTCAAATGTTTTATCTTCTATTGCAGTATTTAAAAAATCAATTGGTGAGATTACCCTTCCATCAGGAAGCACAAGTCTTGCCAAAGCCTCATATTTAATTATTTCTTCAGTAGAAGCAGATACTATAGGCTGAAAATACGGGACAATATGACCATCATGAAGTGCAGTTTTGTATACTCTAAACTTGTCGAGAGTTGCCTTTTTAAGCTCTAATCCATCAGCATTTTTATCATAAATCTTATAACGAGATTTAGATAGCACGGCTTCTTGTATGGCTATATTGGCTCTATGATAAAGATGGTCTCTACCATACGAAACTCCGACTGTAAAATCTGATAAAATCTCACCATAAATTTTGGAATTATATACAGAATTATCAATATTGTTAAAAATAGAAAACTTTAGTATTGAAAAGTATCTATCAAAGAGCGCCTTATCTCTTACTAAAATAGCAAATTTCTGAAAGCTTATACTATAAAGAGAGACACCACTCTCATTTATTATGGATTTTAGCTTACTAGCCTTGTCTGTAATAACTTCTTTTAATACCTCAGCCCCATACAACTGCTTGATAGCATCTGTTTGATTAAGCTGAAAAACAATCAACATAGCCTCATCTTCCAGCAACTCTATATCTTCAATTAAAACTTCTCTGCCAGAAAGAGCGTCTATCTTTTCTACATTTTTTATTTCAAAGCTAATCTCTTCAAGATCTTTAGATTCCAGTATTGTATCAATCAATTGAAAAAATAGCATCTGCTGATTATCTGTGCTTTTTTTATAAAAATCTTTTAATTTCTCAAGATAATCTAAAATATTTCTATCTTTGTTCATGATATTCCAAGCCATATAATTTCTAAAATATTTATATAAAAAAATTATAAAACTTTAGCACATATTGCTTTAATGGGTATTAATTTATTTATTGGTACAATTTTATTTTATAGGTCAGGGGCTAAATGCTACTATATATTCATATCCCATTTTGTGACTCTAAGTGTTACTACTGTGCTTTTAACTCTTATGTTGATAAATTTCATCTCAAAAATAGCTATATGCAGGCACTCTGTAACCAACTGGAATTTGAACTAAAAAGATTTGATGTAGTAGCCAAAGAGATAGAGGCACTCTTTATTGGTGGTGGAACTCCGTCTTGTGTTGAAGCAAAACTCTATAAAAAACTCTTTGAAATGCTTTCTCCATATTTAAAAGACGGTATCGAGATAACAACAGAAGCAAATCCAAATAGTGCGAATAAAGAGTGGCTAAGCCAGATGCACAACCTGGGTGTTAATCGCGTTAGTTTTGGCGTTCAGAGCTTCAATGATGCAAAACTAAAACTGCTAAACCGAGCGCACAGCTCAAAACAAGCAAAAGAGGCTATTATAAACGCTAAAGAGGTTGGATTTACAAATATTTCACTAGACATAATCTACGCAACATTAGGTGACACAAAAGAACTCTTAGAAGAAGATTTGAGCATTGCATTTTCTCTGCCTATAAATCACTTAAGCGCTTATGCTCTAACCATCGAAGAAGCAACACCCTTTGCTCTAAAACCATATATGTCGAAAGAGAGACTAACTATAACAAAATGGCTGTTTAAGAAAATCGAAAAAGCTGGATTTAAACAATATGAAATTAGCAACTTTGGTTCTTATAAAAGCGTACACAATATGGGATACTGGCAATACAAAGATTATATAGGACTAGGTAGCGGTGCTGTTGGTAAAATGGATATGAATAGGTTCTATCCAACCACAAATCTCGAAGAATATATAATAAATCCACTTGACATAAGAGTGGAGGTGCTAACAGAAGAAGATAAAAAAAGCGAACAAATTTTTCTAGGATTTCGTTCTTGTGTTGGCTTAAATAAAAACCTTTTAAATACAAATGAACTAAAAAGAGCAGATATTCTAGTTTATGAAAAAAAATTAACCCTAAAAGATGGTATATACTATAACAATAACTATCTTCTAGCGGACGAGGTAGCACTCTTTATATCCTAGTTTAATTATTCTTTAGCTAAAATTCGCCCTATTATAATTTTTAAGGATTTTTTATGTTTGGTATGGGTTTTTCAGAGATACTTCTTATCGCCATTGTAGCTGTAATTTTTCTTGGGCCAGATAAGCTTCCAAGCACAATGGTTCAAATAGCTAAATTTTTTAAACAAACAAAAGAAACGCTTGGTTCATTTAAAGACTCAATTGAGCAAGAAATGAATGTAAGAGAGCTAAAAGACGAAGCTCTGGCATACAAAAAAGAACTACTAGATGCAAGCAATACAGTTAAAAGTGCAACTGACACGAGATCTATTGCAGCAAAATTAACATCATTTGAAGATGACTCTTTTATGCACAATGATTCTCTTGATTCATCTAAAGAAAAAACGAACAAACCAGAAGAAGTGACTTTTAAAAAAAACAAAACTAAAGAAGATGTAAATGTTTGATGATATAAGACCTCACTTAGTTGAACTAAGAAAAAGATTAGTAATTTCTGTTGTGACTCTAATTGTTATGTTTTTTATTATGTTCTCTTTTAGCCAGGAACTGCTCACATGGTTGGTTCAGCCGCTGAACGATGCTCTTGTCTCGGTCGGTAAACAATCTTTAACTGATGGCACTGCAAATTTTGCAATTGATGGAAAAGTTACTACAAACCAAATAGGCGGTGCATTTTTTGTGGCAATGACTGTTTCATTTTTTGCAGCGCTCATTGCTTCTTTACCAATCATTCTTGCTCAAATATGGCTTTTTGTGGCTCCAGCTCTTTATGCAAACGAAAAAAAACTTATTATTCCTTTTGTAGTCGGCGGAACAGTAATGTTTGCACTTGGTGCCGCGTTTGCATACTATGTTGTAACTCCATTTGGTTTTGACTTTCTAATCGCATTTGGTAGTTTCAAGTTCACTCCACTTATAAATATAGAAGATTATGTAGGCTTTTTTACAAAAATTATGTTTGGCTTTGGCATAGCGTTTGAACTACCTATTTTTGCATACGGTTTGGCTATCTTAGGTTTAGTTAATGATAAGCAGATGTCTGGATTTTTTAGATACGCTATTGTTATAATTTTTATTATTTCAGCAATACTAACTCCTCCGGATGTTTTAACGCAATCTCTTATGGCAGTACCACTTGTAGTTTTATATGGGGTTTCCATAATAATAGTTAAATTTGTAAATCCTGCCGAAGATGAAGAAGAGGATGAGGATGAAGAAGACACAGAAGAGCCACTAGCGCTAGAGAATGATAACAAATAGTGCTTCTCTACTAACTTCGAGTTATGATTTTTCTCTTCCAAAAGAGCTAATCGCAACTCATCCTGCTTCACCAAGAGATAGCGCAAAACTCTTGGTTTACATCAGAGAAACAGACGAAATCATACACACAAACTTCTCTAATCTTGAGGAGTTTATCCCCAAAAATTGCGCCATTATTTTCAATGATACAAAAGTTATAAAAGCTAGACTTTTTGGTAAAAAAACAAGTGGTGCAAATATTGAACTTCTAATCAATAAGCCCTTAAATGCTCTTGATATAAGCGTTTATATTAGAGGCAAAATGAAAGTAGGCAGCGAACTTCTTTTTGATGAAAATTTAACTGCTATTGTTACCAAACTTAACGAGGACGGAAGCAGAATTGCACACTTCTTTGTTAATAAAAAACCTCTTAGATTTGAGGAGTTGCTACCCATAATAGACAAAATTGGTCATATTCCCTTGCCACCATACATACAAAGAGAAGATAATAAAGAGGACGAGAGTGAATACCAAAGTGTATTCGCGAAAGAAGATGGAGCGGTTGCAGCTCCAACAGCTTCACTTCATTTCACAAAAGAGCAGCATGAGAGAGTCTGCTCGCGTTTTACTCACGCATTTGTTACTCTGCATGTAGGAAGTGGGACATTTAAACCAGTTGAAACGGAGATTATCACAGATCATCCGATGCACTCCGAATACTACAGCATCTCCAGTGAAGCTAAAAATATACTGCTCTCAGATGCACCGATACTTAGCATTGGAACCACAACAACAAGAACAATTGAGTTTTATGCAAGAAACAAAAATCTGCAAAAAGGTGAAGCAAATCTATTTTTGCATCCAAACAATAAACCTCTTAGAGTAAACCATCTTTTAACAAATTTTCATCTACCAAAATCAACGCTATTGATGCTAGTTGCATCTTTTATTGGAGTAAATAAAACTCATGAATTATACAAAACGGCAATTGACAATGATTATAGATTTTACTCTTACGGCGATGCTATGTTAATCTTATAACAACTCCGTTAACCACTTTTATCTCTCCGTTAAGCTCTGCCTCAAAAACTCTATTTTGATACTTTTTCATAGCCTCTTCATAAGTTGGGTTTTTGCTGCAATAGAGAAGAAAATCATCCTCAACAATCGAACTGTTTTTACCTTTTAAAGTAGTGCTAAACATTGCTACAAACTCATCCATATCATAGATAGCTTTTGCTTTGCCATCTTTTAGCAGTTTATTTGTTCCTTCACTCTCACCTAGTCGCTGTGGAAGTACAAAAATCTCTTTTTTCATCTTTAGTGCAAACTCAACGCTTCTCATGGTTCCGCTATCTATATCTGCTTCACCGACAACTAAAGCATCACCAAGTGCCACTACTAGCTCATTTCTAACAACAAAACTCCATGGCGTTGCTTTAAAACCAGCATCAAATTGGCTAAGCAACAGTCCATCTTTAGCAATATCTTCTAAAAGATTTTTATTTATAGCAGGGTATCTCACATCAATACCGCAAGGCAAAACAGCTATAGTATTTGATGCTCCGGCCCCACTGTGCGAGAGTGCATCCACACCCATGGCTCCGCCACTAACGATACAAACTCCATTTTTTGAGAGTAAAGATGAGAGTTTTTGGATTTGAGTACGAGAGTATTGTGTTGGCTTTCTACTGCCAACTATAGAAATTTTTGTTCTTTTTAGAAGTTCAAGATTTCCATCGTAAAAAAGTTTTTCAGGATAGCTTTTCATAGATAAGAGCTCTGTGATTTTATCTCGAATAACACTCATCTAGTATATCTTATCTACAAAAACCAGCTCAACACTCTTTAAAAGTTCCTTAGATTCACTAATCGCCAAGATTGTATTTTCATGAGGATGTCCAATCGCTATAGCGTTGCCATGTAGTTTTGCCATCTCAACAGCTTTTTTAATTTGAGATTTTACATATCCTTTGTCAGCTTGATGGTCCAAAAATATGTCTCTACCAACATATTTTTTACCGTAGCTCTCCATAACTTTTTGAATCTTTGTTGAAGCCACTGTTCTACTATCTATAAAATTTATATTCTCTTTATCAAGCGCATATATAAGTCTGTTTACAGATGCTTCATCTGATGTAAACTTGCTGCCGGTATGATTATTTATGTAATGCACTCTTGGAAAAAGCTCTTTTATTGCTCTTACTCTTTGGGATATCTCACTTTGAGAGTCGCTTACCCTCAAAGTAAACGGCTCCTCCTTTGTGAAATTTTGAGCTTCCATTGGCAGATGCACCATATAAAACTTCTCATTTTGTGCCAGAATATTTGATTTTGGTCCATTTTCACTTGGTGGAAGAAATGACATTGTGATGGGAAGATTTAGCCCATGTACTGCGCTTACATGTGATTTTATACTAACATCATCAATAATAATTGCTAATTTTGGTTTTTCTGATGATGCACGCACACCTCTCTTTGGAGGTTGCGGCAGAGTTGATGGGTCGTACTCGTGCGAAGAATCTATAGTTTTTAGTGCTGTCTTGATTTCAGCTTTTAGTTCTTGTTTTTTTGGCTCTTTTTCCAACTCTGCTTTAGGAGCAATTTTTACACTTTCATTAACATCTTTTTCTACTTTTTTTTCAATCTCCTGCTCTACTGTTGGTTCGTTTTTTTTTAAGAGCTCATCAGTTGTTTTATCTTTTCCAATACTCGCGTTTTCAAGTTTTTCTAACATCTCCAATCTTACTTTCTCTTTTTGAGCCATATCATCTTTTGCTTCACTATATCCAAAATAGTAGCCCCCCAAAAGTGAAAAAAGCACAGTTGCAATAAAAATCAGTGCTATAACTATATATTTTAAACTATTTGAATTTTTACCAGAACTTCTACTTCTTCTTTTTGCCATAAACTCTCCAAAAAAATATTACTATTTTGCCCAAAAAACACTATTCTATGGACATCTCGTTTTATATAAGGGAGTATTATACTATTGTTTTTTTAAGTATTGTTTATGTATAATTCCGCGTTCCTTTCTCTTTGTATCGAAAACTCTCGATATATACTACATCCGAAAGGGAAACAAAAGCCGACTTAGGCGAAATACCAAAGGGAGATTCACTCTATGAGACATTACGAAAACTTAGTAGTCGTAAAACCAACACTAACAGCAGAAGAGATTCAAGCTAACATTAAAGTAATTGAAGAAATTATAACTTCAAATGGCGGAGAAATAGCAACAACAGACTCTATGGGAATGAGAAAATTAGCTTATCCTATAGATAGAAATGAAAGAGGTTTTTATTATGTAATTTATTACACTATAGCTTCTTCGGCAATTTCTGAAATTGAGCGTCGTTTTCGTATCAACGAAAATTTACTCCGTTTCATAACAATCAAGTATGACACAAATCGTGAAATAGTTGCTTGGAAACAGTTAGTGCAAAAAGCTATCAAAAGAGCTGGATCACCAACTTCAACTGAAGCAGAAGCAGAAGTTGCAACTAATGCAGCAGCAGAAGAAACAACTGAAGCAGCAGCAGAGTAATTGGCAAATAGCCTAAACAGATAAGGAATACTCATGTATAACAAAGTTATTTTGGTTGGAAACTTAACTAGAGAAATAGAACTTAAATACTCTCAAGGCGGGATGGCAATTGCCAACACTGCTCTTGCTACTACAAGAAAATTCACCGCAAATGGTGAGAAAAAAGAGGAAGTCTGTTTTATAGATATTACATTTTTTGCAAGAAGTGCAGAAATTGCTAATCAATACCTAAGAAAAGGGAGTAAAATCCTAGTCGAAGGTAGACTTAACTTTGATCAATGGGTTGATCAAAATGGACAAAAACGCTCAAAACACTCTGTAGTTGTTGAAACTATGCAGATGCTTGATTCAAAAAGTGATAGTCATAGTCAAAATGATTATGATGCACCTCAAAGTCAGGCACCACAAGGTCAGTCTCGCACTGAACCAGCTTATCAACAACCGAGCTATAAGCAACAGCCTCAAAGCTATCAAAAGCCAGCTCAGCAGATGCCAAGCAGTAGTCAGATTCCAGTGATCGACATAGATGAAGATGAGATTCCATTTTAGAAACAAGATAACAAAAAGGATATAAGATGGCAGAAAGAAGAAAATACAAAAAAAGATTTTGTAAATATTGTGAAGCAAAAGTTGATTTTATGGATTATAAAGATATTGGGGCTCTTCGCTTCTCTCTTTCAGAAAAATATAAAATTATGCCTCGTCGTTTAACAGGAAACTGTAAACGCCACCAAGATATGATATCTACAGTTATAAAGAGAGCTCGTGCTGTTGCATTGGTTCCATATACTGTAACAAGAAAAGCAGTAGTAACTGCGCCTTTCGAAAACTTAAGATAGATTGCTATAAAGCCTTTTTCTGGGCTTTATACTTCTTTTATATTCCACTGTTTTAAAAAAAATAATCCTAAACTTTTATTCATAAAAATTATCCTGATATAATATAAACAAAAAAGGCTTTAAAATGTTAGCTACCATAGATGGAAATAACTCTGCAATTAAAGATATATTAATACAAGAGGTAGATAAATTTGACTATAGATTTAAAAGATATGGGATAAATTACTCTGTAATGATTGGATTCTCAACTGAGCCTATTGATTTTGCACAATTTTCTTCATCTATCCGAAAAAGCGACTCTTTTGTGCTCATTGCACCAAATTTATGTGCCATAATACTTGATTCTGTGAACAACTCCAATGGGATTAAAGCAGCAAATAAGCTACTGACAAGTTTTCAACAAACATATTTCTCTAAAAAAATCTACTCTTGCGTAGTTACTGCAAGCAATCATGAAAGCGTAAAACAGATGATCGATGAGCTTTACTATCTTTTGACATATGCTATTACGAATGCCATTGACGATACTCTTGTGGATAACTCATATCTATCAAAAATATATGTACAAATTGACAAATAGGATTTTACCTATTTTATCAATATACTTAGTTATGCAACGAACATCATTTTTGCGCAAACAACTATAAAAAATCCTAGAACTATAACTAACTTGTGGAAGTGATTTTGCATAAAAGCTATCTTTTTTCTACCTGTAAGTTTTGTAAAGAGATTATAAAGAACACCTAAAATTATTATAGATGCCAAAGTAATTTTTACGACTAATATTTTTTGCAAATCAGTCTCGAAAAATCCTGCAGTAGAGTTTATGTATTTTGACATCATCATACCACCACTTAAAACTATAAAAAGAAGCGCAATTGGGAAAATTTTAAAGCTTTTAGCTCCCAGTGTTTGCTCTATCTTCTTATCATTTTCTTTACCAAATTTACCTTTTAATGCTGAGATTATAACTAAGTCAGTAAAAACATAACCTAAGAAAATTATTGCCAAAATGAGGTGTATTATATTTGCGTATGGATAGATTACTTCCATTTGAACTCCTATGTTTATTGATGTTATACACAAAAACGAACAAGTCCGTCTTTGTGGTAGGGACTCATCGTCCCTTCCGATCCCATAAAGCTACGAAAAACAAGTTTTTCGATAATTACAAGATATTTTTACGCCATTTTTTACAAAAACGCGTAGTCTCGGTGGCTAATCACGCTTTGTTGTTTTTCTTTTTTTTGACGCTGGTGCTTTTTTAGCCTCTGCTGGCTTCTTTGTACCTACCTTTTTTGAATCTAATTTTTTAAAGGTTGACTTTTTAGTGCTATATTTTTTTGAGCTCTGCTTTTTTTCAGCTGACTTATACTCACTTTTTATTTTTACTTCATCTTGATCTTTTCTTCGTACAGACTTATCTGGCTCAAAGCCCTCAACAACCTCTTTTTGAATCTTCTTTCCTATAAGCTTCTCCACTGCCTTTATATCAAAAACATCATATATATCAAGCAGTGAAATAGCTATGCCATCTTTACCTGCACGCCCGGTTCGCCCAACCCTATGGACATAATCCTCTGGAATTGATGGCAACTCGTAGTTTATAACAAATGGTAGATCTTCGATATCTAGCCCTCTTGAGGCTATATCAGTAGCTACTAAAACTTTTATTTTTCCCTCTTTAAACTCATTTAGAGTTTTAAGTCTATGCGCTTGAGTTTTATCTCCGTGGATAACGCCACACTTTAATCCATCGTTTTTAAGCTCTGCTATCAGCGAATCAGCACTTGCTTTTGTTTTTGTGAAGACTAAAACTTGTCTAAAGTTTCTTGAGCCGATTATATATGCCAAAAGCGCCGCTTTTTTGTCTGTATCCACTAAATACGCAACTTGATTTATTGTCTCAACGGTTGAATTCTTTTTAGAGACTTCTACAAAATCTGGCTTTGTCAGAAGCAATTTTGATAATTTTCTCACCTTATCACTAGAAGTAGCTGAAAAAAGTAGTGTTTGATGTCTTTTTGGTAGAAGTGGGTGGATAACTCTTATATCTTTGGCAAAGCCCATATCCAGCATTCTGTCAGCTTCATCTAACACAAAAATCTCTATGCTAGCCAAGCTAACGCCCTTACTCACCAGCTCCATAACTCTTCCAGGAGTTCCGATAATAATATCAACCCCTTTTTTGAGTAATTTTTGCTGGGTCTCTATATCTTTGCCACCCACCAAAACTGAAATATCAAGATCCATTCCTTTAGCATAATTTTGCAAATCTTCATAAATCTGAATAGAGAGTTCGCGAGTTGGCGCAAGTATAAGACCTCTTATTGCCCTGCTCTCATCTGCAGTTGTTTTTCTAAGTCGCTGAAGCATAGGAAGTCCGAATGCAGCGGTTTTACCAGTTCCGGTTTGAGCAGTTGCAAAAACATCGCTCTTTGCCAAAACTAGAGGAATGGCTCTTTTTTGAATAGTTGTAGGTTTTTCATAGCCTAAATCTTTTATAGATTTGAGAAGTTGTTTTATAACTCCTAATTTTTCAAATGACATTTTTACCTACTTTTTTATTTTGTAGCGAATTTTATCATATTATCACTCTTTATACTGACTCCAGCTAAAATTATCAAATATTGGCTCATTTAGATATAACTCATCTTTGCTTGATATGAAAAAAAGTGCTGGAAAGATTTGCGTGTAAAAAAGCTCTATTGGATAACTATTTTTATTTTCAAAGAAAACTGCTACGGGAATATATTTTTTATTTACAACTCTTATAATCTCTTCTTTTGCAAAAATATCAACCAGTATCTTCTTGGAATTTTCAGAATTATCTTTTAGTATAAGAAGCAGTATATCTTTATTCTGTGCTTTGGCTCTCAGCAGAGTCTCTTCATAACTGTTTTGCCATTTTATATAATCAGAGAACAAGAGTGAAGAGAAAAAGAGAGAGATAAATAGGATTTTTATCACCTGCTTAAGACTCTCTCTATTTTCTGTAACTCCACAACAAGTGGGTTTGGAAGTTGAGGATACATCTTTTTAACCACATCACTCACCCATTGCGGATAGATTCTAAAATTTAATTTTACTGTTACTTTTAGAGGGTATTTTAGCTCTGTTTTTATATTATAACTCTCTACTCGTCTCTCTCCGGCTGGGATTGTTGTATCACTTAAGAGTTTTGTATATCTCCAAAACATAAGCCCAACTGGCTTATTTTCATCGTCACCAAAAACTTTCATAAAGATTCTAGAATTATCTTCAATATTTCCATCACTCTTTAATTTTCCACTAGAGAGCACAACTTTACCATCTGCATCTCTTAGAGTTATATCAAGCCACAACTCTCTCAAATCTGCAACTCCAGTTGGTAAGTTGTGCCCTGCTCCAACATTTTTAATACCAACAATCAATTTCCCATCTTTAACATCAACATCCATTTTTGCAGAAGTTTTTAGAAGTTGCAGAGTTTGTGCTTCTGCTGTTTTATTTTTAAGTCCTATCAAGAAGTGATTTGAGCCTGCAAAATAGTGAGTTTTTACACTATTTTTTACTACTCCGCCATCCGTTGAAGCTCCTTTTAGTGGCGAAAACTTACCATCTTTTAGGTTGCTCATGTGGCAGTCTATACAGCTTTTGTGTTTGGTTTTATCTTTTGGATTGTTAAACGATGATTTTTCCCACTGCTCATAGGTTGATACAATCTTAATGGCTGTTTTTGGATGAAACTCATTGTGACATGAAGCACAGTATCTGCTCTGTTTGTAGAGTGGATTTGAGTAACTGTCTTTATGCTCTTTTGGTTTTGAGTTAATAAACTTCTCCCCAAACCATCGCCCAATATCAGACTTGCTATCTTCCATGACATATCTTTTTCGGTTCTTTAAATCTACTGAGTATGAGCCATTTCCAGTGCTATTTGCATCGGTTATTCTATGACACGCCACACATGAGACGCCCTCTTCTAATCTAAAATTCCCATGAGAAGCAAAATCATTTTTAAGCGACTGTGCACCACCCAGAAACAGCTCACTACGAAGAACATTGCCATCCATTGCATGAGTTGACTTTTCAAGCCCAGTCGTTAGTCCACTTGGATTATGACAGCCCATACACCATTTTCTAAACTCTACTCCCTGATCCTCTCCTGCTAAAGTTTCCATGGCCATATAGTATGGATTTGAACCTGCCATGTGATTATGATTTGAGTCTGCCCATTGGTTAAAAATTTCATTGTGGCATGATTTGCACTTTGTTGAGTTTGTCCAATCTTCGCTGTGACTTCCATTGACTTTAAGCAAAGAGAGTTTATCTTGTGCGTAAGTTGGTGCCGGAACAAATAGAGACAGTGCAAAAAATAGTGTAAATAGTTGTAGTTTTGCACGCTGTAAGTTTATGTGATAAAAAAGAAGTGCTAATAACACAAATGAGCCATAAAGATGTACATAAAAAGAGTATGTGCCCAAAAAATCTCCTCCACGGTTACCAACCAAAAAGAGATAAACTCCACTAATAGTAATTAAAAAAAGAGAGATCGCCAAAACAACACCATCAACAAATCCAGCTCTTCTTATACTTCCCCAATAACGAATATGTCTATAAACAAGTGGAATAAGCAAAAAGGTAGTTATTATTATGGCACCTATGGCGTGAATGACTTGAATAGTTGTAAAATAATTCCAATTAAGCTTTACTAAATCCATCTGCAAAACCCCACTTATAAACATAAAAAGTATGGACATTTTTATACCGCTAATTTTCATAGAGTATCATCTCCTTTTGCTTTTTTATAGTCAATCAAATCTCCGTTTAGTGTTATTAGAAATGCAACTATCTCATCAATCTGCTCATCACTTACATAGCGTCCTGTTTGATATTTTGCCATAATTTCAACAGCTTCTCTTAGCTTAGGTACGGCGCCATTATGAAAATATGGTGAAGTTTTTGCAACATTTCGTAGTATTGGAACCCTAAATAGATATTGATTGTTTCTGCCTAAGAATCCGCCTCTGTTTTCAAATGGAAACTCATACAATGAACCATCATTACCAGATTCACCATGCAAATTAACCCTAAAGTACGAAGCAAGCACAACCATTCTCACTGGAAATCTCTGAATACTCTGACCACCCAAGCTCACACCCGTATGACACCCCTTGCATCCAAAGTTTATAAAGTTTGCTAAGCCTCTCTTTGCTTCGCTACTGATTGCCTTGTTGTCTCCATCCAAGAATCTATCATAGCTTCCTCTCGTAATGAGCGTCTTTAGATAAACCGCAATAGCTTTTGAACTGTTGTTTATATTTGGTTTTTCTCCAAAAGCTTCCTGAAACTTATCTATAAAGTATCTGTTTGAACCAAGTCTCTCCTCCAGCTCTTTTGGAGATAAATTTAGTTTATGATGAGCCACGATGGAATTTGCACTCTGCTCCTCTAGGCTTTTAACCTCTGCATTCCATGTAAAGTATTTTGCCAAAGATGCATTTAGTACGGTCTGCGTATTTAGCAGTTGCGGATGTTCTATACCATTATCTCCAACAGAGGATGTAAATCTATCAACTCCGCTTTGGTCCTGCAAGTGGCACATAGCACAATCTGTAAATTTTTCGTTTTTTGATAAAACAACTTTTCTAATAGCGCCTCTGTTTTTTAAATCTCTATCAAAAGAGTGACATGTTGCACAACTTGTAGCTCTGCTTTTTGATAAATTTGTATCAAAAAACAGCTCTTCGCCGAGTGAGATTTTTTGCATAGTTATTGGATTCTTTGGTGAGTCTAATAGCTTTTTGAGCTCATCTAATGTTGTAGGAGTAGATCTCAAACCTCTTGAGAGTGCTATTTCTCTTAAATTAGCATCACTATATTTTGGGAACTTTTTAGCAGGAATAATAAAAGGAATAGAAAATAAAGCGGTAACAAAAATTAGTGGAACAACAACCACATAAAATAAATACTTTTTCATATATGCTCCAAAAATATATTTAAAACGACGATTTTATTTCTACAAACAGCATTGATTACTCTTTGTATTTTACCCTATTAACCCAAATTACTGATTGTATGTGTAGCTAAAACTACTTTTGACACAAAAAGATTGCCATGATTTGATAGTTTGAGTATATAAAAAAAGAGAAATACAATCAAGAGTTTTTTGGCAGTAGAGAGATTTTATTTTAGCAGTAGAGGGATTTTGTTGTGTCTTTAGTCTTTATCATCTGCATAAAGTTTCCATTTTTAAAGTCAACAATTGTATTGGTGCACAACATTTAGCACTTGGTTAAGAAAAGCAGAGATTCATTCACAGTGGCGTTTATATTGGTTTTTTGCAAAGTTTTGCCCAAACCATTTAATGAAGCGATAAAAGAATTATCCCCTTATCGCGTTCATAGGATTTCAATGCCCCACAAAAAGAGCCGGCGTTTTCATTTTTGCAAAATACCCTCAATCTCAACATTGATCTTGACCTCATCGCCAACCATCACACCGCCTGCTTCAATAGCCTGATTCCACATAAGTCCAAAATCTTTTCTGTTAATCGTTCCACTAAGTGAAAGACCTGTTCTTGTATTGCCCCAAGGATCTTTTACTGTGCCGCCGCTAAGTTCAAGATCCATCGGTACATCTTTTGTTATGCCATGGATGGTAAGTTTTCCGTATGCTTTATTTCCAACCACTTTATCAAGAGTATAGCTTATGGTCGTGTATTTTGCCACATCGAAAAAATCTGCACTTTTAAGGTGTGTATCTCTTCTTGCATTATCTGTATTAATTGACAACACATCCACATCGCCATGCAGAGCCTGAAGCGTTTTTGTTTTTTCATCATATACAAAAGTTCCACTAAATTTTCCAAACTGACCTTTAACATTTGAAATCATCATATGTTTGACTTTAAAAGCCACACTCGTATGATCAGCATCCACTTTATAATTCCCTGCAAATAGCGTCCCCACAGATAGAAGTGACGCTAACAAAATAGTTTTTATTTTCATAATAGATCCTTTTATTGTGCTTTGTTTAGTTTTCGAAGAAGTGAAAACAGTGTATCTACCTCATCATCGCTCAAAACATCAAAGTAGTCTTCAAAATTTTTCGCATGATTTGGAAACAGATTTTCTATAATATCTTTACCTTTTTGGGTAATGCAAAGAATCGAACTTCTTTTGTCATTTTCATGTAAAACTGAACTGATCAAGCCATCGCGTTTGAGATTTTTTACCACAACCGTTGTATTGCCGTGTGTTCCCATTGTCAGCTTTGTAATCGCTCCGACACTAAGTTCACCTCTATGGTATAAAACCTCCAGCACCTGAAACTGGTTCATTGTTAAACTAAATGACTGAATATAAGCCGACTCTTTTGCTCGTATCTTATTGTACGAACGAAAAAGCTGAATCCACGCACCCATAATTCTATCAGCCCGTTTGCCATAACTTTTTGTCGGATGAATCTTCATATCAATCACCTCAATAAAACTATATTACTAATTAGTAATAATGTCAAGAGAATGTATTAGTTCACAACATTTGGCACTTGGTTAAGAAAAGTTGGGATTTACTCAGAGGGGCATTTCTCCAGTTTTTTTATTTTTAAAATAGATAAACAAAAATAAAACAAATCCCTTAAAATAGCGATTATAGAAAATTTGTTTTTTGTTTTTTATAAAATTTGTTTTTTATTTGACAATAAAATAAACCATATTTTTCTTTTCACCATCTTTTTCAACTTCACCACTTACTACCATTTTGTAAACCACTCTTCTTAAATACGAAATATCCAAATCATCTATCCTTTGATGAATTTCAGATATTTTACTTTTTGGATATCTCTCTTTGATACAAGCTCTTAGATAAAATTCCCTCTCCTCATCACTTTTAGAAGCCGATAAAAGTAGATGATTTGTCCAAGAAATTTCTGTTACCACTGGCGACACTTTTTCATTGTCTTTGTAAGTTTCATAAAATTGCTTCATACGCCAAAGACTTCTAGCTGTAAATCCATTTATCGTTGGTTCTTGCAACTTGATATAATCAGCCAACTCTTTAACTACACCTTTACCCCAATTTTCTTTGATGGTTTTGGTGCTTATTTATCTTCTTTTCATCATCCTAGTAGCTTTTTAAAATCTTCTTAAAAAACATTGCAACTTGTCATTTTATTTATTGATTTTGTATTTATTTTGAAGGTTGAGCGTTGAAAACGAGGGGAAATGCAGAACTTTTTGACATGTTTTTAAAAATAGTATATAATTCTTCCACAATTCGCCTTCGGGCACACCCGCTTTTCAAGTGGGGTCAATCAATCTCTTTATTTTCTCTTGAATCGTTTTAAAATTTTCCTTGTCAACCATCCCAATTCTTTTCATCAATCGTTTTGTACTAAAAACTTTGACTTGAAGTATCATTGCAGATGTATTTACCATCCTTTTTGATTCATGATTGTATTCAAATGTATGAAAGTAATCATCATGTTTTAGAGCAGTTGCAGTAGGAACTCCTAAAAACAGATCATGTGTCAACTTTCGGATAATAATAACGGGACGCGTAAAGTTTTCGCCTTTGCCATATTCCTCAGAACCAATATTTTGCCCAATCTTTACCCAAAATAGCTCCCGAGATTTGATACCCACTTTTCGTTCATTAACTTCTGTCTTTTTTTTCGTCTCATTCCACGCATCAAACCGTTTACTCATCATCCTCCCCTTTTTTTGTCATACTATCCTCTTTTAAAAATCTCCTTAAAAAACATTGCAATTTGTCATTTTATTTATTGATTTTGTATTTATTTTGAAGGTTGAGCGTTTGGAACGAGAGAAAGTGGAGATTCACTCACAGGGGCGTTGCTTGCACAACATTTGGCACTTGGTTAAGAAAAGTTGGGATTTACCTAGAGAGGTGTTTCTCCAGTTTTTTTATTTTTAAAATAGATAAACAAAAATAAAACAAATCCCTTAAAATAGGGATTATAGAAAATTTGTTTTTTGTTTTTTATAAAATTTGTTTTTTATTTGCCAAAAAATAAACTTTATTTTTCTTTTCTCCATCTTTTTCAACTTCACTATTTATTACCATTTGGCTAGTTCCCATCGTCTTGATGGGAATTCATACATCTATGAGAGATGGATTTGAGTATGTATTCCCAAGCTGGAGCGTTGGGAACGAGGAAAGAGACACAGGTTGTACTTGAAGCCTCTTTGTTTCAAAATATTCTTCTGCTAAAATCGTGGTAATAAAATCGGCTTCTTTATTGGTAAGTTCCGCTACAGCTGCCCTAATCATCTCAAGATCCACTTTGAAGAATTCTTTTCTTAGATTTACTGCGTTGACACGACTATTCATAAATTTCTTGTGAAGTTCCGATTCAAGCTTTGGTGCATCATCAAAAGCAATCATTGCATGAACATCAAATCTAAAAGGCACACTGGCATCCCCGAGCTCTTTGACTCTATCCATAGGGTCAAGTCGTCGCGTCATTCCTATCTTGTAGACATTTTCACCAAATGATCCAATATTGCTGATAATATATACATGTCCTCTTCGTGTTTGTTCAGCCATACTCTTTGCGCGACATTCCTTGTTTTCTGCCTCTTCTAGTTTTCTTTCAAGCTCAGCAATCTTAAATTCTGCAAGAATAATTTCCTCACCACCTGCTTTTGCAAGCTCCTCTCTCGCTTTGCTAAGCAATTCTCGATATAAATGTTCCTCTTTCTCAGCTTCTTGTATTGCCTTCTCGGCTTCTTGCATTGCCTTTTGCTCTTCTCTCATTTGCTCTCTTATGAAACGCTGTTCTTCTTTTTCTTCCTGTTTCTTTAAGGCAAATTGGTACTGAAGCTCACACTCTTCTAATTTAAGTAATATATACTCATTATTAAAACCGAATTCAAGAGTCAATGAGTTTTTTTCGATATCATTTGCTGCTTTACTAATTCTCTCAAGAGTCCTTGCAAAATTACCAGGGCTAACATTTTCAATCAAAAAGTCACATTCAATATTAAATGTTTTTAACATCATAATTATTTGGTTTTTAAATATTCCGCTATCCAGTGATGTGTATTTGGAGATGGTATTTCTTTCTGGAAATAAGACCGCTTTTTTGTCCATAATCATCTTTTTTTGTGTGTTGCGTATAATTTTTATTTCTTCAGCATATCTTGCGGAAGTCTCATAGAGATATTGAGGTATCTCAAAGTGCCCATAATCAATAAATTCATCAATTCTTGAGTAAAGGTCGGCTTTTCTTGTGATATTTTTTATTTCTGCGGTCAGTGAAGCTATTTTTGCTGCGTCTTTTTCCATTTTTTCGTTTGATGCTTGAATAGATTGTCGTAATTGCTCTTCCTGCGTCTTAAGTCTTTGCAGATCAGCTGTTTCCTTGCTTAGGCCATCAAATGAGGCTTTTGCTATTGCTATCTCATCAGAAATTTTCTTTGCTTCAACGCTCTTATTTTGTATATCATCATCAATGGTCTCAAGAGACAATTGTTTCATCTTCAGTTTAGAATCAAACCTTGAGATTTCTTCATTTTTTAACTTCACTTCTAGCTCTAGCTCAGCAATCGCATCATCAATAGAATTGAAATAAGAAATCTTTTCGTTTGTATTCTTATTTCTTTCAAACAAAAATACCATAATTGCTACTACAACCAACAATGCCAAAACGATAAATATTTTTGTTTCCATTCTTCCTCTTTACTTGATATTTTTTCGAATAAATGATTCGACTAGTCGCCGTCTATCGTCTTGTCTTAACTCAAACAATCTCCTTGAAACTTCAATCATGCTATCTAACTCATTCTTGTCGATATCTCTTTGTCTTGCTGCCTGAAGTTTGCTATTCCATCGCCGCTCCTCTTCCTCGATACGCTGTAAGTTAGCTATTCTTCCTGCCTCTCTAGCTTCTTCAGCTTGTTTGCTATTCCGTCGGCGCTCCTCATCTCTTAAAGTCTGTGCTGTGATGTGCCTCTGCCTCTCCTTCTCCTTCTCTATTAATCTTGCCTGCTTTTCTTTCTCTTTTGCAGCTTTTGCATTTGCCTTATTTATCGCTTTAGCAACTTTAACCACTGCACTAAGAAATCCACCCCTTCCCATATCTAATCCTTTAATAATCTTTGAAATTATTTATAATTGAAATTGCTTCAATATCTACATCTCTTTAATTGTCTCTTTTTGAACAGGTCTCTATCTTCCGCAAAAAGCATGGATAAGTGTAGCCAGATCAGTTCGTCAGAGGAGCGAGCTTTAGATATATAACTGAGGTAGTTTTCAAAGATATCTTCTAAAAAACCGTCTTGATAAACCTCTTCTTTAAACCCTTTGATGGCGGAGATTTTTGCTAAGTAGCTTTGAAATTTTGCCCATCTCTGTGCGACGAGACTTTCATCTTGTTTGGTGGAGTTTAGTATTGATTTTTGAAATATAGACATTTTATTACCGTACCGCTAAACTATTTTTTTATATTCTAACACAAATTATTTTTTTTCAATAAATCCTTCGGATAAACACCGTAAGTCTCATAAAAAAACTTTGAGAAGTGACTTTGATATTTGTAGCCGACCTCTTTTGCTATCTCTCCTATATTTAAGAGTTGTTCTCTTAAAAGGAGGTTTGCTCTCTCAAGACGGAGCTTTTGTGTATACTCATATATGGTGCATTTATATACTTTTTTAAAAACCTTTTTTAGTTTTGACTCGTTTGTCGCGCACAGATGAGCCAGAAGAGTGATAGTAGGAGGCTTTACATAACTCTTTAAAAGTATCTCTTTTGCACTCTTTGAGATGCACAGTTCATCATCGTCGAGATCTTTATCTACCATATCAACTAGTCGCAACCTATGGGCAATAAACTCTAAAATATTTTGCTCACACACTATACTCTTCATCACGGAGTCACTCTTTATATTTACTATTTTATCGATTATGTAAAGGCTGAGAGCATCTATGCTTTGAGTGTCTATAAGAGTGTTTGTGCTGTTTTTATTAAGCACAAACTCTTTTTTTGAGATATTTTCGACTATACTTATCTGTGCATATTTTGCTACGCAAAAAACTACCATTCTATCAAGGTTTTTTATAAGAGTGTCAATGTTGTGAAAAAAGAGTTGTACATCTAAAAAAAAGATGCCATTAGATATATCAACTCTCTTTATGTGCTCGCCTGAACTCTCAAAAAGTGTCGTAACTCTGTATTTTGTGTCAGTGATATTGAAAAATAGGCTTTCCACCTATAAACTGTAATGCTCTATAACTCGTCTCTCAAAATCTTCATCACTCAACTCTCTCTTCATAGGTATAAATTTTTTAGCTTTATCACCTACTGTTGCATGAGCATTAAAATTTGCGTTTTGATAACCATCAAATGCCTCTGTAGTCCTTGTAGCAGCATAGACCATAAAACCTTTTAACAAAAAAGCTCTACCGTAGCCTTTCCCATTCCGGAACTAGCCCCAGTTACCAAAATGACTCTATGCGTAAAAAGCTCCTATAGTTTAACTCGAATTTCTAATTTAAAATAGAATAATAATTATTAGATTAATAGAAAAAACTCACAGCGGAATTATTTTATAAATCAAGCGATTTTAAAAAAATCTAAACTAGTGATTTTACTTTACTAATACATCAAACTTGCGCTCACTTCTTTTTATCAAAACTTTTTTCTCAAGTCGGTTCAAAGTGTAAAATATAGTACCCACTACACTCAAGATCAGAGGTACAGCAAAATACCAGTGAGCTTTAATCCATGCAAGAAGAGCAAGCAGATGGTCTCCATAATAATAAGCTGGTACAATCGTAATAGAAGCCCAAATCAAGGCACTTGCTAGATTAATTATAGCAAATTGACGACCTGAATATTTTGTAAGTCCTATTGCCATTGGTATTACAGTTCTCATTCCATACATATATCGTTGCACAAAGATAATTGGCCAACCATACTTTGTTAGCAAAAGATGGGCTAGTGCAAACTTTCTTTTTTGAGAATGAAGTTTTTTATGAATATAGTTTTTGTTGTATCTGCCAATGTAAAAGTAAATCTGATCTCCGACAAAACCACCGAGTGCACCGACAACAAGGGCTATTATAAGGTTCATATCTCCAGTATGGGACATAATTCCAGCCATTACAAGACCAAGTTCGCCCTCTAAAATACTCCAAATAAACAAAACAGCATAGCCGTACTCTTTTAGCCAATCGATAAATAGATGTTCCATAAGAGCCTTTTATAAAAAAATTATTATTAAAAATTTAATTTGCAATGTAACTATTTTACATAAAAAAATTTAAACATAGGCTTTAACTGCCCACTATTGCGCAATAAAGCATATTCTAGATTATTTTAGTACTATTTACTCTTTTAAAATAAATCCATCCAACAAACGAAAATAGTGCCATACCAAGGCTAAGCAGTTGCCCAAAAGTTACAACATCACAGCAAATATAGCCGATTTGAACATCCGGTGCACGCCAAATCTCTGCGATTGCACGAAAAATACCATAACTCATGCCATACACCAAAATCAGCTCTCCGCTAAATTTTTGATATTTCCTATATAGATAAACAACCACAAAAACACCAAAGCCCTCTAAGACAGCCTCGTAGAGTTGTGACGGATGACGAAGTACACCGTTTACTAAAATTCCCCAAGGCACATCGGCTTGTCTGCCTATAAGTTCTTGATTTAAGAAGTTGCCTATTCGTCCAAACACAAAAGCAAGAGGAACACTTATGGCAACTAAATCCATAATTTTGCCAAAAGCAATTTTATGTTTTTTAGAGTAGATGTAAGTGCTAAGTAAAAAACCTATAACAGCTCCATGATAACTCATGCCTCTTATGCCCACAAATTCACCATTTACAACAGGATTAAAAATCTGCCATGGATGAGAAAGATAGTAGAGTGTTTGAGTATCGTAAAAAAGGATATAGCCGAGTCTAGCGCCCAAAATAACGCCTATCTCAACATAGATAAAATAGTTGTCTATCTCACTGTTTTTGAAATCAATTTTATCTTTTTTAATAAAATATTTTCCGAGGTACAAAGCAGTAACCAAAGCCAACACATACATAATTCCATACCAATGAACTGGTAGTGAAAAGATTTTAAAAGCTATTGGGTCAAAAACGGCATATATGTTGTTCCACGCATTCATTATGGGTGTTCTCTCAGGGCTTGGGCGATTAGCTCAATAGGATTTTTGAAAACGCTTTTCGCATCAACATAATTCATAGAAGCATTTATCTGCATTCTGCAAGCGCTACACTCCGAACTAACTATATCTGCACCAGTTTTTTTAATCATATCAGCTTTTGGGATACCAGCGGCTTTAGCAAGATGATATTTCTCACTCTGCATAGTAACACCACCAAATCCACAACAGCTATTTGGGTCGCTCATCTCAACTATTTTGTAGTTTTTACCTATAAGCGCTCTTGGCTCTTTGTGAATCCCCTGCATTTTTCTAGCATGACAAGGGTCATGATAAGTTACTATTTTTGGGTCTTGCTTCTTTGAAGCCAATAACTCTTCTAGATGTGTGTGTTGTTGCAACCACTCCGTTGCCATAAAAATTTTACTCTTAATCGCAACCGCTCTTGCTTGCCACTCAGGTTGATCGTGAAAATAGTGTTCATAGTCTATTTTAAGCATCGCACTACAAGTTGCTTCTGGAACTATAATAGCTTCAACATCTTTTGAGAAACTCTCAAAATACTCTATGTTAAATTTTGCATTGTAATCAACCGTATAAAAATCTCCAGTAAAGTAAGCAGGAGCCGAACAACACTTCTGGTCTTTAGCTAAAAATGCATCTATCTCCAAAGCTTCTAAAATCTCTAAAAGTGAATTACCGACATCTACGAAGTTATAATTACCCAAACAGCCAATAAAAATAGCAACTTTTCTCTTGCCGCCGTTACTGATATTTTCTTCATGCGAATTTAAAAATGATTTTTTTCTAAGGCTTGGAAGAAGTCTATCCGCCTTTAGCATCGGTAGGTTAAAACGAGAACTCATAGAGTCAATATCTGCTTGAATTTTAAATCCACAAGTTTGAAAAACCCAACCGAGTTTAAACGCCAAATCATTTAGCCATCTATGGCGAAGAAGCAAAAAGAAGGCTCTTTTATACCATGCTATACCAAATTTTTGTGCTATATCTGAGCGAACCTGCTCTATTACCATATCAACTGGAAGTGATTTTGGACAAACCTCAACGCAAGCGGTACATAAAAAACAGCTCTCAAAAATGGCTTTTGCGTTTGCATCTAGCTCTAAATTTCCTCGCTGATAAGCACCCAAAAGGTCCAAAAATCCCCTTGGAGATGTTACCTCATCGGCATTTACATTATGAATGGTACAAACAGGGATACACTTTCCACACTTAATACACTCATCAGTTGTCGCGCCAAAGTTAAAAATCTCTTGTGCAGATTTGCTCATCATCAAACCGTTTTAGAAAATGTTTTAGAGCTTTTTGTGTGTTTTTTCATATATGCATCAAATGGCATAGCTATATTTCTTATAAGCAAAGTACCTGTTTGACTACACTCTATATGATTTTCGTCCATAGTGAGCAGTTCATCCTCCACAAATGGCTTTAACGCTTCTACTGCGTCTGCAAAATATGTTTTAAAATTAATATTAAAGAGTTTCTCAAATCTTCTTATGTCAAGTTTGAAGTTACTCATAAGTTCCATAATCACAAATTGTCTGATTTGATCATCATCACTAAGCACAACACCTCGTTCAAACGGTAGTTTTCCTGCGTCAATTGCATCTTCGTACTCTCTCATCTCTTTATGGTTTTGCGCGTAGTAGTCTATGCCCTCGCCAATGGAGGTAAGCCCCACTCCGATTAGATCAGCTCCACCCTTTGTGGTATATCCTTGGAAATTTCTATGAAGTTCACCTTTTTCAATCGCTTTAAACAGCTCATCTTCTGGCTTTGCAAAGTGATCCATGCCAATCATTTTATAACCATTTGAGGTTAAAAAGTTGATTGTGTACTGCATAATCTGAAGCTTCTCATCCGGAAGTGGAAGAGTTGTTTCATCAATCTTACGCATAGTTTTTTTCATCCACGGCACATGAGCATAGTTAAAAATTGCGAATCTGTCTGGATTTAGAGTAAGTGTGAGTGAGAGTGTCTCTTTAAAAGTCTCTAAAGATTGGTATGGAAGTCCGTAAATAAGGTCAACATTAACGGAGTTCATATTGTACTTTCTAGCCAAATCCATAGCTTCTTTTGTTATATTGTACGGCTGAATTCTGTGAACTGCTTGTTGAACTTTTTCATTAAAATCTTGGATACCAAAACTTACACGATTAAAGCCATTTTTACTAAGCACTCTCATCTGATCTTCATTGATGTGACGAGGGTCAATCTCACAACTTATCTCAGCATCTTTAACAAAATTTGGGAAGAAAGCTCTTATCTCTTTTATAACTTCATCGAGTTGCTCGGCATTAAAAAAAGTTGGAGTTCCACCGCCAAAGTGCATCTGAATAACTTCTCTTTTACAGTTTAGATGTCCAGAGAGAATTTTTAACTCTCTTTTTAAATAATCCAAATAGCGAATCATCTTATCTTCTTTGGAGGTGAAAACTACATTACAACCACAAAAGTAGCAAGCATTTTTACAAAAAGGGAGGTGAAAATATAGGCTCAAAGGGCGAGATGAATCCTGAGAATCAAGTTTTTTTATATACTCATCATATCCAAAAGAGTCGCTAAACTCTAGTGCTGTTGGGTAACTTGTATATCTTGGACCTGGTTTTGAGTACTTTGTAAATTTTGCAAAATCTAACATTTTTCATCCTTGCATATTATTGAAACAGCAATAGTCGCTGCAGTTTGCCACTTTTTGGCAAAAAAATTATCTATATTAATCGTAGCGATTATCTCTAAAAAGTGTTGAAAATCTTATTAATTATTATTATGCAATAAAACAAACAAGTCTGTTTTATTATTAATTTAATTCTTCAACTCTCCAGCTAATCTTTGATAAACCTGCGAAGTTTCCATCAACTCATCATGATTCCCACTCGCAACAATTTTACCTTTTTGTATAACTAAAATCTTATCGGCATTTTTTATGGTGCTTAGTCTATGGGCAATTGTTATGGTGATTTTATCTTTTGTATATTCATCAAGAGCTTTTTGAATTCTCTTTTCACTCTCATTATCAAGTGCAGAGGTTGCCTCATCAAAAAGAACTAAAGATGAATGTTTATAGATAGCCCTAGCAATTGCAATCCTTTGTCTCTGTCCACCTGATAGATTTGTACCGAACTCTTCCATTTTTGTGTACATTTTATCCTCAAGAGAGTCCACAAAAGCCGAAGCATCGGCTAACTCAAGCGCTTCACTTACTCTTTTTTCATCTATCTCTTGTCCATAAGCAACATTTGCTGCAAGAGTATCTTGGAAGATGTAAACTCTCTGCGTAACAAGTGAGATATGGTGCTTCAGAGAGTCTTGGTTAAACTCTTTTATATTTGTACCATTTATCAAAATCTCGCCACTCTCTGGGTCATAAAAACGAAGAAGCATATTTATAAATGTGCTTTTCCCGCCCCCACTATCTCCGACAAGTGCAATATTTTGCCCCTTATTTATATCTATATTTATATCATCTAATGCATAAGTATTGTCATATTTTAGCTTTACATTTTTAAACTCAATATGCACAATATCATCTTCTAAAATCTTATCTCCATCCACGATTTTGCTCTGCGTATCAAGTATCTCAAAAACTCTCTCACTTGCACTTGTTGCGTCTTGAATTTTAGGGTAAATGATTCCAATTTGGCGAAGCGGTTGCATCACAAGCCCGATGGCTGTTAAAAAAGCAGTAAACTCTCCAACGCTCATGTTATTGTTATAAACTTCTCTTCCGCCGACAAATATAACCATGGCAAGTCCGACTGCCGCGACTATCTCGGTGATTGGCGAAACTATATCTCCGACATAAGCCGATTTCATATTTATTTTAAAGAATTGCCAGTTTTCTACACTAAATCTTTTTAACTCAAACTTCTGAGTAGCATTTGCTTTTATAATTTCACTACTATTAAACACCTCAGTAAGCCTACTTACAACATCCGCATTTTTTTCTTGCGACCTATGGGCATATTTTTTTAGTTTTCTAGCCACTAAAATAAGCGGATAGATGATAAGCGGCATAACAACCAGAGAGTAAAAAGCGAGGATGGGGTTCAGATATATAACATAAGCTATAAGGGCAATAGCCGTGAGTATCTCGCGGAGCAGATCTGGCAACATGCTTGAGACAAAATATCTAATTCTATCAATATCGTTTACTACTCGTGAAATCAGCTCTCCACTACGATTTGCATACAAAAACGACATATCAAGACTAATGATTTTCTCCAGTAGCGTCTCACGAAGTCTTGCGATGATATGCTGACCAATATATTTTGTAAAAACTGACTGCATGTATCTGCCAATTGATTTAACTACATAGATTCCAATTAGTCCAAACGGTATAAGATAGAGCATTTTTTCATCTTTTGCGACAAACATATCATCCATAAGTGGCTTCATAATATGTGCGGTTGCTGCTGTAGCACTAACAGTTAAAATAATACCCACAATGACTAAAAAATATTGGAGCTTATAATCCTTCATATATGGCGAATAGCGTTTAAAAATTTCTTTCAATAGTTGTTCCAATGGTTTATTTATGCGGGATTTTATCCTAAAAACTTTTAACTTATCTAGTTTTCATACCCATTAGTGTAAAATCCGTTTCATGAAAATATGTATAGTAAAACTCTCTGCTATGGGCGATATCATTCACGCTATGGTGGCTTTGCAATTTATAAAAAAAGAGATTCCAGATGCTCAGATTGACTGGGTTGTAGAAAGCGGGTTTCGCGGTGTATTAGAGAATAATCCTCACATCGACAACATTTTACCAGTAAATCTAAAATCTATAAAAACAAAAAAGAGTGAATTTTTTACTCAATACAAAATTTTAAAAGCTTACTCAAAAAACAACTACGACATCGTCATAGATGCTCAAGGATTGCTGAAATCTGCCATAGTATCAAGGATTATCGGCGGCAAAATTATTGCCGGGTTTGACAAAAACTCTATTCGAGAAGGCATTGCATCTCTATTTTATAACAAAAAAATTCATATAGCGTATCATGAAAATATTATCCTCCGTAATGTGGCAGTGATTTTGGAGCCCCTTGGAATTCATGTAAATACTCGGCTTTTGGATGCAAAAGAGAGTTATCTTTTTTTTAAAGCCGAACCAAAACTCGCCAAACCATATATACTATTTGTGATTGGTTCGTCATGGGAGAGCAAAAACTATCCAAAAGAGCAGTTTACTTCCCTTGCCAATGAGCTTAATGAACCAATATTTTTAGTTTGGGGCAACGAAAAAGAGAGAGAACTAGCTCTCTGGATTGAAACTCACACGCCAAACGCAAAAGCTTTAAACAAAATGAGCTTTGATGAGTTAAAATCCACTATTGCAAACGCATCGATTGTTATCGGCAACGACACTGGACCAACGCACATGGCATGGGCATTAAATGTCCCATCAATAACTCTTTTTGGTCCAACACCAGCGCGAAACACTTACATAACAAACATCAACAAAGCGATAGAGTCTTCATCTGCCGTTAATCCATATAAGCTCAACAAAAATGACTTCTCTATCGGCGAGATAGAACCTAACCAAATCATAAAAACAATCAAGGAAATTCGTGAACAACAAACCAAAATATCATCTCTTTAAAAACACAAAATACGCACTCGATGGATTTTTACATGCTTTCAAAACAGAGAGTTCTTTTAGATTAGAACTTCTGCTGGCGCTCTTTATCCTCCCGACTATATTTTTACTTGATTTTGAACTATGGCAAAAAACTATCCTTTTTTGCACCGCTCTCTTAGTTTTAATAGTAGAACTTCTAAATAGTGCCATCGAGAATGTTGTTGATTTGGTCACAAAAGAGATTCATCCATTAGCAAAAAATGCTAAAGACATAGGCGCCACCGCTGTGATGTTTAGCATAGCTCTTCATCTTGCCTGCTGGTTGATTTTTATTGTTACTTTAAATAAATAGGTAAAAACACATATATGAAAAACTTAAATTTCTCACTCCTTTTTAAAGCGAACTTTCTCTTAACAACTATTTTTGCTCTGTTATTTTTGCGGTACAATGTGGACTACACTACCCTTAGCCTCTCTTTGGCTATAGCTGGAGTTATCTCCACTGTTACAACAATTTACATTCTGCTTTTCATTATGCTATTTCTTTTTACATTCACAAAAAGATTTATCCTTTTCCTCTCAAGTCTCTTTTTTGTGCTTCTAAACATAGCCTTAGTCGTAGATTTTTTCATATACAACCTATATAAATTTCATATAAACGGTATGGTTATAAATATACTAACCTCGCCAGATGCCATGGACTCTATGCAAGTTGGCACAGAACCTATTTTACTTTTTATGTTTTTTGTGGTTGCTCTGGTTGCATTTGAGATATTTATCATTAAAAAAGCCATACTTGCCTCACCAGACAAAAAACATAGACTTAACAGAAAACTTAACAGAATCATCATAATTCCCGTTTTTTTAATCACTCTAACAGATAAAATTTCATACGGAGTGGCGTCTCTTGATGTGGTTTCAAAATATGGCGCAATTCCTCTCTATCAACCTCTGACTTTCAACAAAATCGGTGTGAAATATTTTAAAATAAAGCAAGACAAAGAGACTCAAGACAGCATTAAACTAAACGGAAAACTTAATTATCCACTAAAACCAATTGAACTTTGTGCCAATCCAACTAGGCCAAACATAATCATCATCGCTAGTGATTCTGTTAGAAACGCTGTTCTTGGCAGTGAAGTTACTCCAAACATAGAGGAGTTTAAAAAAGATTCTTTAACATTTAACAACCATCGAAGTGGCGGAAATGCGACTAGATTTGGGATATTTTCAATCATTTATGGCGTGAACTCTACCTACTGGTTTAGCTTTTTAGATAATGCAAAAGCTCCAGTTCTTTTTGATGTACTTAAAAAATTGAATTATAAGATAGATATAACCTCTTCCACGAACACTTCATGGCCTGAGTTTAAACAAACTTGTTATGCAGATATACATGAATGCGTAAGCGATAATTTTAGCGGAATTCCATGGGAGCGAGACAAACAGAGCAGTGAACACTTTATAAAACAACTTGCTAACTATAATGGTAAAAATCCAATCTTCTCTTTTGTTTTTCTTGATGCACCGCACGGCTTTTCATATCCAAAGGAGTTTAACAAATTTAACGCAACTGGTAACA
This sequence comes from Sulfurimonas sp., assembly GCA_021732045.1. The sequence goes on from JAKFWK010000002.1 coordinate 650,205, forward strand.
ATATAAACTATTTAACCGCCACAAAAGGAAGTAAAGAGATTAAAGACGCTTTTGCTAGATACAAAAACTCCGTAGCTTATGATGATATACTCTTTAAAAATATGATAGATGAGCTCAAAAGAAAGAATCTGTATGACAACTCCATAATCATATTTACCTCAGACCATGGGCAAGAGTTTTATGAACATGGCAATTTTGGTCACAACTCCGCATTTTCAAGTGTGCAAACAAACTCGCCTTTTATCATAAAGTTTCCAAAAAATATGAAGATTCCAAAAATTGACACAAATCAGCTCACTTCTCATAATGATATCGTACCAACACTGCTAAGCATACTTGGCGTTAAAAATAATCCATCAGATTACAGTAACGGATACAATCTTCTTGATAAAAACTACAAAAGAGAGTACGCATTTTGTGCTAGCTGGAATAACAACGCCATCATAACAAACAGCTATACATATCTCTTCTCAAACAGACCGGACAAAATGTTCAAAAATGAAATTAGAGATACAAAAACATACGAAAAAGCCGAGGGTGTCAAAGTTGATAGCAAAAAGGTTTTAGATATAATCAACGAAAATAAAAAGTTTTTTAATTAAGTAGAAAATCAAAGGAATTTTATGGCTTTACCGCTTCACTCACGCCTTAGAAGGGATTTAAAAAATAGTTTTAACAAACTTCTATCGCTACTTTTTCCAACCAAAGCCAAACGAGAAATAATTCCAAGTGGGGAGATTCATCGTATATTGGTTATCCGAATCAACTATCGTATAGGAAATATTCTTTTTATGACTCCACTGCTTCGCGCACTAGAGCAACGCTTTCCTGAGGCTGACATAGATGTTCTAATTGGAGCAAAATATCCATCATCTTTGCTAAGTGGTTTTGCTACCGTTAAAAATGTCTATGACTTTCCAAGAAAACTACTCAAAAATCCAATCAATCTATTTCGTTACATCAAACAACTACGCACTCCGCACTACGATCTTGTAGTAAGCCTAAACAGCAGTTCAGCAAGTGACAAGGGTGCTACTTTTTTGGCTCGAAGCACATACAAATTGGGATTTAATTCTCCTAATAACTGGTCACCTTCAACCCATGTTGTTGATTTTCCTACAGTTAGCATACACGAAGCGCTTAAACCCCTCTATCTGATGCAGGCGTTTGGCAATAAACCAAGTGATTACCCTCAGATATTAGACATTGCCCTCAGCGAATACGAGAAAGAACAAGGGCTGGAAATGCTTAAAAAACGGCTCTTAGAACAAGGATATATCTGGGGGGAGAAAAACAAAATCATTGCTATTTTCCGTGATGCCAGATTTGAGAAAAAGATTGACAATGAGTGGTGGATAGAGTGGTACAAAGAGATGAAACAACTCAATCCAAGTGCCGTCTTTATAGATATTCTCTCTCCTGATGTGCTTGAGAAATTAAGCAATGAGTTCTACACCCTTATGGAATCCAACCTGCGAAATTTAGGTGCCATGCTCTCACAAATAGATGCTTTTGTTTGTGGAGACACTGGACCGATGCATCTAGCTAGTGCTTCAGGAGTTCCCACTATTGCTCTATTTAAAACAACCTCTCCAACTCTCTACGGCACACTTGGAATAAACGATCGTTCACTTACACTAAGTGGGTTTACTCCGCAGACAATCGCTCTGCAAGTCAGCAATCATATCGCACACAAAATAGATTAGGAGCTAAAAAATGCCAAATATTTTAAAATTAATAGATAGAGAAAAAGAGTTATTCAAAGATGACATAAAAAAATATGAAAAAGAGCTCTCAAACATTGTGTCGTCTTCAGCATTCTTAGTGATCGGTGGTGCGGGTTCTATCGGACAGGCTGTGACAAAAGAGATATTTAAACGAAATCCTAAAAAACTGCATGTAGTGGACATAAGTGAAAACAACATGGTTGAGTTAGTTAGAGATATTCGTAGCTCTTTTGGTTATATTGATGGTGATTTTCAAACCTTTGCACTTGATGTTGGAAGTGTGGAGTATGACGCGTTTATTAAAGCGGACGGAAAATATGACTATGTCTTAAACCTCTCTGCCCTCAAACATGTAAGAAGCGAGAAAGACCCCTTTACTTTAATGCGAATGTGCGAGGTAAATATTTTCAACACCGACAAAACTCTGCAACAGTCCATAGAAAACGGGACTAAAAAATATTTCTGCGTAAGCACCGACAAGGCGGCAAATCCGGTAAATATGATGGGTGCAAGCAAGCGAATTATGGAGATGTTTTTAATGAGGAAATCTCTTCAAATAGATATTTCAACCGCAAGATTTGCAAATGTTGCTTTTAGTGACGGTAGTCTGCTTCATGGGTTTAATCAGCGAATTCAAAAACGCCAGCCAATTGTCGCCCCCAACGATATCAAACGCTATTTTGTCACCCCTAAAGAGTCGGGTGAACTTTGTCTCATGTCATGCATTTTTGGAGAAAATAGAGATATCTTTTTCCCAAAACTAAGCGAGGCTCTTCATCTAATCACCTTTGCCGATATTGCTGTGAAATACCTAAAAAATCTAGGTTATGAGCCATATCTTTGCGAGAGTGAAGATGAGGCAAGAGAACTGGCAAAAACCATGCCAGAGCAAGGAAAATGGCCATGTCTATTTACTGCAAGCGACACAACTGGCGAAAAAGATTTTGAAGAGTTCTTTACCGACAAAGAACTCCTTGACATGAGCAGGTTTCTAAATCTCGGCGTCATTAAAAACGAAGCCATTTTTAATGAGGATAAACTAAATTATTTCATACAAAAAATAGATAGTATGAAAAATGCAAAATCTTGGACAAAAGATCAGATCGTAGAACTGTTTCATGAGATGATTCCAAATTTTCGACACAAAGAAACCGGCAAATATCTTGATGGGAAAATGTAATGAGTTTTAAAAATATTACCACTTTTATTCAACAAACATTTGATACAGAAGCATTTATCCCACTTCATGAGCCTCGTTTTACTGGAAATGAGAAAAAATATTTAAATGATTGTATAGATTCTACTTTTGTCTCAAGTGTTGGAAAATATGTAGATATTTTTGAAAAAGAGTTTGCAAGAACTGTTGGAAGCAAATATGCAATAGCCACCGTAAATGGTACGGCGGCACTTCATATTTCACTACTTTTAGCTGATGTAAAAAAAGAGGATGAAGTGATAACTCAGCCACTTACTTTTATAGCCACATGCAATGCCATCTCTTACATCGGAGCAAAGCAGATATTTGTAGATGTTGATTTGGATACTATGGGCTTAAGTCCTGATTCTTTGAAGTCTTTCTTAGAGACAAATTGTGAATTAAAAGGAAATGCTTGCATCAATAAAACTACAGGGAAAATCATCAAAGCTTGCGTCCCTATGCACACTTTTGGACATCCATGTAGAATTGAAGAGATAAAAAATATTTGTGATATTTGGAACATTGCTTTAGTTGAAGATGCGGCTGAATCACTTGGAAGTTATTATAAAGAGAAACATACAGGCACATTTGGGAAAGTGGGTGCTTTTAGTTTTAATGGAAATAAAATCATCACTTCAGGTGGTGGCGGAGCAATAGTCACCGATGATGAAAATTTGGCAAAAAGAGCAAAACATATCACAACAACAGCGAAAATCCCCCATTCTTACGAATATGTCCATGATGAGATAGGATACAACTATAGATTACCAAACATTAACGCATCTTTATTAGTTGCACAACTTGAACAGCTTGATAATTTCTTGAAATCAAAAAGAGAATTAACCTTGAAATATAAAAAGTTTTTTTCTACAAATAATGAGATTAAATTTATAGAAGAACCAAAAGATAGCAAATCAAATTATTGGCTACAAACTGTTTTGTTAAATGATAAAATTAAAAGAGATGAATTTTTAGATTTTACTAATAAAAATGGTGTAATGACAAGACCAATTTGGCGACTTATGAACGAACTTGAAATGTTTAAAGATTGTCAATGTACCGATTTAAAAAATGCAAAATATTTAGAAGAGAGAGTTGTTAATATACCGAGTTCGGTGAGAGTATAAAAAATGAACGAAAAAATAATTCTTATCGGTGGTGGCGGGCATTGCAGAAGTGTTATAGATGTGATAGAGCAAACAAACAAATATGACATTATTGGTATTGTCGATATAAAAGAAAATATTGGAATAAAAGTTTTTGATTATGAAATAATTGGCTGTGATGATGACTTAGAAACAATTTTTCAAACTTGTAAAAATGCAATCATTACTGTGGGACAAATAAAAACAAACGATTTAAGAGTAAAAATCTACAATAAATTAAAAGGGATTGGATTTTGTTTGCCTATAATTATTTCTCCACTAGCTTATGTTTCAAAACATTCGCAGATAGCCGAGGGGACAATCATTATGCACCATGCTCTCATAAATGCAAATGCAAAAATTGGAAAAAATTGTATCATTAACACAAAAGCATTGATAGAACACGATGCGAGCATTGGTGATAACTGTCATATTTCAACCGCAAGCGTGATAAATGGTGGAGTAGAAGTGAAAGAAAATACATTTGTTGGCAGCAATGCAACTTCAAAAGAGTATATTAAGATATGTGAATTTGTAAAGGCAGGGAGCCTAGTAAAATGAGTAAAGTATTTATAATAGCAGAAGCTGGGGTAAATCACAATGGTTCAATTGAGTTAGCAAAAAAACTTATAGATGTAGCTAGTGATAGTGGAGCTGATGCAGTTAAATTCCAAACATTTAAAGCTGAAAAACTCGTATCTAGGAATGCACAAAAGGCTGATTATCAAAAGCAAACAACTGATAAAACTGAATCACAATTTGAAATGATAAAAAAACTTGAACTTGATTTGGATACACATAAAGAGCTTATCGCTTATTGTAAAACTAAGAATATCATGTTTTTATCCACCCCTTTTGATCATGATAGTATCAACCTCCTTAATGATTTAGAGCTTGAAATATTTAAAATACCAAGTGGAGAAATCACAAATCTTCCATATCTTAGACACATCGGAAGACTAAAAAAACAAGTGATACTTTCAACAGGAATGGCAGATATTGGTGAAATAGAAGATGCCTTAGATGTACTTATTCAAGCTGGAACTAAAAAAGAAAATATCACGGTTTTACATGCAAATACCATGTATCCAACCCCCATGGAAGATGTGAATTTAAGAGCAATGGTAACTATCGGAAATACTTTTAATATTGCCTATGGATATAGCGACCACACATTAGGCATAGAAGTAGATATTGCAGCAGTTGCTATGGGGGCTAGTTGCATTGAAAAACATTTCACACTAGACAAGACAATGGAGGGGCCTGACCATAAGGCAAGTCTTGAACCAAATGAACTAAAAAATATGGTAAAAGCTATACGAAATATAGAGTTGGCTCTTGGAAGTAGTGTTAAAAAACCATCAAAGAGTGAGTTGCCAAATATGAAAGTAGCTAGAAAATCAATAGTTGCAAGATGTGACATTAAAAAAGATGAGATTTTTACAGATGACAATATAACTATAAAAAGACCAGGGAATGGTATAAATCCTATGAGATGGGATGAAATTATTGGAACCACGGCAACTAAAGATTATAAAGAAGATGAGTTAGTATGAAACGCAGAATTTGTGTAGTAACTGGCACCAGAGCTGAATATGGACTGCTTTATTGGCTCATGAAAGAGATAGAAGCTGATAATGCGTTAGAACTTCAACTCATAGTTACCGGTATGCACCTAAGCCCTGAATTTGGACTAACATATAAAGAAATAGAAAAAGATTTTAAAATAGATAAAAAGATAGAAATGCTTTTATCTTCTGATACTTCTGTAGGTATTTCAAAATCTATGGGATTGGCTCAGATAAGTTTTGCAGAAGCCTACGAAGAGCTAAAGCCCGATATGTTGGTTGTACTTGGTGATAGATATGAGATATTCTCGTGCGTTAGCGCTGCTATGATAGCTCGTATACCTATCGCTCATTTGCATGGTGGAGAAACAACTGAAGGTGCTTTTGATGAGTCTATCCGACATAGCATCACAAAAATGAGTCATCTTCATTTTACCGCAACTGAAGAATATAAGAACAGAGTAATTCAACTTGGTGAACAACCTGAAAGAGTTTTGAATGTTGGTGGTATGGGAATAGAAAACATAAAAAGACTTGAACTACTTTCAAAAGAAGAGTTTGAAACATCTATAGAGTTTAAACTAAACAAGAGAAATATACTAGTTACTTTTCACCCTGTAACTCTTGAAAACTCTACTGCAATGACTCAATTTCAAGAGTTATTAAACGCTATAGATGAACTTAATGATACAAATATTATTTTCACAAAAGCAAATAGCGATACGGATGGAAGAATCATTAATGGCATGATTGATGAGTATGTAAGTAAAAACAGTGATAAAGCTGTAGGATTTACATCACTAGGACAACTTAGATACTTAAGTGCTCTACAGTATGTCGATGCAATGGTAGGAAATAGTTCAAGCGGTTTAGCAGAAGCACCTAGCTTTAAGATAGGAACTATAAATATTGGAGACCGTCAAAAAGGACGCATAAAAGCAGACAGTGTGATAGATTGCGAGCCTATAAAATCTTCTATTGTTCAAGCATTCGAAAAGCTTTACTCACCAGAGTTTAAAGAAATACTTAAAACAGTTAAAAATCCTTATGGAGATGGATGTGCAAGTGAAAGAATTATTAAAGAGATAAAAAAAGTAGATTTGAATAATATTTTAAAAAAATCATTTTATAATTTAAAGGTTTAAAGTGAAAAACATACAAAACATAAAACTAAAACCAACTGCAACCATAAGAGAAGCACTTGCTGTCATAGATAGCGGTGCAATGCAAATTGCTATCGTCGTGGATAATGAAGACCTGCTTTTAGGAACGCTTACTGATGGAAATATCCGCAGGGGTTTGCTAAGTGGTCTTTCTATCGATAGTAAAATTGAAGATATCTATTTTAAAACGCCAACAGTCGCTAAAATAAGCGACACAAAAGAAGATATTCTAAAAGTAGCACTTGCTAAAAAACTCCACCAGATACCGATTATTGATGAGCAAAATTGTGTACTTGGAATAGTGGAAATTGATGAACTTATAAAACCAAAAGATAAAACAAATAGAGTTGTTCTCATGGCAGGTGGTCTGGGAACTCGTTTAGGCGAATTAACAAAAACTACTCCAAAACCAATGCTTCATGTCGGCAACAAACCAATCCTTCAAACCATTATTGAGAATTTTGCGAAGTATGGATACACCAACATTATTATCAGCGTAAATTATCTCTCTCATGTGATTGAGGAGTATTTTGGAGATGGCAGTGCGTTTGGTGTCTCAATTGAGTATATTCACGAAAAAGAACGGATGGGTACAGCTGGTGCGCTTAGTCTAATGCGCAACCACCTAAGTGAGCCTTTTTTTGTAATGAACGGCGACCTGTTGACCAATGTAAATTTTGAGCATCTTAACGATTTTCACAATTCCCAAGAAGCACTTGGCACTATGGGAGTCAGAGAGTATGACTTTCAAGTTCCTTACGGCGTTGTTAATATTGAAAATGGTAAAATTTCTTCAATAGTCGAAAAACCTATCCATAAGTTTTTTGTAAGTGCAGGGATTTATATGCTCTCTCCTGAGGTACTATCACTTATCCCCAATGGAGAGTTTTTTGATATGCCATCTCTTTTCGAAAAAATAATCAGTAAAAATGGCAAAGCACTCTCGTTCCCTATACATGAGTACTGGCTAGACATCGGACGAATAAATGATTATGAACAAGCCAATAGTGAATATCATGAGGTGTTTTAATTGAGGGTTTTATTGATTGGATATGGTTCAATTGGCAGAAGACATGAAGAAGTTTTATCCTCTTTCAGCACAATCGAAGAGATTCATATCGTAACCAAACAGGCACTTCCGGACAAAGTAACTTTCAAGAACCTCCAAGAAGTTGACAATTTAAAGCAATATGACTACATTGTTATCGCCAGTGAAACATATAAACACTTTGAACAACTAAAATATTTGGAAAATCATATTTCTAATAAATTGATTTTTTGTGAGAAACCACTTTTTGAGACAGATAAAGAGCTGACAATCTTAAAAAATAGGGTTCTGGTTGGCTATGTGCTAAGATTCCATCCATTGATGCAAAAATTAAAACATTATCTTAAAAATGAAAAAATCCTTAGCTCTACCATTGTTTGTGGACAATATCTGCCGACATGGCGTAAAGAAGTTGACTATAAAACATCGTACAGTGCAAGCAAAGCTCAAGGTGGTGGTGTACTTTTGGATTTAAGCCATGAGATTGATTACGCTCAATGGCTATTTGGAGACATGATAGATATTCAAAGCTATCAACTAAAAGTTTCCGATTTAGAAATAGATTCTGATGATTTAGTTACTCTTATATCAAAAACGCAAAAAGGTGTCATTGTTACCATGTCTATTGATTATATCAGTAAAATTACACACAGAAGAATAATTGTAAATACTATCGAAAATACTTACGAGTTAGATTTTATAAAAAATTTGCTGATTCAAAAAGACAGAAACGGATTAGAGCAAAAACATAAAACAAAAAATCTAGAAAGAAACACAATGTTTGAAAAAATGCACGCATCAATACTATCAAATCAACACAGCGCATGCACCTACAAAGAAGGGCAAAGCGTTATGAAAACAATCTCAACTATTCAGAGGCAAAGCAAATGAGCAATATTTTATGTACAATCTGCGCACGAGGTGGCTCAAAGGGCGTTAAAAATAAAAACATTAAACTCCTAAACGGCAAACCTCTTATTGCCTACACTATCGAGCAAGCAAAACAATCAGGGCTGTTTGAGCACATAGTTATCAGCACTGACTCTGACGACATTGCTTCTATCGCAACCAAATACGGAGCAGAAGTTTTTTTTAAAAGAAGTCCGGAAATGGCAAGCGATACTGCAGGAAAACTTGATGTGATTCGAGATGCTTTTGTTAGAAGCGAAGAGCACTACCGTAAAAAATATGACTACTTAATAGACTTAGATGCAACAGCACCTCTAAGAAGTGTAGAAGACATCACTGCATCATTTGCACAATTTTTAAGAGACAAAAACGATAATCTTATTACCGCAATGCCAAGTCGCAGAAGTCCATATTTTAATCTTGTTGAAGTAGATAGCAATGGACAAGTATCTTTATCTAAAAAATTAGATGGCTCTGTTGTTAGAAGACAAGATGCTCCCAAGAGCTATGATATGAACGCTTCTATTTATATCTGGAATCGTCATACAATCTTAAGTGAAAACTCCATTTTTCTACCAAAGACTGGATTATATGTAATGCCTGAAGAACGGTCAATCGACATTGACACAGAGCTTGATTTTGAGTTTGTAGAATTTTTGATGAAAAATAAAAAAAATGGTTAAAGAAATTATCCAAAAATACAAATACGACAAAAGTGCAGATAGACTTGGTCCTGACTGCCCATTTACTCACTGGCATCTATATTTTTCTTTAAGTAAAAAAAGAATTTGTAAAAATAAATTTGGAACTTATTCAGAAGGTGCGGATTTTCGTGCTGGAGCCTATGCTATCACTTGCTCTAAAATTCATCTAGGCAAAAATGTAGTAATTCGCCCAACAACAATGCTTTTTGCGGACCCTAGAGATGGGGGGGGGTAGATGGTAGCATAATCATCGAAGACGATGTAATGCTTGGTTCTGGCGTTCATATATATGTGTCTAATCATAAATTTGACGATACATCTATTTCTATTCTAAAACAAGGTCACAGCGCTCCAAAAAGTGTCACTCTAAAATATGGTTGTTGGATTGGAGCAAATACCATAATTTTACCAGGAGTAACCATAGGTCAAAATAGCGTTGTAGGCGCAGGCAGCGTAGTTACTAAATCTATTCCAGAAAATGCTGTATATGCTGGGAATCCAGCTAAAATAATTAAACAATTAAATCGATAGAGGATATTTTATGCTTAAAAATAATGTCGTTGTTATCACTGGCGGAGCTGGTTTGATAGGAAAAGAGTTTGTATCATCTGTGATAGAGCAAAATGGAATAGCGATTATTGCAGATATCAATGCAGATATCGGCAATCAAGTAAAAAATGATTTATCTATTTCATTAAATACCACAAATATAGATTTTATCACGCTCGACATTACCTCCAAAGGGTCTCTGCAAAACGCAATCACATATCTTGACAACAAATATGGCAGGATTGATGCGCTAGTGAACAATGCCTACCCTCGAAATAAAAACTATGGAAGACATTTTTTTGATGTTGAGTATGATGATTTTTGTGAAAATATCAATCTTAATTTGGGAGGCTATTTTTTGACTTCTCAACAGTTTGCATCTTATTTTAAAAATCAAGGCTATGGAAATATTATCAACATATCCTCCATCTATGGTGTAATTGCTCCAAAATTTGAAGTTTATGACAACACTCCAATGACGATGCCGGTAGAGTACGCCGCAATCAAATCAGCGCTTATTCTTTTAACGCAATATATGGCAAAATACTTCAAAGGAATGGGCATCCGCGTAAATGCACTTAGCCCTGGAGGGATTTTTGATAATCAACCAGAAGCATTTCTGGAAGCTTACAAGAAGCAGTGTTTAAACAAAGGAATGCTGGATAAAAGTGATTTAAAAGGGACACTTATATATCTTTTGAGCGATATGAGTCGGTATGTAAATGGGCAAAATATCGTTGTTGACGATGGATTTAGTTTATAAAGTGATGAAGGAATTTTAATGGTCGAACTCTACAACCTTTTTATAATAAGAAGTCCTCTTCAGCTAATGAATGCAATTGAAGCAAAAGAGCACTTCTCAACAAAAAACAATATACTTCTAATTATGCATGACTCAGCCATAGAAAACTCAGCTAGCACGAACTCAACTCAAATGCAGTTAGTCTCAAACCTCTCTAGGTTTGATGAAAAGATAGACTTTTATTACCAGAGTAAATCTAAATTTTCAAAGCTCTCATCTCAAGCAAAATTAATTAAAAAGCTACAACAGAAAAATTATGAATATATTTTCAGTGGTGATTATGGGATTATAAACCAGCTCATTATTGCCAATCTTAAAGTTTCAAGCATATATCTTTTAGACGATGGCACTATGACTCTTGCTACTCACGCCAATAAACTACACCCAAGTTTCAAATCTCCATTGGGAAAACAATTAAAATTGTTACGATACAAGCTTTTTGGTTTAACCATAAAACAAAACGGTCTAGTAAATTTATTTACAAATTACAATATTAAGCCACATGGTTCTGAGCAAATCATACCCAATAATTACAACTATTTTAAGAAAATATATGCACAAAAAGCAGTTATGGATGAACGAATATATCTGCTTGGTCAACCACTTACAAGCGCTAAAGCAATTTCAGATGAAAATTATTTAAATTATTTAAAAAAGATTATCAACTACTATAAAAAAGAGATTATCTACATTCCTCATCGTGCAGAAATCATTTCCGATCGGCTTAAAGCTCTTGTATCAGATCGCTTCACTATTCAAAAAAACGAAGGTCCAATAGAGATTGTCTTTTTGTCAAGAAATATTTACCCAATGCATGTTGTCTCTTTCTATTCCTCGGCTCTTTTTAATTTAGAGAAAATTTTTGAAACCACAACAATAGATGCAATTAAAATTGATAGTAAAGACCTGCTTAGATATCATGATGGCATTCATCTTTGTTATGAGGGAATGAAAAATACAAGAATTAATGTTATTGAGCTTGATGTCACCTCAATCTATGAAGATAACAATTGAAGAGTTTTATCTTCATGGTAATATTTTTTTGTTATCATACTCAACCTTAATATTTGGATAATTCATTGACTAAACTTTATTTTTTAAAAAATTATTTCCTTATTTTTATTGTCGCTTACCTTGTCGTACTTATTTCAAAATTTATTTTTTTATTTTATCTCTCTGACAGCTTCAATGGCATACCGTTTTCATCACTCTGCTACGCAATTTTTTGGGGATACAAGTTTGATTTCGCAACTGCTTCGTTAATTAGTTTAATTGGTTTTCTTTTTGCCTCGAATCGTAACTATTTTGCCATTGCCTCTTCTTTTTTACTATCTTTTCTTTTTCTATCCCAAAGCTCGGATATTATGTATTTTTTTGAGTCTAGCAGGCATATGGGATATGAAGTAAGTGATGCCTTAACTGATGCTTCTGGCTTGGCAATGACAGCGGCTTCGCAACATACTTTACTTACGATTAGCTCACTTATTTTCAGCGTAATTCTTTTTATTTTAATATATAAACTTTTGGTTAAAAAAAGTTTAGTGATACCTTTTAATAAATTCTATTTACCTAAACTTTTAGTCATACTCTTATTTACACTATTTTTTATGCGTGGAATGGCGCAAAATATTCCTCTTACTCCTTGGCAATCTAGCCAAATAAGAGATAGCAAGCTAGCGACTTTAGCACTTAACGGTACTTACAACGCAATATTTTCACTTACGAATAGAGATAAAAAACTCAAACTACTAAAGATTCCAACCATAGACAAAGATGTGATGCAAAGTGAGATGCAAAAACTCTATCAAAATAGTTATACTCCTTACAATAGACCCCTGCATAAGCCAAATGTTGTGATATTTTTCCTTGAAAGTTGGAGTGGAGTCAATATCAAAAATTATGGGTTCAACAAATCATCTATCTCTACTACTCCATTTTTTGACTCCATCTTAGCGCAATCAATCAGACCAAAGGCAATGATAGCGGGAGGACATAGAACAACTGAGGGGATATTTGCAACTCTTTGTTCATTTCAAAATCCACTAGGAAAGACAGTAGCAAAAACACAACTACAAGATTTTAAGTATGAATCTTTAATCAACATTTTCAATCAAGCAGGATACAGAAGTGCATTTTTCCAAGGTTCAGCCAAAGAAACAAGCGGAACTGGAGCTTTTGCGCAAAGTATAGGATTCCAAGAAAGTTATGGGAAAAAAGATGTGATTAAAAGGGCATATGAACAAAACAATTGGGGAGTTCATGATAGCGATCTTTATAATTTCACAATCGATACAATTCAAACATCAAATAAGCCATTTATAATAGGAATAAATGGAGCCACAACACATGACGATAAAATCCCACAAGGGGTAGAAAAAATCAATTTTGTAGCAGATAAATCACTAAACAATCAACTAAATGCTCTTCATTTTTCAGATATGGCACTCCAAAAATTTGTAGAAATAATGAAAAAAAAATATCCAAATACACTTTTTGTCTTTGTAGCTGATCATTGTGGTGGAGTAAAAGGAAGTAATTTTGAAAATTATCTAATCCCTTTTGCACTTTATCACAAAGACTTAAAGCCTTTCTATAGTAATAATTATCTTTCCCAAAGAGATATTGCCCCAACTATCTTGGACGCTGTTTTTGGTGACTACAAAAAGATAACAACTAAGTTTAGTGGTCGTTCTTTGTTAAGTGAAAATGATTTTTTTGCTGACTATTATCATAATGGTTTTTTAGGCTGGATTGAAAAAGATAATCTTCTTGAGATAAATACAGCGACCAATAAGCATAAATGTTACGATATATCCACCTTTACAGATAGAGAGATTGGGTGTACAAATGATATAATAAACTTCAAAAACAGAGCATTAAGTTTTACAAACGCCTCCCAAAAGCTTCTTTTTGATGGAAAAACAAAAAATTTCAGACAGTATAAAGGAAAGCAATCAGAGTAAAAATAGCGCGTATTTGCTAAAATTTTATCTCTTATTTTTTACCAAGAATCTTATACAGTTCATGAGTTGAATTTTCTTGTAAAATAAAATGTTAATCATAATGGAATAAAAAAATGAAACTTGAATCAGTAGATACCAACTCCAAATTATTATTAAAAAATATAAAAAAACATTTCAAAAACTCCGATAACTCTATACATAAGGCGAGAAATGAGATAAAAGTTATAAACTTTGAAAACAAAGAATTAATTATAAAATCTTTTAAAATCCCAAATATCATAAACAAAATAGTTTACTCATTTTTCAAAGACTCAAAAGCAAAAAAATCTTATGACAATAGCTTAAAGATAGTAGATTTTGTGCCAAAGCCTATAGGTTTTATTGAGTTTAAAAAATTTGGCTTAATTAATGAGAGCTATTTTGTAAGCGAGAAGTTTGGCTACGATTTTACAATACGAGAGCCTCTACTAGATAGAGGTTTTTCAGACAGAGAAGCTATTTTTATGGCTTTTGCAAAATTTACATTTTTACTTCATGAAAGCAACATCTTTCATCTTGATTACTCTCCGGGAAATATTCTCATAAAAAAAGAGAGTGATACTTACACATTTAAAATCGTAGATATAAATAGAATGCAATTTAAAACTCTTACTTCAAATGAGAGACTAAAAAATTTTTCCAAACTTTGGGCAAAGGATGATGATTTAAGATTTATCGCAAAAGAATATGCAAGACTTGCGGGCTTGGATACACAAGATTGCATTGAAGTTGCACTTAAATACTCACAAACTCACAAAAATAAAATAAATACAAAAAAAAGATTAAGAGGAATCGAAGTTGTTGATTAGTGTAATGTATCATCATGTAAACAGTGACAGATGCTCGAATAATTTAGAAATATTTGAGCAACACTTGTCTTATATACAAAAAAATTTTACGACTGTTCTACCTGGTGAAAGAATAGATGAAAATTCTATATGTCTAACTTTTGATGATGCGTATAGTGATTTTTATTTTCTTATATACCCTCTTTTAAAAAAATACAACCTAAAGGCGCTTCTTGCGGTTCCAAGTAATTATATTTTAGACTATTGCGATTTAGAACCAACAATAAGAATGGGATTTGAGCATAATGACCTTTTCAAAAATTACACAAAAGGAACATTTTGCACATATACAGAGCTTCTTGAGATGATAGGTAGTGGACTAATAGTTATTGCTTCTCACTCTTGCACACATTCAAATTTAATTCAAAAAGAAATTAATTTGGAACAAGAACTAGAGCATTCTAAAAAAACACTAGAATCAAAGCTAAATGTGACTGTAGATAGCTTTGTTTTTCCATTTGGTAAATACAACAAAGAAATTTTAAAAGAAACAAAAAAGTATTATAAATATGCTTTTAGAATCGGTAATGCTGTCCAAGAAGATTTTTCTGGTATCAATGGCGTAATCTATAGAATTGACGGGGATAAACTCGATACCAAAAGTAGTATTTTTGAGTGGAAAAAGATTCTCAAGTATAAATTTAAAGCATTTACAAAAAAGGTAACAAATGGCTAGTAATATATCGGTTGTAATGATTGTAAAAAATGGCGCTCTTACAATCAAAAACTCTCTTGAAAGTCTTATAGGTTTTGATGATGTGGTTGTTTATGATAATGGCTCTGAAGACGAAACAGCAAATATAGCATCAAAATTTTCCAATGTTAATTTTATTCAGGGAGAATTTATTGGTTTTGGAGAAACAAAAAACAAGGCAGCTAGCTATGCAAAACATGAATGGATACTTATTCTAGATAGTGATGAAGTTGTGGATAGTAATCTTTTTAAAACTCTAAAAAATACAGATTTAGATAACAATAGTGTATATTTACTAAATTTTCATGCTTTTTATAAAGAAATTCAGATAAAACATTGTGGCTGGAATAATCAAAAAATAAAACGGCTCTATAACAAGACAAAAACAAAATTCAACTCAAATTATGTTCACGAAAATATAATAACCGACAAGATGAATACCGTTGAGCTTAATGGTGGAAATATTCTTCATTATAGCTATCACTCCATAAGTGATTTTATTAAAAAAGCAGATAGATACTCTACGCTTTTTGCACAAAATAATGTTGGTAAAAAAACATCTTCGCCAGCAAAAGCGCTTTTTAATGGAATTTTTTCATTCATAAAAACATACTTTTTTAAACGAGGTTTTCTTGATGGTTACGCTGGGCTCGTTATTGCATTTTCTCATATGGCAACAAACTTTTATAAATATATCAAGCTTTACGAGCTAAATCATGAGGCAAAAAAGTGAACCTACTTATAACAAGACATGACAAAATCGGGGACTTTGTAGTAACTCTACCTCTTTTTAAAGCAATAAAAGAGCAGTATCCAAATACAAAAATAACTGCGCTCGTATCAAAAATAAATTATCAATTTGCATCACAAATAGATTTCATAGATAATGTGATTTTGTATGACAAAAATGATTTTATGGGAACATTGCGCAGAATCAGAGCCCATAAATTCGACGCTAGCATCAGCGGATTTATAGACACAAACCTCGGTGTTCTTCTTTTTTTAAGCGGCATAAAACAGAGGGTTGCACCATCCACAAAACTTGCCCAATTTTTTTTCAACAAAACAGTAGCCCAAAGAAGAAACAAAGCAGAGAAAACAGAGTGGCAATATAATCTTGATCTGGCAAAAGAGATTTTTGCGGATATAAAGCTTGATTTTTCAAGACCTCTCATAAAATCTTCGTTTTCTACTCCTTCCTCACAAAAAACGGTTGCCCTTCATCCCGGTTTTGGCGGCAGTAGCGATGGCAACTTAAAACTTGATGACTATTTACGCCTCGCAAAAAGAGCAAGCGAACTCCAAAACACAAAGGTAGTTTTTACTTTTGGTCCAGATGATACAAAGTCAAAAGAATACATAGAAAGTCATCTTGATTTTAAAGCTGAACTTTTAGTTTCAAAGATGAGCCTCATGGAGTTTTGCCAGTTTTTGGCTGGCTGTGAGCTGTTTATCAGCACCTCAACCGGGCCCATGCATTTAGCCGGTGCCGTCAACACGAACACACTCTCATTTTTTGGCAACACTCTTTTTGCAAGTGCCCTAAGATGGGCAACCGTAAGCGAGAAAAGCAGGCAACACAATTTTATGATACCTGCCGATTATGATGAAAACTATTACAATACAGTCGAAAGCAAGATGATTGAAATAGTTACAAGCAGATAATCAAATTACCAACCATATCAAACTTACTAAAAACTACTCTCTTGTTAAACCAATTTTGCATTTCACTTGCTTGTTTTCTTTTACTTTGTTGAAAACTTTCATAGATTTTTCAGCATCGGCAGGACTATACACCTCTTCATGATAGAGATGAAACACAAATGATCTATTTCTTATACGCTTAAAGTTACATCCCTTTAATCTCAATCTATACTCTATATCTGTATCTTCGCCGACCGATGGAGAAACATAATCTTCATTAAAGCCATTTATTTCAATCAAGTCACTCTTGTTTATACCAAAATTACATCCAAGAACTGATGCCTCTTTACCTTTATGTTTTAGATTAAACAACAAGTCTCCTAAATAAATTCCCTCTTCAAAATGCCTAGTGTTGTCCTCTCGAAAATTAAATATATTTAATAAATAGTTCTTTTGAATATCTAGAATATTTAATTTTCTCTCTCTTATCTGTTTTGTAAATCTACTTCCAAGCTCTACTCGTCGTCCACACAACACCGTGTTTTTTTCTTTTTGCTTATTGTACTCTCTAACAAAATGAATATTTGGTATACAGTCACCATCTATAAACAGTAAAAAATCAGAACTCGCGACTCTTATGGCATTGTTTAGAGATGAGTTTTTTCTCCAACCAACATCTTTTTGAGTGGTATGTTTTAAATTTAGATGTGCATAATTTTTTATACAATTTTTAATTTCATCAGATTCACAATCCTCAGCAACAATAATCTCAAAATTCTTATAGGACTGTTTCTCCAGCGCCTCCAAAATAAGACTCAAAGACTGGGCATCCTTATAGACAGCTACAACCAAACTAATATCTGGGGAAACAGGTTGCATAAACACTCCAACATACAAAACTTTATTTTGTATATTTTAACAAAATTGTGCTAAATAAATACTAACTAATCCTCTGTGGTTTTTGACTGGTTTAATACCAAAAAAGATATAATTCTTCTTATGAAACAGCCTTTTATATGGGATAACTATTCCGACCAGCCATATCCACTAAAAGATAAAATCTATAAAAAAAGCATGAGGAAGAAAGAGTTTTTATCTCTTTTAAAAACATTCCTTATATCAATTTTTACATTACCGATTTCGCTCCTTGCTATCCCGTTTGTACGAAAAAAGAGTATTAAAAATAGCGACTTTTTCTGTATTGGTGTTGATTACCAACGCGAAAAGGATGTAACGATAGAGCTCATTAATGAACTCGGAGCAGAAAGAGTTTTGGTGCGTTTTAAACTTTGGGAAATGGAAACCCTTAATGAGCTCAAAGAATTTATCCTTGCCATGAGTCAGAGAAAAATAACTCTTAAAATTCTTCAAGATAGAGAACATATAGAAGATTTGGGGCTTTTAAAAAAAGATTTAGACACCATTTTTAGTACACTTCATGAAATAGTAGATATTTTTGAGATTGGCTCAACTATAAATCGTGCAAAATGGGGATTTTTTAGCGTAGATGAGTACAATCGTTTTTATAAAGTCGCATATAATCTGAAAATTTCAAAATTCCCACACGCCAAGCTTATTGGCAGCGGAGTCATAGATTTTGAGTACCATTTTACCGCTCATACTCTTTTTAATTTTTTTAGATACAGCTATGACGGAATTTCTTCGCTTTTATATGTTGATAGACGAGGTGCACCGGAAAATATGCAGCTGGGATTTGATCTCTCAGATAAAATAGCACTGCTTAGCGCTATGGTTTGGCTTAGTCCAAAAAGCACCCATGAACTTCACATCACAGAGACCAACTGGCCAATTACGGGTACTGCTCCATATGCTCCAACAAGTGAGCATGAGTGTGTAAGCGAGGAGCTTTATGGGGATTTTATGCTTAGATATTATCTGCTTGCTTTTGCTTCTGCTCAGGTTAATTCAGTCTCGTGGCATCAATTAATAGCCCCAGGCTACGGACTTGTGGATAACAGGGATGGTATAAGAAAACGAACAGCATTTACAGCCTATAAGTTTATGGTAAGTAGTCTGAAAAATGCACAGTTTTTGAGACTTGACATAAAGCGTCATTACTATATTTTCCAGTGCCTTGTTGATAACAATCTTTTACAAATTCACTGGTCACTAAAACCAACAACTCTAAAAAATGAAGACTATTTTGAAGTATTTTCTAAAAATGGTAAAAAAATCGAAAATGAAATATTAAATATCGGCTCATCACCAATTTACATCTACATAAAAAATGGAACTAACTAATGAACATACTAATTATTCTGCCAAACTGGCTAGGGGACACCGTTATGGCAACTCCAGCTATTGAACTTTTAGCAACCTACTATCCAGATACAAACTTTACTTTTGTTGGCAGTTACGCATCAATTGAGGCATTAAAGTATCATCCTCTCTGCAAAAATGCAATAGTGGATGAGACAAAAAAAGCCAAAAACAGGATTAAAGCAACTTATGAGCTTGCAAAAAAACTAGGCAGTTTTGATATAGCAATCTCTTTTAGGAATCAGATTCACTCATCACTGCTTCTTAGACTAACGGGCAGTGTGATTTGTATTGCAAAGCGTTCATGGCACTCCATGTTTTTGCTCTCACACGCACCAAATATAAAAACAAATAAACATCTCTCCAAACAGTATGCGGAACTCGCTATGACAAATACAGATTTATGGGACGGTAATACACCAAAACTTAAACTCTATATAGAACCAAAGAATCTTGAAAAACAGACTTTAGGAATTAACGCAGGTGCAACATATGGAAGTGCAAAAAGATGGTATCCAGAACGATTTGCCCAAGTAGCTCATGAGCTTAGCAACAGATATGATATAGTTATTTTTGGCGGACCAAACGAGACCGAGATGGCAAACGAGATAGAATCATATCTAAAACAGTACGGCGTTAAAAATTACACAAATCTAGCAGGCAAAACCACCATAAAAGAGCTTTGCGAAAACATAGGCGGATGTTCACTTTTTATAACAAACGATAGCGGTCCCATGCATGTAGCAGCAGCTTATGGTGTGCCTAGCGTATCCATCTTTGGGCCCACAAAACATACGGAAACTTCGCAGTGGATGAATGAGAGAAGTAAAATTGTAAGACACGAGATGGAGTGCTCACCATGCATGAGAAGAGAATGCCCTCTTGGTCATCATGAGTGTATGAAAGGCATTATGTCGCCAGAAGTCATTAAAGCTGTACGAGAATTAGATATTTAAACCTATTCTCCAAGTCACAATTTAGAATATATTAAAATAAGAATCTAAAACCACCGTAGAATGATTTGTTATACTCAACATTTCCACTCTCATAGTTTGTATTCATATCTCTAAATCCAACTGTTACAAAACCATTTTTTATAACCTCAGCATCCACTGTCACACGATACTCTAGATAGTTATCAGCTTTTTCAAAAGCAAGAACTCTCGGAGCATAATACAAGCTACCACCAACATAAAACGGCACACTAGACTCTATTGGCAACTTATAAGCAGCCTCTACACCCAGAGGAGCTGATGTAAAATCTTTTGTGTGGTTCAACTTTACGCCAAGTCCTATTTTTAAATCCTTGCTTGCATTTTTCATCATTAAAAAATTCGCCTCATAATAATCATCTACATTAGAGATATCACTGTGGCGTTCATCAACATTTAGGTATTTAGCTCCTATAAATATTGTATTTGGTTCAACTTTTTCATTTACTTGACCGATATCAAATTTTGCTGAAAGCTCTAAATCTGTATTATTTACATTAATCTCCGCTGAATGCATCGCAAAAACAGAGACTGCCGATAGTGTCAATAAACTTACTTTTTTTAACATGAAATTCCTTGTATTTTTTCTATAGTTTTTGTTGTGCTTTTTCCATTAATAAACTCAACAAGTTTTAATTCTCTAGCAAATTCTGTTCCGACAACCTCTTTACCCTCATAGTCTCCGCCTTTTACAAGGGTATCCGGCGCTATCATTTTTATAAGCTCATACGGCGTATCATCACCAAATGAGACAACAAAGTCAACCGCCTCAAGAGCTGCCAACAGATACGCTCTGTCTTCTGCTACATTTACGGGGCGGGTTGGACCCTTAATCCTCGATACAGATTCGTCGGAGTTAAGTCCAACTATCAAAACATCTCCAAAACTTTTCGCCTCTTGCAGATATTTTACATGTCCCACATGAAGTATGTCAAAACAGCCATTCGTAAATACAATTTTTTTACCATTTTTTCTATATCGCTCTACTATATTTTTTATATCCTCAAAGCTCTTTATGTGAGCATCTGAGGTGCTTTTATGTAGAGTTGCTTCATACTCTTCAATCTCATCAAGTGTGACAGTTGCTGAGCCAATTTTTCCAACAACAACACCAGCTGCAAGGTTTGCAAATGCCGATGCTTCTTCGATATTTTTACCAGCACTAATCGCAAAAGCAATGGATGCTATGACGGTATCGCCTGCTCCAGTTACATCAAAAACCTCTTTTGCAACAGTAGGAAACAGTTTTAACTCATCATCATAAGTGGCTATTCCATCTTCTGATAGCGTGATTAAGGAGATAGCCAAATTACAATCTTGCTTTAGTTTTAAAAGTGCACTTTTTAATGATTGAGTATCTTTTATATTTATACCAGTGGCAAGAATCGCCTCTTTTTTATTTGGCGTTAAAAGATAAGCTCCACTATATTTGCTGTAGTCGCTTCCCTTTGGATCAACTAAAACTTTTATGCTATTTTTATTGCAAAGCCCTATAACTCCTCGACACAAATCGCCACTTAAAACACCTTTTCCATAGTCCGAGAGCACAACTACATCATAATCACAAATAACACCAGCCAAAGAGTTTAAAATCTCATCAGATGCAGATTTTGATATCTGCTCTTTGCTCTCCATATCATACCTAAGCACCTGTTGTGAGCTCGCTATTACACGGCTTTTTTTTGATGTTTTTCTATCTTCTAGTTTAATAATTTTAGCTGTATCTACACTTATATTCTCTAGCATCTCAAGTAGTTCTAGTCCGTTATCATCGTTTCCTATAACACTGCTAACAAAAACTTCAGCCCCAAGAGCCCTTAGGTTATTTATAACATTTCCAGCACCGCCTAAAACTGTTGTCTCATTTTTTATATCAACAACTGCAACAGGCGCTTCTGGAGAGATTCTATCACAGCTTCCCCACAGATAGTGATCTATCATCAAGTCACCAACAACCAAAATCTTAGGGGTTAAATTTTTAAAATTTTTCATCTCTTAACTTCTTCGTTATAAACTCTTTTGATTTCATCTATGTAGGATTTTATACCATCTTCCATCTCAAACTTAGGTTCATATCCAAGAGCATCTCTTGTTGATGAAATATCAGCTTCTGTATGAAATTGATAACTTCCAACAAATGGGTTTGGGATATATTCACAGACAAGAGAAGTTTGAAGTTCATTTTGTAAGATATCTACAATATCTTGAAAACTTCTAGCTTTTCCTGTTCCGACATTATAAATTCCGCTCTCTTTTGGCTCCATAGCTTTTATATTTGCTTGGATAACATCCTCTATATATATAAAATCACGCAAAATTTTGTCACTATTTTCAAAAAGTCGTGGATTTTTACCTGAGAGTATCTGATGACCAAACTGCATAATCATAGATGCCGTTGTATTTTTAAAATACTCTCCTCGACCGTAAACATTAAAATATCTGAGACCAACAATTGAGATACTATTTTTTTTCATATATTCTCGGCTCAAATTATCCATACAAAGTTTAGAAAATCCATAAACATTTTGTGGTGCTTCACGCCCTACTCTTTGTGGTGACTCGGCATTTCCATATGTTGCTGCTGATGAGGCGTAAATCATGTTTGCGTTATGTTTGATTGCAATTTTAAGCAGATCTTTGTAAGCATTAACATTTGTTTTTATCATCAAATCTTGTTCTTGTGCTGTTGTATCGGAAATTGCTGCTTCATGAAAAATATAATCAAATTTATAGTTTGCATCCAAACTACTTAACAAGCTTTTGTCATTAATATCACCGCTTATGATTTCTCCTGTAAAACCGATTAAGTTTTTAAAATGTCCAAAACTTTTTAAATTTCCATTTGATAATTTCTCGCCACTTCTAAAGCAATCAACCACAACAACTTTTGCATCAGGATGGTTATTTTGAAAATAAAATGCCAAGTTAGAACCTACAAATCCGGCTCCGCCGGTAATTAAAATCGTCTTTTCTTTTAAATCATCTTTTATATATCTCATCTGCTCACCGTAGTTATTTATTTAGCAAGATGATAACAAATAAACAATTAACATCCATTTAAGGGGAACATATATATAATTTCGGTCGAATCAAATCATAAGGAAATAAAATGAAAAAAATCGTTATCGCTTCAATCGTTGCTTTAGCTGCAACTTCTTCTTTAATGGCTGCCGTAAACGCTGCTGCATGTGTTGGTTGTCATGGTGCTGACTGGAGCAAAGCTGCTCTTGGTAAATCTAAAATTGTTGCAACTTTACCTCATGCAGAAATCGCTGCTGCACTTAAAGGTTACAAAGTTGACAAAGGTGGACCAATGAAAGGTCTTATGAAAGGTCAAGTTTCTAAGTATTCTGATGCTGAACTAGATGCATTCGCACTAACTATCGGTAAATAATTTACCAAGCAAGATTGTTCATTAGACAATCTTGCTACTCTAGAATAAAGAATTATTCTGGTCTATACTCTCTCTTTAATTTATCCTTCTTTTGCTCCTGCTTGGCCATATCATTTAACTCATCTTCTCCATCAAACTTTACACCATTTAGAAATTTCTCTTCATCATCAAACTGACCATTTTTAACAGCCCATAAAAATCCAAAAAGTGCAATCGCCCCTAAAAATATAGAGACACCTAGCATCATAACAATTACCCAGCTATCCATTTTTGCTCCATTTTTTACGATTTCTTATAGAGTTGCCAACAACTAAAAGGGAGCTAAAAGACATAGAGATTGCTGCAAAAAGTGGTATAACAAACCCAGCCATTGCAAGAGGAATTGTGATTGAGTTATATAGAAGTGAAATAGCAAGATTTTGTTTAATCAAACCAAAAGTGCCTCTGCTTATTCTAATAGCATCATTTATTGACTTTAATGAATTATCAAGCAGTACGACATCACCACACTCAACCGCAATATCGCTTCCACCGCCCATAGCAATAGCAATATCAGCAGAAGCTAAAGCAAGTATATCATTAATACCGTCTCCAACCATAACAACTTTTTTCCAATCGCCATGTAATCTATCTATGTATTTTGCTTTATCTTGCGGGGTTTGCTCAAACAAAAAATTCTCTATTCCAGTCTCTTTTGCCACTTTTTTTGTTATGTTTTCATGATCTCCACTAAGCAACACTACTTCTATCTTGTATTGCTTCATACTATCCATCAACTCTTTAATTCCACTTTTTATCTTGTCTTTAAGCTCATAAATCGCCACAACTTCATTATTTACTGCAAAATAAAAAATTGACTCTTCAGCCACAAAATTTGTTTCTATGCCATACTCTCTAAGCAGTCTAATATTCCCACCTAAATATTCTATGCCTTTATATTTTGCCCTAATTCCTTTAGCTGGAATTTGCATATATTCATCAAATAGCACTTCTTCAACCGTACTCTCTTGTTCTTTTATATATTTTGCAACTCCACTAGCCATTGGATGGTTTGAAGTTTTTACTAGTGAGTAGAGCAAATTTTTATCAAACTCACTATAAAAATTTCCCTTTATGACCTCTGGTTTTCCTTGCGTAATCGTCCCTGTTTTATCCAAAACAAGAGTATCTATTTTTGCCATTGTCTCTAAAAATGCTGCCTCTTTAAACAAAATACCTCTTGAGGCACTTGCACTTAGTCCAACAAGGGTTGCAACTGGAGTGGCAAGTGCAAGGGCGCAAGGGCAAGCGATAATTATCACAGATATTGCTACCATAAAAGATATCTCAAAATTATGTGATGTTATCCACCAAAAAGCAAATGTAGCAAAAGATAAAAGCAAAATTATTGATGAAAAATACTCAGAGAGCCTGTTTGCAAGTTGTTCTATTTTTGGTTTTTTGTTGATTGCTGATTCCAACAGAGAGATAATATTTGAGAGTGTAGAGTGTTTAAAATCTTTTATTGCTTTATAATGTATATCTGCATCTATACTTGTTGTACCGCTTATTACACTATTGCCAATGGTTTTATAAATCTGATTACTCTCGCCAGTTAAACTAGACTCATCAAATGAGCCATCACCTTTTACAATTACGCCATCGAGTAAAATCCTCTCTCCAGAAGACACAATAACAACATCTCCAACCATCACATCATCAAGCGCACATATAACTATCTTCTCTTCTTTGATTACTTTAACTTCTGTCGGAATATTTTTTGTAAGAACATCAAGCGCGTCGGAAGCACTTTTCTTACTTAAAACTTCTAAAAATTTACCGATAAGAACAAAGGTAATTATCATACTAACCGAATCAAAATACGCTTCGCCAATGTGCATAATCGTTACATATATTGAGTAGATGTAAGTAAGAGTTGAGCCTGTTGCAACCAAAAGGTCCATATTTATAGTTTTTCTCTTAAGCCCATAATAAGCGCCTCGAAAGAAAATCCAACCGCTATAAAAAAGAACTGGAGTTGATAAAATCCATTCTGCAATATTTAGTATTGTTTTTATATCCTGAGTGATTCCACTAAAATAGCCAGCATATTGAGCAACAGCAATCCACATAATATTCATAGATGAAAAAATAGCAACTGCCATTTTTAGATAGTAAGCTTTTCTCTCTTTGTTGATATAGAGCTCTTGTAGCAAAGGATCATATGCAAAAGCATCATATCCAACAGACCTTATCATCTCAATAATTTCAGATAATTTTACAATGCTGCCCGCCCAAACAATGGTTGCCTTGTTATTTGTAAAGTTTATATTTGCTTCTATAACTCCATCCATAGAGTGAAGTGCCTTCTCATTTAACCAAATACAAGCCGAGCAGTGAATACCTTCTATTATTAAAGAAACTCTATTAAATCCGTCGCTATCTGTTTTTACAAATCTCTCATAAAACGATGCAACATCAAAGTTTGACGAATCTGTAAAAGTTTCTGGCGGAGGAGAGAGGGTTGCATTTTTACTTTTATCATAAAAGCTATCAAATCCCTTATCTTTAAGAAGATGAAACACACTTTGACACCCTTTGCAGCAAAAATAATAGACATTAGAGCCAGATGCAGAATCCGTTTTATCAAGAGAATGCTCTTCCTCTTGAATCATTACCCATTTATCAAACTCTATATGACAATGGGAGCAAGCAACACTATTGGACAACTTCAAATTTTCCAAATTTTCTGTTTTTTACTAATTTATTCCATGGTTGGACATATCCACTCATACATATATAAACACCTGCACCTGAGACACCATTTGCAAAACCGATTGCCATTCCAATATTTAAAGCTGCTTCAACATTGTCTATCTCAAAAGGCTTCATTGCTCCCACTAATACAATCTTTCTATCGTCAAATATTGTTGATAAAAACTCAGCGGTGGTGTGCATGGTGTCAGTTCCATGAATTATTATAAACTTATCATCTTTTGACTCCATGATAACTTTTGCAATTGTTTTTCTGTCATCTAGTGTCATGTCTAAGCTATCTTTGTAAACAATTCCTGCAAGATCATAAATATTGCCAGTGCTCTCTAGTATAGTTTTTATGGCGTTGTTATCAAATGGAACCATCAGTTCGCCATTTAACGGATTGTATCTTTTATTGAGGGTGCCACCACTATTTAGTATTAACATTATAAATATCCTTTAAGCTAGAGACTATTTTTGTGGCTCTTGAAAATTTTACTTTTTTTGTCTCATCAAAAAGGTAACTCTCTTTAAGTCCAGCACCGATAGCCGCCTCAATGTCACTCTCTTTATCGCCAATCAAAATTGAATTTTCCAAATCAATATCAAACTCATTCCTTGCTTGTAACAACATTCCAGAATTTGGTTTTCTACAACTACATTCGCCGGATATCTCAGGAAAATGTGGACAGTAATATGTTTTTTTTATCTCAATGCTATGCTTTAAAAACTCTTTTATCATCCATGAAGTTAATGTATTAAAATTTTCATCCGTATAGTAACCTCTAGCGATTCCAGATTGATTAGTTACAACAAATAAAGCATAGCCTAACTCTTGATAATGCTTACACAATTCGAATATTCCATCCACAAATATAAAATCTTCAATTTTATAAAGATAGTTAATTTCAATATTTACGACACCATCACGATCCAAAAAAAGTGCTTTGTTCATAAACTGCTAGTTAACTCTAGTGCCAAAAAGCTCTTTTTCTATGATGTCGCACATAATATGACCAATCAAGATATGAGACTCTTGAATTCTTGGAGTAGAATCAGATGGAACAATTAGTGATATATCAGCTATTTTTGCCATATCTCCGCCGTCTTTACCAACTAAAGCAACTGTTGTAATGCCTTTTTCTTTTGCTCTCTCAAATGCATTTATAATATTTTTAGAGTTCCCAGAGGTTGAAATTCCTATAAAAATATCCCCTTTCTGCCCCATTCCCTCAAGCTGTCTTGAAAAAATTTTATCATAGCCGTAATCATTTCCAATTGCCGTAATATTGGATGTGTCTGTCGTTAACGCTAAAGAAGCAAGTGAAGGTCTATCAAAACCATATCGCCCAACAAGCTCAGCGGCAATATGTTGCGCATCAGCAGCACTGCCGCCATTTCCAGCCAATATAGTTTTATTTAAACCTTTTTTATAGAGTTCTACACAAAGAGTAGTTACTTCTTTGATTTTATTGATTAAAGATTCATTTTCATATATTAGTTGCTTTGTTTCGTAAGATTTTTTAATCTGATCTTTGATGTAATTATTCATGTGGCATCCTAAAATAGTATGCAAAATAATACCACATAATCAATTGTTATATTTTAAAGTTTACACCAATATTTCGGCTTACTTGATAAAATTAGCGTTAAAACTAAAGAAGAGTGAAGAAGATTAAAATTTTGATTATTAAAAGTAAGAAAGAAGAGTTAGTTGATTAAAGATTAAAAAAGAAGAGTTAATTAAAGAAGATTTGATCAACTAGGCAGCGACCTACATTTCCACACCTGACAGATGCAGTATTATCAGCGATGAGAGGCTTAGCTTCCAGGTTCGGAATGGAACTGGGCGTTTCCCTCTCTCTATAGCCACCTAGACAATCAAGTCTAAATACATCACTATGTACTTAGACTTGATTGTAGAAGTAAAATAAGAGTTTATAAGATAAATAACTTAAATTCACTAAATTATTATTGTTATATGTCTAATACCATCTCTGGCATAAACATCAAGTCAATATATATTTTAAATATCACGAAACAACTATTCACAACTACCTTCTATACACTAAGTAAGGTAGTAAACGCTGCTTTAATAATCTTGCTTTATAAATAAAGAGATTTTTAATAAAAAAAGACAAACGTACTATTAGTACTGGTCAGCTAAACAGATTACTCTGCGTACACATCCAGCCTATCAAGCTTGTAGTCTTCAAGCGTACTTCAGGGAGAGTTCATCTTGGAGTTGGCTTCCCGCTTAGATGCTTTCAGCGGTTATCTCATCCATGCGTAGCTACCCAGCGATGCTCTTGGCAGAACAACTGGTGCACCAGTGGCATGTCCAACCCGGTCCTCTCGTACTAGGGTCAGCTCTCCTCAACTCTCCTACGCCCACGGAAGATAGGGACCGAACTGTCTCACGACGTTCTGAACCCAGCTCGCGTACCGCTTTAAATGGCGAACAGCCATACCCTTGGGACCTGCTCCAGCCCCAGGATGCGATGAGCCGACATCGAGGTGCCAAACCTCCCCGTCGATGTGAGCTCTTGGGGGAGATCAGCCTGTTATCCCCGGCGTACCTTTTATCCTTTGAGCGATGGCCCTTCCACACAGAACCACCGGATCACTATGACCGTCTTTCGACTCTGCTCGACTTGTATGTCTTGCAGTCAGTCCAGCTTGTGCCATTATACTCTACGAAGGATTTCCAACCCTTCTGAGCCGAACTTTGTAAGCCTCCGTTACTTTTTAGGAGGCGACCGCCCCAGTCAAACTACCCACCAGACATTGTCCTCGCACGAGATAATCGTACCGAGTTAGCTATCAGAATATTCAGGGGTGGTATCTCAAGGATGCCTCCGATACAACTGGCGTTATATCATCAATGGCTCCCACCTATCCTGCACATGAATATCCCAATAGCAATGTCAAGCTATAGTAAAGGTGCACGGGGTCTTTCCGTCTTTCCGCGGGTAGGAGGAATTTTCACCTCCACTACAATTTCACTGGATCCCTGGTTGAGACAGCTCCCATCTCGTTACGCCATTCATGCAGGTCGGTATTTAACCGACAAGGAATTTCGCTACCTTAGGACCGTTATAGTTACGGCCGCCGTTTACTTGTGCTTCATTTCAATGCTTCGCAGAGCTAACAAATCCATTTAACATTCAAGCACCGGGCAGGCGTCACACCCTATACATCCTCTTACGAGTTAGCAGAGTGCTGTGTTTTTGGTAAACAGTCGGGAGGGACACTTTGCTGCGACCCGTCAATGCTTTATGGAGCAAGTCCATTAACAAATAGGGCACACCTTATACCGAAGATACGGTGCTAGTTTGCAGAGTTCCTTAACCAGGGTTCTTCCACGCGCCTTAGAATACTCATCTCACCCACCTGTGTCGGTTTGCGGTACGGGCAACGGCTGTTCTCGTTTAGAGGCTTTTCTTGGCACGACAGTATCATTGATTCTCCACTCTTGCCGAAGCAATTGTAGAGCCTGTAAGATCTCGGTCTATTGTAAAACGGATTTTCCTGCTTTACGACCTACATCCTTCGACCCACTATTCCATCAGTGAGCTCAATTAACTCTATGCGTCCCCCCATCACTCAAACGAACAACCGTCGGTATTGGAATATTAACCAATTTGCCATCGTCTACCCCTTTCGGACTCGACTTAGGTCCCGACTAACCCTACGATGACGAGCATCGCGTAGGAAACCTTGGGTTTACGGCGAAGGGAATTCTCATCCCTTTTATCGCTACTCATGCCTGCATGCTCACTTCCAGCCGCTCCACCACTCCTTGCCGGTATGGCTTCTACGCTGACTGGAACGCTCTCCTACCACTCACATAAATGTGAATCTAGAGCTTCGGTGTTTATCTTAGCCCCGTTATATTTTCGGCGCAGAATCGCTAGACCAGTGAGCTGTTACGCTTTCTTTAAAGGATGGCTGCTTCTAAGCCAACTTCCTGGTTGTCACAGCAACTCCACATCCTTTTCCACTCAGATAAAACTTTGGGACCTTAGCTGCTAGTCTGGGTTGTTCCCCTCTTGACGACGGATTTTATCACCCACCGCCTGACTCCCGAGGTTGCACATGAAGTATTCGGAGTTTGATAGGGTTTGGTACCGCGGTAAGCAGCCCTAGCCCTGTCAGTGCTCTACCCCTTCATGCTAATGCTCGAGGCTATACCTAAATATATTTCGGAGAGAACCAGCTATCACTGAGTTTGATTGGCCTTTCACCCCTATCCACAAATCATCCCGAGACTTTTCAACGTCAATGGGTTCGGTCCTCCACTGGCTCTTACACCAGCTTCAACCTGTTCATGGATAGATCACTCAGTTTCGGGTCTGCAGCATCTGACTTAACGCCCTATTAAGACTCGCTTTCGCTACGGCTTCGCGTTCGCTTAACCTTGCCAGATACCACAACTCGCAGGCTCATTATGCAAAAGGCAGTCCGTCACACTTGTCTTACGACAATAGTGCTCCGAATGATTGTAAGCCATAGGTTTCAGGTTCTATTTCACTCTGCTCACCGCAGTTCTTTTCACCTTTCCCTCACGGTACTTGTTCGCTATCGGTCTAGTAGTAGTATTTAGGGTTGGAGGGTGGTCCCCCCATATTCAGTCAAGATAACACGTGTCCCGACCTACTCATTCCTTAGTCTAGTACCATATAAATGTTTTCGCTTACGGGAGTATCACCCTCTATGCTCACTCTTTCCAAAGTGTTTGGCTAACAAATATATTATCACTAAGCGCCCTAATCCCGTTTCGCTCGCCGCTACTATGGGAATCTCAATTGATTTCTTTTCCTGCAGGTACTGAGATGTTTCACTTCCCTGCGTTCGCTCCCCGTAGGGTAATATAACTCGCGCTATATTGGGTTGCCCCATTCGGAAATCCCCGGATCAAAGCTCTTTGGCAGCTCCCCGAGGCTTATCGCAGCCTGATACGTCCTTCATCGCCTCTACTAGCCAAGGCATCCACCTATGGCCCTTAATATCTTTTTTTCTAATTTGCGTTTACTACCTTACTTAATGTATTACTACTTAAGCAAGGTCGATTGTAGTTATTTAGTTGATATAAAATTGACTTAAATCTATTTCTAAATTGTTGTCTATAATATATATTGACTTTAACAATAATAATTTAATGAACTCTTAGACTCTAAGGTCTAACTAAAAAACTACTTTTAGTTCTTTAGTTA
>JAKFWK010000003.1 GCA_021732045.1 Sulfurimonas sp.
AGTGGAGATAAAAAAGATAGAAATGATGCTTTTAATGGAATATTGGAAGTTGATTTGGAAGATGCTGGATTCACCCCAAAAGATTCTCATCCAGGAATAGAGTTTTACTACAACCTTTTTTATGGCACTAAGTTACAAAAAGATGGTAAGCCTAATCCTAAATTTAAAACAGACTATGTTGGCAATCTAGATAATCTTGGCTTTATAACAATTACTGGTGAGCCAAAAATGAGAGAGATGCTTTTAAAAGAGCCAACTCTTGGTGGTTTTGCCCCGCTTAACTATCTTATATATAAGAAAAAAAGTGATGATAAGACTGTTGTTGGTACTTTAACACCTCAAGTGATGCTTGATATCACTAAAGTTACAGATCCTGCCGTAAGAGCGGAATTTACTAAGTATATTGATGGTTTGTCTGCTATCACTGATGCTGGCATGAAGGGAAAAGTTGAGTATGTTGAGATAGACAAGCTCAATGATAAAACTATGATGCAGTTTGAGATTCCTTTTGATAGAGGAAGTGATATCTTAGAAGCTAAGTTCGATTTTATGGGTAAATTTGAAAAAGCGTTTGAAGCTGAAGATTATATCATTGCCGGTAAAAGAGATTTTGCTGAGTACTATGCTGATAATAACTTAGCATTTGACAGATATGATGCTTATTGGGTTTATTCACTTTGTCACTTTACATTCTCATATACAGTATTTAATGTATGGCAACGCCCTGAGCTAGGTGCATCTGCTCCTTGTTCAATGTATATGTATGTTGAAAAAGGTAAAAATGTACTTCATGTAGGTATGCCGAGTGTTGAGAACTGGATAACTTTTGGAAAGATCACAGATCCGGCACAAGTTAAGTTTATCAAAGATATGGATGCTAAAATAAGAAGCATAATGATTAGTTTAGGAGCAAAAGAAGTATGAAAAAATTATTAACTGTTTTATTTGGGGCGTTCGTATTGACGCTCCTTGGTTTTAGTGGTAAAAGTGGTGAACTTCAAGCAAGTAGTGGCGAACCAACTGGGGAAGTGAGTGCATATCTTCAGGGTGCATATATCGGTGTTGCCGATGCACAGAGTAAACTCACTGCTGGTGGGTTTGAAGTTGTAGCTGCTTTTGAGAGCGTGAAAGAGGGTACTACTATTGTGTTTACTTGCCCTACATTAAAAAGAGAAGCAGCTAAGCCAAATCGTGCAAATATCGCTGCTATGAGACTATTTGTTGATGATAAAGAGAAAAGAATCTCATTAGCTAATCCGGTTTATTTTGGTAAAGCGTATATGCAAAAAGATTACAACCATGCAACATTTTCAGCTGTAAAAGCTAAGCTTGAAAAAGCTTTTCCAGGTCTTAAAGATTCTGAGGATAAGATGAAGTTTAAAGATTTGGCAGGTTTTCACTTTACGATAGGTATGCCTTACTATGAGGACACTAAAATTCTTGGTGAAGGAAGCAGTGCTGACCTGTTAGCAAAGCTTAAGGCTTATAAGGGTGGAAAGGATCTTGCATTTGAGATTAAGATATCTAATGACACTACTTTAGTTGGTTACGCAGTTGGTGCTGGAACAAAAAGATTTGTAGACAAGATTGGTCGCGCTAACGCTGGTTTAATGCCTTGGCCGATAGTTGTAAGTGGTGGAAAAGCAACAATGCTTCAAGCTGAGTATTATATCGCTATGAATTATCCTCTTCTTGGTATGGGTCAATTTACTGGAATAGCACTTATTCCTGGAGATATTATTAAAGATTTATCAAAACCATTTAAGTAATGCTTAGGTAACTACAACACAAATGTTTTGTGTTGTAGGGTTTTGTCAATCATATAAAAATATCTTGTTTAGTTTGATCTAGATGCTTTTTGCATCTAAATCATAATAGCTTCTCTTTTTCCGTCTTTAACCTCGCCTATCAGATAACCATCAGTTTTAGACAAAACTATATCTACATTTTTATCTTCAACAACGAGTATCATTCCTACACCCATGTTGAATGCTCTGTACATCTCATCGCTGTCCACATGTTGTGATATTAGCTCAAATATAGGTAGAACTTTTATGGAATCTTTTTTGATTTCTGCTCTTAAATTTTCTGGCAATACGCGAGGTAAGTTTTCAACTATTCCGCCACCTGTTATGTGCGCCAATGCAACTATCTCATTTTTTAACTCTTTAAAAGTTTTTACATAGATATTTGTTGGCTCAAGAAGGGCTTGGATAAGTGGTTTCCCATTGAAATCATCACTGAAATTTAGTTTCATTTTCTCAAACAGAACTTTTCTAGCAAGAGAGAAGCCATTTGAGTGAAGCCCTGAGCTAGGAAGAGCTATTAGTTTGTGTCCTGCTCTAACCATCGAGACTCTGTCCATTTCTGACTTTTCAGCAACACCAACAGCAAAGCCAGCCAGATCAAAATCATCTTCGCTGTACATTCCTGGCATTTCAGCGGTTTCCCCACCAATAAGTGCACATTCACTTCTTATGCACCCCTCGGCGATACCTGCTACGACTGCTGTGGCAATATTTATATCAAGTTTTCCAGTGGCGTAATAGTCTAAAAAAAATGACGGAGTGCCAAAGTTACATAGCAAATCATTTACGCACATGGCAACAAGGTCAATCCCTACTGTATTGTAGATGCCACTGTCAATTGCAAGCTTTAGCTTTGTTCCAACACCATCGGTTGCAGCAAGCATTACGGGCTCTTTAAAGCCCTTAGGAAGCTCAAATGCTCCTGCAAAAGAGCCAATTCCACCAAGAACCCCAGGAATTTTTGTTGACTTCACTAAAGGTTTGATATTTTCAACGAAACTATTGCCAGCGTCAATATCTACACCGGCATCTTTGTAGCTAATTTGGCTCATTTAAGACTCCATTTTGGGTTATAAAATAATATTTTGTGGGGTTGTAGTTAGTCCTAGATTGAACATTTCTTAGTAATAAGGCATAGCGGACAAAAATTTACTATTCCAGCAATTAGAGGAAGCACTCCTAGGTAAAACCAAGCATTTCCTGTTATAAATCCAGTTATTATAAGAGCTAAGCCTAAAATAATACGAACATATCTACATGTGGTTTTGATTTTATTGTAATTCATTGTGAATCCATTATTTAAAATTTAATGAAATTGTACCAAAATTTGGAGTTATTCTGGACATATTGTTAATTAGAGTGTTGTTTTAAATCTAAAGTTTTTTATAGGAGGTATTGTGCATCGGAGCAGAACCCAGATAAGATTACGAAGTGCTTATCTGAGAGAAGGTAATTATTTATGAATTAAACATATCTGCATAGAGAGCATCTGCCCAATCATACAGTGAGCTTGCATTCTTTACTCCATCTTTTTTCCAATCCTCACTGCTAATGGTATCCGCAAAATCAAAAGTATCACTTACTTTATCGTACGAGTACTGAGTGTATATGTAGATTGCTTTTTCTGGGGCGATTGAGATGGCAGAAAAACAAGTTGTGGTTGGTGGCTCCCATTTTATTTTTTGGTTTTTATTTATTTTCTGTGCAATTAAAGATGCAACAAAGTGCCCTTCCGAGTTTGAAGTATTCCCAGATTTAGAAAAACCCATCGGGCGAGAATCTCCTGTAATAAAAACATTTTTTGCATCTACGGCCTCGTATGTTAATGGGTTAATATGTGCTTCTAGCTTATTTTTGCCCTCTTTGGCAAGACCTACTCTTTCTAAAATCTTAGCACCTCTTACATGAGGATAAAAAGCAGCATCACTAAACTCAAATTTATCAAATTCTGTGTGAACAACTTTATTATCTAAATCAATTTGTGTTATGGTTGTTCCAGGCACATATTGAATATAATCAGCATAGAGCTCATCAAAAGCAGACTGAAAACCTTTTTCTTTGATGGTGATAGTGCTGTTTTCATCAAGCAAAATTACTTTGGCATTTAACTTTTTTTGTTTGAAATAGTCCGCTATGACACAAGCTCTCTCGTATGGAGCGGGGAGACATCTGTAGTTTCCGCCTGGTACTGTTAGTATGAAATTACCACCTTTAAAATTTAAAACTTTATTTTTTAGTGTCATGTGTTCGGAGCCCGGGATAAATCCTGCTGGATACTCTTGTCTTAGTCTATTTTCAAAAGCTATATCTTTTGTCCATTTTGAGTAGTCATAGTCAATCCCTGGGGCAAAAACCAAATAATCATACTTAATATTGCCATTGCTTGTTTTTAAAATCTGATTCTTTTTGTCCAAGTCAACTGCAGTTGCGTGAAAATATGTATATTTGTTCTCTCTTGCTGCTTGAAGATAGTCGTGTGTTAGATACTCAAGTTTTATTTTATCTACTAGCCACAAGTTACTTAATGGGCATGATATAAACTCATGTCTCTGTTCCACTAAGATTACATCTGCGTTTGGAGCAAATATTTTTGTATATTTTGCAATTGATAATCCAGACCATCCGCCACCAACAATAACAACTCTAGGTTTTGTTGTTGGTGGCAATGGTGCCATATAGTCAATAGTTGGATTGGTTGTTACAATAGGTTTAGTTTTTAGAGTATTAGTGCTCGCGTCTAATGCAGAAGAGGCAACTGCTATGCCTGAGAGTTTAAAAACATCTCTTCTTGAAATAGCCATTAAAATTCCTTAATATAATATTTTGCAACTAGGTTATCACTTTTCGACTTATCAGTAGCTTATGGTTTATCACATTTTTATCAATTTTTACTTAAATATATATTATGGTTTGGCTTTTTAAAACTTTTTAATCCAAATATGCTAGAATCGCGGTAACTTAAATTTGGAAAACTAATGAAAAATATTATATATAGTGAAATGATGGTGCATGTGCCAATGTGTACAAGTAAAATGGCAAAAGATTTGTTGATTATTAGTAATAATCCTGAGAAATTGAGTGCTGAAGCATCAAGACATGCTCAAGCGACTTTTAAAGTCTCGTCTTGCAATCTGGAAGATATAAGTTCGCACGGAGATAAATCTTACGATGTCATAATCTCTGAGATGCCTTGCGATGAGCTTTTGCTGGCTCAAATAAACCGCATCATAAGAGATGATGGGCAGTTTGTAACAACTCATGAATCTTTGGAAAATATTGAAGCAAACAAGAGTCTTATAAAAAAAATATCTAGATTTTTCAAGGTTGTAATGCCTTATAATCTAGGGGATTGCTCAACTGCACTCTTTGCCTCAAAAGAGTATCACCCAACAGCAGATATAATTTTGCAAAGAGCCGATATGCTCGATGGGCTTAGTTACTATAACTGTGATATCCATCCTGCTGCTTTTGCTATGGGTAACTACATAAGAAAAGAGTATCTTGGAGTTATAAAAAATTAATGGCTTTTCTAAAGAAGCACGGCTTTGAGTATGCGATTGCTTTAACTGGCGGTATTGCTACTGGTAAAAGTAGTGTCGCGTCTCTGCTTGGACTAAATGGGATGAGAGTAATAGACGCAGATAAGATTTCGCATGAAATTTTAGACGCTTCACTTGAGTGGGTTAGAGATAATTTTGGCGATGAGTTTACTGATGGAAGAAAAGTGAATAGGGCAAAACTTGGAACTCTAATATTTTCTAACAGCCAAGCCAAAGAGAAGTTGGAGAATTTTTTACATCCAAAAATAAGAGCAGAGATAGAGCAAAGAAGCATAAAGCAGGATAGTTTTAAGTTCCCATATCTTATAGACATACCACTATTTTTTGAAAAATCTGGATACGATATAAAAAAAAGTGTTGTAGTTTACACACCAGCAGAGATACAACTAGAGAGATTTATGAAGCGAAACGGCTACTCAAAAGAGGAGTCGCTGAGAAGAATAGAGTCTCAAATGCCGATAGAAGAGAAAAAAGCAAGAGCAACTTGGGTTATAGATAATTCACAAGATCTTAAACATCTTCAAAGAGAGTGCGAAGAGTTTGTCCAGATGATAAAAGCTGAGTATATAAAATAGGGAGAAGAAGATGATTCTTTCAAAATATAGTGCAAACGGAAATGATTTTGTAATTTTTCACACATTTATAAAAGGGGATAGAGGTGAACTGGCAAAAAAGCTCTGCCATAGACAAAATGGTGTGGGTGCTGATGGGTTGATAGTTATTTTGCCACATCAGAGATATGACTTTGAGTGGCAGTTTTATAACTCTGATGGCAGTGAAGCCAACATGTGTGGCAATGGAAGTAGAGCTGCTGCGCATTATGCCGCCAATAATGATATAGCTTCAAATGAGATGAGTTTTCTCACTGGTGCTGGGGTGATTGGTGCTAAGGTTGATGGAGATATGGTTTTAAGTGAGCTAACTCCACCGATTGTGATTGAGAAAAATATAGAACAAAATGAGAAGTCGTGGTGGCTTGTAGATACTGGAGTGCCTCATCTTGTGCATTTTACTGATAACATAGATTTTTTTGATGTAGAAGAGGCAAGAGAGCTTAGACAAAAATACAACGCGAATGTAAATATAGCATTCGTGGAAGGTAAAAATCTAAGGGTTAGAACATATGAGCGAGGGGTTGAAGGTGAGACTCTTGCATGCGGAACTGGTATGGCAGCTTGTTTTTTTGTAGCAAATGAGAACAAGATGGTCGGAGATGAGATAGAAGTTTATCCAGCAAGCAACGAGACACTTTATCTCGGAGTAAATGAGAAAACTATCACTTTTAGAGGTGAGGTTAAAAAGGTTTTTGAAGCTTCATGTGTAAATATGTAATCTAAATAGTAGAGGGTTGAGCAGGATTAAAGTCCTGCTTCCTCGACTATTTTGGCTTGATGGTCTGCGATAAGCGGGTCAATGATTTCATCAAAAAGTCCACCCTGCATAATCTCTGCAAGTCTATAGAGTGTTAAGGTGATTCTATGATCACTTATGCGATTTTGTGGATAGTTATAAGTTCTAATCCTTCCACTTCTATCGCCAGTTCCAACTTGAGATGCACGATTTGCACTATCTTTTGCGAGAGCTTCTTGCATCTCTAAGTCGTAGATTCTAGCTTTTAGAACCTTCATGGCTTTTTCTTTGTTTTTGTGTTGTGATTTTTGATCTTGATTTGTCACAACGATTCCAGTTGGCAAGTGAGTTATGCGAACTGCTGAATCGGTGGTGTTGACACTTTGTCCACCACAACCAGATGAACGCATAACATCCACTTTTAGGTCATTTTCATTTATGGTTACTTCAACATCTTCAACTTCTGCCATTATGGCAACTGTAATTGCAGATGTGTGAACACGACCTTGAGATTCTGTTAGAGGAACTCTTTGAACGCGATGAGTTCCGCCTTCGTACTTCAACCTACTATAAACTTTGTCGCCTTTTATAAGTGCGATAACCTCTTTGAAACCACCAGAGTCTGATGGGGAAGTGCTGAGTATCTCAACTTTCCAGTCTCTAACTTCAGCGTATCTGCAATATGCTTCAAACAGATTTCCAACAAAAATACCTGCTTCATCTCCACCAGCACCAGCACGAAGCTCGATGATTGTGTTTCTGTCATCATTTGGGTCTTTTGGAATTAGAAGAAGTTTTATCTCTTCTTCTAACTCTGGAACTCTTGGTTCAAGAGATTTCAACTCCTCTTTTGCCATTTCAAACATTTCAGAATCGCCTAACATACTTTTTGAATCAGCAATTGCTGCTAAAAGAGCATGATATTCGGTTGCTTTTTCAACGATGGTCGAAAGTGAAGATTGTTCTTTTGAGAGGTCTGTCATTCTTTTGATGTCGGAGGTTATGTCAGGAGAACTTAGCAAATTGCCAAGTTCATTATAGCGGTTGATAAACGGGTTTAGTTTATCAGCTAACATTAATAGTTAGCCTTATATAGCGTTTACAGCTAAGTGAAGACGACTGATTTTTCTAGCAGCAGTCTCTTTTTTGAGGATGCCTTTGCTTACAAATTTTTGAATTTGTTTGTTAGCCACTTTTAACGCGTCTGTAGCTTCTACTTTGTTGCCTGCATCAACCGCAGAACGAACACCCTTTACAATGTTTTTAAGACGAGTTCTGTAAAAACGATTTCGCTCTGCACGAACGATAGTTTGACGAATTCTCTTAACTGATGACTTATGATTTGCCATATGAGTCCTTCTATAAATTTAAGTTCGCAATATTAGCTTAAAAATAATTAAATTTAAGTTAAAGACAAGGTAAATAAATAATTATGGATTAGTTATGTTAAAATACAACACTTTTTACTTGATGTTACGCACCAAAACGAACGAGTCCGTCTTGGTGGGAGGGACTCCTCGTCCCTTCCAACCCCCTGAAGCTACGAAAAACTAGTTTTTCGAGAATTCTAAGGTGCTTTACGCTCTTTTTTATGGAAGTGCATAACATCAGTTTAACTCTCATAAAGGATATGGTATGAAACTTTTTGGAACAGATGGTGTAAGGGGCGAAGCTGGTTCATTTTTAACGGCTGGACTCGCTATGAGACTGGCGATGGCAGCTGGAATATATTTTAAAGCTCACTCGAAAAGTAATAAAATTTTAGTTGGTAAAGATACTAGAAGAAGTGGTTACATGATAGAAAATGCCATAGTCAGTGGTTTGACTGCAATTGGATATGATGTTATTCAGATTGGACCGATGCCAACTCCTGCAATTGCGTATATAGCAGGAAATATGAGATGTGATGCTGGAATAATGATTAGTGCTTCTCATAACTCTTTTGAAGATAATGGAATCAAATTTTTTGATGCCAATGGAGATAAGCTATCCCATGATGTTGAGCAAGAGATAGAGGAGATATATTTTAATGAAGAAAAGTTACTCGAAGCGCAAGTTCGTGAAAAAAAGATAGGAAAAGCTAAAAGAATTGATGATGTTGTTGGGCGATATATTGTTCAGCTGAAAAACTCTTTTCCTCGAGACTTGTCGTTAAAAGATCTTAGAATTGTTTTAGATGCTGCTAATGGTGCTGGATATATAGTTGGACCAACAGTGTTAGAAGAGTTGGGTGCTGAGGTTATAGTTTTGCACAACAAGCCAGATGGATTTAATATAAATGAGGATTGTGGTGCTCTTCATACAAAAGATCTGCAAGAGAGTGTTGTTAAGTATAGAGCAGATTTAGGTATCGCTCTTGATGGAGATGCTGATAGAGTTGTAGTGGTTGATGAACGCGGTGAAGTAGTTGATGGTGATCATCTTTTAGGTGCGCTTGGTGTGTATATGAGCAAGAGTGGTACATTAAGAGGAGGGGGGATTGTCTCAACTGTTATGAGCAATCAAGGCTTGGACGATTTTATGAGCGAGAATGGCTTGAAACTTTTTCGCTCAGATGTCGGTGATAAAAATGTTTTAGAGGTTATGAAAAAAGAGGGAATCAACTTTGGTGGTGAGCAGAGTGGACATGTTATTGTTAACGACTTTGCAAAAACTGGAGATGGGCTTGTTACGGCTCTTCAGGTTCTTGCGCTTTTAATAAAAACAAAAAAGAGTGCTTCAGTCGCACTTCGCCCATTTAAACTCTATCCCCAAAAACTTGTAAATATACATGTAAAAAATAAAAAACCTCTAAAAGATATAGTAGGTCTAGAAGATAAACTAAAAGAACTCGACGCAAAGCATATCCGCCATCTTATCCGCTACTCTGGTACCGAGAACAAGCTAAGAGTGCTTTTGGAGGGAAAAAATGCTAAAGAGATGGATTTTTACATGGACGATATGATAAAGTTTTTTGAGAAAGATCTAAATGTATAATCAAAGTCTTCGTTTTTTAGCAATTTTACTCTTTAGTATGATTGGTGTTTTTGTGATTGACCAAAATATAAAAACACTTTTTGTAGAGGGTTTTAGATACTACGCTGAGTGCATAGACCTTGTTTTGGTTTACAACAAAGGCGTTGCGTTTTCAATGTTTTCATTTTTGCAGGAGTGGTTAAAATATATCCAGCTTGTTCTTGTTTTTGGAGTACTCGGGTATCTGATATATAAAAAAGAGTTGTGTTATGCATTTCCAGCTGGGCTGATGCTAGGCGGAGCGTTTTCAAACATATATGATAGATTTATTTATGGTGGCGTAGTGGATATGGTTTACTGGCATTGCGGCTTTGATTTTGCAATATTTAATTTTGCTGATGTGATGATAGATGTGGCTGTGGTTTGGTTTTTGGTGCTGAATTTTAAACCAAAATTTTGTGAGAAATCCCTCTAAAGATATAAAAAAGCAGATTTTTGATAAAATGGCTTCAAATTTAGTTATTACAAAAAAAGATAAAAGGAAATTGATGAAAATCAAAACAAACAAAATCAATAGTGCAAATGCAGAGATAGAAGCTGAGATTTCAAACAAGACAATAGACACAAACTTAGAGAAAATAGCAAAAGAGTTAACTAAAACTGTAGCCGTTCAGGGTTTTCGTAAAGGCAAGGTTCCTGTTGCTGTAGTAAAAAAACAGTACGGCAATCGTCTACTTCAAGATGCTGAAGCAGAGGCACTTCGTGATGTTTTAAATAGAGGGCTTGATGAGTTAAAAATTTCAAGTGATAGACTTATCGGGGAGCCAAATATCTATAAATTTGATAAAAATGATGCTGGAATTTCTGTAACTGTAAAAATTGCACTTAGACCAGATATTGACCTTGGTAATTATGCTGATATGGTTAAAGATTTTGAGAAGCCTGTTATTGATGAAAAAGAGGTTGAAGTTAGACTTGAGAGACTTGCTGATTCTCAGGGAAAATTTGTAGACCTTAAAAAGAAAAGAGCTGCTAAAAATGGAGATAGTGCAATAATCGATTTTGAGGGCTCTATTGATGGTGTGTTGTTTGATGGTGGCGCTGCAAAAGAGT
The DNA here is from genome assembly GCA_021732045.1 of Sulfurimonas sp. Next base: position 10,787 of record JAKFWK010000003.1, read on the forward strand.
TTGCATTAGTTCTTGGTTCTAACCAATTTATCCCTGGATTTGAAGATCAAGTTGTTGGTATGAATATTGGGGAAGAGAAAATTGTAAAAGTAAAATTCCCAGAAAATTACGGCTCAGATGCTCTATCAGGAAAAGATGCAGAGTTTAAAGTTACTCTTCATAATATCCAAGAGAAGATTAAAGCTGAAATAGATGAAGCATTTGCCGCTAAAATGTTAGCTGGTCAAGATGATACTTCACTAGAGAACTTAAAAGCTCAAATTAAAGCACAGATGAGCCACGAAGCACTTGCAAAACTTTATAATGATGAGCTAAAACCTGCTCTTTTAGAGACTCTTGTTGAGAGTATTAAGTTTGATCTGCCTGAGTTTGTTGTTGAGCAAGAGATAGATGTGTCGCTAAATAAAAAAGCAAGTATGATGAGTGAAGATGAGATAAAAGAGCTTCGTGAGAGCACAGAAAAACTAGAAGCGCTTCGTGAGACTTTTCGTGAAGATGCACAAAGAAGTGTTCGTGCAACATTTATAATTGATTCTTTGGCAACTGCTGAAAATGTAAAAGTTACAGAAAATGAAGTAATGCAAACTATCTACTACGAAGCAATGCAGATGGGACAAGATCCTAAAGTATCTTATGACAAGTACAAAAATGCTGGTTATTTACCAGCTATTCAGATGTCAATGGTAGAGGATAAAGTTCTTACTCAGATACTAAACTCAAAAACTAAAGAAGCTTAAGCAGTATGAGTTATGTTCCATATGTAATAGAAAAAACAGCAAGAGGCGAGAGATCTTATGATATTTATTCTCGTCTTTTAAAGGATAGAATCATTATGTTAAGTGGAGAAGTTAATGACGCTGTCGCTTCTTCAATAGTTGCTCAAATGCTATTTTTAGAGGCAGAAGATCCAGAAAAAGATATCTATTTTTATATAAACTCTCCAGGCGGAGTTGTTACATCTGGAATGGCTATATTTGACACTATGAATTATATCCGCCCAGATATTGCAACTATATGTATCGGTCAAGCTGCCTCAATGGGTGCTTTTTTACTATCAAGTGGTACGAAGGGCAAAAGATATGCGCTTCCTCATGCAAGAATTATGATTCATCAACCCTTAGGTGGTGCGCAAGGACAAGCAACTGATATAGCCATTCAAGCCAAAGAGATTCTTCGTATGAAAGAGGAGTTAAATAAAATTCTTGCAAGTAATACAGGCCAAAGTATGAAGAAAGTGGAAGATGATACAGATAGAGATAACTTTATGAGTGCAGAAGAAGCCAGAATTTATGGCATGATTGATGAAGTTTTAATTAAGAGTAGTAAAAAATAGATTGTATTAGGAGTTGACATGGCGGATATTTTAAGAAGCAGAACTCGCAGAAACATTACTGGCACTCAGACTACCGAGAGTGTTACGCCGAAGCCTATGGAACAAAAGATAGTTGTTGAAGAGCTCGAAGGTGATATAGAAGCGTATGCAAAAGAAGTTTTAAGTTCACTTATAAAAGATGGATTGCCACCAACCCCTAATAATTTCTCACTCTATTTTGATAGACATTTAGACGATAAGAGTCAAAATACTCGCAAACAGATAGTTTCTATACTTGAGCTAGAAGAGAGTAATGAAAACGAAAACAGTATGACGCTAGAACAGAATCTTAAAAGTGGATTCTCATCAATAAGAGATATTTTAGGTGTAATAGCAAATCTCTATAAAAATATGAATCTTATGACTAAAATCTTAGAGAAAAGAAAAGAAGAACTTCAGGCATCTTCCGGGGTAAACGACTCTCTTAGTATTACCGCTTCTTTGGAGTCCGATATATCAAAACTAAACTCAATTTTAAAAAAACAGAGTGTAAATATCAAGAGTATGTATGATAATACTGCTGATATTATCAAAACTGTGGAGAGTGAAACAATTTTTGATAATCAGTTCGGTGTTTATAACAAACGATATTTAGTAGCAAAAATAGAGCAAGAGAGTGCTCTTATACAAAAACTAAATCATAAAAGCTCTTTGATTATGATAGAGCTATCTAAGGATTTAAAAAGCAGTATAACAAATGAAAAAGCTATTTTACTTATGACAAAAACTATTGCTAGACTTCTGCTTAAGACATCAAGAAGAAGCGATATGGTCGCATACTACGGTAGTGGAATATTTGCAATGCTTTTAAAGCATACGGATATCAATAGTGCAAAAAAAGCTAGCGAGAGACTTTGTGATCTTGTCTCAAGTAGTAACTTTTTCCTAGGGGACTATGAGGTACAGTTGAAAATTTCGATCGGAATAACAGACATAACTGAAAATTGCTCAGCACAAGAGATTATCGTTAGCTCAATGGATGCTATGGAAAAAGCTTATAATGATAAAGAGGTAGATTTTGCCGTTGCACTTAGAAAGACCTAAGGAGATTTTTAGAGTATGAATTTGGTAATAATTGAGTACCCAGATAAAAGATTAAAAGAAAAATCCAAAGAAGTTGAGAAGTTTGATGCAGAACTTCATGCTCTTTTAGACAGTATGAATAGAGTTATGATAAAGTCAAATGGTATAGGTCTTGCGGCTATCCAAGTCTCTCACCCTAAACGAGTACTACTTATAAATATTCCAGATGAGAGTGACACACAGAGTTTTGATGGGCTTATTGAGATGATAAATCCTGTTATAACAAAAAAAGTTGGAGAAACTGTCTACCAAGAGGGATGTTTGAGCGTCCCTACATTTTATGAAGATATAAAAAGATTTGAGACTATTTTTGTAAGTTATCAAGATAGAGATGGCAACACAAAACAGGTAGAAGCAGATGGTTTGCTTAGTATTGCAATCCAGCACGAGATAGATCATCTTGATGGAATACTTTTTATAGACAAACTAACCTATGCAAAAAGAAAAAAATTTGAAAAAGAGTATAAAAAAATGCTCAAAGAGAAAAAAGAGTTAAAATAACTTCCACCAATAAATATGACACTTTGTCATATTTTCCTCCGCTATAAAATAATTTCACTATGATTAACAATAAAATCTAAACTTAGGATTCTAAGATGAAAACTGTCTGTTGTGCTACTTATGAGGGAATGGATGCCAAGATTGTTCAAGTTGAGTCAACGCTTACAAAAGGGTTGCCATCTTTTTCCATAGTTGGTATGGCATCAGCTTCCATCACTGAGGCTAAAGAGCGGGTAAAGTCAGCACTTTTGAGCAATGAGTTCTCATTTCCACCAAAGAGAATCACTATAAATCTATCCCCGAGTGATGTAAGAAAGGAGGGGAGTCAATTTGATCTTAGTATTGCGCTTCTTATTGCACTTGATTATTTGAGTGATGATTTGAGTGAATGGTTTGTTTTTGGGGAGTTGGGACTTGATGGCAGTGTTAAGGAGAACAACCAACTCTATCCCCTCGTACTATCACTTGCAAATCAGCAAAGAATCAAAAAAGCAATCGTTCCGTTTGAGTCGCTAGAAAAACTCTCAAAAATTCCAAATATAGATTTTTATGGCGTTAAAAATCTACAAGAGGCGATGGGGCTTCTAAAAAATTTAAATAAAATTGTGCCAAATTCACAACAGAGCTCAATCGAGTATCCCTTTTATGAGGTAAATGGAGAAAAATATTACTACGCCAAAGAGTATGAGCTTGATTTTTCGGATGTTAAAGGACAAGAGATTGCAAAAAGAGCTGCTCTAATAAGTGCAGTTGGTTTTCACAATATACTTTTTGAGGGAAGTCCTGGTTGTGGAAAAAGTATGATTGCCTCAAGAATGAGGTATATCCTGCCACCGATGAGGTTTGATGAGATACTTGATGTCGCTAAGCTTGATGTAATGGAGTCAAAAGAACCGCAGTTTAAGCCGCACAGAAATATGCGAAGCCCACATCATACATCGACGCTTGCCAGTATTTTTGGCGGTGGAACACACAAGGCCATGATTGGTGAAGTCGGTTTGGCAAATTTTGGAATTTTAATGTTTGATGAACTTCCATATTTTCAAAAAAATGTTTTAGAAGCGCTCAGAGAACCTATGCAGGATAACAAAATACGCATCTCAAGAGTAAATTCAAAAGTAGAGTATCCAAGTAATTTTTTGTTTATAGGAGCCATGAATCCCTGCCCATGTGGAAACCTGCTTGACAGACGAAAAGAGTGTAGATGTAGTGATTTGGAGATTTTAAGATATAAAAATAGACTCTCCGAACCATTTCTAGACAGAATAGACATAAGCGTGACTATGCAAGCCGTTGGCATAGATGATAAATCAAGCTTTAGCTCACTTGAACTGCATAAAATGGTCGTAAAGGCTCATGCATTTTCAAAAAAAAGAGGACAAGTTGAGTTTAATGCAAAACTTAACGACGCCCAGATTGAGCAGTTTTGCAAACTAGATAATGAAGCAAAATCGACGCTTGCTATAGCGGTAGATAAGTTTACACTCTCTTTTAGAAGTATTAAAAAAATACAAAAAGTATCTCGAACTATCGCCGATTTGGATAGTTCAGAGAGTATAGAAAAAAGACATATTTTAGAGGCGCTTAGCTATAGAAGAAGATAATACTAAGCCTTTTACATGATACTTTTAGAGCCAGTCAATATCAAAATCAACTATAAAATTCTCGAAAAATTTGTTTTTTCTAAAGAAACATTTTTGCTATGCAAAAACCGCTTTTGCTTGTTTTGTAGCTTTAGAGGGTTGGAAGGGGCGGTGAGTCCCTCCCACCAAAATGGACTTGTTCGTTTTGGTGCTACACATTGTAGTAGGTTGCATTTGGATGGTAAACTACAAGTGCTGAAGTTGATTGTTCTGGATGAATCTGAAATGTTTCACTCAGTTCAATCCCAAACTCTTCTGGTCTTAGTAGGTCAAAAAGAGGACGATTAAGTTCCAAATCCGGACAAGCGGCATAGCCAAACGAATAACGACTCCCTTGATATCTGTTCATCTGAACATCTGCAAGTGAATTTTTCTCTCCATCGCTTATGTTTAAATCTAGTCTGATTTGTTTGTGAGCCATCTCTGCGAGCGCTTCTGCTAACTCAACTCCAAGTCCATGAAACTGGTAATACTCTGTAAAATTACCCTCTGCATATATCTCTCGCTCAATCTCGCTAAGTTTTGCTCCAGCGCTCACGCAAGTAAATGCCACAACATCATCTCTGTCACTGTGAAAAAAGTCACTAAGAGCGCGGTGTGGCTGTTTTGACTGGCGAGGGAAACTGAACTCTTTGATTGCATCCGCTTTTACTGTTAGCAGAGGTTCTCTATTTACCTCTGCATTGCTGTTATAACCTCTTGATTCATCAAAAATTAGAAGTTTGTTATCATCACTTCTGCATGGCCAGTAGCCATAAATAATAGTTGGTTCAAAAAGTTCTTCATCCAAAAATCGTTTTTTAAGTTTTTCATACGCAGGCCAAACAAGCTCATTTAACTGTTTCTCATACGCCTCTTCACTCATTCCTTTTGAGCCATATCCCCAGCGAGACTTAAAGAGTAGCTTATGGTTTATCCACTCAAATGCTAGCTCTTTTTGTGCTCTTGTTAGTTTTATTTCTCGCCTTCCCCAAAATGGAGGAGTAGGAATTTTAACATCTCGAGAGGGCATTTTTAGCTCCGCAAATGGTGGTATTACAACCTCTTTTTGCTCTTTTATAACCTTTTCTTGCTCATCTTTTCCATGAAGATTGGTATCAAAATTTCCCTTTTCAATCCTGCTCATGGCGGTTACACCATCAAAAGCATCTTTACAGTAAAAAATAGGGCCATCATAAATTGGACGGCAGAAATCATCTATAAAAGAGCGAGTAAGTGCGGCACCACCTAGAAGAACTGGGATTTTGATTCCTGCACTTTGAAGAGCCAAAAGATTTTCTTTCATGACTTGCGTTGATTTTACTAAAAGTCCGCTCATTCCAATTGCGCTACCATTTGACTCTTTTAGTGACTGTATAAACTGCTCAATATCTACTTTTATGCCTAAGTTTGTGACTTTATATCCATTATTTGAGAGAATAATGTCAACTAAATTTTTCCCAACATCATGAACATCCCCTTTTACGGTTCCAAGAATTAGTCTAGTATCAACCGCTTTATCAATTTTAGGAAGATAAGGATTTAGATAATCAACTGTTTTTTTCATCGTCTCAGCACTCTGCAGAACAAATGGAAGTTGCATCTGCCCAGAGCCGAAAAGCTCGCCGACTACTTTCATGGCATCTATAAGAATCTCATTTACTATCTTCTCTGGTGCTATTGTGTGTCTGGCCTCTTCAACAAGTGGAATCATCCTCTCTTTATCACCGTCCATAAGGAGTTTTGCGATTTTTTCTTCATGGCTCATGTTTAGATAAGCTTCATCTTCTGCCTCATTGTCAACCACTTCTTTGGTACTAAAATGCTCTATAAATGCAAAAAGAGCCTCTCCGTTTGGTTTGCGGTTGAAAATCAAATCATCACAAATCTCCTGTTCTTCTTTAGAGATTTTATTTAACGGAATGATATGTTTTACATTTATAATAACGCTTGTTAATCCAGCCTCGATGCAGTGATGCAAAAACATAGAGTTAAGATATGGTCTTGCGTCCTTGTCAAGTCCGAATGAGATATTTGAGAGTCCTAAAACTGCGCCAACTTCAGGGTGTCGCTTTCGCAACTCTCTTATGGCTTCGATTGTGTTTATCCCTGCTTCAAAATACTCACTATCACCACTTCCTAGTGTAAATGTTAGTAGGTCAAACACTAAATCCTCAGGATTAATTCCATGTTTTTTGGTTGCAAGATCGTAGATACGCTCTGCAATTTTTAACTTATCTTCAACTGTTTTTGCCATTCCGACTTCATCAATTGTCAGACAAACAAGAGAAGCGCCATATTTTTTAGCCAAAGAGCAGACAACATCGAACTTCTCTATCCCATCTTCAAGATTTACGGAGTTAATGATAGGTTTGCCACCAATAAGCTTTAGTGCCTCTTCAAGAGCAGCTGTTTGTGTGGAATCTGGCATCAGGGGAAGTGCAATTTTTTGAGCATAGAGACTCATAACAGAGTTCATATCTTTTGTCTCATCTCGCCCAGCAAAACCAACGCTCACATCAAGAACATGAGCGCCAGAGCGAACCTGCTCTTGAGCCACGCTAAGTGTACCTTCATAGTTCTCAGCTAAAAGAAGTTCTCGAAATGCTTTCGAACCTGTTGCGTTACTTCTCTCGCCGATAAGAAGAGGTGCGGGCTCTTGCATTAGTGGAACAGTTGAAAAAAGTGAAGCTAATGAATTTGGTTGCTCTCCTGATGCAGCTTTTGGAACTATTTTACTTACTCGATTGACAAGAGCGCGAATATGTTGAGGTGTTGTGCCGCAGCATCCACCCAGAAAACTAACACCATCATAGTTTAAAAATCTCTCTTGTTTATCTGCAAACTCATCTGGTCCCATCGGGTAGTAGGTGTATCCTCCACGATTTTGAGGAAGTCCAGCGTTTGCATGAACACTTATAGGCTTTCCCCAAAGCTCGCTCAGAGTTTTTACATGTTTTTCAACCTGTTCTGGTCCTGTTCCACAGTTAAATCCAAGACTTAAAATATCAAAAGGTTCGAGTATAGTTGTGATAGTTTGCGCATCTGTTCCAATGAGCATACCGCCACTAAGTTCTATGGTTACAGAAACCATAACTGGAATCTCAACTCCTCTTTGCTTATTTGCCTCAGCACAAGCATGAAGTGCTACTTTTATTTGGAGTGGGTCTTGGCAAGTCTCAAGCAGGAAAACATCAACCCCACCATCTATGAGGGCTAAACAAAACTCTGTATAGCCAGCAAACATCTCATCATAAGCAATATGTCCTAAAGATGGAAGTTTCGTTCCTGGTCCAATAGAGCCTAGACAAAATCTTGGATGTTCTGGAGTTTGGAATTTTTCTATCTCTTTTTTTACAAGTTCTGCTCCAGCCTTTGTTAGCTCATAAGCACGATGACCTATGCCGTACTCCTCTAAAACCCAACTAAATGAACCAAAGGTGTTGGTTGTGATAAAGTCAGCCCCGGCCGTTAAGTAGGCATGAAAAATTTCGCTTAAAACTTCAGGGCATGTGACATTTAGAAGTTCATTACACCCTTCGTTCCCCTCCCATGCCTCTTTTGGAATTTTTTCATCTCTTTGTTGAAGCTGTGTCCCCATCGCACCATCAATGATAAGCGGACGAGTTTTTATAGTGTTTAAAATGTAATTTTTTGTTGCCATAATAAAGATCTTTTGTTGAAATAAGGGATGATTTTATCTCATTTGAACATAAAGAGGGCTTTTGACAAAGAGGTTTCACTGGAGCGTAAAATAACTTTAATCGTTTGTAGTTATAATGATATAAAATATAATACTTTTATATGGTTTAGTTATAACAATTATAACAAAATATTTTGATATAATTTTGTCAGAAAAATGTCATAGGAGTTGAGTGATGAGTGAATCTAAAGCAAATTTTAAAATACCGACTGCATGGAGGATAAATAGATACTATCTTTTTATATTTATAACAGCTTTTCTGCTAGTTCTTCCATGGATAAAGATAAATGAGAGCTACTTCTTTTTGTTAAGTTTTGATAACTTAAAGCTTCATCTGTTTTTTATTCCTTTTGATATGCAAGAGCTTTATCTCCTGCCATTTCTTCTTATGATACTTTTTTTGGGTATTTTTGGAATGACTGTAGTTGGTGGGCGCGTGTTTTGTGGATGGATTTGCCCTCAAACAATTTTTCGTGTAATTTATAGAGACCTTATAGAGACGAAGATACTAGGACTTAGAAAACGGATTAAGAACAAACAGCAAGAGCCAGATATGACTCTTGCAAAAAATAAGATTAAAAAAGTGGTAGCGGTTTTAATTTGGACATTTTTGTCACTTCTTGCAAGTGCTGATTTGATCTGGTTTTTTGTTCCGCCTGAAGATTTTTTCCGTTATCTCATGAATCCAATGGAACATATAATTCTCTTTGGAACTCTTCTCTCATCGGCTATATTTCTCATTTATGATATTGTCTATCTGAAAGAGGATTATTGTATCTATGTTTGTCCTTACTCAAGAATCCAGTCGGTTCTTTATGATGAGAGCACCGTTATGGCGCTTTACAATACAAATAGAGGTGGACATATCTATGATGAGGAGAAAGTAAAGCAGTTCACAAAACAAAAAGATTTGCAAGTAAATGAGCCTCACGCTGAGTGTACTGCATGTGAGAGTTGTGTGACGGTTTGTCCAACGCACATAGATATCCGAAAGGGGCTTCAACTTGAGTGTATAAACTGTCTTGAGTGCGTTGATGCTTGTACTGTTGTTATGGGTAAACTCGGTAAACCATCACTTGTTACATGGTCGAGCGAATATGAGATAATAGAGAAAAAAGGCAAAACTCAATATTTCCGCCCTAAGGTTGTTGCGTATATTGTTTTACTTATTGGTTTGATGGTTGGCATGGGACTTATGGGAAGCAAAAAAGAGCATATGCTTTTAAATATAAATAAAGAAAATCGCCTCTACTCGGTTGAAAAAATGGGCGATGGTAGGGTAAAAGTAGAAAACGCTTATGAATTTTTACTTCAAAATACTCAAAACGAAAAGATGGATTTTTACTTTGAAGTTATTGCTCCAAAAGATTTAAAAGATAAAATCGAGATTGCTAAACCGAGCGAATCGTTCAGTGTTATTCCAGATATCAAAAAGAAAAAGATTGTAGTTTTAAGAACCTTTGATGCTTTAGTCAAAGACGCAAGACATGACACTATTATCCCAATAACTATCCGGGCTTACGCTGTTGGACATGAAGATAAGATAGTAGTTTTTAGAGAATCAACATTTACCTATCCGAGGGACGATGTGATTAAGAATGCGCAGTAATTTAAAGAAGTTTTAGAGCTTCTTGATACTCGCCTGGATTATTAAGGTTTAAAAATGTCGCCTCATTACTAAACTCTACGAAGTTTGTCTTTGCAGAGTTTAGTAAAAGCCCCAATTTATGGTTATCTTTTTCGAGCATATCTATAAATCTATCCTCAAGTGAGCGGTGATAAACCCCACACATTGGTTGAATCCCAAATCCTGTTTTTGCAATTGTTGCATCTGAGAGAGGCGTATCTTTTAACATAATTGCGTCTATCTCTTCTTGTCCTACAAAAGGCGAGTCAACACTAATGGCAAAAAATCTCTCACATTTTAACGCTTTAAAAATAGCTACAAATCCAGCTGTTGGAGCAAATATAGAGTTTGAACTAACATCTTCTATAAAGTTTGCATTAAAGTTGAATTTGGATCTATGTTTACATGAGATGTATACTGTTTTGAAAATTTTACTTAGATGAAAGAGTTGAAACTCTGTGAGTGTGTCAAAGTTGCCAAAGGGAAGAAGAGCTTTGTCCTCTCCCATCCGGCTTGATTTTCCACCTGCAAATATAACACATGGAATCTCAATCATTTTTTAGTTTTTGATTAGTTTAGCTTCAATTCTTCTGTTTTGAGCTTTACCTTCTGCTGTTTTGTTATCAGCGATTGGAGCCATTTGACCCATGCCAGATGCTTTGATTCTTTTTACATCAACACCCTCAGCAACGATTAGTTTTTTAACAGCCGCTGCTCTTTTTTCTGATAGTTTTTGGTTAGATGCTTTTTTGCCAGCATTATCTGTATGACCAACTATCTCTGCGCTGTACTCTGTTCTAGCTTTTAAGAAATCAGCAAACTCTTTGATATTAACTTTTGAAGCTGTATCAACTTTGCTTGAAGCAGTCTCAAAATTAACATGTAAATTTACGATTTTTGAACAACCATTTTCATCAACTTTATCACCAGCTGGAGTTGTTGGGCACTTATCAACAGAGTTTAAAACTCCATCTTTATCATCATCGCCATCAACTACGGCTACTGATGCTGCAACTGCTGCAACAACTTCTTCTTTAAGAGGTTCTTGTTGTTTTACAGGTTCTGCTTTTGGTTCTTCTTTAACTACAGCAGGTGCAGCTTTAGGCTCTTCTTTAACTACAACAGGCTCTTGCTTAGGTGCTTCTGTTTTAGTAGTTCCACCAAATGCGAAGTTGATACCAGCTAGAAGAGCTAAGTTATTATCCCATCTGTTGCTATTGTCTTTAAGCATGTAGATAGCCTCTAGTTTTAGAGCTATGTTGCTTGTAAGTGGAAGTTTTGCTCCAACACCAGCATCAACAAAAACGCTATCTCTGTTACCCGAGAAGCGATTGTTAAGCGTCTCGTATCCAGCACCAATTTTTGCTAATGGAACAAACATGCCGATTGAGTTAAACTCATGAACACCATTGATTGCCATGCGGTAAATGTCTGTGCTAGCAGAAGAGTTCTCATAATCTGAGTTAGTATATAAAAGAGTAAGCTCAGGCTTTAAGTAAGTGTCTGTGTTGTACTGAAGTTCAGCACCAAGAAGAAGTTGATTGTCTAGGTTGATGTTGCCCTCGGCAATATCGTAACCAACAACAGGTGTGATTTCATATTTGTAATCTTGCGCAGATAGTGCGCCACCAAGTAAAAGAGCTGGAATTAGTAGTAGTTTTTTCATTTTTTGACCTTATTTTAAATTTTGTGAATTATATACCGTTAAGCTTGGAGGGCTCATAGATATTTTTTTTACTTATCTAGGGTCGGCTATATAGCCATCAACAGCGGAGATTGCCGCAACTGCAGAGTTAGCCAGATATACTTTTGAGCTTCTGCTTCCCATTCGTCCAACAAAGTTACGATTCGTTGTAGCAACTGCCACTTCATTGTCTCCAAGAATTCCCATATATCCACCAAGACAAGCCCCACATGTAGGATTGCTCACAACTCCGCCAGCATCTACTATAATATCAATATAGCCAAGCTTGTTTGCTTCTCTGAGTATCATTTGTGTTCCAGGGGTTACAATAAGACGAACATCAGGATGAACTTTTTTACCTTTTAGTATCTCAGAAGCAACTTTTAAATCACTTAATCTTCCGTTTGTGCAACTTCCGATGAATGCTTGGTCTATCTTGATTCTGTCTTTTACTGCTTGATTTACACTGTGTCCGTTTGATGGTAAAAATGGATAAGCTATGACTGGGTCAAGATTTGCAACATCAATCTCTAAAATCATCTCATATTTTGCATCAGCATCAGAGTGGTGGATTCTCGGCTCACGAGCAAGATTTTTATCACTTAAAAACTCTTTTGTTATAGCGTCATAGGCAACGATTCCGCTTTTTGCACCAGCCTCAATCGCCATGTTGCACATTGAAAATCTGTCATCCATACTCAAATGCTCAATCGTGCTTCCAGTAAACTCCAAAGTTTTATAAAGTGCTCCATCAACACCGATAAGGCGGATAATCTCTAAGATAATATCTTTACCGGTTGTGTATTTAGCAGGTTTTCCGCTTAGGTTTACTTTGATAGATTCAGGAACTTTAAACCAGTTTCCGCCAGTTACCATAGCAAACGCCAAATCAGTTGAGCCCATGCCAGTAGAGAATGCTCCAAGTGCGCCGTGAGTACAAGTATGGCTATCAGCACCGATAATCACATCTCCAGGGACAACAAGTCCTTTTTCTGGCAAAAGTGCATGTTCAATCCCCATGTCTTTTTCATCAAAAAAGTTTTTAAGGTCATATTTTTTTGCAAAATCACGAGAGATTCTAGCTTGATTCGCAGAAGCTATATCCTTTGCAGGGATAAAGTGATCAAGTACTATAGAAAATCCATCTGGATTTTCAAGTTTAGTAGCACCACTATCTTCAAAAGCTTTTATAGATATTGGAGTTGTGATGTCATTTCCTATTACCATATCGATGTTGCAACGGATAATTTCACCAGCAAAAACTTTATGTCCTACATGCTCGGAGAATATTTTTTCAGTTATAGTTTGTCCCATTACGAGCCTTTGAAAGTTTGATTTAATTCGCAATTATACCATCACACTGTTTGTTTAATCTAAAATTGGTATTATTTTATCTTCTTAAAAAGAGAGAAATAAAATATGAAAAATAGTTATAAAAGGGTTGATGCGCATCTCTCTAGTTTGGGGTACTGCACAAGAAGTGAGGCAAAGCTGTTTCTTAAGAAAAATCTTGTCCGTATTGATGGAGTAAGAGTTTTAGATCCAACCAAAAAAGCATATCACACTCAAATAACAGTAGAAAATGAACCTCTTGATGCCGAGACCATAACCATTCTTATGAATAAACCAAGCGGTGTTATCTGTTCTCATGATGACGCTGGAGAGCTTATTTACGCGTTACTTCCTCTTCGTTATCAAGGAAGAAATCCAAAAATATCAACTGTTGGCAGACTCGATATTGACACAACAGGGGCAATTTTGCTTACTGATGACGGAGATCTGAATCATCGCCTAACAAGCCCAAAAAGTACAGTTTCTAAAATTTATGAAGCGACTCTCGCTACTCCGCTTAGAGGTGATGAAGCAGAGATTTTTGCAAGTGGAAAATTGATGCTAAATGGAGAAAAAAAACCACTTCTTCCGGCTAAAATGGAGATGTTATTACCAACAAAAGTAAGATTAGAGATTTGTGAGGGGAAATATCATCAAGTAAAAAGAATGTTTGGAGCTGTTGGCAATAAGGTAATAGCGCTTCATAGAGTAAACTTTGATGTATATAGTGTAGAAGAGTTAGCTTTTGGAGAGTTTATGATTATTGCAATATAGGATTGATTGTTTATTGTCAAGCAAAAGTAGTTTTAAAACATTCTTTCAATCTTATGCTTTGCTGACGCATATAATTTTAATAAGTAGTTGTTCTTGGAGTAAAGCTTATACTAATATAAACATTATAATGCCATTTGCTTATTTGGTCTCTTAAGAGTTATACCTATAATAAGTGTAAATAAAATTGTCAAATATGAAACTGGAAAATTTCCTATAAACATATACAGCGTAAGCAATGCGAGCATAATAGATCCAATCGTTTTTATATCACGATTATCATCTAGTTGACGAAACATTACAGCAATCGTGATTAACCATAAAAATAATCCAACTATACCACCGTAAAGAGTAATCTGAATATAGGAGTTATGAAAATCACTGATATTGCCAATATCTGCTTGGTATTGAATCTTTTTTGTTGTAAGCACTTTATGAAGAGCATCTATGTCGTCTCCTATTCCAACACCAAAAAAAGGCTCTTCCCGTATAATCTCATATGCTGTGTGCCACATCATAAAACGAAGTCCAGTACTGTCACTCATGGCTGTGCGATGAGTTATTAGATGGTCGATAGAGCGATATGTTTCGATGGTTCGATTTTTAAAAATAGTACTGAAATTAAAAGCAAGAAAAAATACAGTAGTTAATACTGGAATAATAATAATAAGTGTTTTTAGTATACTTAATCGAAATTGAATCAATAAAAAAATAATTAATGCAAGCGCAAATGATAGTTGTCCAGTCCTTCCGACATTAAGAAAAAGATTTGCCATCATTGTTGTGATAAAAAAAATAAAGATTGCTTTCTGAAATAAAGTTTTTGTTTCACGAAAAAGCCTTATTGCTAATATAAAAATTGCAAGAACTAAAAAAATGCTATAGATGGTGTGGTGCATAAATGGACTCGGATCGGCTGATGACCAACTTTGCTTGAAGTGTATGACATTAAACATTATTAGATAAGAGAGTGTTTCGCTTATGGCCATGGCAGCTAAAAAAGCACTAATTATATATGGAAAGAAATAACGATTTATTGAAGTATAAAACATAGGTAACAATAATAAAAAATAGTATTTAAGTAGATGTGTTATCCCTAAATGCCAATTATTGCTCCACAATAGGCTGAGTACAAGGTAAGTGTAAAAAACTAAAATTACTTTAAACAGAGGTTCACTGCGAATCATTTTCCATTTTTTTTGCCAGTCTCCCTCAATAATCCATATAATTACGAGGGCACTAAATAAGATGGCGTGACTTCCCTTAGAGAGTGGTATAGAAAATGCGAGTAAGATGGTTAGGTAGTTGAAAAGTTTGTTTTTATTAAATGATTTAAAATTCAAAGTGCTAAGAGTGCCTTTAAGTAATAGCATATAAATTTCCTTCTGTAATAACATTGCTTGAATTTTTTTGGTTGATTATCATGATGTTGAAATAATAACAATAAAAAAACTTGCCAAAAATACATTTGAAATAAGCTCTTTTGATTTTGGTATCCTTAGCTAAAAACTAAGCTTCAAATTTCAGTGCTTTTTTCATATATTCAGTTGAGCAAAAAAACAGAGCTGTAAAAATAGGATTTATCTTTACATAATCTTTTTCAAAATCAACTGTCTCAAAGATAGAAAATTCAAATCCGCCGCCTATATCTTTGTTGAGTGGAGTGATAATAAATTTTATTGGTGCTAGCGTTTTAACCATATTTATAGCTCTTTTTTTCTTTTTTTGATTATCAATGCCAATAAGATTAAAATCATGATTTTCTGAACTTTTATGGATAAAGAGTGTCTCCTCAAGTGCTATAAGTTTATCTTGAAAAACTACTTTGTTCCAGTTTATTACTAGGTTTGGAGATTTTATCTCACATCTTTTTGCGGTTAATGGATGTGGTTTTACTGCCCGAAGCGCCTCTGTAAGCCCTAGAAGAAAGTTCGCTCCACCTAGAGCCTCGGCTATTTTTGTCATAAAAATATGAAGAAATGCTTTTGTCTCTTCATCTTGTTTATTGAAATTACACATATTTGTCCTTTGTTAGCCAAGTTGCATAGACTTGAAGTTATGGAATTATAGCTTAAAACAAATGTAAGCACAGCCAAAGGCTCTTTTTAACTCTTAAACATGCACAGCTGATTGAGTTTGGTATATAAGTTTAAGCGTATCATAATAACAAATGAATTATCATATCAAAAGTTAAACAAGACTAATTTTGTCTGAATTAAATAACCCAAAAAAATAAGGTAATAAATGCAAGTTTACTTAGATAATAATGCTACAACCATGGTCGATCCATTGGTTGTTCAGGAGATGATGCCATTTTTTAGTGATATGTATGGAAATCCAAATTCACTTCACAAATTTGGCACAGCCTCTCACCCTGCTATCAGTAAGGCGATAGACCAAGTTTATAAGGCGTTAAATGCAAGTGATAGTGATGATATAGTTTTCACATCATGTGCAACAGAGTCAAATAACTGGGTTTTAAAATCAATATTTAGAGATTATGTTGTAAATGGAGATAAAAACCACATTATCACAACAGAGGTTGAACATCCATCTGTTTATGCGGCATGTAAAGCCTTAGAGGAAGATGGTGTAAAGGTTACATATTTGCCAGTAAACTCTCAAGGTATAGTTGAGTCTCACATCGTAAGAAGTTTTATCACTGACAAAACCGCTTTAGTATCGATTATGTGGGCTTCCAATGAAACAGGAATGATAAATCCTATAAAAGAGATTGGTGAAATCTGTAAAGAAAAAGGTGTTTTATTTCACACTGATGCCGTTCAAGCTGTTGGTAAAATTCCAGTAGATTTGCAAGATGTTCATGTAGATTTCCTCTCGATGAGTGCACATAAGTTTCATGGTCCAAAAGGAATCGGAGCTCTGTATATCAAAAACTCACAAAAACTCTCTCCACTTTTAAATGGTGGTGAGCATATGGGTGGCCGTCGTTCAGGGACGCTAAATGTTCCTTACATCGTAGCAATGGGCAAGGCGATAGAGCTAGCTACTACAAATATAGAGGAGAAGATGGCATCAATCAAAGCAAAAAGGGATCGTCTTGAGGACGCGCTCTTGGAGTTAAGTGATACTTTTGTAGTTGGAGACCGTGAGCACAGAACGCCTAACACAATTTTAATATCTATAAAAGGTGTTGAGGGTGAGGGAATGCTTTGGGATTTGAACAATGGACAAATTGGTGCTTCAACAGGAAGCGCGTGCGCTAGTGAAGACCTTCAGGCAAATACTGTAATGCTTGCTATTGGAGCAGATAACGAGCTCGCTCATACTGGTATTAGACTAAGTCTTAGTCGCTTTACAACTGACGGTGAAATTGACTATACTATAACCCATTTTAAAAAGTCAGTCGCACGCTTAAGGGCAATATCAAGCTCATTTGCTAAAGTGGGGCCAACTTTAGGTGGAGAGGCAAAAGAGTGTGAACTACATTTTCACTAATTAAACAGTTAAAAATAATCTGACACAAATGTGTCAAGCTTCAGTGTCATAGTGGCTAGCGTAGTGAAAGGGACGGGTTCCTTTTACGGACAAATCAGGGAAAAAGTTTCCTTGAATTTATAAAATAAATTAAAGGAAATAAAATATTATGGCAAAAAATGACTTGCTTGGCGCTTCTTTATGGGATGCGTACTCAAATAAAGTAACAACTCTTATGAACAATCCGAATCACCAGGGTGAGATAACTGAAGCTGAAGCTGAAACTCACGGAAACAAACTTATCGTCGCCGATTTTGGTGCTGAGAGCTGTGGGGATGCGGTGCGTCTTTACTGGGAAGTTGATCCAAAAACAGATATTATCGTTAACTCTAAATTTAAGAGTTTTGGATGTGGGACAGCTATTGCTAGTTCAGATATTATGACCGAGCTTTGTATTGGAAAAAAAGTTCAAGAGGCTGTAAAAATTACAAATATTGATGTTGAGTTCGCTCTTCGTGATAGCCCAGAAATCCCAGCTGTTCCACCTCAAAAAATGCACTGCTCGGTTATGGCATATGATGTTATAAAAAAAGCGGCAAGTCTTTATCTTGGAGTTGATTCTGAGAGTTTTGAAGAGGAGATTATCGTCTGTGAGTGTGCTCGCGTTAGCTTAAGAACACTTCAAGAAGTTATCAGATTGAACGATTTAACAACAATCGAGCAGATAACAGACTACACAAAAGCTGGTGGTTTTTGTAAGAGTTGTATCAAGCCAGGTGGACATGAAAAAAGGGAGTACTATTTAGTGGATATTTTAGCGGATACTCGTCGTGAGATGGATGAAGAGAAGATGAAAGCGGCAGCCGATGCAGGAAGTGGCGGAAGTTTTGAAGCTATGACTTTGGTTCAAAAAATCAAAGCAATAGATGCAGTTGTGGATGAGAATGTTCGTCAATTCTTAATTATGGATGGCGGAAATATGGAAGTTATTGATGTAAAAACAAGTGATGAATACATAGATGTCTATATCAGATATTTAGGTGCGTGTAATGGTTGTGCCAGTTCTGCAACCGGTACACTCTACGCTATTGAAGCAACACTAAAAGAGAAATTATCTAAAAAAATCAGAGTTCTTCCGATTTAACTCTCTCTTTGAGGGGGAGTCATAAATGGTGATTGCTCTCCCATGTAGTTAATATCTAAAATTACAATCTCACACTCAAGCCAAATTTTAAACTTCTCATAAACTCTTTTTTGTGCCTCTTGAATCAAGAAAACGGCATCTTCAAATACCCCATTCCCAGCGTTTACTAAAAAGTTCGCATGTTCTGTGCTAAACTCCATTCCGCCAACCCTGAAACCTTTTAGTCCGACTTCTTCAATTAGTCTGCCCGCATAATTTCCAGCTGGGTTTTTAAAGCAACTTCCAGCACTCGGCGTACTTGGTTGATTCGCGCGCATTTTTTTAAACATTTCAACTTTTAAACTGTCAAATCCATAGTCAATCTCAAATGAAGCCTCTAAAATAGGGCTATCTATCTTCGCATATCTATATCCAAAATCAATATCTTTTTTTTCTATAGTACCTTTACAAGTTTCAATAGCGATAAGATAATTGAAAATCTCATACTCTTTAAGTCCGGCGTTCATATAGACAATGCCGCCGAGTGTGCCAGGGAGGTGAGATAAAAATTCAAAATTTGCAATGTTGTTTTTTTTACAAAATGAGGCAATTTTACCAGAGGGAGTTGCTCCGCCGATAATCAAAGTGCTGTTTTTGATTTTTATATAGTCATAAACTTTGCTTAGTTTAACGAGTGGTGGTGGCTTTTTACCAACCAAAATATTGTTGCATGAGCCGATAAGATAGTAGTTTTGAGGCAGTTCTTCGCACGCATTCAAAAGAGATACCTCAAAAATGCCCCCAATTTTAAAGGAGGAAAATTTAGAGAAGTCTATGCTTTTTTTACTCATCAATCAACAAAAGTTGGAATCATATTAAATACATGAAGCGAAAAATCGACCATCGTGTTTATCATCCATGGCATAGTTAAAATTATCACAACAACAACACCAAGTATTTTGGGGATAAAACTTAGCGTCATCTCGTTTATCTGTGTGGTGGCTTGAAATATACTAACCGCCAAACCCAAAAGCATACCAGTTAAAAGTCCTGGAAGTGCTAGGATGATGGCGACTTTAAATGTCTCAATCCCAAGCGCTATTAATTTTGCTTCCATTATGAGTTTCTCAGTTCTTTGTAGTCTGTCGGTATTGTAAAATCTTCAGCTTTTATAGGTGCATCATAAAGACCGTGCTTGTAGCCTAGTTCAAAAAGTTTGTTTATAGCGCGGTACTGGATTTCACTTAACGAAATTGAGTCATCGTTTGCATACAGTTCTAAGTATTTTTCCAAAGTTTTTGCATCTATGCGAACCAAATCTCTCTCTAATAGCATTTGAGATAATTTTTCTTTGTGCTCTCTCGCGACTCTAACTGCTTTTGTTAGAGTTTCTTCATAGGTAATAGCCTTATTTAAGGGGATAGAGCGGATAATTGCCATGCCACCAAGAGGAAGAGGAAGTTCATCTCCTGCTAGTTCTTGCCAGATATCCCACATCTCTCGCTCTACTTCAAGTTCATTGCCGTAAGTTAAAATGCTCTCATGAATCAAAACACCAGCATCGACAACCCCATCAAGAACAGCCTGTTCAATCTCTAAAAAGTTCATATAAGTAACTCTTGCATCTGGGTATGCTATGCGAAAAAGCATGGCGTTCGTGGTCTCTTTTCCACTAAGGGCAACTTTGAAATTTCTCTTTAGTGTCACGCCTTTTCTTTTAATAATTTTTGGTCCATAGCCCTCGCCAAAGCTTACAGCGGTTCGAAGCAGAGCATAATTATCTCTTATGTGCGGATATAGAGCAAAACTTATGGCAACAATTTCGTAGCTACTTGAGAGAGCTTTTTCATTTAAAGTCTGAATATCTTCGGCAATATTCTCAAATGTAACACCATCCATATCAACCCATCCAAATTTAATGGCATAGTACATAAAGATATCATCAGCGTCTGGAGAGTGTGCAATAAGGGTTTTTTTCAAGTTTTTCATCCATTATTAGTATTAGCTAAATTTTAACCAAATAAGGATAAAATCTCACTAATTTATATAGGAATTTCTATATAAAAA
Organism: Sulfurimonas sp.; assembly: GCA_021732045.1. The sequence goes on from JAKFWK010000003.1 coordinate 31,110, forward strand.
AAGATAAATATGACAATTTGCAATATTTTTTAACCAATGTCATAAATTAACATACAATAGTCTAAATTTAAAATAAGTGAGTCCAAAATGGATGCAAATAAACAAAAATCATTAGACTTGGCAATGAAACAGATAGACAAAGCATTTGGAAAAGGTGCTTTAATGAGACTTGGCGACAAAGAGATAGTGCCTATTGAGTCAATTAGTACTGGCTCACTTGGGCTGGATTTAGCTCTTGGCATTGGTGGCGTTCCTCAGGGAAGAGTGATTGAAATTTATGGACCTGAGAGTTCTGGTAAAACAACTTTAGCTCTTCAGATAACAGCAGAGTGTCAAAAAGCTGGTGGGGTTTGTGCGTTTATAGATGCAGAGCATGCTCTTGATGTTATTTATGCCAGAAATCTTGGTGTCGATATAGACAATCTTCTTGTTTCTCAGCCGGATTACGGAGAACAGGCTCTTGACATTGTTGAGACAATTGCAAGAAGTGGAGCAGTTGATCTAATAGTAATTGACTCGGTTGCAGCGCTTACACCAAAATCTGAAATTGAGGGCGAAATGTCTGATCAGAATGTAGGAGTTCAAGCTAGGCTTATGTCAAAAGCACTTCGTAAATTGACTGGTATTTTACACAAGATGAACTGTACTGTTATATTTATTAACCAGATCCGTATGAAAATCGGTATGATGGGCTATGGTTCTCCGGAGACAACAACTGGTGGGAACGCGCTTAAATTTTACGCATCGGTTAGAATTGATGTAAGACGAATAGCATCACTTAAACAGGGCGAGAATAACATCGGCAATCGTGTTAAAGCAAAAGTTATAAAAAATAAAGTCGCACCTCCATTTCGTCAGGCAGAGTTTGATATAATGTTTGGCGAAGGTATTTCAAAAGAGGGCGAACTAGTCGATTATGGCGTCAAGCTTGATATCATAGATAAAAGTGGCGCATGGTTCTCTTATGAAGATATAAAATTAGGTCAAGGGCGTGAAAATGTCAAGGCTAAGTTCAAAGAAGAACCAGCTTTAGCTCGAGAGATTGAAGAGAAGATAAAAACTGCCATGGGCATGAATAATATTATGATTATGGGCAGTGCTGACATCGAAGAAGAAGAAGAACAATAGATAGAAAATAAAAGGCGGACAAATGATATTTATAGATAGCGTAAGTGCAATTGAAGTTATGGACTCTCGAGGAAATCCGACAGTTAAAACAACAGTAGAGTTGAGTGATGGAACAAGAGAGAGTGCAATTGTACCCTCGGGGGCAAGTACTGGCAAAAGAGAAGCACTAGAGCTTCGTGATGGTGGCAGTAGATATATGGGGAAGGGCGTTTTAAAGGCAGTTGAAAATGTAAACTCTCAGATCTCTGATGCACTTATTGGCCTCTCGCCTTTTAATCAAGCCATAATTGATGCGATTATGAAAGAGCTAGATGGAACTGATAACTATGAAAACTTAGGGGCAAACGCGGTTCTTGGCGCATCTATGGCAGTGGCTCGTGCAGCAGCAACAAGCCTAGGAATCCCACTTTATCGCTATCTGGGGGGCGCTAATGCCATGGTTGTTCCTGTCCCTATGCTAAATATCATAAATGGTGGAAGTCACGCTGATAACTCTGTAGATTTTCAAGAGTATATGATTATGCCTATTGGTTTTGAAGATTTTGCAACTGCACTTCAAGCGTCTGCCGAGGTTTATCACAACCTAAAAGCAATACTAAAGACAAGAAAACATAATACTGCGCTTGGTGACGAGGGCGGTTTTGCTCCAGACTTAGGTTCAAATGAAGAGCCAATCCAAATCATTATGGAAGCGATAGAAAAAGCAGGATATAGAGCTGGAGGGCAGATTGCAATAGCACTTGATGTAGCCGCTAGTGAGCTTGTAGCTGATGGTGGATATAGACTTGATAGTGAAAATCGTACAGTTACTTCTGCACAACTAGTAGATTATTATGTTGATTTATGTTCTAAATATCCAATTGTATCTATAGAAGATGGACTTAGTGAAGACGATTGGGATGGATGGAAGCTTTTAACTGAAAAATTAGGAGACAAAATTCAGCTTGTTGGAGATGATCTCTTTGTGACAAATGCAACTATTTTAAATGAAGGAATTCAAAAGAATATTGCAAACTCTATCCTTATTAAACCAAACCAAATTGGTTCAGTTAGCGAGACAATGCAGACAGTTCGTCTTGCCCAAAGAAATGGCTATAAGTGCGTTATGAGCCATCGTTCAGGAGAGAGTGAAGATGCTTTTATAGCTGATTTTGCTGTTGCGCTAAATTGTGGTGAGATTAAAACAGGCTCAACTGCAAGAGGCGAGAGGACTGCAAAATACAACCGTCTTTTAGAGATAGAAAATGAAATTGCTTATGGCGAATACTTAGGTTCAACACTTTTTAGATAAGAGACAGTATGGCAATTGAAGAACTACTAGAAAAGTATGATGAGCCTCAAAGCATAACACAAAAATATCTTGGGCTCTCTCTTTACAAATTTCTAGTTCTTACTTTTGCTGTCTTAGTAATTGGTATATACCTAGGTATTATATTTTATGGAACAAACTCACTAGAGATTCTTTTTGGATTACAAGATTATCAAGAGTACCTCCAATCTGAAATACATAGATTAAAAAACGAAAATGCAGAACTGCAAAGAGAGTATTTTGAGCTAAAAGAGATCTCTGCTAAATAATTAAATTTGCATAGCAAGATATTTTCAACATTTTTTTCGCTTTTATTCCCTCTTTTTTTAATATATAAGAACTCTATTAGCTAAGTTGGGCATAATATCTATTGATTTACAATAATATTTTAAATAGGCTCTATTTTGATTAAAACTTTACTTGCGACTCTGCTATTCTTGTCTGCTTTAGACGCCAGAGAAAACCCATTTTTTCCATCAACTGTTGAAACAGATACACCATTTACATCAAATGAAAATAGGAACAAAGAACCACTCAGAAGAGCGGCAATCTCTATACCTGCTGAAGCTAGAGTGCTCCAAAAAGTTACAATAGAGTATAAAAATCTTGATGGATCTATCCAGACAAAAAGTATAAATCTTGATAACTCCATTGACTGGCATCTTCCTATTTTTATATCCCAAAGCTACAGTACTTCAATTTTAAATAGTTCAACAACTGAACAAAAAAATAAAAAAAATAGCACTAAAGTACTTTCAGAAGAAATAAACACCACAGCAATACATACAAAAAAGGAGAGTAATAAAGCAGAAAAAATATCTAAAAAAAATAAAATTTCTACTGGAAATATAGATTTTGTAACAAATGATAAAAAGATAAAAATAATAACAAAAGACTCAATGATAAGAAATTTTATATTAACAAATCCAAACAGAATTGTTGCTGACTTTAGTACGACTCTTGATGTAAAAAATGAAACAAGAAAAGTTTCGGGTCCCATTTTTAAAGCAGTTAAAATTGGAAATCACGGAGATTTTTATAGAACAGTAATAGAACTTGATGGAAATTATAAATACACTCAATATAAAACAAATAGTGGTTATGAGTTTGCTCTTTATTAATTTTGTTAGCATAAATATTTTGTTACAATTAAAAGTTTAAATGAAAGGAAATTTAAAATGTTAAAAAAATCTTTATTAATTGTAACTGTTGCATCTATCTTGTTTTTTAGTGGATGTTCTAATAGAATCGCAAATACACCAGCAGTAATGTCTTATGATGGAAGTTCTGTAGATTACTCAAAGATTGACCAGATGAAGGTCTCAAAAGTTTGCAAGTATGTTACTGACGCAAGTGGAGATACAACGATTGTTGCTGCCGCAAAAGCAGCAGGAATATCTAAAATAAAGCATGTTGATAACTCATACGAGTATAGCACTTTCTTGTTTTGGAGTAGTGGACACAAAAACTGTGTAACTGTTTATGGAGAGTAATTAATTTAGGCTTCTCCGCAAATAGTCTCTGCCTTTTATGGGGCAGTTACTATTAGAAATAGTAGTTAAGATTTACTCTAAAACTATCATCACTCCGCTTTTTATTGTTTAACAGCCTATCCTTAAATTCATATCCAAACTGCACTTGACTGTTTTTAGAGCTTCTGAAGCCTTGTATGATTGTGAAAATATTTTGTTCAAATCCGCTGTCATAAAATCTTTTTGTGGCTTCAAGCTTTGTATTTGAGAAGTTATATTTGTCAACAATCAGACCAATGCTTCCACCAATTGCGGCTTTGAAGCCATTGTCATAATAAAAAAGTGGATCAACCATCATATATGTATAGGCTGATTTTCCTCCATAGTTTGCTCCAGCACCAACAGTTCCGCTAAAGTTAGTTTTGTGGTTTGTTAAATCCTTGTCCCATCCAAATTTTGTCCTCCATGAGAAGTTGCTAAAAAATTTGCTCTGTTGGGCAAGGGAGGCAATTGAGAGAAGCGTTAGTTTTTCTAGCTCGGTTTTGTTCCCAGTTTTGGAAAGTTCAAAATCTAAAAATTCTATCTGCGTGCCTCTAAAGTAGCCAACATTACTATCTGTTAAGTCATGATATGCTGGACGGACACCTAGGTAGGCTATCCCTCTGCCTTCTCTTAAGCCAGCACCAACTATCGCTCTTATCGCTCTATGCCCATTGATTGGATTCTCTGGGGGAGTCACGCTAATAATATCGCCTTGTTTAAGAGTTGCTCTAGCTTTTGAGAGTTCATGGAATCGCTTAATATAACTTTTTTCATCTATTTTATTTTTACTTCGTTTGTATTGGAGCAGCTCTATTGAGGCTTCTAAAATATACTTTTTTTGTTGCGCATCGATTGTCTCATCATTAATTACACTATTTACTTCAATCTTTAAATCAGATAGAAGCATCGGTAGTTTTATATCTCTCTCTAAAATAAGTTCTTCGTATTTTAGAAGTAGTGTTCTTTTTGATGGTCTATAAGATTTATTGGTAACTATATTTTCATCTTGAACCACTTGAACAGTCTCAAATGGAATTACCTGAAAGTTAAATTTTTCTCTTAGATGAAGAGTCGGTCGTGCAACTTCTAAAAACCAAAGCATATTGTAAGAGCAGTTTTGTGTGAAGAAATAGTAGTATGAACGGGTTTCATTAAGCTCCCAGATATGCCTAACCATAGCCATAGTCTCCTCTTTACTTAAGTCTAAATCATACTCCCAAATGTCTCTTTGTTCACTATCTCTGTACTCTTTTAACTTCTCATAGTAAGGCATTAGCGAATATTTACCAAAGTATCCACCAAAAAGACCTTTTATGGCAAAAAGAGCCGCATTTTCCTTATCTGGATCTGCATCGGCTGCATAGTTCACTGCGTAAGATAGGAGTTTTGAGTCATATTGTGAGTTTACGCGTAAAAATGTGTGACCAAACATTGATGCCGGTGAATTTACATGTGCCGCTGGAAAAACAAGAGTTATAGATTTTGGGTTTAGAGTCTGCACTATTTTATCATACTCAGCACAATCAACTTTTGGTAAATCAGTCATATTTAGGCTCTCTTGAAGCCAGATTTTCCTTGCTGGGAATTTACATGCAGTTGAGTTATCATCAAAGCTTACCTCATTTAACAGAGCGTCTATTGTGGCATTTAGCTCACTACCAGAATCGTACTTGCCGTCTTGTGCTAAAAAAAATCTTTTATCATCTATCTCGCTAACGCCATTTTTTATATGAAGAAGTAGTTGCCAATATCTTGATTGTGCGAGATTTAACTCATCTGCTTTTTGTTTGTAATCTTTAGTTGAAGAGAAGAGGAGGGTTGCGCAAAAAAATATAAAAATAGTGATTTTAAATAAAATATTAGATTCCTAAATTGATGTAAAAAAGAGAGCTAAGTTCTAACACTCAAGCAATTTTAGCTTGAGTGAGATTTTTATATAGAAGTTATAGAGATGTTATCTAGAACATCAGCCATTTTTACATTTTGGCTTGTGTAGATTTTGTTATAGTTTTCTTGAAGTGATGCAGAAAAAGCAACTTTATCTGATACACTTAAAAGTTCGGCCAAAGTATCAATACTCTCGCCATGCCCGATAGCTATCTCTTTTGCTAGTTGATCCATATTTGAAGCAACAAACTCTTGAACTTGTTTGTTCATAACAAATTGAGTTTTTTTACATCCAAGCGTTCCAGAAGTGATACCAAAAGTTTGATTTCCAAAAATACCATTTGTTGTAGCTTGAAGTGCCAACATGATTGCAGTAGAATCATCTTTAATAATCAAAGAACCAAGTCCACAACCAGTTTGGTTGTTTACATTTGCCACAAGAGACGACGAGAGAGCAATAATCGCTGCAATACTTACTAAAATTTTTTTCATTTAAACTCCTAAAGATAAGATAGTTGTATTTTATGATTCGTTAGCTTAAAACAAGTTCTTTAGAAAAAAAACTTGCTTAATTCAAGTCGCTATCTATCCAATATTTCGTCCCCTGAATTGTTGCCTGAGCTGCGAGACCATTTTGTGTTAGTTTGTAGAGTTTAACTCCAGGAGCTATGGTAATAGCACCATTGATTTCTCCACCAGTTTCGCCATATTTTGCAGCTAAATCAGCTTGTGCGTTTGCTTCCCATCCTGCATTTATAAATGACTCATATACCGCTCTGTTTTCAAATAAAAATACAATTCTAAAATCCTTAACGCCAAGCCCAATGCCAAGCCCTCCGGAGCCCATGTTCATATATGTGTTTATTCCTGTTCTGTTGTTATGTGCCATCCCTTTGCCACCCTCGGCAGAGAGGAGTATAAGATTTACCCCAACGTTTGTAAAAGTTGCATATCCATAAGCATGATTTAGAATTTCTTGTGATTTTGGGTCATAGTTAAATAGTAGTTGAAGTGTCTCATTACCTGTTTTGATTCTCTCTACTCTAGCTTCAATCTTCTCCTTAAAAAGCTCTTTTTTAGTTTTCCCATCCCAAAACCCAGAGAAAAATACAAGAGCAAGAGCAAGAGCAATAATTACTTTAAGATGTTTCATGATGGTGCAACCTTTAATTTATTTTAAAAAATAATATCATAATTTATTGAAAAAATTTATGCTAGTTTTATATTCAACAAAGATGTTAAAGTGTACAATTTTTTAATGACTGATGGTCGGTCATTTATAAAGATGAGGTAAAAATGGCAATTATCGTAGATAAAGTACAAAAAAAGAGAGATATTGCTCTTTCATGTAGAGATATATTTTTTGAAAATGGTATAAGAAACTTAACGATATCCCAGATAGCTAAAACCGCAGGGATTGGAAAAGGAACCATTTATGACTATTTTAGAAATAAAGATGATATTGTTTTTGAGATAGTAAATATAATGATACAAGAAAGAAACAAAACATTAGAGACTTTAATTTCTGGTACAAAATCAACAAAAGATAAAATAAAATTATTTGGTAGTTTCTTTTATAGTGATGAAGATGCCCAGCTTAGAGGGCTCTATAAGGAATTTATATCTATTGCGCTAAGTTCTCCTGATGAGGAGATGATAAAGTTTCAGACTGAGTGTTTTAATTTATACTATTTATGGTTTGAAAAAACAATAGAACATGCAATCAATAGTGGTGAGATAATAGCGGAGTCAAAACAGTTCTGCAAAGGTCTTTTTGTCTTTGCAGAAGGGATGTTTATATCGAGTTTGGCTACAAATGCTATTGTCAATGTTAAAGATGAGATTGACAGTTTTGTTGATGCGTTGTTTAAATTAGTGGAGGTAAAGAAATGAAAAGAGTTCTGTTTTTAGTGTTGCCGATATTGTTGTTTGGCGAAAACCTAAAGTCACTTTTGGATTATGCAAACCAAAATAGCAAAATTGTTGCGTCAAGTCGTTTAAGTAAAGATGCGAAAATAAAAGAGGTGGATTCAAACAGAGGTGCATATATGCCAACTTTGGATATAGGTGGAACATATCAAAATATTGATAAAAAAAGTGCTTTTCAAGCCGGAGATACTTATAATGGTTTCGCAAAAGTTGGATTTGATATCTATGATGGTGGTAGAAGAAGTGCTATTTTAAACAGGTCAAAAGATGAACTAAAAGCAAGTCAATACAGTCTGCAAGATACAAAACAGAGCTTAAACTTTCAAATAGTTCAAGATTTTTTTAGCATTAAAACTCTTCAAGCAACTCTAAAATCGAAAGAGGATGTTAAAAAGTCGCTAGAAGAGCAACTTAGCAGAGTAAAGCAATTTTACGAAGCAAAGCTCGCAGTAAAAGATGATGTGGAGAGACTTCAAGCTAGTTATGATACAAATATTTATGAGATTGAATCAATAAGATTTAAAATACTTAGCGTAAAGAAATATCTAGAACTGAAGGTTTCAAAAAATATAGATTCGTTGGATGATTCTGGCTTTAAAGAGGTAGGGGATGTTGTTTATGAGCAAAGAGATTCTATAAAATCACTTATCTCTGGGCAAAAGGCAATTATAAGTGGCTCGGAGTCCATAGATAGTGTATATTATCCAAAAGTAAGAGTTGAAGATAGCTACAACATCTATGATTATAATGATGTGGACCCTATTGCGACGGGAATGCTAGCAGATAAACAGAATGTTTTATCACTTAGTGTAAGCATGAGACTTTTTGACTATGGTTCTGCAAGAGAGACTAAGCAGGCTACAATCTTAAGTGCAAAAGCACTAGAGCAAGAGATAAATTATAAAAATGAAGAGCAAAAAATATCTCAAGAACTAGCGCGTGAGAAGATAAAAACTACAAAGTTGCAGATTGCAAGTGCGGCAAGTGCGCTTAAATCAGCATCGAGTGCGTATGAGATTATCAAGCAAAAGTTTGATGCTAGAATCGTTGATAATGTAGTTTTTCTTGATGCTCTAAGCGCAAAAACAGCAGCAGACGCACTTCATGAGAGTGCCAAAAATGATTTGGAAGTAGCTTATGCAACTTATTACTATTATAGTGGAAAAGATTTAGGGGAGTTTATAAAATGAGAAGAGTGTTCATTGGGCTAATTTGTATAGTTTTTAGTTTAAGCGCGGACAATGTTTACGCAACTTTTTCAGTTGAAGCAAATAAAAATGCAAGTTTGGCATTTGATGCTAGTGGGGTTGTGAAGGAAGTTTTTGTTGATGTGGCAAGTAGAGTAAAAAAGGGTGCGAAATTGGCACAGCTTGTTGATGATGACACAAGAGCGTCCATAGAGTCCGCAAAAGCTGCTCTGGAGTCTGCAGAAGTTACTTTGAAGTTCGCGCAGCGAGATTATGAGAGACAGCTAAAAGTTAGAAATCTTATTGATGAGGGCAGATTTGATGCTTATGAGAAGGCGTACGAAACAGCAAAGGCAAATTTGTCTGAAATAAAAGCAAATCTACATCTTAAAGAAGCACTTTTACGAAAGACTACTCTTTATGCGCCGTTCGATGGGGTAATATATGAGAAGAGTGTTGAGGTCGGTGATGTTGTAAGTGGCATGATGCTTAGAACTGTTTTTAAAATTCAAAGCGCTCAAGATAGAAAGTTAATATTAGAGTTTGACCAAAAATATTATAAAAGTGTTAAAGTCGGACAAATTTTTCAATATAAGCTGGATGGAAGTGAAAAAATACATAGCGGAGTTATAACAAAATTGTTTCCAAGCGCTTCATTGGATAGCAAAAAGTTAAAAGCTGAAGTATCGGCAAAAGATTTGTTGGTTGGACTTTTTGGTGATGGCTACATAATAACTGGTGAGAAAAAGTAGATAAAAATGTATAAATTAGCACTAAGAAGACCGATTGCCACTTTGATGTATGTCATAACCTTGATGATATTTGGATATGCCAGCTTTAAGTCAATGCCATCGGCTCTTTTTCCAAATGTAGATTTTCCAATCGTTACAATCCAAACGCTCTACCCTGGTGCCGAATCAGGCACCATAGAGTCACAAGTTACAGATAAAATAGAAGAAGCAATCTCTAGGATTGGTGGCGTTGATAGCGTAGCATCGTCAAGTAGCGATGGCATTAGCGTGGTGACTGTGAAGTTTTTACTAGAGCGAAGCATTGACGAGGCAACAAATGATGTAAGAGATAAAGTCTCGGCTGTATCGCTTCCAAAAGATGCAAAAACTCCACTTGTTAGCAAGCTTGATATCGGTGGTGCACCCGTTATAAATGTCTTTTTAACAGCCAAAAATGATAGTGTAAAAAATCTTATGCTTTTTGCGGACGAGAAGGTGAAACCTGCACTTCAAAAGATAAATGGTGTTGGCGGTATAAATATAATCGGCTATAAAGACAGAGAGATAAAAATATTTCCAAATGCTCTATCTTTGAACAAATATGGCATCACAGTTGCGGAGTTAAACTCGATTATAGCGCAAGAGAATATAAAAGTCGGCGGCGGTAAATTAATCACTAAAACAGAAGAAATTACGCTAAAAACAAAAGCTGATGCACTTAGTATGCAAGAACTTAGAGATATAAAAATAAAAAATAATGTAAGACTAGGAGATATTGCAACCGTTGAAGATTTGTTAAGTGATCCAAAAAGTTTCGCTTCGTACAATGGGGTTCAGGGTGTTATGCTTGAGATTCAGAAGATTTCAGGAACAAACACTCTTGATGTTGTTAGTAGTGTGAAAAAAGTATTCCCTGAGTTGAAAAAGATGGCTGGCGAGAGATTTGAAGTAAAAATCATAAATGACACATCCCCTTTTATAATCAACTCGCTTGAAGATGTTAAATTTGACCTTATTTACGGCTCTATACTAGCGGTTTTTATAGTTTTTCTGTTTTTAAGAAACTTTACAATCACGCTTGTTTCGGCAATCTCTATCCCTGCATCCATCATGGGAACTTTTGCTTTGATGGACTACATGAAGTATGATCTCAACAAAATGACACTCATTGGGTTAACCCTTGCGATTGGGATAATCATTGATGATGCAATAGTCGTGATAGAAAATATTTATAAAAAAATGGAAGCAGGTATGAGCAAGTACGAAGCATCCTACGAGGGGACAAAAGAGATGGCATTTACTATTTTAGCAATCTCTGCGATGCTTTTGGCGGTTTTTGTTCCTGTATCTTTTATGAGTGGAATAGTTGGTAAGTTTTTCGAGAGTTTTGCTATGACGGTCGGTTTTGCTATCATCATCTCTTACACCATAGCTCTTAGCTTTATCCCGGCACTTGGTTCGAGAGTTCTACATAAAAAAGAGAGCCAGTTTTACACAGTAACAGAGCCATTTTTCAAGAGTATTGAGAGCCTTTATGAGAAGATTTTAAAACTTGTTCTTAGGTTTAAATATGTAACCATCATTCTTGTTTTTGCACTTTTTTTCGCCTCTCTTGGTCTATTTCCAAAAATCGGGATGGATTTTATACCAAAAGAGGACAAGGGAGAGTTTGAGATAAAAATCAAAGCAAATGCCGGCATATCGCTAGATGAGATGATAAGAAAATCAAAAACAATAGAAGATCTTGTTAAAGTCGATAAAAATGTAGAATACACTACTTTAGGCGTTGGTTACAATACCTCGCAGGAGAAAAACAAGGCGAGTATTTATGTAAAATTGATTGCAAAAACCGATAGAAAACTAAATCAAGAGAAGATTATTCAAGCATTTAGAGAAAAACTCGAACCATACAAAAAAGATATGTTTATAACTGCTTCGGCAATCCCAGATATAAAAGGCGCCGGTGCAAGTGTTCCTTACCAGATAGTTCTAAGATCAGACTCATTTAGCGAGCTAAACGAGGCAAAAAGCAAACTTGTGCAGTATTTGACCAAGAAAAAAGGATTTGTTGATATAGATACAGATTTGGATGAGTCAAAGCCTCAAATAGATATAAACATACTAAGGCAAAATGCGTCAAATCTTGGTATCACCGCATCACAAATAGCAGAGGCAATATCCATAGCTTTTTCAAGTGATTTGGAGATCTCGTACTTTGAGGAGAGAGCGAAACAGTACAACATAACGCTTAGATTTGATGATAAAAACAGAGTGAGCATTGAAGATATTAAAAAACTTCAACTTAGAACCTCAAAGGGAGATTTGGTCTATCTTGATGGCTTGGTTGAGTTTACTAAAAGCAAATCTTTAGCGACCGTAAACCACTTTGATAGACAAAGAGAAGTTACTGTTTTTGCGGATCTGTTTGGTTTGGATTTGGGTGGAGCGGTGGCTTATACAAAAGCCGAAATAGATCAAATATTACCAAAAGGTGTAACTTATAGATTTACAGGTTTTGCCGAAGAGATGGAAAAAACGGCGAAAGCTTTTGGCGTGGCAATTGGTATCTCAGTTATTTTGATGTTTATAATTTTAGCTGTGCTTTACGAATCTCTTATCCAGCCTCTTATCATTATGGTTGCTCTACCTTTGAGTATCATCGGCGTAATGCTAGCTTTATATGTGAGTGGACTACAATTTAGCCTGTTTGTTATGATAGGATTTATGCTCCTTATGGGAATGGTTGGCAAGAATGCCGTGCTACTTGTTGATTTTGCAAACAACTCCATAGAGAATGGGAAAAATGTAGATAAAGCGCTTATAGAAGCAGGCGAGAAGAGAGTTCGTCCGATTTTAATGACGACAGTCGCTATGGTTTTCGCAATGCTTCCTCTGGCATTAGGAACTGGATTAGGAAGTGAAACTAAAGCGCCTATGGCAATCTCAATCATCGGCGGATTGTTAAGTTCTATGGTTTTAACGCTCTTGGTTGTCCCTGCTATTTACAAGATAATAAGCCCGCTAGATAGATACTTAAGAAAGTTTTATGAAATTGACGCTATAATCAATAAGTAAGAAAGACAGATTCTTCGCAAAAAGGGTGCTTTTTTGTAAAAGTACCCCCATGAAAGGGTAATTATGAAATTTTTATTTATTCTGTTTTTTGGAATAACCATCTTGTTTTCCGACACAACAGTGGACGAAGAGTCTATGTTTTTAGTATATCAACCAAAAACATCCTCAAAAGAGCTATCCCCGCAAGTCAAATCTCTTCTTGAAAATGCCTTTGATATGAAGGGTGCCAAGTATGGATTTGGTGCAAGTTCGAATGTTTTAACTGATTGTTCAAATTTTACAAGAAAAACATATGAAAATCTTGGGTTTTTATTGCCAAGAAGCGCACAGGAGCAATCTCAGCTCGGAACGAAAATTGACAAAGAGAATATTCAGGCGGGAGATTTGCTCTTTTTCAAGACAAGAGGTGTAGCAATCGGTCATGTAGGTATCTATATAGGCGATGGAAAGATGATACACGCCTCTTACAAATTAAAAAAAGTTGTTGTTGACAGCATAGACAAGGCTTACTATGTCACTAGATTTGTAACTGCAAAAAGATTGTTTTTAGATTAATTTTTTATAAATTAGCTGGTGAATCTTTCGCTTTTTTGATGGTAAAAGATTTTTAAAACAAGCAAACTTTTTTTCTTATAATCTAAATGTTATAAATTCAGATAAAATTCCCATAATAATTTCCTATAAGTAGTAGCCATGATTAAATGTTATATTCGCAACGAGAATGCAATAGCCCTTATTGACACAATGACGGAGCTTGATGGTGAAATAATAGATAAAGTTGTCTGGGTAGATATGTTGGTGCCCACATATGATGAGATTATTTTTATTGAAAATACATTTAACATCAAATTTCCAACCAAACAAGAGACAGAAGAGATTGAGATAAGTTCTCGTTACTGGGAAGAGAGCGATAAGATTGAGATTAACAGCTACTTTCTAATAACCGCGAAAGATAGCTCCCATAATGAAACAGTCTCTTTTATCTTGTACCATGACCTGCTAATCTCAATCCGCTATACAAAGCTATATACATTTGATGAGTTTAACCGTAAGATTTTTGCTACTCCAAAACAGTTTGAAACAGGTTACGATATATTTTGCCAAATTTTAGATATACGAATAGATGCTGATGCAGACATAATAGAGAAACTCTCACGAGACATCACCCGTTTGCGTAAACATGTCTTAACGGACTACACAAATGATGACGAAGAGATACTAGAGAGAATTTCATCGCTTGAAGACCTCAATATGCAGCTTCGTGAAAATCTTAACGATAAACAACGAATACTTAGCTCTTTTTTAAAGTCAAATAAATATAAACATAATCTAAAACATGATGTGACTGTTATGCTTAAAGATATTAAATCTCTAATTGATTATACGGATTTTAATTTTGAGAGACTAGATTATCTTCAAAATATATTTGTTGGAGTTTTGAGTATTGAGCAAAATAAAGTTATAAAAATGTTTACCATTGTAAATGTGGTGTTTCTTCCACCAACATTGATAGCCAGTATTTATGGGATGAACTTTGACTTGTTGCCTGAGCTACATTGGCAATATGGATATCTTTTATCAATCGCAATGATGATTGCCTCATCTATTTTACCTGTCTATATCTTTAAGCGAAAAGGGTGGATTTAAATGCAAGAGTTATTGAAAAAAATATTAGGGAGTATATATGTTTAGAGTTTTTATTATTGGATTTTTACTGTTTTTTAATCTCTATGGAATTGATAGCGATGCTTTAAAAGCTTTTAAAAATAAAGAGTATGCGAAAGCTTTTGAGCTTTATGAGAAGAGTGCACAAGATGGAGATAGTGCGTCACAGAGTGCACTTAGTTATCTTTATGCAAATGGTCTGGGAGTTGAAAAGGATACCAAAAAATCAATCTTTTGGCTTGAAAAAGCAGCTGATGGATTTAACGCTTCGGCACAATATGATATTGGTATGATGTACTTGGATGGCTATAATGTTGAGCAAAATAAAACAAAAGCACTTAATTACCTAAGTAAATCTTCAAAATTAAACAATCCAAACGCCAAATTTAATTTAGCGTTAATGTACTATAAGGGCGATGCAGTTGATATAAATGCAACAAAAACAGCTGAACTTCTAGAGAGTGCCGCGCTACAAGGACACAAAGAGGCTATAAAAAATGTTGGCCGCTTATATATGCAGATACTAAAATTTGATAAAGCATCAAAATGGCTAGAGATTAACGCCAAAGACGGAGATAAAGAGGCGTATTATCTTCTTGCTGAAATATATTGTGAGCAATCAAAATTTAAACAGGCGAAAAAGTGGGCAAAAAAATCTATGGAAGATGGTAATCCAAAAGCTTCAGCGCTATATGAAAAGTATAAACTAAATAAGTACTGAAAACTTTTGGGTATCAAGAGAGTCTAAAATTGGGCTATCTTGTATCCAGCACCATAAATATTAATAATCACATCCTCTGAGAGTTTTATGCGAAGTCTTTTCATAAGAGAGGTTATCGCGCTGTTTGAAAACTCTTTATCACCCTTTTTTTGCCAAAGATGTTTAAAAATTTCTTGTGAAGAGAAAATATGATTCGGTTGGGATAAAAGTAGTTTTATAATTTCATACTCTTTTTTTACTAGCTTAATCTCTTTGTTCTTGAATATTAGCGTATCGCCGTTTTTGCTCCAGTATGTATTTTCACTTAAGCGAATTTGTCTTTGAGTTTTTCTGATTAGCTCTACACTATCCATAAGTGTTTTTTTTAACATATCGGTTTTTATTGGTTTTATGAGATATGCCTCTAGCTGAAGTTTAATTGCTTCAAGTAGTTTTTCTTGCTCAGAATGGGCGCTCATTATGATGATTTTAGTCTCTTTATCTTTTTCTCTGATTTTAGAAATAAGTGATAGTCCATCAAGATTCGGCATATTTATATCTGTTAATATTATGTTTGGACGCTTCTGCGTATAGATATCTAGTGCCTTTATGCCATCCTCTGCTCTATAAACTCTACTAAAGAATATTTCTAAATACTCTACAATATATTCGCACAACTCTGTTTCATCTTCAGCTACCAGTATAGATATGTCATTGATTTTATCTATTGTCATTTTTCATCTTTATTGTAAACTTAGCACCATTACCGCTATTTTTTGCGCTTAAAGTACCATTCATCTTATCTTGGATAATCATTTTTGCTATATAGAGCCCAAGTCCTGTCCCAATAGATTTGTGTTTTGTTGTAAAATAGGGATCAAAAATTTTAGATACATTTCCATCACTAATCCCGCCACAGTCGTCTTCTATTGTTACTGTCGAGAAGAATTCATTGCTTTTTTGTGAGATTATAATGTTAACATCCTTTGGAGCTTCACTTATAATAATATCGTTTATATTTGATAGTATAGATACAATAACCTGCACAAACTCATTAATAAGTCCATATAGCTTATTGTTATCATTAAGGTCAAGAGTTACATTCACTTTGGTATTTTTATGAGAAAAACTTACTATTTCAAGCGCTTTTTTGATGGCATCTGAGATTAAAAATAGAGAACACCCTCTGTTTGGTTTATAATAGTTCATAAAATCGTCAATGGTATCAGACATATATACTATCCTCTCTTCCATTCTAGTGAGCTTTTGCGCAATTTCCTCTTTTGTTAATATATTTGCACCATTTTTCTCTTTTAAGATTGAAACAGAGGCGTTTATAATAGCCAAAGGTTGTCGCCATTGATGGGCAATATTACCAATCATCTCTCCAATTTCTGCCCTTTTTGATTGCTCAAAAAGTAGTAAATCTCTCTCTTTTAATATTTGCTCCTTGTTTTGGAGCTCTTTTATAGTGTCTATGAGTTCTCGGTTGTATCCGCTCTCTATATAAAGTCCACAATCTAGATTTTTCATATCTTTAATTAGTTTATAAATATACTTCTTTTCTATTATGGAACCGTGCTGAGGGGCAATTATTTCTATATCTAGTTTTTCTATTTTATTTAGTGCATAATTAAAGATATCCTTGCTTGGCATATACTCTTGATGAAATAGTTTTGCCTTAAAAAAATATGTCTCATCTGCATAAAATTCCCATGACTCCTCTATCCCGCCAAAAATATCACCTGAAAAAAGTGTTTTACTTAGTGGGTCATAACTAACAAAGGCACCAGGAGAGTGACAATATGGAGTTGTGTAAAATTCAAGTCTAAATCCACTGCTTGTTATTAATTCGTTATTTCTTTTGTCTATCTCATAATATTTGGAGCTTATCTTATAGTGTTTGATTAACGGAGATATTCTAGAGTGTGTTACAATAAGCAGGTCATCTCTGTTTATTAATTTTTCTATCTCTGGAACTGCTGCTGCTAAATCTGGATCTTGATGATGAAGTATGATATATTTTATATCTTTTATATCAATAATGCTTTTTATTTTTCTAACGGTTTCATCAAACTCAAGCATTGAGCCAGGGTCAATAAGGATTGAATCATTGCCGTTTTTTATAAGATATGAGTGACACTGAAATGGGTCATTCGGCAGTTGCATACCAACCCAATATATATTTGGTGCGATTTGCACCGCCTCATTTGTGTCTGGTCTCTTAAGCATCTCACTCAAACCACTTTAGCTGCTCTCTTAGTTCTACTACTTTTCCAACAACAATTAACGCTGGAGTAGGGACATCTTTGGCTATTTCAACGATATTTTCAAGTGTTCCAACAACAACACTCTGATCTTTTGTTGTTCCTTTTGAGATTACAGCACACGGGCAATCGCTAGATTTCCCAATGCCTATGAGCTTTTTACTTATTTTGGGTAGATTATGAAGTCCCATTAAGAAAATAATAGTATCGTCAGTTTTAAATGTCTCCCAAGGGATTTGTGACTCTTTTTTATGTGGAGATTCATGCCCTGTAACGACTCTAAAGCTAACAGCAACACCGCGGTGAGTTACGGGAATTCCAGCATATGCAGGAGCACTTATTGCAGAGGTTATTCCTGGAATAATATCAAACTTTATACCTCTTTCAAGTAGATATATTGCCTCTTCGCCACCACGACCAAAAACAAACGGGTCACCACCTTTTAGGCGTACTACACTCTCATGTTTTAGTGCATTTTGATAAATAATTTCGTTTATATCATCTTGAGGAACAATGTGTTTGCCATCCTCTTTTCCTACATAGACAAACTCACATCCACTTTTTGCTTCTTCAAGAATTTCTGGATTTGCTAGACGGTCATATATAATAACATCAGCATCTTTGATGACCCTTAGTGCTTTTATGGTTAAGAGTTCTATGTCCCCAGGACCAGCGCCAGTTAAATAAACTCTACCCATTATTTAGTTCCTTCATAGATAAAAATACCAGATGGCTTATTTATGCCAAATAGTTCACGAGCTAAATACCACTCTTTAGTGTTAATAACTGCAACTTTGTTTGTGTCGTTTACAGATAGATATAAATTCGGTCTTAGATTTGACCATCTTGCATGTAAAACTTTTCCGTCAAACTCAAATCTTTTAATAATTTTTAGTGTTTGTGTATCAATGATTTGAACCACCGGAAATTTGTCCCCACTAAATGTTACCACCATGTATTTTTGATCAGGGCTAAGAGCGGTAAACACCGGAAGACCTTCTGTTTCAATGCTTTTTACAAATTTAAAGTCAGATGTATAAACTAAAACCTTGTTATTGCCAACAGCTGGGATGAAAACATTCCCCTCGCTTATGCTCCAAAAGCCAAAATGTGGAACTTTTAAAACAGGCTTTCTGTCTTCAAGTAGGATTTTAATTTTTGAGTACTCCATAGTGTCAAGATTTACAACACCAAAAAAGTCGCTTTTGAAAAATCCAACAATAAAGTTATTGTTTTTTATCATTGCGTCAAATGGCATTGTTCCAACATTTTCAAACTCTTTAAAAATCTCAAAATTTGGAAGTGTTTTGCCATCGTTTTTATCTTTTAATATAGTAATTTTGTCGTTATCCATCTGAGCAAATATCAGGTAATCTTTGTAAGCTTTAATTCCAACATTTTTTGAATTAGTGCTAAATGATTTTATAGGGTTTAAGTTTCTATCTAAAATGTCTACACTTTTTTTAGCATAGTTTGCCACTGCTATATAGTTTTTCTCAACCGTAAACCCAATTGCACTATCACTTGTTTTAAAATCTTTTATAACTTTTTCTGTCTCCGGATTAAATTTAATAACATACCCATCTCTAGAGATAGCATAGCCATCTTTGCCATCAAACTTAACAACGCCATGACTCATATCATGCATGCCATCTAAATGACCTTTGGTTAATCCAGTTTCAACTATGGCAAGAGAACTTTTCTCTCTCTCAACTATAAACAGCTTCTCTTCTTTATCTAAATCACTAAGAATAGGGTTTAGTGACTGTGCACAAAGTGAAGAGAAGGCTATTAAAAGCGCTAGCGCAATAGAAATTATTGGTAGTTTTTTATTCATAATATTAGTCATTTTCTCTCTTTCTCTCTTTCTCTGTTAAGTAGCACGATGGATCTTCACTCCACAAATCGCCAGTTACTGCATAAGCTCTTGCTCTTGAGCCGCCATTACATATATCTATCTGCTCGCAATCTGAACAAATTCCGCTGATATATGTGCGTGGATGAACTCTTAGTTTATCAAGTAGCTCGCCGCCCTTCCAAATATCGCCAAAATCTTTTTCTATAATATTGCCGGCTGTAAAAGGAAAAAATGGGTCTGGTCTTACATCGCCTTCACTATTTATGTTTAACAATTTTCTTCCAGCACTATTCCCGCCCCAACTAACCAATCTCTCTCTCATGATGCTTTTCAACTCTGGATATTTAAGAGCAAATTCATTTAAAAAGAGAATTGCATCTTGCTCCATGTTTCCAGTTACTATCTCTATATCCCTGCCTGTTTCGTAATACTCAAACGCTTTTTTTAAGATAAACTCAACAGAGCCTCTTCTTTGCTCTTTAGTTAAATCCATTTTTAGATTATCAAGTCCTCGTCCAGAATAGACAAGATGTGATATATATATTTTTGGGATATTTTCTTTCTCTGCTAAGTCAAAGATATACTCCAGAGAGTTTATGGTTTCTTTCGTTACAGTAAAACGAATACCAACCTTGGCTCCAGTTGCATTGGCCAACTGCACAGCTTTCAGCGTCTCTCTAAAAGCACCTTTTAAGCCACGAAAGTAGTCGTGTGTAGACTCATCACCATCAATACTTATACCAACATAATCAAAAGTGTCAACAATTCTTTGGACATTGCTTTTTGTAAAGTATAGACCATTGCTTGAAAGATAAGTAACTATCTTGTTCTCTTTACAAAAATCAGCAATCTCAAACAGGTCTTTTCTTGTGAGTGGCTCTCCACCAGAGAAGATAATAAACTTAACACCATTCTCTTTCATCTCTAAAATAGTTTTTTTTATCTGCTCTGTAGTAAGCGTATCGATTTCATCAAGAGTTGATTTTGAGTAGCAGTGAAGGCATGAGAGATTACATCTATTTGTAAAATTCCATATCGCAATAGAGCCATTTAATACCCTCTCCGGCTTATTTTCTACTACGGAAGCTATTAGGTTTGATAGTCTAAACATTATTTACCTTTGTATGTAAGAATATATTTTGCGACAACTTCTCTCTCTTTGTCTGTTAGTGTTAGTTTTGTCATAGCGGTTCGTTTATATCCAAATGCTTTATACATTGATTCTGGATCTGTTATGTATGCCTGAATCTCTTCAAGCGAACGCTTTTTTGCTATTTCGTTAAATGGAGGACCAAATGCCATGGCTGTCTGATGGTGACAACCCCAACAATATTTTTCAAAAACAGCTTTTCCTTCTGGCTCGGCTGACAGGGAACAAGAGAGGGCAACCGATAAAATAAGTATAATTTTTTTCATAATAAATCTTTCGTTTTGTTCATTATTCTAACAAAAATAAACTTGAATTATGCACTATAAGTAGGCTAAATTATTAAATTAAATGATATATAAGATTTTATTGGTATTTAAAAAAGGATAGAGGATTATATAGAGCGTTTTATAAATTTTCTCTCCAAAAAGGAGAGAAGGTGCAAATTATGCGCCTGGTATAGTTTGTCTGTGCTCAATAGAGTAAGTGAAAGTAGGAGTTGTTAAACCTTCGATATATTTAACAAATTTTCCTGTCTCAGCTTCATAGATACCGATACGACCTGCATTCCACTCAGAAACCATTTGCCAGTGACCATGGTTTGCTGGCTCAGCGTGAAGGATACGAGGAGTTAAAACTTTTCCATCTTTGTCTTTAACCGTAGGAACTTTCCACTCATGCATAACTTTGTGAGTTACAGGGTGAGTAATAGTACCTTTTTCGGTGCCAACAGTAAGAATTCTGTCTAGCTCAAGAGTTTGCTTGTTAATCAAGTGAATTTGATTCCATGCAGACTCTCCACCGATAACATTGTCAGCCCAAAGGAACGGAGTATGCTCGGATGTACCAATAAATAGACCACCACCAGCAGTTGGGATTTGACGAATTACGTCAAAATTGCTATCCCAGATAGTTACTTGACCTAAGTTCATGTTAACAGTAGCACCAAGTTGTTGTCTTAAACCTTCATTGTACCAAGAAGAACCTTGACCTGGATGTGGCTTAGATGATGGACCTGTATAGATTTTTGTAACTAAAGATTTAGTTTTAAAGTCTACAACACCAACAACATCAGAACCTTGAGATGCAATGAATAGATAACGACCAATCTCTTTTCCTTCATTTAAGAAACCATCATGAAGAATTTCACCAATATTTGGAATATCTCCAACAATTGGATAGTTCGGTTTAGAGTAATCTACGATATAAACATGCCCACCGTCTTTAAGTGCGAATGCAATATAAGGACCGTACGGAGTATCAAAAATACCAGCTACACGAGATGAATCGATGTCACCATTTGCTTTTATTACGCTTGATGTTGGGTAAACTTTTAATGGCTCAAGAGTCATAGCGTCCATTAAGATAGCTCCGCCTGGTACATAGTTTCCAGCCATTAGGAATTTTCCATCTGGAGAAACTGCAAGACCACGAGAGTCAGAACCAACTTGAACTTCAGCAATTTTTTGTTGACCTGGAGTATTTAAGTCGAACATTGTTACTAAACCTGAACGAGAGATTGAGTAAGCATAACGAGGTTGGCGCTTGTTAGTTACTGTAACATGCACAGCAAAACCAGCTGGGTGCTTAGATAAGATTTTACCGTTAGTACCATCAACGAAAGCAACACGCTCAGCATCTCTCTCTGTTACGAAACAGATATCTGTATTTCTGACAACATCCGTTGGATTTGGATATTTTGTGAAAAATGCCATTCTATCGTTAAGTTTTTTCCATCCACTTTTTACAGCATCTAAAGTAAGTGTATCAATTTTTTTACCTTTAAAGTGTTGAATATAATCAACCATTTTATCAGCATCAGCTTTTGAGAACTTCTCTTTAAATTGTGGCATTGCTGTACCAGCTCTACCATTTAAAATTGTATCAGCAAGTGCGTAAGAATTTTTCTTAGCAACAACCGCAGGACGAAGGTCTGAACCAACACCACCTTCGTGGTTAGGACCATGACAGCCTTGACACTCTTTTTCAAAAACTTTTTCAACATCCATTGCAGATGTATCAGCAAGTAAACCAGAACTAACAACCGCTAAAGTAGCAACAGACATAACTAATTTATTTAATCTCATTTTATTTCTCCTTCTAAAATTAGACATTTAGGGCCCAAAGGCCCAGGAACTATTTCACTAAAATAATTAGTGATTTTCTTTTTCTAAACGAGCTTTCTCTTGTTTGTAGATCCAAAACATTGGAAGTACTATAAAAGTGTGTAAAAAGATTGTTAGAGTCATAGGACCTTGGTTTAACCAACCAAAGAAACTAGGAACAATATCTACAAATGGTTCAAACATAACTGTCTCCTTAACGTTCGTGATGAGTAGCTTTACCGATACTCAATAAATCTGTTACAAGAATTACGAAACCTAAGAATGTAACTATACCCATTATAAGTCTCCAATCCATACCTTGCGCAAACCAAACACTTGCTTGACTATCAAAGTAACCTGACCAACTAGCACCCATTTGAGCACGCTCAACAAGAACTTGAACATATCCAGACATAGTAAGCGCTGCAGTCATACCAAGTACACCACCAAATATCATACTAGTTGCCCAGATAGATTTTTTAGTTGCATGCATAACTTTAATACCGTGCTTACCTTGAACAGCTATATAAAACATACCTATCAAGATAGTTGCATAAGCTCCAAAGAACGCTAAGTGACCGTGCGCCGATGTAAACTGTGTACCGTGTGTATAAAGGTTAACTTGTGGGAATGTATGAAAGAATCCCCATACACCAGCACCCAAGAAGTTACCAAGAGCTTGTAGTACGAACCAAGTAAATGCAGGTTTGTTAGCTATAACAGAAACCTCTTTTCCTTGTGCTTCTTGTGCACCTTGTTGTTTACCCCAGTCATATAGTACATGGATGAACATAGCAACAAGTGGTAATGGCTCTAGTGCACTAAATAGTGCTCCAATTTCCCACCAGTATTCAGGTGTTCCAATCCAGAAGTAGTGGTGACCGATACCTAAGATACCTGAACCAAATAACATAGCTACTTCAATCCATAACCACATTTCTACAACTTTACGATGTGCTCCAATCATAGTGATAAGACCATAAGCAGCAATCGAACCAACGAAAACTTCCCAAGTAGCCTCAACCCACAAGTGAATTACCCACCACCACCAGTATTGATCAATAGAGATATTATCAGTATAACCCATACCAGCTAAGTAGATACCAGCAAATGCTAGCATATCAGCCATAAGTACAGTAACGATACCTGAACGGTTACCTTTCATTCCTGTTGCATAAAGGTTATATACAAAACCAAGAACAACAACAACAATACCAATATCAGCCCAACGAGGTGCTTCTAAGTATTCACGACCTTCATTGATAAACCAGATAGTAGTTTGATCTGCTGGTCCAACTTGAACTAATAGATATACAAGAACAACAATAACGATTGCTGCTGCAAATACCCAGAAAAGTAATTTTCCAAGTCCAATTCCTACTGTTTCAATACCTGTTTCATCAGGTAATAACCAATAAACTGAACCCATCATTGCAAATACCATCCATACAACAAGTGCATTAATATGTATCATTCTAGCAACAGAAAAGTCAACTATTTCAAATAAGAAACCTGGCATTACATATTGAAATGCAGCTACTAGACCAAACACCAACTGCGCGCCAAAAATAATTGCAGCAAAAGTAAAATACCATGTTGCTAGTTTTTTTGATTCTGTAGTTAAATAATTATTTGCCATGAACCGCTCCTTGAATTTTTGCGAAGTTTCTCGGGAAACCATTTGTATCAATTGATGTCATATGTTTCAAGAAAGCTACCAAACCTTTAGCCTCTGCAGCTGTAATACCAAGATTTGGCATCATACGAGCGTGAGTAGGGTATTGCGATGGATGTTGTAAGAATTCAGCCATTGCTTCTTCTTTTGTACTTTTTCCTGTCATTGATTGCATTGAACCTTCTGGTCCCCACGCTGGATCTAACCAAGCTTTAGTTAAATCTGGTGCATAATATGCTCCATTTCCAAGAAGTGTATGACAATTCATACAGTTTTTTGATTGAGAAGCTAATTTACCTAAAGCAAGTAGTTCCATAGCCTCATCTTGGCTCCAGTCATCACGACCAAAGAATTTCTCTTTTTCTTGAAAAGCTGAAGTTCCTTCTGCATTCATTCCGCCAATTACTGGAATTTCATGTCCACGCTTAGTGTTCATTTCATAAGTAATCTTGTAGTTAATAACCGTTGGTCCTGGAACCCTCTTAGTTACACCATTTTGTAAATCAGCATCATTACCCATCTTTATTTGTGGTATCGTATCAAACGTTAACCAAATGAGTAAGATTGATGCGAAGCCCGTAATCCAAGCTGCTGAGCGTTGCCAGAAACGATTGTCACTCCATACAGTTTTTTTAGCCACTGTGTACCCTCCTATAAATTATAAGTTTGCATATATACTAAATCTAGTGTTCATTTTCTTCATGAACTCGATTTTGCATGTGATAAACCGCATGTGGAAGCAATAACAATCCAATAGCGGCCATAACTAAAGCCTTGCCCGTAAAATCGTTGACATGCATTAAGCTTCCCATTAGATATAAACAGTAATCAGTTAATATCCAAAAAATGTAAGCAAAAAGCATGGCCCATTTTTTAAGCAGCCCAACTTTTACAGCCGTATATATACCAACATAGAATCCTCCAAATACTAAAACAAGAGAAGAAGATATAAATATTGTTAAAAAATCATTAGCAATAATATCTTGAATTATTATAGTCTCTTGAACCATCTTCAAACCCCCTTCAATTGTTATACTTTTTCAGAATCACATAGAATTTTAGTTTGATTTAGATTAAACTTTGTTGATATATATCAAGTTTCAAACTTAATTTAAATTTTAAGATTTGTTTTATAATTGTTGTAACTATATGAAACATATTATAAGGAAAACTTAATAATATAGCTAGATAAAATGTAGTAGCGTGGACATAGTTAGCGTAAACAGTATTGTAAATATAATCATCACCAATCGTTTTGTTCTCTCACTAATACAATATTTTTCTTCAAGATACTCGCCAATCTTAATTCCAGGATATACGGAAAAAAGTAGCATTGGAACACCCATTACGAGAATCATAACTATATCTTGAATCATTTTGAACTCTTTTAAATAATTTTTTTAAGTAGAATTATATCAGCGACTAACTCTTTAAATATCTTAAATTTTAAAAACTTTTAGAAATTCGTAAAAACGCGCACTTTCTCAGATGCACGCGGACTTATTATGGGTATGGAATGATTATTTTTTATGTTTAAAAAAATCAGTTAGAGGCTAAAAGTATCTCTGATTTTTTGCTCAAAATCTTTGTCGCTTAGCTCTTTTCTTAACGGCACAAAAGTTACTGCTTCTGCGCCTACCGGCACTGAAATATCAGCATTTTCATCCTCAATAATCATCTTTATGGCGTCAGCTATTGGTTGTGCAGAGGGGCCCTCGTTTATGGCTTTTGCAACTATTGGAACAAAGTGAGATACTAACTCTTTGTATGGAGAAGTTTCGCTTGTTGTTTTAGCATTTGCAACTAATCCTTTTTTAACAAAATTTGTGCCAAAAAGGCCTGACTGGATTGAGTGTACTCTTATGCCAAATGGAAGTACCTCAAATCTTAAAGAGTCTACAATCCCCTCAACAGCATACTTTGAAGCATTATAATGAGATAAAAGAGGAAGGCCCATCTTTCCTAAAAACGAACTGATGTTAATTATCACTCCGCTTTTTGCCTCTCTCATATATGGAAGAACTTCTCTTGTTGTTTTGATAAGTCCAAATACATTTACATCAAATTGGTTAAAAATTTCTTCATCAGTTCCATCTTCAAGCGTTGATAAAAGACCATATCCTGCGTTATTTACAAGGACATCAATTTTTCCCTCGTTTTTAATGATTAAATTTACCGCGTTTTTTATACTCTCTGTTTTTGTTACATCAACATAAATATTTTTTAGTTTTGCATTATCTGATATTGCAACTTTATCTCTTGTTCCGGCATAAACTACGTATCCGTTATCAGATAAAAATTTTGCACTTATTTCGCCCATCCCTGAAGAAGCACCTGTGATTAAAACAACTTTTGACATTCTTGAATCCTTATATTATTTTGTAGCTTATTATATAAAATATCAAACAATGTTTTGTTATCTGATATTAAGTAAATAAGTATATCATACACAAAAAATAAAAAAATTGTAAAAAGTGAGTAAAAATATGGATTTTTTTAAGTATATACATGCAGTAGGAACAGGTGTAAAAGGAAATAGAGATTTAACTTTTGAAGAGTCAAAAGATATGATGGAGCAGATTTTAAAGAGAAGTGCTCACAATGAACAAATAGCAGCATTTTTACTTGGGTGGAGACTAAAACCAGAGACGACAGAGGAGTTTAGAGGCGCCGTTGAAGCCTGCGATGGGTTTATAAGAAAGACAACGGTTGAAAACTCACTTGAACTAGGATATCCATTTGATGGCAAAGAGAACAATCCCTATATGTTTCCGTTGGTGGCAAAACTGCTAAAAGATTCTGAGCTCAATATTGTTGTGATTGGTGATGATTTAACACCTGCGAAAAAAGGGATAACATTAAAAAATATAGCTACAAACATAGAGCTTAGCAGCAATATTCACTATTTTGATAGAGCAGATTTTTTTAAAGAGATGCACGAATTAACCAATCTTCGTATGAGGCTTGGTCTTCGTTCGGGATTAAATACTATTGAAAAGCTCCCAAGAGTTGCAAATAGCGAATATGCAATGACTGGCGTGTTTCATAAACCTTATGTAAAAAAATATGTTGAAACTTTTTCAGATAGATATAAAAGATTTGCTCTGCTTCAAGGTAACGAAGGAACTCCAGAGCTTTTTAGTAAGGGTCGCTTGTGGATAGTAAAAGGTGCAGAAGTTGAAGAGATTATCATAGAGACTGAGAGATACGGGATAAATTACACAAAATTTTGGGATGCAATCACCCTTGATGAGTCGTTGGAGCAGATAAATAACCCATCATCAGAATTTTTAAAACTTGCAAAATTAAACGCAGCGATTTCACTTTTTGTTTGCGATAAGGTAAAAAGTATTGATGAGGGCTTTGAAAAATTAAATGGATAAATTCTCTAACCATGTAAAAAATATTTTACATGGCTTCTTTTTGGCTATTGGTACAACAATAGCTGAGCCATCAACTATCTTACCTTTGATTGTGAATTACTTTGGTGGAAGTTCTATGCTTGTTGGTTTTTTTGCATCTCTTCTTCGTGGTGGAGCTATTGTAGTTCAGCTTTTTGCTGCCTTTCATGCGCAAAGTTACCAACTTATGTTGCCATATCTTCGTCGTATTTTCTTTATTAGATTTTTATCATGGTTTTTTATTGGTATTGCTATTGTTATTTTTGGTAAAGATTACCCAAATCTAACACTTTTTTTTATGGGATTAGGGTTATTTTTATTCTCATTTAGTGCTGGATTTGCTGCAATATATTTTAGGGAGATTATGGCTAAGATATTTAGCCATAAATTTCGTGGAAAAACTATGGCATATCGTCAATTTTTTAGTGGTGCAGGAGGACTTCTCAGTGGCGCGTTGGCGGCTTGGATTTTAGAATCTTTCACTCCGCCATATAGCTATGGCTATCTTTTTATCATCAGCTCATTTATCATGGGCTTTGGTTATTTGGCATTTTCTTTGGTTGATGAGCCAATTAAAAAGGAGACATCTAAAAAAGAGAGTTCATTTAAGGAATTTTTGCATAATTCTTGGGTGCTTTTAAAGGCTGATAAGAATCTTCAAATCCAGATAACAACCTTTCTTTTGGCATATGGATACCTGATTGCTTTGCCATTTATCATCTTAGATGCAAAAACGAAGATAGATCTTGATGGAGTTGCTATTGGTAGCTTGATTACTACTCAAATGGTTGGCGCAATGGTTAGTAATTTTTTGTGGGGGAAGCTTAGTGGAAGTGATAAAAACAGACTAACGGCGCAAATCTCAATACTTTTCCAGCTTGGAGCAATAGCTATAGCACTAAACGCATCTTCGCTATTTGAGTATTCACTTATCTTTTTTATAATTGGTGCATCAATGGATGGAAGTCGCATTGCCTCAAGTAATCTTATACTAAAAATTGCACCACCACAAAAAAGACCAATTTACATAGCGCTTCAGATGAATATTGTCTCTTTAGGAATGTTTTTTTCTATAATCGGCGGGGTGATTTTGCACTATTTTAATTATACGATTTTATATAACAGTGCAATTTTAACTCTGCTTGGGGCGCTCTATTTCTCTCTTAAACTAAAAGAAAATCTTCTAAATCAATCTTCAGACTAAAGCTAGTTAGTTCTTGAAAAATTTTAAGTTAGTTGGATTTGAAGATATCTTAAATTCCGTAAAACCTTTTAACAAAAGCTCTCTCTTTTTCTGTTTCAATTAAAACTTTACCAACGGTTTGATTTTTCTCATCAGAGATTGAAATTTCATTTCCATCTATTTTAAAATGCTCCTTACCCCATTGTCCCTCTACTTCATCAAATCTAAAAAGAACCTCTTTTGAACTTGGTTTCTCTTTTGTGTTGTCTCGCTTATCTAAAATTTCTAGTCCGCCAACTCTTTTTTCCATCTCGTATGGACTATAAACATGTAGGGCTTTGTAGATTCGAGCCTCTTTTGCTGGAGGCATTGCTCGTTGCATTGAAACTATTCCTAAAATAAGAAATGCTGTAAAAAATACGAAAATTAAAACTTTTTTTTGTGTCATCTGTTGCTCCATGTTTTTATATATTTGCTTGCTTTTTCTTCAAGCATCTTCATTCTCTCTTTGCCTTTTGGCAATGTTGTTCTTAGTTCTCTCATCTCTCTTAGAAATTCACCAATTGTTGTGGGAATTAAATTTTCTATATATGCTCTTAACTGTTTTGCCATGGCTGGAGAGGCCCCAGAAGTTGATACAGCGATAGTTAGGTCATCTTTTTTTATATAAGATGGAAATATAAAATCACAATAATCCACAGAGTCAACAGAGTTACATAGGCAGTTGTAGAGTTTTGATTCTGCAAAAATTTTAGCTTGCAGCGAAATGTCGTCAACCGCGACAATAACGACAGCAAAATCTTTTATATCACCTACCTCATAAGCTCTTTTTTCAAAACAGAGAGATTTTTCTTTGATGGTTTTTGTCATCTCTTCGGATAGTTCCATCGAAATAATCGAAATATCAGTAGTAAAATCAAGCAGATGTTCTAACTTTTCATAAGCTATATAGCCTCCACCAACGATTAGGATTTTTTTATTATCAAGTTTTAAAAAGGCCGGAAAATAACTCATTTCTCTCACTTATTACTCTGTTTATTTGACATAGTATCACATAATTTTAAATATTTTAAATTGATAAAAATCAACTACTATTAATTAAAACTATAATAGAATCGACAAAATAAAAGTATGAACGGAAATATAAGCAGTATGAAAGATGAAATTTTATCCAGAATCCAGAAAAAATTCCCACTTGTGGCAAGGCCATTTAAAGAGATAGCAGATGAGCTAAATATGAGAGAAGGAGAAGTTCTCTCTATTTTACAAGAGCAAAAAAAAGCAAATATTATTCGTCAAACTTCAGCAATTTTTGATACAAAAAGATTAGGCTATATCTCATCATTGGTTGCTTTTAAAGTTGCAGCGGACAAGATAAGTGATGCTGTAAAAATTATCAACTCTCACCCTGGAATCTCTCATAACTATGAGAGAAATCATGATTTTAATATCTGGTTTACTTTGGCAGTTGCGCCAAACTCTAAATTTGGACTAGAAAAAACTCTAGAGATATTAGCTAAAGCAACAGGAGCAGATGACTATATAATGCTTCCTACGCTAAAGTTATTTAAAATAAGTGTGAAGTTAAATACAACCGGAAAAGATGAGAAAAAAGAGGAAGTAAAAAGAGTTCAGCATACTGAAATAGAGATGACACCTCTTCATCACGCAATCATTAGAAGTGTTCAATATGACATAGACATAGTAGAAGAGCCATTTAAAAAGATTATTGATGAGCTTGGAATTGATTATGATAAATTTTTTCTTACACTTCAAGAGCTTCAAGAGGCTGGCGTTATGAGAAGATTTGCTTCAATCTTAAACCATAGAAAAGCAGGATTTAGCGCAAATGCAATGGTTGTATGGGATATAGACGAGACAAGAGGTGAAGAGATTGGTGAGAAGGCAGCTGCATTTAGTGCTGTAAGCCACTGCTATCTTCGTCCAAAATATCCAAACTGGCAATATAATCTTTTTACAATGGTTCATGGAAAAAGCACGGATGAGACAAGTGCCATCATCGCAGATATGGCTAAAGAGATAGAAGCAAAAAGCTATATGCCACTTTACAGTTCACGCGAATTTAAAAAAGTTCGTATTGATTACTTCTCTCCAGAGTTTGATATTTGGGAAGATAAATATAGCAATTAATTTTTCTTGCTAAGAGACATAGTTTTAATAAAATAAGATAATAACAGGAGACAAAATGGAACTTTTTTTAGAATTAGAGGCAGCGTATATAGTAATAGGTATTTTTATATTGAGCGTAACAGCTTTTGTTACATCAAGAGATTTTGTACCAAGAGGGGCTTTCAAGAAAGGAATGTCATTTGTTGGTGCTTTTGTTGCCATTATGATAGGCCTTCATTACAGCACAACAACTTCAAGAATGACAGAGGTTGAAGGACTTTTCAACTCTGGTAAAACTATTATTTGTGAAAATAAAATGCGCCGTACAATTTCAAAATCTGTTTTACTATCAAAAGAGCAGGGGTGGAGAGTAGAAAATCATCTTTTTAAGAATCCTGAGTATGAGAGAGATTTTCATACTGCAAGATGTGTTGGCTGGCTTGGTAGTGAACCGCAGATGGAGATAGAAAAAACCGACAGATTTAAGCTCAAGCCAGATGCAAAATAAAAATGAGAAAGGTACTAAAGCGATATGCAATGGCGCTATTTTTATTGATAGCTGTTTCAGCTTTGATGGTGCTTAGTACAATTGGTGTTAAAAGTTTCAGCGATAAGATAGTTAAAAATGCAAATATAAAAGAGGATATTGACACTATGGCAAAAGGCACAGATGCAAAAGAAGGTCTTATACCAAAAAGGGAGGCAACTAAATGAGTTTAGCAATTTTACTGAGTGTAGCAGCACTGCTTAGTATAGGTTTTCACTTTCTTGGAGTATATACAGGATCAAAAAAAACTGTTTGGATAATGCTTGTTTTTTTATGGTCGGTAGCAATTGGCACAGCAATGAACGAAATTAAACCAGCTGGATATGATGATATTAAGAAAATGAAGGGTAAGTTTAGTGACACCGATAAGCTTATAGAAGAAGCGATGCCTAAAGTTTCACTTTATGAGATGATAGTGATTAAGAAGAGCTATCAAACTAACAATCCTCAAAAATAGATGCTAAAGAAGATTGGGATAGTTGGATGTGGCTGGTTAGGTCAACCGCTTGCCACTCTGCTCTCGCAGGATTTTGCAGTTGAGTGTTTTGTTCGCAATAAAATAGAAGAAAACTCCTCTTTTTGGCAAAACGACATCATAATAGTTGCAATAAACACAAAAGACAACTATCTTGTAGCACTTCGTAATATTGCAAAACTTACAAATCCAGCCTCAAATATAATACTTATGAGTTCCACTTCGGTTTATAAGGAGTTTAATAATGAGATTAATGAGAGTGTTGAGATAAAAGGGCTAAGCCTTCAAAAAGAAGCAGAAGATTTGATGAGCAGTTTAAGGGATAATTTGTTGATACTTAGACTTGGCGGCCTAATGGGGGACGACAGAGTTGCTGGAAAATGGAAAAGTATCTCTGCTTTTGAGGATGGAAAAGTAAACTATATTCATAAAGACGATGTCATAAATATCACGAAAATCATGATAGAGAAAAACATTATAAAGGGTATTTATAATCTTGTCGCACCAATCCATCCGCTTCGCTCAAAGGTACATGAAAAAAATAGTAAAGATTTTGGATTTGAGTTTGGGAGTTTTAGTGGTATGACAAATCGCGTGGTCTCTTCGCAAAAACTAATAAAAGAGCTGGACTATAACTTCTTGTATCCAAACCCATTGGAGTTTTGGAGTAAATAATTCTATTTTGGCTTAGTTGTTTTTTGCTAAAGTTATAAAATCTATCTCTTCTTTTATGCTAGAGACTTTGTCGTTCGCCTTATCAACAGCTTTTTTATCATCTTCATAGTTTCCTGTACTAAATGTATATCCACTTCCTTTTAAAGTACAACCTTTCATCCCTGGTAGGCACTCTTTGCTGAGAAGTTTGCAGTAACCTTTATAATCATGCTGACAACTCCAACCCATCTTAGCTCCTTATCTTTTCTAAAATTATAACAAGCTATAATAAATATTATTTCATCCAAAAGATTAGCAAAAAAAGGTTACTAAAAAATGAAAAGTTTATATAACGACGCAGAAGCAAAAAAATATAAAATAGACTTAGATTTAAGAGTTTATACATCGAGGTTGTTAGGTGCAGATACATCGTTGGTTTTGCATGGCGGTGGGAATACTTCTGTAAAATCGACAGCTACGGACTCTTGCGGTGATGTAGTTGATGTTCTTTTGGTGAAGGGCAGTGGTTGGGATTTGGAGACTATTAAGGCTGAGGGTTTTGCTAGCGTTAGAATGGATGCACTTTTAAAAATGGCGGAGTTAAAGGAGCTAAGCGATAAGGATATGGTTAAGGGGCAAAGAGCAGCCATGATTGATCAGAGTGCTCCAAATCCATCTGTTGAGGCTATTTTACACGCTATTATCCCTTTTAAATTTGTGGATCACACTCATGCTGATGCAGTTGTAACTATCACAAACACACAAAATGGTGAAGAGAAGATTAAAGAGCTTTTTGGGGAAAAAGTTTTGATTATTCCATATATTATGCCTGGATTTGTTCTTGCAAAACTTGTTTATGAGATGACAAGAGATGTGGATTGGAACAGTTTAGAGGGTATCGTTCTTATGAACCATGGACTATTTACCTTTAGTGATGATGCAAAAATATCTTACGAGAAAACTATAGAACTAGTTGATATGGCGGAGAATTATCTGTTTAAGAGAGGCGCGGTTTTAGATATTCAAAACCAAAGCACAACCGCAGATCTTTTGGAGCTTGCAAAAATCAGAAAAGAGGTCTCGCTCATAAAAGAAAGCAGTATTATCTCTGTGTTAAATGATAGCAAAGAGGCGATATATTTTTCAAAACAAAACATTGAAAAGATTGCTATAAAAGGTCCTCTCACGCCAGATCATGTTATAAGAACAAAGAGAGTCCCAGTAATACTTACGGATGAGTTTGAGAAGGAGTTACAAAACTTTGTAGAAGATTACAAGCAATATTTTTTAGAGAACAAAAAAGATGAGATACTTTTAAATCCTGCCCCAAATTTTGCAATACTAAAGGGCAAAGGAAGCCTCTCTTTTGGTAAAAATGCAAAAGAGGCAAATATCATAAAAGATATAAACAACCACTCATTCGAGGCGATTTTAAAGGCAGAGAAGCTTGGTGGATACAAGGCGCTTGGGCAAAAAGAGATTTTTGAAGTTGAGTATTGGTCGTTAGAGCAGGCAAAACTGAAAAAGAGTAGTGATGAACTAGAATATGGTGGAAAAATAGTAATCATAGTCGACGCCGTAGATGAAAAAGCTCGGGAGAAGGCTTTTGAGTTGAGCAAAAAAGGAGCAGTTGTTATTGCAATTGATACAAATTGTGAAGTTGAGAAAATATTTTCTACTGGAGATATTATTGGCGTGAAATGCGATACTGATAGTGATGAGGATATAAAATCACTCATCTCTTTTGTTGTAAAAAGTTTTGGTGGAATCGATATGCTTATTGCAGACAAGCTGCAATACAAGAAGCTTGCTGAAGAGTGCACACCATTTTTGGAGCTATCTTAATCGCTCCATTCTCTTTATATTTTCTGGCATTTTATCCAGAGCAAACTCTTTTTGACTTCCTATGTAACTTGGGTATTTGTACCCTTTTGATGTCATAATTGTATAGAGTTCTTGCAGATATTCATTTTCTATTTTTCCATATTTTACATCCATCTCTTTGGCGATTCTTAGAAAAAAAGTTAGTAAAATAAGTTGAGTTTTTTCATTTATAGAACTACCATATATGACTGATTCAAACTCTTTTTTCATAGTTAAGATATTGTATTCGCACTCTATATCTAATTTCTGGGCATCTTCTGTCGCCATATAATCTAGGATGTTAAGAATAAGATTAAGAAACAACATGTTAGTTTTATCAATTATTACATTTTCTCTGCAGAGTTTTTCTCTGTATTTAGCTATATCTGGTTGTATCTGTTTAAAATAGGCTTCGACCATAAAATCTCCTTTATCTGTTTTTTTGGGATAAAATTATAACACACTCTTATCTTTAAGGGTGTAATTATAATTTATAAGAAAGGGTAAATTTATTTTTGTTGTCTACTGTCAACAATAAAAACAGGCATTATGTGTATAATATAAACAGAAGGAAAGTGAAATTTAGCATCTCTCTTTGGTGTAGTAGCTATCTTCAGTCTTAATTAAAAAAGAAGAAGTTAATGAGAAAATATATAGTTTTATTTGTGTCTCTTTTTATTATGGCGCTTGGGGCTCATTTTCTTGTGCTTAGTATGTATATTCAAAGTAAAAAAAATGACTTTTTACAACTACATAACAAGAGTGCTATAAAAAGTTTTGAGATAGTTGGAAGTAATTTCAGTAGACTATCAGAGAGTATATTTAATACAGCTATAAATAAGCCGTATGTTTTAGAGAAGATGATAAAAGCATATGGCACTCAAGATGAAAAGAATAGTGCAAGAAGTGAGCTATATGAGGAGCTCTTTGATGAATATACTTATCTGAGAGGGCTTGGTATAGTACAGCTACATTTCCAGCTGAGAAATAGTGAATCTTTTTTGCGTTTTGAAAACCCTGAAAAATATGGGGATAACTTAACTTATACTCGCAAAAGTGTTGAGTGGACAAATGCAAATCAGACTAAGACAGAGGGTTTTGAAGAGGGAGTTTTTTATAATGGATTTCGTTATATTTTTCCGCTTATAAAAATTGATGGCACAAAAAAAGAGCATCTTGGAAGTGTTGAATTTACTTTTAGCCCTTACGCCTTTATTAATGACCTCATAAACTATCAAGATATAAAAGCTGAATTTATAGTAAGTTCTAATGATGATACTAAAAAAAATATTGTTACGCCTACAGAACTAAGATACACAGAGAGTCCTTTTGATGGCTTTATGTATGAAAAAAGCATAAAAAAAGAGCTAAACAATAATATAAAAAAGATAGAGATAGAAAAAATAACAAAAAGTGATAGCAGCAGAGCAAGTAGAGATATTTTTAAGGGAGATGTTTTTTCAATTCCATCAGGAGATTCTTTTTCAGTTTTTACTTTTATACCTATAAAAAATTCAGTTTCTAAAAAAGTAGTCTCCGCAATAATTCTACAAGAGAACAGTGATGAAATCAAAGAATTAGACAACCAGTTTTTTCTATTTTTATTTAGTGGTTATGGAGTTATTTTAATGGCGATACTTTATATTTATCGAGAGGTAAACTCTAGGGTCAAATTTCAGAATATTTCTAAAAAAACACAAAAAATTCTTGATGCACAAGAGGCAATAGTTGTAATACTTGATAGAGCTGGAGTTATCAGTGTAAATAGAAAGTTTCTTAATTTTTTTGGGTGTAGTAGCTTAAGCGATTTTAAGGCGAAAAATAGATGTATTTGTGAAAGATTTGAACAAAATGATAAGTTTTTTCATATAGGCAAAGTAAAAAACGATGGTTTTTGGATAGATGCGCTCTCTGAACTAAGTGATAGAGAGCATATAGTTTCCATGAAAGATAAAAACAATAAATTTCATTCATTCGCAATTTTTATAAATAGCATCGATAATAGTTACATAGTCTCTTTTTCTGATATAAGTGAGACTATGCGTGAACACTTTTCACTAGAGCAAAAAGCCATGCATGATAGCTTAACGAATGCCTATAATAGGGAATACTTTCAAGAAAATATAAATTTCATTATAGAAGAGAGTTGTAAAAAAGAGCTACATGTTGGAGTGGTTATGTTTGATATAGATTACTTTAAAAATGTCAATGACACTTATGGACACAGCGTTGGTGATTTTGTGCTTAAGTATCTGGTTTGGAGTGTTGGAAATGTTATTCGCAGTGAAGATTTGCTTATAAGATGGGGAGGGGAGGAGTTTTTGCTTATCATTCAAACAAAATCAATAGAGGAGCTAATCTTAATTACTCAAAAAATAAGAGAGACAATAGAGGGAGAAGATTTTAAGGAAGTTAAGCAGATAACATGCAGCTTTGGAGTCACGCTCCATATGGATAATGAAGATATTTCAAATAGCATAAAAAGAGCTGACGATGCACTTTATGAGGCAAAAGAGAGTGGAAGAAACAGAGTTGTCTCAAAGGTATAAAATTACCCTTTTTTAATCTTATTTGCCTCATTATAAAATTTCAAAAGCCCTCTTTTTGCTTTAAAATCTAGCTTATAAGATATATGCTCAAGGTATTTGACTATATCTTTGCCAGATATTTTTGTTCTGCTAGATGCCTCTTTTAGGATATACTGGGGGATTTTAACTTTTTGTTTTAAAAACTCTTTTTGGATTTTTTGGTATATTTTTTTATCTTTGTGAAAACATAGAAGGGCAAAAACAAATGGAAGATTATGCTTTTTTTGCCACTCTTTGGCGAGGTCAATATGAGGCTTGTTTTTAAGATAGTATCTAAGTGCTTTATCGCCTATAAGAACTTCCCCTTTTACTTTAAGCACTCTTGCTAAAACATTTGAAGTGGCTGAATCCCCATCTTTTATCTCATTCTCACAAGGGGCAACTAAAACGCTCAAAACCTCTTTTTTTGCGATAATGCCTAAATCAACATGTTGATGTTTTTTTGCAGTTATGCTTGAGATGAAGGCAGCATCAACTCTACGAGAGTGAAAATCTCTGTTTATTTTTGAAGGCACGCCTCTTTTGTAGTGCATACTCATGCTTGCCTGAGAACTTCTTGTAAATCGTTTCATAAAGATATGAAAAGGTAGAAGATTTAGATACTCTATTTTGCCAAAAACCACGAAAAAACCACCATAAAACAATAAAATTTTTTGAAAAATAATATCATTTTTTCCCTAAGAGGTCACTTCCATTTGCAAAAAGAGAGACTTTAAGTTATTTTGATATAATTGCGTCTTTAAAATTTAACCATTTAGGAACTCTTTTATGTTACTTTTTACTCCCGGACCAACTCCAGTACCTCAAAATGTTCGTAACGCCATGAGTGATGAAACCATGCATCATCGTACCCCAGAATTTGAAGCTATTTTTGAAAAAACAAGAAAATATCTATTTGATTTATTGCAGAGTGATGAAGTTGTTATGCTCGCATCGAGTGGAACAGGTGCTATGGAAGCGGCCGTTATCAACTTGTGCCATAACACACTTTTAAACATAAACTCTGGAAAATTCGGTGAGAGATTTGGAAAAATCGCAACCGCTCATGGACTTGGAAATATAGAGATTAAAAATGAGTGGAACACGCCAGCTGGTGTTGATGAAGTTATTACGGCACTGAAAAATAATCCTAGCATTGATGCAATTGCCATCCAGATAAGCGAATCAGCAGGTGGACTTCGTCATCCTGTAGAAGAGATAGCAGAAGCGGCAAAGGCACTAAATCCAGATATTATGATTATAGCAGATGGTATAACTGCTGTTGGTGTTGAGAAGATTGATATAACCAACATTGACTGCTTAATTGCAGGAAGTCAAAAAGCTCTTATGCTTCCTCCAGGATTGGCGATTTTAGGGCTAAGCGCTCCAGCAATTGATAAGATTGGAAGCGGAAAAGGCTACTATTTTAATCTAGCAACAGAGATAAAATCACAAAGAAAAAATACAACTGCATGGACAGCTGCTACAACTTTGATCATCGGACTTTTGGAGATTTTAGAGACTATTGAGCGAGATGGCGGGATGGAGAAGCTTTATGAAGATACAGCATTAAGAGCAAACGCAGTAAGCTTGGCACTTAAGGCGCTTGATTTACACATCTACCCAAAAACTCCAGCCCTATCAATGACAACGGTTGATGATGAAAATGCTTCACAAATCAGAAAAATACTTAAAAATGATTTTGGAGTAAATGTTGCAGGTGGACAAGACCATCTTGATGGAAAGATTTTCCGTATAAATCAGATGGGACTTATTGCTCCGTATGAGATCTCGTGGGTTGTAAACTCTATAGAATTAGCACTTGATAAGCTGGGTCGCAGAAAGTACGATGGCGCAGCAAACAGAGTTTTCAATGACTCTTACTTCAAAGTGGCTAAGTAGATGATTTTAGAACATGAGATTCCAGAGGGTTCAAAACTCTATTTCGGCAAAAGCGCTAAGATAAAAAGAGAGATAGAAAATCTTGCTAGCTCAATTTTGTATGATAGTGGTTTTGAAGAGATTGTAACTCCTGTTTTTTCATATCATCAGCATAAAAGTATCGCAGATGAGAGAGAACTTATACGAGTA
Source organism: Sulfurimonas sp. (assembly GCA_021732045.1). The sequence goes on from JAKFWK010000003.1 coordinate 70,198, forward strand.
AATGATGAGAAAAACAACTCAATATCTTTAAGAGCAGACTCGACAATAGATGTTGTTCGCATTATAGAAAAGAGACTGGGACGAAATACGGAACACAAAAAATGGTTCTATATCCAGAGTGTTTTTCGCTATCCAACTGATGAGCAAAATCAGATTGGTGCCGAGTTTATGGACGAGAGAAAACTCTCGTCGGTTTTAAATATAGCGATAGAGATTTTTGACAAATTAGAAGTCTATCCGTTGGTTCAAATCTCAAATGTTAAGATTCCTAAAATTATAACTTCACTTTTTGAAGAGTTAAGCATTGAGGATTTTCAGCATGTAAATATAGAGAAATTTTTATCTTTAAAAGTTGAGTGGTTAGAAAAACTTGTCTATCTTCAACATGTTGAGCAGATTAATGAGCTTCTCATGATTGCTCCTGAGGCTATAAAAGTTGAACTTCTCAAGATGAAAGAATTAAGCTCTGAGATTGGCTCTAAAAAAAGCGTTTTAGCACCAATGTACTATGCAGACATGCTCTATTATGACGAGCTATTTTTTAGAGTTATAGATAAAAATCAGGTTTATGCGCAGGGCGGAAGATATAAAAATTCAGAGCTTAGTTCTGTGGGTTTTGCGATTTATACAGATATATTGATAGAGACAAAAGCAAAGTAAAAAAAGGGAAATAATGAAGGCAGATTTAATAGTAGGCATCCAGTGGGGCGATGAGGGGAAAGGTAAGATAGTTGATATGCTTGCTCAAAAGTATGATATGGTTTGCAGAAGTCAAGGTGGACACAATGCAGGACATACTATCTGGGTTGATGGCACAAGATACGCACTTCATCTTGTTCCATCAGGTGTATTAAATCCAAAAGCCATAAACATCATTGGAAATGGCGTTGTTTTATCTCCCTCTTCAATCATAAAAGAGATGGAGCAGTTCGAGAACCTTGAGGGTAGACTTTTTATCTCAGATAAAGCGCATCTGAACTTATCTTACCACTCTATGATAGACCAAGCTCGCGAAAAACTAAAAGGCGACAAAGCTATTGGCACAACTGGAAAGGGAATCGGACCAGCGTACTCTGACAAGATAAACCGCATCGGAGTTAGAGTTGGCGAACTGTTAAATCCAAAAAAACTTTGTGATTCTATCTTAGAGTATTTTGAGCAAAACAGAGCAATTTTTGATGTTTTTGAGATAAAAACTCCAGAAAAAGAGGCTTTGTTGGTTGAGCTAGAGGGCTATAAAAACAAGCTTGCTCCATTTATAACAAACACAACAAATATGGTCTGGAAAGCGTTAGATGAAGAGAACAAAAAAGTTCTACTAGAAGGCGCGCAAGGGACAATGCTTGATATTGACCACGGAACATACCCGTTTGTGACATCAAGCTCTACAGTTAGTGCGGGTGCATGTACTGGTCTTGGTATAAATCCAAAAGATATAGGAAAAGTTACGGGAATCGTAAAAGCTTACTGTACTCGTGTTGGAAATGGACCTTTTCCTAGCGAGGATTTAGGTGAAGATGGTGAAGAGATTCGTAAAAAAGGTCATGAGTTTGGAACTACAACGGGAAGAGCTAGAAGATGCGGTTGGTTTGATGCCGTTGCTTGTAGATATGCAAGTCGCTTAAATGGTTGTGATGAACTAGCGCTTATGAAACTTGATGTTTTGGATGGCTTTAAAGAGATAAAAGTTTGTGTTGCCTATGAAGTTGACGGCAAAGAGATAGATTATCTACCAGAAAACTTAGATGATGTAAAACCTGTATATAAAACATTTAAGGGTTGGGATAAGTCTGTTGGCGTTAGGAGATTTGAGGATTTACCACTTGAGGCAAGAGAGTACATTAAGCACCTTGAAGAGATTACAAAAACGAAAGTTGGTATAATTTCTACTTCCCCAGAGAGAGCAGATACAATAGTGCTTTAAATTTTTAAAAGGATAGCTTTTTGAAAACTCGCTTTACTTCATTGGTTAAACTCAAAAAAAGTAGTATGCAAAAGAGCGAGCAGGCTATGCAACAAGCAAATACAAATCTAAACAGTGCTACTTCGGCACTTAAGGCGTCATATAAATCTCTTGATGAGATACAAACCCCACAAAGCGGAAAAATAGGCGATATCTTGGCTTCAAGAGTACTTTTTGGTTCACAAAGAGAGACGATTTTACATAACAAAAATTGGCTAGAGTTTGCAAAAGAGCAGATGTATAAAGCAAAAGAGAGACTAAAGCTTGATATGATTGAGTATGAAAAATTTAACTATCTTGAACTTGAGGAGATAAAAAAAGAGCTCACAAGAAGAAAAATAGCTGAAGCAAAAGATTTAGATGAGGTTGCACTCATGACATATAAAGGCGGAAACAGATAGTGAAATTACTATTATTAACAATTTTTATCATGGGCACAATGAGCTCGCTTTGGGCAAAAGACAAACTGTTTGAGTGTACTGAAATTTTTAAAGCCAGAAAGAGTGAACTTCTTGTAGAGCTTGAGAGATTGGATGAGCAGAAGCAAGCAATAAGCTCACTAAAGAGCGCAACAGAAGATCTACTTAGAAAAAAAGAGACAAAAATATCTCAAGAAGATGAAGTTGTATCAAGAAAATTAGCAGAGGTAAAATCAAGAGAAGAGTCAACAAGAAGTATGCTAAAGAGAAACGAAGAGATTTTAAAAGAGATTAAGAGTAAAAAAATGAACAATATCACTCAGACATTCTCAAAAATGAAAGAAGCATCAGCCGCTAGAGTTCTTGAAAATATGGAGCCACAGGACGCAGCAGAGATAATGGCGCTACTTAATCCTAAAGCAGTTGGAAAAATTTTAACTAAAATGGATCCGAAAAAAGCTTCTAGTCTTACGCTGATATTATCAAGAATACCTCAAAATAACTAATACGCAGAAGAATTTAGAGTAATTTTTACTATAAAAGCATTCTGTTCTAATCATAAACTAACCTTAGTTATTGTAAAATCACAAAATTTATTTTAGTACTAAGCCAAACTAACAACAGTTAGTGTAACTTAGTATAATCAAGGTCAATAATGAAAATATCACCAAAAACTATACCTCATATATCAAACAAAATTGCAATTGACTTAAATAAAAGTGGTGTTGTTACAATGACAAAAGGTCTTGAGCCAGTGGCGTATGAAGCAGAAAAAGTCTTAACCGCAAATATAATCCAAGAGATGGCATTAGAAGAGAAAGTAAACCAAATTTGTGATGAAAATGAAGAGGCGATAGAGTTTAATCTTGTTGATGAGAGACAACTGTTCTTTATGATCAAGAAAAAACTTGCTCCAGAGTTTGGCATTATATTGAACTACGAAGAGCGATATTCAGATTTGTCTCATAAAATATTAGATGAGCTTTATGAAGAGGATTTGATTCACTTTGATGTAACAGAAAATCGCATAAAAAATATTATCTATAACTCAATAACATCATTTATAAAAGAAGCTTCGGAGCTAGATGGCTTTATTATGGACAAAATCAAAACATACAAAAAAAGATATGTTCCTGGAACGGATGAGTTCGAAATTTTATATGAAAAACTATATAAAGAAGAGTTAACAAAAAGAGGATTGGAGTAAAGGATGAGTTTAGCTACAACAAAAGCATGGATATATCTTGAAAATGGAACTTTTTTAGAGGCGAAGAGCTTTGGTGCAGATAGTACTGTTGTTGGAGAGATAGTTTTTAACACTTCAATGAGCGGATATCAAGAAGTTATGTCTGATCCATCTTATGCCGGTCAATTTGTAACTTTTACAGCTCCAGAGATAGGAAATGTTGGTGTAAACTCTCAAGATATGGAGAGTAGATCTGCTCATGCTAAGGGAATGCTTGTTAGAAAATATCAAGACAGATACTCTAATTTTAGAGCAGAAGGCTCGCTTAGTAATTTTCTAAAAGAGCAAAATATCATGGGAATATGTGATATTGACACAAGATTTTTAACTAAGATAATAAGAAAAGAGGGAGCTATGATGATGATAGCTTCAACTAAGATTAGTGATAAAAATGAGCTAAAGAAGATTTTAGAGAACTCACCTAGAATAGAAGATGTAAACTATATAGAAGAAGTTAGTACGAAAGTCGCATATAAGCATACTCAATCAACATATAGTGATCGTGAATTTGCTTACGAGAGTGCGCCAACACCAGAAGCAAATGTTGTAGTGCTTGATTTTGGAGTAAAAGCTAATATCTTAAATGAGCTCGTTAGTGCAAAGATGGGTGTTGAGGTTGTTCCAAATAGTTTTAGTGCAGATGCTTTGATAGAGAGGTATAATAAAAAAGAGATAGATGGAGTATTTTTATCAAACGGACCTGGTGACCCATTGGTGTTAAAAAAAGAGCAAGAGCAGATAAAAAAATTGATAGCTGCTAAAATTCCTATGTTTGGTATATGTTTAGGGCACCAACTTCTTTCTATCTCTCATGGATATGATACATATAAGCTGAAGTTTGGTCATCACGGCGGAAACCATCCTGTTAAAAATGTTAAAACTGGATTAGTTGAGATTACTGCTCAAAATCATAACTACAATGTTCCTCAAAATATTATCGAGGTTGCAGAAGTCACACATGTGAACCTCTTTGATAACACAATAGAAGGATTAAAATATAATAATTCTCCAATATTCTCGGTTCAACACCATCCAGAAGCTAGTCCTGGACCAAAAGAGAGTAGATATATCTTCAATGAGTTTTTATCTTTAATAAAAAGATAAAAACCACCACCTTTTTAACTATCTATTAATCTTATCCTTTCAAAGTTTACTTTACCTAGAGCATCAATAAATCACAAATATAGTATTTAACATAAAGCAAAAAATTGTTAATTTATTGTTAATAAAATTAACAAACCCATATATTTTCTTAATTTTGTCATAAAAATGTCATTAATTAAGAATCGTTAAATATTTATACTGTTAATATATTATTGTTGATTGGTTTATAGAGTTCTTTTGTAGCCCCACGTTTCATTTCCACAAGGCTTAGATGGTGCTATTTCAAAACTTTAGCATTTTTGCATATTGGCTTATAGTGGTAGTTGCATAGCTTGAGTTTATGAAAGAAATCTACTAAATTAAACAAAATCGTTTTAAATTTTTAAGGAGTCTATATATGGTTAATCGTCCATTAGAGTACGACTATACAGTTGCAAAGATGTTTATGCTTACAACTGTTGTTTTAGGTATTGTCGGTATGCTCATTGGTGTAATCCTAGCATTTGAGTTAGCTTTTCCTGGAATTAATTTAATCCTAGGCGATAAATTAGCAGAATACACGAATTTCAGCCGTCTTCGTCCGCTTCATACTGACGCAGTTATATTTGGTTTTACGCTGAGTGGTGTTTTTGCTACTTGGTATTATGTCGGTCAAAGGGTGCTAAAAGTATCAATGGCTGAATCAAAATTATTAATGTCTGTAGGTAAATTACACTTCTGGCTCTATATAGTAGTTGTTGCAGCAGCAGTTTTTTCACTCTTTGCTGGTGTTACAACTTCAAAAGAGTATGCTGAATTTGAGTGGCCAATTGACATTGGTGTCGTTGTTGTTTGGGTGCTATTTGGAGTAAGTATGTTTGGTCTTATCGGTATTCGCCGTGAGAAATCATTATACATCTCTGTTTGGTACTATATAGCTACATTCTTGGGTATAGCGATGCTTTATCTCTTTAATAATATGGAAATTCCGACAATGTTAGCAACATCTCCAGCTGGAGAGACGGGTATAGGTAGTTGGTATCATTCGGTTTCTATGTATTCAGGTACAAATGATGCACTGGTTCAGTGGTGGTATGGGCATAATGCAGTTGCATTTGGTTTTACTGTTCCTATTGTTGCTATGATTTACTACTTTTTACCAAAAGAGTCAGGTCAAGCAATCTACTCATATAAACTCTCACTTTTATCTTTCTGGGGTCTAATGTTTGTTTATTTATGGGCTGGTGGGCACCACTTGCTCTATTCAACTGTTCCTGATTGGATGCAGACAATGGCTTCCGTGTTTTCTGTTATATTGATTTTGCCATCTTGGGGTTCAGCTATAAATATGCTTCTTACAATGAAAGGTCAATGGCAACAAGTTGCTGCATCTCCACTAATTAAGTTTATGGTGCTTGCTTCAACTTTCTACATGTTCTCTACATTAGAGGGCCCTATTCAGGCTATTAAGTCAGTTAATGCAATAGCACACTTTACGGATTGGATTGTTGGACATGTTCATGATGGTGTTCTTGGATGGGTTGGCTTTATGATTATGTCTGCGCTATTTCATATGGCTCCTAGAGTTTTCAAGAGAGAGTTATACTCTAAATCATTAATGGCTACACAGTTCTGGATACAGACTTTGGGTGTTATTCTCTACTTTACATCTATGTGGATTTCAGGAATTACTCAAGGTATGATGTGGCGTGCACATGATGAGTTTGGGAATTTAGCTTATTCGTTTATTGATACTGTAACCGTTTTACATCCATACTATGTTATTCGTGGTGTTGGTGGTCTATTATACTTGATAGGTTTTTTAATGTTTGCTTATAATATTTACAAAACAATGTCTTCTCGCCCTGTTGAAGAGAGAGAACTTCAAAATGCTACGCCTATGGGCGCTTAATAGAAAGGATAAAATATGTTTCATTGGTTAGAAAAACATCCGTTCTTTTTTGCGGTAGGTGTGTTTTTGGTAATTGCGTTTGCTGGTCTGATAGAGATTCTTCCGAACTTTGCTCAAGCTTCTCGTCCTGTGATTGGTACTGCTCCATACTCTACTTTAGAGTTGACAGGTCGTCATATTTATATTAAAAATAGTTGTAATGCTTGTCATTCACAATTAGTTCGCCCATTTAAATCAGAGACTGATCGTTATGGTCACTACTCTTTAAGTGGTGAGTATGCATATGACCGCCCATTCCTGTGGGGTTCAAAAAGAACTGGTCCAGATTTGATGCGCGTTGGTAACTATAGAACTACTGACTGGCATGAAAATCACATGAAGGAGCCATCGGCTGTTGTTCCTAGCTCTATAATGCCTGCATATCGCTGGTTATTTACAAACAAAAGTGATATAGAGACTGCCTATGCTGAGCAACTAACAGTAGCAAAAAACTTTGGTGTTCCTTATAACAAGCCAGTTTCTATGAAAGATGGTTCTAGTAAGACTGTTAAAATGGGTGCGAGTGTTGCAGAGGCAAAGTCAATTGCTTTAGAAGAAGCAAAAGTAATTGCAGCTGATATGAGAGACCAAGATGTTAAAGATGCTGTTGCAAATGGTCAAATCCCTGAGATAGTAGCCCTTATAGCATACTTAAATAGTCTAAAGTAGAGGTCGAAAGTGGATATTGCTCAACTTCAAGCTTACGGGTATTTTGTACTGATAACGCTACTTGTTCTAGTGCTTTATGGATATATATATCATCTATATAGCAAAAGGAAAGATGCTGACGGGGTTGATTATGAGAGTTATAGCAATATGGCACTAAAAGATGATATAGAAGATGCTCTAGTATCTGCTATACCTGACGAAAATGTACCTCTTGAGGGTACAAAGAAAAAATAGGAGAGATATATGAATAAGCTTTATCTTGGGGGAGTCATTTTTGCAGCGTTTATGTTACTTTTTACATATCTGTCTGTTTCGAGTTCACATGGCGGTTTTAATGGCGATATAGTCAATATGCTTGCAGTTACAGGCGCTATTGCTCTTGTTATGATTTCAGCATTTGTTGTAATTAAGTATGTTCGTCAAATGCAAACAGACAAAGCAAGCGGTGACCTTGCAGATGAGAATTGGGATGGCATAGGCGAGTTTAAAAACAGTTTACCTACTGGTTGGGCTGTTATGTTTTTACTTACGATGACTTGGGGTATGTGGTATCTTACTGTTGGTTATCCAGTAAATTCATATTCACAAATTGGTGAGTACAACGAAGATACAAAAGTTCATAATGAGAAATTTGAAGCACAGTATAAAGATATAACTGGCAAAAAATTAGTTGATATGGGCGAGTCGGTATTTATTGCTGAGTGTAAAGTATGCCATGGTCTAAAAGCCGATGGAATTGGTGGTAGAGCAGCTGACTTAAACCATAGAATCGCAGCAGCTTCTGTTAAGCATGTTCTTCAAAATGGCTCAAATAACCAGCTCCTTGGTATGGAGATGCCGATGCCTGATCGTAATGGCTTGATTAACGCTACTACTAGTATGCCAATCACAGATGCAGAAATAGAAGCTCTTGCTACATATGTTTCAAAAGGATTAACTGGCACTGTGGGTGCTGATGTGTTCGCTGCAACTTGTGTTATGTGTCATGGTGCTGATGGCAAAGGCGTAGATAGTATGGGGCCAAACCTTAAAGAGTTTAATACTACGCTTGTAACAAATATCCTTAGTCATGGTAAAAAAGGTAGCATTGGTACAATGCCTAAGTTTGATAGACTTAATGCTAAACAAAAAGAAGCTGTTAGTGCATATATCACTAGCTTAAGTAAATAAGGAGTTAGATATGAATGAAAATAGAAGTATATTTGCTCTTGATGGTATAACTGGTATGTTGATTGCAACACTTTTACTACTCACTATCTTGACTGTACTTACGGTTTGGAATATGGGTGTGCAAAAAACAAATGCTACAAATTACTATGATGTCAAAGATGAGCAATCAATTAAAATGTTTAGCAAAGATAATGGTAGTCATATAGTAGACGCGCCACAAGGAGCTAAATAATGGAAAAGATAATTACATGGGGATTGATTCTTATGGCAATTTATACGATTTATGCAGTTGTAACGCCAAATCACTTATTTGTCGGCTAGGGAATCCAATTGAATTTTTTAAGGGGGCTTTTCGCCCTCACCCTCACACTATTTCTGCACTCAACACTTCAAGCAGAATATTTATATAAAGATGAGCTAATTTTTAATCCAGATTTTAATGCCAGCATTGACAAAATAGGTTCAGAACTACACCAAAAAACAGGAATCTCATTAAAACTTGTAATGCTTAAAGAGCTACCAAAAGGCACAAATATAGTTGATTATGAAAAAGAGTCTATCAAAAGCTTCAATGAGCCAACTATTTTACTTCTGTTTAGTGAGTTAGACTCTAAGGTAGATATCCTTGCAAGCAGTGATTCTTTATATCAATATTTTGACAAAAAACAGGTTTTAAGTCCAGTTGCTTCACCACTTCAGGCTTTTATTGTTGCGCTGTTTTACAGTAGTGGATTATCATCATTTAAAGAGATTGTAACAAATTATGGTGGAACAATCATCCCTCTTCTTGCTCAAAAATCAAAGCCAGAAGAAGTCTTAGGTAAATACTCTGGTGCCATGTTCAATGGTTATGCAGATATTGCAGAGCAGATAGCAAAAAATAAAAATATAGTTTTAGATAGTGCTGTTGGTGATGCAAATAAAAACAGTATATTTGTTATAAAAGTTATATTTTATGGTTTTGTATTTTATGCAATTTTTATGTATATCAAAAGACAGCTTTACAGAAGAAGGCAAAAAAATGAATCTAAGTAGCGGTAAAATATGGCCATATGCAATCAGCGCTTCAATTGCGCTAATAGTTTGCGCTGGTATTGCAACAGTAGTCATAGCAGTTGAAGCACCAGTTGAAAAGAGTGACATCTATATGATGGATTATCATGAAGCTGACGACAAAGCAAATGAAATCATAGAAGACACCATCACTTTTAACAAAAAATATAGAGTAGAGTATATTAGCGATGGGCTGAAAAAAGATTCGGCGGTTATAAAATATAGAGTGGTTGATATGGATTCAAATCCAGTTAATAACGCAAAATTTAAAGTAATTATAACAAGGCCGACAACAACTAAGCAAGACCATAAGATGGCAGAGCCAACAGTTGAAAATGGAGTTTATACTTTTAAACCAATTTCACTTGAAGAAGCCGGAAGATGGGATATCATGGCAAAAATAAATATAGATGGCATACAAAAATTTTATAACTTAAAAGCAGATACTAGAAATAGTGAAGTGGTGGAGTACTAAAAATACTCTACTTGGCTTTTAAGCAACTCTACACTAAACTCCCATATGAATAAAACCATAGTAGTACTTCCATCGGCTCGTGCAATCAGACATAAACAACTAGAAATAAGCGGTAAAACAATTTTTTTACCAGACTTTATTATGATGGGCGACTTTATATCTAGGCTCTGCGTAGTCGAAGGATTTAGGGCACTTGATAGTGATAGCAGAGTTTTACTGCTTCTTGAGGCCTCCGATTTTAAAGCCTTCTCAAACCTTCAAATAGAGCGAAATTTTTTTACATTTACCAAAAACTCATCATATATCTTTAACTTTTTTGAAGAGCTAAGTGCTGAACTTTATGATATAAAAAAGCTAATCACAACCGATATTTACGGTGAGTACGAAGAGCATATAGCCATACTTATAGAGCTTTACAAAAGATACAAGCAGTTATGTGAAGATAAAAAACTGCTCGATAAAATATTTCTACCATCTTTATATAAATTTAACCAAGAGTATATAAAACAGCATAAAGAGATTGAACTGCATCTAGATGGACATCTAACAAATTTTGAGTTTGAACTGCTTGAGAAGTGTTGCGAATTTAGCTCGGTTACTATTATCTTTTCTGCTACAAAATTTAACAAAAAAATGCAGAGTAAATTTTTGGAATTAGGCATAGAACTAGAACCATATTTTGAATATAAAATTTCTCTAAATGAAAAAAAAGTCCTAAGTTTTAAAAAGATTATAAAAAACAGAAATGTTGTTTGCGAATCATTTAGTGAGCCAATTTTGCAAATAGCTTATATTCAAAAAAAAGTGCAGGAGTTTGTCCAAAAGGGATATTTACCAGAAAACATAGCTGTTATTGTGCCAGATGAGAAAATTATAGAGCTAATAGAGAGTTTTGATCAAAAATCAAATTTTAATTTTGCAATGGGCGAGCAATTTAGCAGAACTAAAATTTATGAAAAAATAAGTGCAACAACCAAGTTTATAGAGCAAAAATCTAAAGAAAATGAAGCAAGATTAAGAAGAGTCGGTGATGAGTTTTACACAGAACTTCAAAGCATCTATTATGAGAGTTGTAGAAAAATTGATATTTTAGAATTTTTGAAAAGATATAAAGAGAGCTTTGCGGATAAGGTAAGTATGGCAATAGTTGAAGAGGAGCTTTTTAGATTTAAAAATATCTTACCATATATGAAAGATATGAACATTAAGTCAGTTTTATCACTCTTTTTGCAGAGGCTCTCAGGTAGAACGCTAGATGATGTAAGAGGTGGAAAAATAACGGTAATGGGAGTTTTAGAGACTCGTTTAGTTTTGTTTGACGCTGTTGTTATAGTTGATTTTAGCGATTCAAATGTTCCAAAAAGAAGCGATAGGGATATGTTTTTAAATACAGCCCTAAGAGAGAGAGCATCTCTGCCAACTATGAGCGATAGAGAAAACCTCCAAAAACATTACTATGAGATGCTCATAAACAGAAGCAAAGAAGTAGCCATATCTTTTGTAAAATCCACACAAAGTAGCGGCTCTAGATTTTTAAAACAGCTAGGAATCAAAGAGCAAAGCTCAAAAAATGAGAGTGAGTATGCGAAGATGCTTTTTTCGCAAAAAGAACCACTTGTTTATGAAGAGCAAGATATTGTGATGGAGTATAGTTTCAAAGATAAAAAACTCTCAGCCACCAAGCTAAAAACTTATCTAACATGCAAAAGAAAATTTTACTACAAATATGTGAAGCAGGTAGCCTCGCACAACATACCAAAAGATATGCCGCAAGAGTATGAGATTGGCTTAAGTGTTCATGATGCACTAAAGAGACTCTATCTTCAAAAGAGTAGCTATGAGAGCGCTGATGAACTAAAGCGAGACCTTTACAGGGAGCTTGACGCTGTTTGTGGCGAGAGTGAACTTGAGTCGTATCAGATAGCACTACAAAAAAGAGTGTTGGAGAGTTTTTGTGAGGCAGAGATAAGAAGATTTGCCGAAGGTTGGCAAGTGGAGTTTTGCGAAAAAAGAGTGGAGTGTGACTTCATGGGCATCACACTGGAAGGACAAATCGATAGAATAGATACAAGAGGCAATGAGATATTTGTATTAGATTACAAAACTGGCTCGTATCCGCTCTACAATGAAAAAAACTTCACAGAAGCAACTGATTTTCAGCTGGAATTTTACTACCTTTTAGCCAACGGATTTGGTGATGTTACAGGATGCGGATACTACGACCTAAAAGAGTCAAAGATTGTAAATGAAGTTTTTTTGAGAGAGAAACTTGAACTATTAAAGTCTCATGTGAGTGATTTGTTAAACATTGAAGATGTCAATTTTAGCAAGTGTGAAGATGTGAAAAATTGTATTTTTTGTGAATACGCCATAATGTGTAGGCGAAAGTGATGTTTATAAAAAACCTAGCTTATGAGGCAAGCGCTGGAAGTGGGAAGACTTTTATGCTTGTTGTTCGTTATTTGAGTCTGCTGTTTCAGGGCGCTTCCGCTTCTAAAATCTTGGCGCTGACTTTTACAAACAAAGCTGCTTTTGAGATGCAGGAGAGGATTGTAGCCACGCTGGAGGAGCTGCAAAATAGAAGTGAACTTGATGAGATAGTAAAAGTTACTGGGCTTTCAAGAGAGTATCTGCTAGAGAATCAACATAGAATTTTAGAAGAGTTTTTAAACTCACATACGAAAATTTTAACGATAGATAGTTTCTTTGCATCGATACTTAGAAAATTTTCTCTCTATGCATCTCTGATGCCAGATTTCTCAACTTCAAGCTCTCAGCATGAGCTAAAACTTCTCTCTCGTTTTTTAAAAGAGGTTAGTGCAGCTGGAAAAAAAGAGACCCTAATCTCTTTGTGGCTTGAGTCAAAAAAACGACTTAATGATATTTTTGAGTTATTGGATGAGCTTTATGATAAATTTGGAGAGCTTGGAGATATTGAGTTTAAAAAAGTGGAGTATTGGCACTTTGAGCAAGAGGCTTTGGTGTATGCAAACAAGCTAAAAGAGGTTGTAGAAGCTTGCGAAAGTGCATCAGCAACGGCTTTAAATGGTGTAGCGTTTAAGAGTTTTGGTGATTTATGCAGTAAAGCTTGGCTTGAGAGAGATACTCTAAACTACTCTACATTTAAAAAATGTTTTACTCCGCAAATGGATGAGTATCTTTTTAAAATTCAAGAAAATATAACAAATCATTATCGTGCCAGAGAGCAAAATTTCTTTTTTGCGATAGTGGAGTTGCTTAACATATATATCAAATCCAAAAAAGCCCTATACATGGACGATAGCGAGCTTAGTTTTAGTGATGTTACACATCTTGTTTACCATATTTTAAATCTAATTGACGATAGTGAATTTTTATATTTTAGGTTGGATTCGCAGATAGAACACCTGCTTTTGGATGAGTTTCAAGACACGAGTATTTTGCAGTACAAAATCATAAAGCCTCTTATTGGTGAGATAACATCAGGCGATGGGATTTTTGAAAACGGGAGTTTCTTTTTTGTTGGGGATGTAAAGCAGTCAATATACCGATTTAGAGGCGGAGTCAGTGCGCTTTTTGCAACCGTAAAAGAGGAAAATGGCACTCATTTAGAGAAGTTGCTAACGAACTATCGCTCGCAAAAAGAGATAGTTGAGTTTGTAAATTCTATTTTTGAAAACAAGATAGAAAATTATTCTGCTCAACTGGTAAAAGATGAAAAGAGTGGCGGTTTTGTTGAAGTCATAGAGAGCGATGAGCTTCTTAAGGAGATGTTAGAGAGAGTAGAAAAACTCTTAGAAGCTGGGGCAGATGTAAATGACATAGCTATATTGTGTGCCACAAACGGCGATGGCGAGGCAATAAAAGAGATTTTAAATGCAAATAAAATAGAGACCATAACTGAAACAACAACAAAACTCATTAACCAAAAAAGCATCAAAGCTCTTTTAGAGTATTTAAAATATCAATATTTTAGTGAAAATATCTACGCATACAATTTTTTTGCTCTAATATTGCAAGAGACTAGACCAATAAAGAAAGTTGATTTTAACGAACAAAAAATCTTAGATATAGTAAAAAATGCAATTGAGGAGTATGGGCTTTTCTCTGATGATTTTAATCTTATTAGATTTTTAAGTGTAATATCTAAATATAGTGACATTGAAGCGCTGTTGTTTGAGTATGAAAGACTTGATGTTAGTGCCTTTGCATCAGAGTTGAATGGTGTGAGAATTCTAACAGTTCATAAATCAAAAGGGCTAGAGTTCGAGCATGTGATAGTAGTGGATAGGCTAGGCAAACCACCGTTGGCAAAAAATTCGATTATTTATGAGTACGATGGAGTAATTCTTAAAAACTTATACTTAAGGATTAAAGGACGAGAAGCAATAGATGAAGCATACGCAAATGCTATTGCTAAAGAGAGAAAACTTGTTGCAGAGGATAATTTAAATGCCATGTATGTTGCATTTACAAGAGCTAAAGAGAGCCTCTTTGTTATCTCGAAATCAAAAAATTCTATGTTTGAGGCACTTGAGTTAAAAGTTGGAAAAAGCGGAGTGTTTAGTTGCAAGAAAAAGCCAGACTTACATAATAATGACGATTTAATTAACTCATTTGAGTATAAAAATATCTACTATGGAACACAGAGTGATATTTTGGCGGTTGAGAAAGAGAAAGAAGAAGATTTAAAGTCAATAAACTTTGGGTTGGCGATGCACTATATGTTAGAGATGCTCGGTGATTTTAAAGAGCAAAATATACAAAACGCTAAAGATATGATGATAAACAAATATGGATTTATGCTAGAAGATAGCGAGGTGAACGAGATAACAAAGAGAGTGAAAAAGCTTTTAAAAAATAGTGAGTTTTGCAATCTAGTTAGGGGAGAGTGTTTTAGAGAAAAGGCACTTAGATACAAAAAAAGCCTTCGTTATATTGACCTTTTGGTAAAGAACAGTAGTTCACTTTTTGAGAGCTGGAGTGTAATTGACTATAAAAGTTCCATGCTTTTTGCAGATGAACATCTAAAACAAGTGGCATATTATGTAGATGCCATTAAAGAGATTACAAGTGCTGAGGTAAGTGGCTATGTCTGCTATCTGTTGCAAGACGAGATAAAAATAGTAAAAGTTTAAACCTTAAAATAACCATAATTTAAGCGTCTTATAAGTTAGTTCGGTTATACTTCCACCACAAAACAAGAGAATCGTTTCGCTTTTGCTAAGCGCTTCTTTAGAAAATCAAATGAAAGGTTCAAGAATGAAATTTACACAAATTGCAACTCCTGAACAAATCGATCAAAAATGGGTTTTGATTGATGCTGAAGATAAAACTTTTGGTCGTATTATTACAGAAGTAGCAACTATACTTCGTGGTAAAAACAAACCATGTTTTACTCCAAATATCGACTGCGGTGACTTTGTTGTTATCGTTAATGCTTCTAAAGCAAAGTTCAATGGTCTTGGAAAGATTGCTGGTAAAGAGTATTTTTCTCACTCAGGTTACTTCGGTAGCACAAAAAGTGTTAAAATGACTGAATTATTAGAAAAAAATCCAGAAAAATTATACAAATTAGCAACTCGCGGCATGCTTCCAAAAACTAAGCTTGGCGCTAAAATGCTTAAAAAATTAAAAATATATGCAGCTGCTGAGCATCCTCACTCTGCACAATTTGCTAAGTAAGGATTGACATATGGCAAAAATATACGCAACAGGTCGTCGTAAAGCTTCAATAGCAAAAGTATGGTTAACTCCAGGTACAGGTACAATCACAATCAACAATCTTTCATTAGATGCTTGGTTAGGCGGATTAGAGGCTAAAAAACTTCGTGTTAAGCAACCTCTTGCTTTAACAAAACAAGATACATCAGTTGATATCGTTGCTAACACTACAGGTGGTGGTTTCGGTGGTCAAGCTGATGCTCTTCGTCATGGTATTTCTCGTGCTTTAGTAAGATTTAACCCAGAGTTAAAAGCTATACTAAAACCAGAAGGTATGATGACTCGTGACTCTCGTACAGTTGAGAGAAAGAAACCAGGCAAGCGTAAAGCTCGTCGTTCTCGCCAGTTCTCAAAACGATAATTTTTTATAAAATTATCGTTTCTTTAGAAGCTATTGGCTTCTTTGGAAAATTCTCCTTTTTAAATCTTTTCAATCAATTTAAAAAATTAATTTCGTTAAATCATCAAAACAATTCTTTCTCTAAAATCCATAAAATCTAACAACTACTTAGATATAATTCTTCAAAAAAGAGTAACTTTGCGCTATATTTTGTTCCTGCTTTTATCTATAAATCTTTTTTCTTCAACGCTTCATCTGGTGACATCATCAAATCCATCAAGACTTAATCCAATTTTAGCAACAGATTCTAGTTCATCTGAGATAACAGGCTTTTTATTTAATGGACTTGTTAAGTATGATAAAAATTTATCAAAAATCATCGGTGATTTGGCCGAGAGATTCTACTTTGAAGACAACAAAACCCTTGTCTTTAAACTTCGTGAAAATGTAAAATGGCATGATGGTAAAAAGTTCAGCGCAAAAGATGTCGTATTTACATACAAGACGCTAATATCGCCAAATATAAGTTCACCATACAGCACGGAATTTAGGTTTGTAGAGAGCGTTGAGGCTAGTGGAGATTACATTATAAAAGTGAAATATAAAAAGCCATACTTTAAGGCTTTGGAGACTTGGATGATGGGGATTTTACCAGAACATATTCTAAGAGATGAAAAAAATTTAATGAGCTCATCTTTTAACAAAAATCCCATAGGAACGGGAGCTTACAAACTTCAGCAGCTTGAACACTCTAAAAATATAGTCTTGAGCGCATTTGATGATTATTTTGAAGGTCGTGCCAAAATTGATTCAATATCTTTTCATGTTGTTCCAGACACAATGACGCGTTTTTTGATGTTAAAATCATCTGTTGTTGATGTCGGCAGCATTGAGCCTATGCAGTTTGAAAGGCAGCTAGATACCGAGTTTTTTAAGAAATTTGATGTTCATGAGGAGATTTCACACTCATATACATATTTAGGTTTTAATCTAAAATCCGAGAAGTTTAAAAATCCAAAGGTAAGAGAAGCCATATCTTTGGCAATTAACAGAGACGAGATAGTCTCTATCCTCTTTTTTAATCATGCTAAAGTTTGTACAGGACCGTTTCTTCCAGGAACAAAAGCTTTCAATAAAGATGTAAAAGCTCCAAAACAAAATATAAAAAGAGCGAAAGAGCTTTTAAGAGAGGCAGGTTATGATGAGAAAAATCCGTTTACATTTGAGATAGCTACATCAAATTCAAACTCAATTCGTCCATATGCCGCTCAGATTTTACAGCATCAACTTAAAAATGCTGGGGTGATTGTAAATCTGAGGGTTATGGAGTGGCAAGCTTTTTTGAATACAATTGTAATGCCTCACAAGTTTGATACAGTTTTGCTTGGATGGGGACTTTCGCCAACACCAGACCCATACATGTTCTGGCATACAGATAGTGATACAAAAGGTGGGTTTAACCTTGTCGGATACAAAAATGAAAAAATAAATAAGATGATTGAAGAGTCTCAAAGTGTTATTGACGAACAAAAACTAGCTTCTATGTGGAGAGCAATGTTTAAGATTATAGTCGAAGACAATCCATATCTTTTTTTATATATTCCAGACTCTTTAACAGTTGTAAGCAAAGAGATAAAAAATATTGAACCATCACCAAGTGGGATTTGGCATAATTATATAAAATGGGAGAAATAAAGTGATTATACTTTTTGATTTAGATGGAACTCTTATAGACTCCACGGAAGCTATTTTGGAGAGCTTTAAGCACTCCTTTGATATACATGATATTCCACACTCCAAAGATGATGAGATAAAGGCATTGATTGGCTATCCTTTGGATATTATGTATGCAAATTTGGGTGTTAAAGATGAGAAAATAGTTGATTTGATTGCAACATATAAAGCACACTATCGTGAAATTTCAAGAGAAAAAACTGAACTTTTATCGAATGCAAGAGAGGCTATAGAGATTGCTAGCAGATTTGCTACACTTGGAATTGTCACAACCAAAACAGGAGAGTACTCGAAGATTTTAATGGAACACTTTGATTTGATGAGATATTTTGATGTTCTTATAGGTAGGGAGGATGTTCAAAATCCCAAACCAGATGCCGAGCCAATCTTAAAAGCACTGCAAAATTTAGATGTAAAAAATAGAGAAATTTGGATGATTGGTGATACAAAACTAGATATGATTTCAGCAGAAAATGCAAAAGTTAATTCAATAGGAGTATTGAGTGGCTATGACACTTTTGAGACGCTAAAAGAGTTTACTAGACACATATTTGATAACGCATTGGAGGCGGTTATCTATCTAGAAAATAGGAAAAAATAACACACTTTTTTCACTTATTTAAAAATACTCGAATATCAAGCTACTTTTAAGAGCGACTTGTCTAGAATAAGCGCTTAAAAACAATAGATATTCTTATATAAGATAAAAAAAAGGGGGAGTTATGCTGGAAATTAGATGGCATAGTCGTGCTGGACAAGGTGCTGTTACTGGTGCTAAAGGTTTGGCAGATGTTATTTCTACAACTGGTAAGCATGTACAAGCATTCGCATTTTATGGCTCTGCTAAACGCGGAGCTGCGATGACGGCTTACAATCGTGTGGATGATAAAGTGGTTATGAACCATGAAAAATATATGGAGCCAGATTTTGTATTTGTTATAGATCCAGCACTTGTTTTTACAAGTGATGTAACTATAAATGGTAAAGCTACAACAAAGTATATAATTACAACTCACTTAACAAAAGAAGAACTAGCTAAAGCTCAGCCAAAACTCGATGGCAAAGAGGTTTATACTGTTGATTGTATTAAAATCTCCAGAGAGACTATTGGCAAACCTATTCCAAACACTCCAATGCTTGGTGCATTCATGAAAATTTCTGGTATGTATGATATAGAGTTTTTTAAAGAGAGTATGAAAAGAGTTCTTGGTAAATTGCCTCAAAAGATTATTGATGCAAATATGAGTGCGATTCAACGCGCTTATGATGAAGTGAAATAGGGGGTTTGTGATGGCAAAAAAAGGCTGGGATGAATTTGAAATCGGGGCAATGCTTCGGACTTTTAACGGAGAGATAGAAAATATTGCAGGAACGAGACAAGAAGATCGCTCTTACACGGAAAACAGCTCTTATACTGCTAGTGTTGCCGATTGGAGATTGATTAAACCAATATTCAATAAAGACTATTGTATAGATTGTCAATTTTGTTGGATATATTGTCCAGATGTTTCAATTATTTCAAGAGATAAAAAATTAATTGGTATAGATATGGATCACTGCAAGGGATGCGGAATATGTGTTGAAGTATGCCCAACGAATCCAAAGTCACTTTTAATGTTCCCAGAACAAGCAGATGAAGAGGTTGAGATTGCTTCTTGGCCTAAAAAAGATGAGAAGGAAGCATAATGGCATTTAACAAAATGAATTTAAAAGATATTGAAGTATGGGATGGAAATCATGCTGCCGCGCAAGCTTTAAGACAAGCTCAAGTTGATGTTGTTGCAGCATATCCGATTACTCCATCAACCCCGATAGTTGAGGGTTATGCTAAGTTTAAAGCAAACAACTATGTTGAGGGTGAGTTCGTTATGGTTGAATCTGAGCATGCTGCAATGAGTGGCTGTATTGGTGCTGCTGCCGCTGGCGGACGCGTTGCTACTGCAACATCTTCTCAGGGTTTTGCCCTTATGGTTGAAACACTTTATCAAGCATCAGGTATGCGTTTACCAGTTGTTCTAAATGTAGTAAACCGTGCATTGGCTGCTCCACTCAATGTAAATGGTGATCACTCGGATATGTATCTTGGTCGTGATAGTGGTTGGATTCAAGTAGATGCTTACTCCCCACAAGAGGCGTATGACTTAAATCTTATGGCATTTAGAATTTCTGAAGATCATGATATTAGACTTCCTGTTATGGTTCATCAAGATGGCTTTATGACATCTCATACTGCACAAGGTGTTCATACTCTAAGTGATGATGCGGCTTACAATTTTGTTGGTGAATATAAGCCGATGAACGATATGTTGGATTTTGAGCATCCAGTAACTCACGGCGTTCAAACAGAAGAAGATTGGCACTTTGAACATAAAGCTCGTCAACATAATGATTTGATGCTAAAAGCTCCTCCAAAAATTGAAGAAGTTTTTACAGCATTTGAAAAATTAACTGGACGAAAATACAATCAAGTGGAATCTTATGATATGGAAGATGCAGAAGTTTGTGTTTTTTGTATGGGAACTTCAGTTGAGACAGCAAGAGAGGTAGCTAGTGAAATGAGAGAAAAGGGCATTAAAGCTGGGGTTGTTGGACTCCGCGTTGTTCGTCCATTCCCTTTTGTGCAAGTAGCAGAAGCACTTAAAAACACTAAAGCTGTTGCCATTCTTGATAGATCATCTCCAAATGGAGCAGCAGGAGCTATGTTTAATGAAGTCGCCGGTGCACTTTATAACACAGGCATAAGAACACTGCTTTCTGGTTATATCTATGGTTTAGGTGGACGCGACTTAACAAAAGCACATCTAGTAGCACTTTTCAATGAGCTTCAAGCAAATGTGAATGCAGGTAAAATTACTACTCAATTACAACAGTTTATCGGTGTTCGCGGACCGAAACTATCATATTTATAGGAAGTTATAATGAGTGAAATTAAACAAATTAAAAACTTAAAAGATTTTTCGACATCTGCCGACCGTTTTGAGGGTGCAAATCTCTTGTGCCCTGGTTGTGCCCATTCAATCATTGTTAGAGAGGTGTTAAACGCTACTAATAATGATTTAGTTTTAGCCGCTTCAACTGGATGTTTAGAGGTTTGTACAGCAGTATATCCATATACTTCGTGGGATGCTTCATGGATTCATATTGGTTTTGAAAATAGCTCTACTGCAATAGCAGGAGCAGAGACTATGTATAAGGCACTTAAAACAAAGGGTCGTCTAAAACAACCAGATAGAAACCCTAAATTCGTTGCTTTTGGCGGAGATGGTGCATCTTATGATATCGGTTTTCAGTGGATCTCTGGCTGTATGGAGAGAAATCACGATATGATGTATGTTGTTTTAGATAATGAAGTTTATGCAAATACTGGGGGACAGCGTTCAAGTTCAACTCCTATTGGCTCATCTGCTACAACATCGCCTGCTGGTTCCATCTCGTATGGCGAGAAACAAAATAAAAAAGATATGATGGGAATTATGGCTGCTCATCATATTCCATACGCAGCGCAAGTTGCTCCAAACAAGTGGAAAGACATGGTTAAAAAGATTCAAAGAGGTTTTGCAACTGAGGGCGCTGTTTTTATAAATGCAGTATCTCCATGTACAACTGAGTGGAAATTTGATCCTAAAGATACTATGATGATTACAGACTTGGCAACTGATTCATTAGTTTTTCCTCTTTATGAAGTAATAGATGGTAGAGAGTTTAACATAACTTACAGACCTAAGAATGTTGTTCCAGTTGAAGAGTATTTAGCTGCTCAGGGTCGTTTTAAACATCTATTTAAAGATGAATATAAGTACCTTATTAAAGAGTGGCAAGAGAGAGTAGATGCACAATGGGCATATCTACAACGCCGTGAAGAAGCAAAAGTTTAAACTTTTTTCCTTGATAATCTTATTGCTTTTTTTGGAAGAGCAATAAGTTAAAATTGACTTCAGGCTCAAATATTTTTACAAAAAATCTGCATGATTAAAATAAATCTCTTTCTTTTATAGCCAAAACCAACTCTATAAACAAAATTCCTTTACATTATATATAATATCACTCATGCTTTTATTTCTGTGTCTCTAATGCGTTCTCGTGAATGAAAGGGCATGTTATCAACACTTTGCTTTCTGTTATAGTTCTAGCACCATTTAGATTAAGCTCACAGCAGCCATCAACACCATCATCGCCGATGCCAGTTAGGGTAAGAGCTAAAATTTTAAAATTCTTTGTATATGGAATAAGAGATTTGAAAATAGTGTTTATATTGGGGTTGTAGCTATTTAATAATGAGGAAGGTTTGCAGATAAAATATAGATATAAATCTCTTTTCTCAACTCTGGTATCTACATCACAAAAAAATATATGCCAACTTTTAATAATTTCATTATCACTGGCAATCGATAGGCTATTTTTGTTGAGTTCTTGAAGTCGTTTTTGCAAAACTTAGTAGAAATTCTACTGCCATATGTTGAGCAATAATAATAGTGCTATTTTTAAGAAGAGGCAGAGCTGAGATAATTTTTTGTATCTGACCTGGTCCACCAAGAGGCACCAATTAGAATAATCTTATCTAACACATATGTGCTTTTTAGTTATATTCACGCGATTTTATCTATTGCTTAATAAAAGCAATGATTGACGCAGTAACAGCAACATTCAGAGATTCAACGCCTCTTTGCATTGGAATAGAGATAGAATCATTACAGAGTTTTTCAACCTCTTTACTTACCCCATCGCTCTCATTGCCTAAAACAAAAATAGTTTTTGATTCAAGAACTAAATCATAAATGTTGTGTTTAGCATGAGAAGAGAGTAGGTAAATCTTGCTATCGGTTAAATCTTTTAAGATTTCATCGAGTGTATTGCAATAAAATATTGGAAGCTTAAACAGTGTTCCAGCACTTGCTTTTATAACAAGTGGAGAGATTTTTGCGCTATTTTTTTTAGGAAGTATGACTCCATCAATGTTTCCAGCGGCGCATGAGCGGACAATCATTCCAAGATTTTGCGGATTTTGGATGCCATCAAGAGCAAGAAGTCTAAAACTTTTAAGATTTTTTATCTCGTTTGCATTTTGGTAAGAGTTTGCAATAATGTCAATCGCTACGCCTTGGTCTTGTTTAGCGTTTTTACTTATGCGACTCAGTGCACTTTTATCATGATACACTATTTCAGTACCTCTTTTTTTAGCAAGTTTTAAGATAGTATCAACTGCACCATCTATCTTGTTGCTGCTTGCAAGATGAACTTTTTCAATCTCAATAGTGTTATCTTGTAAAACTTCTATAGCAACATTTCTTCCATAAAGAGTGATGACTTTTTCAAAGTGAGCTTTTTTATTTTTATACTCTTGTGAATCCTGCAAAGTAAGCCTTTTGTTTGTGTGAATGGAATTTTATACAAAATCTAATTAATTATCTTATATCATACACTATCTCTGTGATATTTGTTTTTTTAACAATCTCTTTAATCGCAAGATTTTCTATCTCTAGCCTCATAAAGTCAGCTGTTGAGGTTATATTATTTTGTGCAATAGCTCTTAAAACTAAGCCTCTGTAAGCTTTTGCCCAGTGACTTACAACCTTACTATCTTTTAAAAATTTAAGAGTTATGCACGGTTTTTTGATTTTGTAAAACTTATCATAATAGCCTGCGCGAAGATCCAAAATATCACAATTTGCAAGGTATAAATCCAGTTGGTAGGAAAATCTATCGCTATAAAATTTCTCTGGAGCAATTTCTCCGATACTGCTTCCCTGCTTTACTTTATAGTTCGCAATTAGGTCGCCACCTAAAATCGGACCATATAGATTTGAGAAAATCACAGTGTTTGCTTTTACAAACTCTTTTTGACTATCTTCTAAAGAATTAAAATCAAGATATTTATAAGCAACACCACAGTATCTCTCAATAGCACACATCTGTTTTGAGTTAAATATATCACTTATATATGGTGCAGCATCACTAATTTTTTTTAAACCAAAAAGATTTTTTATTTTCTCTTCATTGCCACTACAAACTATTTCGTTATAACTCTTTAGTATCTCTTCTCTGGCACTGTTTGAACCAAAAATCTCTTTTTTGTCATATTTGCCTTCAGCTCTTTTGTTTTCGGATGGAGAAAATAGTATTTTAAGCATATCGTAGGGAGCCTTTTTTGTAAAATTTTATCAGGTTTAATGATATAATAATTTATATTTTATACAGGAGTTTGATATGAGACGATTTTTTATCTCTGTTTTAATGGTTGTTTTTACTACGCTAAGCGCCTCATCCGTGGTTGGCACGGTTGTAAAAGTAGAGGGAGTGGTAAAAGTAAAGGGTGAGAATTCCATTAAGAGTGGTAATATAAAGTTGGGCGCGGAAATCAAAAAAGGTGATCTTTTAACGAGCTTTAAAAGCTCCAATGCTGTTCTTAAGCTTGTTGATGGCTCTATGTTGGTCTTGGGCGTGAATTCTGCTATTTTATTTGCAACAGACTCAAGTGTAGAGCAAAAATCTGGAAAAATATATTATAAAATCACATCAAGAGATGCTGGAAATTCAATTAAAGTTAAAACACCATTTGCAATTATAGGAATCAAAGGAACAACCTTTATGGTTGATGCTACTGAAAATGCTTCGGTCGTTTTAAAAGAGGGACTAATTGGAGTTACGAGTATAAAAGAGGAGTTTGAGCTGTACAGAAAGGGGGTTCAAAAGCAATTTGATGACTTTGTTAATCAAAAAGAGGCTGATTTTAAAAAGTTTAAAGATGAGCAGACAAAGGGTGTTGCAGAGATTACAAAAGAGTTCGACCTTCAGGCTGGAAACAGTATCTCATTTTCTAAAAATGTAGTAAACGAGAAAGCTATAAGCAAAGAGAATGATGAGGAACTCGCATATT
The DNA here is from genome assembly GCA_021732045.1 of Sulfurimonas sp. The sequence continues at coordinate 94,878 of JAKFWK010000003.1, forward strand.
TTGAGCAAATAATCAACTCTATTAAAAAATAGAGTAAATCTGATTTTAGGGATAATCATACTGCCATGAGAGAGAAATTAATTTATCTTGGTGCATTAATATTTATTTTAACAACTGTTCTGTTTTTGCAGATAAATAAAATAGAGCCATTTGAGAGCTTTTCTCTTCGTTACAATGACATAAATTTTGAACTTCAAGACAAAAAGATAAACAGAGATATTGTTTTTGTTGCGGTTGATGAGCCAAGCGTAAATCTCTACGGAAGATGGCCATGGGATAGAGAGATATTGGCAAAAGGAGTAGAAAAGCTATCTGAAGCTGATGTAGTTTTGTTGGATATGATTTTCTCGGAATCTACATCTCCCAAGAAAGATACCGCTTTAGCAGATTCTATTTCTAGCTTAAACAACAGCGTTTGTGGCTTTTTTCTTAGAGAAAAAGCAACGCAAAATATTGATAATCAAGAACTTGAGGCACTAAGTAGCTCATCACTAGACCTTCTACAGACTCAAATTTCTGAGTCAAAAAAACCTAAATTTTTATATGCACCTTTTGCTGAGATGAATATCTTGCCAATACTTCAAGCCTGCACGCTTAGTGGGAGTTTTTCCACAATTAGTGAGAGTGATCATCTTCTTCGTTCTTATCCAGTCGCTGTATATTTTCAAGATATACTCTATCCATCTCTTGCGATACAGGGGTTGAGATTAAAATATAATAAAGATATAAGCAGGGCGGACGATAGTCATGTTGTGCTAAGCAATAGAGTTATAGAGCTAAATAAAAATGGATTTATAAGGCTGAATTTTTACAAGCAAGAGCAGTACAATATAATCTCTTTTTTGGATGTGGCAACTGGAAAAATTAAACCAGATTATTTTAAAGGTAAAATTGTAATAGTTGGAATTACTGAAGTAGGAGCTGGCGATGTCGCAAGTACGCCAATTGGCTCCATACCGGGACCACTACTTCACTATACATTTTTATCCAATTTTTTAGAGAATCATCTGATAGTTGAGCCAAAAAATATTCCACAGATACTGATTGTGTTTATGAGTATTTTGCCATTTTTGCTTATTTTTATCTCTAAAAAAATTGTTTATAGAGTAGTTGCAAATGTAACTCTTTATCTACTTTTATATGCTTATGTGAGATATCTTTTTGTGGCGGATATGATTTACATTGACCTTTTTTATCCTCTTGTTTCTTTGATTTTAAGCTTAATTGCCGCAGAGGCAATAGCGTTTAATATTCAAGAAAAAAGTGGTAAATTTTTGCGTGGAGCTTTTTCTAGCTACCTCTCAGCAGATCTCCTTGATAAGTTAATAGCCAACCCAGAAGCTCTTGCTCTTGGTGGAGAAGCTAAAGAGCTTAGTATACTCTTTAGTGATATTCGAGGATTTACAACTATCTCTGAGTCAATGGACCCGGTTAGCCTAATTAAGCTATTAAATAGGTATTTTACACCAATGACGAATGTTGTGCTTAATAATGGTGGAATGTTAGATAAATACATCGGCGATGCAGTTATGGCATTTTTTAACGCGCCTGTTGATGTTAAAGATCATGCAGATGCATCTTGTAAAACAGCACTAGAAATGATAGAAGAGTTGGAAAAACTAAACAAAGAGCTTGTCCTTCAGAACATACCTGCAATTCATATTGGAATCGGTATAAATACGGCTGAAGTAGTTGTTGGGAATATGGGCTCTGATACAAGATTTAACTATACTGTAATTGGAGATGGTGTTAATTTAGCCTCGAGAGTAGAAGGCATCACAAAAAACTATGGAGTAAATATTTTAATAACAGAGTTTACAGCACAAAAAATCAATGATAATTTTATCTATAGAGAAATTGAGCCAGTTAAAGTAAAAGGCAAAGACAGGGCGGTTCTTCTTTATGAGCTTATGCCAACGACAGAGAAATCAAAAGAGATAAAAAAACTTCATGATGAGGCACTTCGTGTCTATAAGAGTGGTGATTTTGAAAAAGCAGAGAGACTTTTCAACCAACTAATAGATAGCTACAGTGATAATCCATCAAAATATTTTTTACAATTAGTGCAAGAAAAGCATCCATGGGGTGTCAACAAGATGACAACCAAATAGGAAATTATATGAAACACGCAAGAAGTCTGAATGCAAATGAGATTTTAGAGCTCGTTTTTATCTATCTTACGGAGATATCCTCTCTTAGAGATCATGATGATGTTATTGTTATTTTAGCAAATATGGGAAGAGCTCTTACGAGTTCGGATAGATGTAGTGTCTGGATTGCAGATTATGAGAAGCAGAGAATCTGGACTAAGGTAGCGCATGGAATGAATCCAATAGAGTTGCCAATGGGCTCTGGATTGGTTGGCTACTCTATCGCGAGTGGTAAAAAAATTATAGTTGATGATGCTTATACGGATGAGAGATTTAACCCAGATGTAGATAAGATAACCGGCTATAACACAAAGAGTATGATGGTTATTCCAATGTTTGACAATAATGATGAGATTATTGGCGCTTTTCAGGTTATAAATAATAGAGGAGAGAAAGGCACTTTTGATCAAAGAGATATGGAGCGGCTAATGCTAGCAAGCACATACGCTGCTGAGAGCATTATATCTGCTATGCTTGCCAAAGAGGTAGAAGATACTCAAAAAGAAGTCGTTTTTACTATGGGCGCAGTCGCCGAGAGCAGAAGCAAAGAGACAGGAAACCATGTAAAAAGAGTTGCTGAGTATTCAAAAATATTGGCACTAGCTAGTGGTATGAATGAAAAAGAAGCGGAGCTGCTAAAGCAAGCTAGCCCAATGCACGATATAGGAAAAATCGCTATAGCTGATTCTATCTTAAACAAACCAGGAATATTTACTTCAAGTGAATTTGAAATAATGAAGAAGCACGCAGAGCTTGGACACTCAATGATAAAAAATTCAGATAGACCACTTTTAAAGGCCGCTTCTATTGTTGCTCATGAGCATCATGAAAAGTGGAACGGGAGTGGATATCCAAGAGGTTTAAGCGGTGAAGATATTCATATTTATGGGCGTATAACCGCGATTGCCGATGTTTTTGACGCTCTTGGAAGTGATAGAGTTTATAAAAAAGCTTGGGATGATGAGAAAATTTTTAATCACTTTAAAGAGGAGAGAGGTAAGCATTTTGACCCAAATTTAATTGATATATTTTTTGATAACCTAGATGAGATGCTTAGCGTTAGGGAAAAATTCAAGGATGTATACAAAGATGGTAAAAGCCGAGAAAAATCACTAAAAAATCATATAAAAATTCTTGGTGCATACGGAACAAGATTGAAAGGTTTTGGAACTACCTCGTTTTTACTAAATGAAACAAATGTTATAGATGCAGGAAATCTTATCTCGCCACTTGAAGAGAAGTGCGCTATCATCGAAAATATTTGGCTAACACACTCACATTTGGACCACATAAGTGACATAGCATATATACTAGATAATTATTTTGCTATTAGAAAGCAATCACTTACGATAAATGCTCTCCCTGAAACTATCAAAATACTCAAAAAGCACTTCTTTAATGATCTGATATGGCCAGACTTCTCAAAAATAAAGTTAATAAATTCTGACGAAATGGCCATAAAATATAGTGAGATAGAGCTTAATAAGGAGTATGATATTGGAGAAAATGAGAGCATAGAGCCTTTTAAGACAGATCATACAGTCCCAAGTTCCGGCTATATTTATAAAAAAAATAGTGATGCAGTTATAATAACTGCAGACACATATTCCCTAGATAACTTAATTGAAATTATAGATAGTAGAGACAATATAACTGCCATGGTAATAGAGTGTTCATTTCCATCATATCTAGACGCTTTAGCAAAAGAGAGTAAGCACCTCACTCCAAAATTACTATTTTCATCATTAAAAAAATTAAAAAAAAGCGGTATAAAACTCTACATAAATCACATAAAGCCAATGTATCTTAAGACAATTATTGATGAAATCCAACTGTATAAGGGTAAAACAGAACCAATTATCCTTAAAGATTCAGATATTATAGAATTCTAGTGACAAAAGCTTGACATTGAATATTTATTGCACTATAATTCTGGCTCAAATTCGATGCCGACATAGCTCAGTTGGCTAGAGCAGCTGATTTGTAATCAGCAGGCCCGGGGTTCAAATCCTCGTGTCGGCACCATTGAATTTCGAATATTAGAAACAGTGTTAGACCAGAAACAAAAAAAGATTTAAATGTATTATATGGTGAGATAGTCAAGTGGCCAACGACGATGGACTGTAAATCCGTTCCCTATGGGTTCAGAGGTTCGACTCCTCTTCTCACCACCATCAATGGCACATGCGGGCGTAGCTCAGTTGGCTAGAGCGTCAGCCTTCCAAGCTGAGGGTCGAGGGTTCGAGTCCCTTCACCCGCTCCATTGAAACATACATTCTGGAAGCTGAAGTACAATTTCAACCTACTTCATAAAATATATTTTATTTTTAAATAAATACTGTATATCTACTAATCTACACATAATAACTAATATAAAAATTATACAATTATTGCTTGTCATATTGCTATTAAACTATGCTCTCGTGGCTCAGGGGTAGAGCACTTCCTTGGTAAGGAAGAGGTCGGCGGTTCAAATCCGCTCGTGAGCTCCATTAAAGTGAAATAAAAGCAAAAAGTTTAAGCAATAATTGAATAATTTTTTGGTACAATTCCATTTCTATTCACAAATAAAGTCGGAGGACACAATGGCAAAAGAAAAGTTTGAGCGCAATAAGCCTCATTGTAACATCGGTACGATTGGTCACGTTGACCATGGTAAAACAACACTAACTGCAGCAATTACAGCAGTTTTAGCAGTAACTAACGGTGCTAAAATGATGGATTATGATGCTATTGATAATGCTCCAGAAGAGAGAGAGCGCGGTATCACTATATCTACTTCACATGTTGAGTATGAAACTGATAATCGCCATTATGCGCATGTTGACTGTCCAGGTCACGCGGATTATGTTAAGAACATGATTACTGGTGCTGCTCAAATGGATGGTGCTATTTTAGTTGTTTCTGCAGCTGATGGTCCGATGCCACAAACTCGTGAGCATATTCTTCTTTCAAAGCAAGTAGGTGTTCCATATATCGTTGTTTTCATGAATAAAGAAGATATGGTTGATGATGAAGAGTTATTAGAGTTAGTAGAGATGGAAATTCGTGAACTTTTGGATATGTATGAATTCCCAGGCGATGATACTCCTATCGTTGCTGGTTCTGCAACAAAAGCACTTGAAGAAGCAAAAAGTGGTACTCTTGGGCCATGGTCTGCTAAAGTACAAAAATTAATGGCTGAAGTTGATAGATATATTCCTCAACCTATTCGTGAAACAGATAAAGATTTCCTAATGCCAGTTGAGGATGTTTTCTCAATCTCTGGTCGTGGAACTGTTGTAACAGGTCGTATTGAGCGTGGTACAGTTAAAATCGGTGAGTCTATTGAAATCGTTGGAATTCGTGACACTCAAGTATCTACTGTAACTGGAATCGAAATGTTCCGTAAAGAGATGACTGAGGGTGTTGCTGGTGATAATTGTGGTCTTCTATTACGCGGTATCTCAAAAGAAGCTGTTGAGCGTGGACAAGTTCTTTGTAAGCCGAAAAGTATTAAACCTCACACTAAATTTACAGCTGAGATTTATGTACTAAGTAAAGAAGAGGGTGGTCGTCATACTCCATTCTTCTCTAACTATAGACCACAATTCTATGTTCGTACAACAGATGTTACAGGTGCAATTTCACTACCAGAAGGTGTTGAGATGGTTATGCCTGGTGACAATGTAAGTATTGTTGTTGATTTAATTCATCCAATTGCTATGGAAAAAGGTACTAAGTTCGCTATTCGTGAGGGTGGAAGAACTGTTGGTGCTGGTGTTGTAGCTGAGATTCTTGCTTAATTCGCTTTCGCGAATTTTGCATTAATGCTTTAATAAGGTTAATAACATGAGAGAAGCAATACATTTAGGATGTGAGAAGTGTACTCGTCGTAACTATCACACGACTAGAAATAAAAAAACACATACTGAAAAATTTTCAGCAAAAAAATATTGTAAATTTTGCCGTGAACACACTGTTCATAAAGAGATGAAACTATAATATTTTTGCCACTAAAAATTAGTGGCAATTTAATTTTTTTTAATAGATAGTTTTTATGATTATAATAGATCATAATAAATAGGCGTGTAGCTCCAATGGTTAGAGCACCGGATTCCAAATCCGGGTGATGGGAGTTCGAGTCTCTCCACGCCTGCCACCATTAATTATATGTAAAGCTTTAGAGCTTTATCTGTAATTAATGTAATTGTAGGAAAGTTTAATGAATTTAGGCACACATTTTAAAAATGCGAAATTAGAACTAACTAAAGTAATCTTTCCGACAAGAGGTCAGGTTAAACAGGCGTATATTTCAGTTTTAATAGTAGTAACAGCAATAGCAATATTTCTAGCTTTAGTTGATTTAGCTATGTCATCTATTGTATCAGCAATTTTAGGTTAAGGAAAAAGTCATGGCACATCAATGGTACTCTATTCAAACCTATGGAAATGAAAGAACTGTTCGTTTAGCAATACTAAATATGATAGAAGAGATGAGACTTCAAGATAAAATTACAGATGTAATAGTGCCTACTGAAGATGTTATAGAAGTTAAAGATGGCAAGAAAAAAATCTCTGAGCGTTCACTATATTCTGGATATGTCTTTGCAAGAATTGACTTAACAACACAAATTCAACACTTAATTCAAAGTATTCCTAAGGTTTCTGGATTTATTGGTGAAGCAAATATTCCAACACCATTAAGTAATCATGATATTAATGTAATACTTGATCGCATAAACAATCGTGCGGCTCCAAAACCAAAAGTATTTTTTGATAATGGTGAGACTGTTCGCATTGTTGAAGGACCATTCGCAAACTTTACTGCAACTGTAGATGAGTATGATTTAGAGCATGGTACTCTAAAACTAAATGTTTCAATTTTTGGAAGAGCGACTCCGGTTGATATCTCTTATACTCAAGTTGAAAAAATAATTTAAATCAAAAAAAGGAATAAAAATGGCAAAAAAGATTTTAACTTACATCAAGTTACACATTGAAGCTGGAAAAGCAACACCAGCACCACCAGTAGGACCGGCGCTTGGACAAAGAGGCGTTAATATAATGGAGTTTACTAAAGCGTTTAATGAAAAAACAAAAGATAAAATGGGATTCAAAGTTCCTGTTGTTATCACTGTTTACACTGATAAAAGTTTTACTTTTATAACTAAACAACCACCAGCTTCTGCACTTTTAATGAGAGCAGCAGGTCTTAAGAAGGGTACAGATAATCCTTTGAAAAACATTATTGGAAAAATCACTCGTGATCAATTAATGGAAGTTGTTAAGCAAAAAATGGAAGATTTAAATACAACAAATGTTGAGATGGCTGTAAATACAATATCTGGTTCAGCTCGTTCAATCGGCATTCAAATAGTAGACTAAGTAACTGCATAATTTCTACAGTTACTAAATATCATCGACCACACTGATATAAAATTTTGTGGCAGAATTTGATAGGAGAATTTGAAAATGAGTAAAAGATATAAACAATTAGTAGAAAAAATTGATGCAAACAAAGCATATAAAGTTGAAGAAGCATCTCTATTGTTGAAAGATTTAATTAGTGCAAAGTTTGACGAAACTGTTGAAATAGCACTTAACTTAAATGTAGATCCAAGACATGCCGATCAGATGATTCGTGGTGCAATAGTTCTTCCTCACGGAACAGGCAAAACTGTTCGTGTTGCGGTTTTTGCTAAAGGTGCTAAAGCTGATGAAGCTAAAGCAGCTGGTGCTGATATCGTTGGCACTGATGATTTAGTTCAACAGATTAAAGATGGTATATTTAATTTTGATGTAGTTGTTGCTGCACCAGATTGTATGGGTCTTGTTGGACAAATTGGTCGTATTTTAGGACCAAAAGGTATGATGCCTAACCCTAAAACAGGAACTGTGACTCCAGATGTTGCAACTGCTGTTAAGAATGTTAAGGGTGGTCAAGTGAGTTTCCGTGTTGATAAAAAAGGAAATATTCACGCAGGTATAGGTAAAGCTAGTTTTGATACTAAAAAAATTGCTGAAAACTTAATCTCTTTTGTAAGAGCTATCAATAAGCATAAACCATCATCAGCAAAAGGTCGCTATATTAAGCATGCGGCACTCTCTTTAACAATGAGTCCAGCAATCAAGCTAGACAATATGGAACTTTTAGAATTGAAATAAAGTTAGTGATTTTTAGTGTCTTATTCGTAAGGCACTATTAAGTTACTTCTTCGGTAACTGCATTTTATGGACTTAAGATAATAGGAGCGAAAGCTTAATATTTCCTATTTGAGGTGTTGTCTGGAAAGGAGATATTCTATGACAAAAACACAAAAAGCTGAAATTATTGAAGTACTTTCAAATGAATTTAAAGTGGCGCAATCTGTAATCTTATGTGATTACAAAGGGCTGACTGTTTCTTCACTTGAGAGCTTAAGAAATGTTGCTCGTTTAAAAGATACGAAAGTTCAAGTTGTTAAAAATACTTTGGCAACTATTGCTCTTGCTAATGCCGAATTAAACGGTATAGTAGTAAAAGATACTAACATTTTAGTATGGGGTGCTGATTCAATCACTACTTCTAAAATAGTAGCAGATTTTGCAAAAAGCAATGATAAATTTGTAATCAAAAGCGCGTATATTGACCGTGAACCTTCTGATGCTGCTAAAGTTGAAGCATTTGCTAAACTTCCTGGTCGTAATGAGCTTCTTGGTATGCTTGCTGCTACTTGGATGGCGCCAGTTGCAAACTTTACTATCGGTTTGGATGCACTAAGACAAAAAAAAGAAGCTTAATAGCTTTTAACAATAAAGATGATGACAATCATTATAAAATTTCGTAATGGAGAAATATTATGGCTATAACTAAAGAAGATGTATTAGAGTTTATTTCAGGACTTTCTGTTCTTGAACTGTCTGTTCTTGTAAAAGAATTTGAAGAAAAATTCGGAGTTTCAGCTCAGCCTGTTGCTGTTGCTGGTGGTGCTGTTGCTGCTGCTGCTGAAGAAGAACAAACTGAATTTACAGTTATTATTACTGACTCTGGTGATAAGAAAATTAATGTTATTAAAGCAATTCGTGCTTTAACTGGCTTAGGATTAAAAGAAGCTAAAGATGCATCAGAAAACTTACCTTCAACAATCAAAGAGGGTGTTGATAAAGAGACTGCAATGAATGCTAAAAAAGAGCTTGAAGAAGCTGGCGCAAAAGTAACAGTTAAATAATTTTTACTTTCTGTACTTCAGGAGAATTATCTCCTGAAGTACAATTTTGGGTGCTTTTACGAAGAGATTTAATCCCTTGGTAAAAGTGCCCTTATGTCGTTATACGCACTACTAATAGAGCTCTTTAAAGAGCAAAAATCATATCTTTGGGACGCCAAGATACGATAAACTTAATTTTTATAATTAAGTACCAATACAACTCACCGAGGTAGCCTATGTTAAATACTTTATATTCCGGAAATCGTCTTCGTGTTGACTTCTCTAAAACTCCCCAACAAATTGAAGTGCCAAATCTACTACAACTCCAACAAAGTTCATATAATGGTTTTTTAATGTTGGACGATAAAGATAGAACAAATAGTGGTATTGAAAAAGTATTTCAATCTGTTTTCCCAATTCATGACACACAAAATAGACTCACAATTGAGTATATCGGTAGCGAAGTAGGCAGACCAAAATATACTGTAAGAGAGTGTATGGAGCGTGGTTTAACCTATGCTGTATCTCTAAGAATGAAAACTCGCCTTATACTTTGGGATAGAGATGAGAATACAAAAGAGAAGTTAGGTGTAAAAGATATAAAAGAACAAAGTATTTTTGTTCGTGATATCCCACTAATGACAGAGAGAACTTCTTTTATTATTAATGGTGTTGAGAGAGTTGTTGTTAACCAGCTTCACCGCTCACCAGGTGTTATCTTCAAAGAAGAAGAGTCAACTACTTCTGGAAATAAGTTAATCTTTACTGGTCAAATTATTCCAGATCGTGGTTCATGGTTATACTTTGAATATGATCCTAAAGATATTTTATATATGAGAATCAATAAGCGTCGTAAAGTTCCAGTAACTATTATGTTTCGTGCACTTGGTTACTCTAAACAAGATGTTTTAAAACTATTCTATCCAATTGAGACAATAAATATCAAAGACAATAAATACTCTATGAAATTTGTCCCAGCTAATTATGCTTCAAGACTAAACTATGACCTTTCTAGCATTGATGGAACGGTGTTGCTAGCGGCAGGAAAAAGACTTTCACTAAAAAAAGCGCAAAAGTTCCTTGAAGATGGACTAACTGAAGTTGAATATCCATTAGAGATTTTACTTGATCGCTATCTTGCACAAGCTATTGTTGATCCTCAAACAGGCGAAATTCTTTTTGATGCAATGAGTCGTATTGATGAGACAAAACTAAAAAAACTGTCTGAAATTGGTATTACAAATTTTAAAATTGCAAACGATTTAGCTGAGGGTGTTGATAGTTCTATCATTAATGCATTTATTGCTGACGCTGATTCGCTTAAACTTCTTAAACAAATTGAAGATATTGAAGATGAGAATGATTTATCTGCAATTCGTATCTATAAAGTAATGAGACCAGGTGAGCCAGTAACAAAAGAGGCTGCAAAAATTTTCGTAAATCAACTATTTTTTGACCCTGAGAGATATGACTTAACGAGAGTTGGTCGTATGAAAATGAATCATAAATTGGGTCTTGATATTCCTGAATATGTAACTGTTTTGACTAAAGAAGATATTATTGAATCTGTAAAATATGTTATTAAAGTTAAAAATGGTCAAGGTCATATCGACGATAGAGATCACTTAGGCAATCGTCGTATTCGCTCAATTGGTGAGCTTTTAGGAAATGAGCTGCATAATGGTCTTGTAAAAATGCAAAAAGCAATCCGTGATAAACTATCAACTATGAGTGGACCAATGAGTGAGCTTATGCCTCATGATTTGATTAACTCTAAGATGATAACTTCAACAATTATGGAGTTCTTTTCAGGTGGACAACTTTCACAATTTATGGATCAGACAAATCCACTATCGGAAGTTACTCACAAGCGTCGTTTATCGGCCCTTGGAGAGGGTGGTTTAGTAAAAGAGAGAGCTGGATTTGAAGTTCGTGACGTTCATCCTACTCACTATGGTAGAATATGTCCAGTTGAGACTCCAGAGGGTCAAAATATTGGTCTTATCAACACTTTAGCTACCTACTCAAAAGTTAATGAGCATGGATTTATTGAAGCCCCATATAAAGTAATGAAAGATGGAAAAATTCTTAACGAGATTGTTTATCTTACTGCAACTCAGGAAGAGGGCAAAAAAATTGCTGCTGCATCTAATGCCCTTGATGAGAGTGGTCAGTTTGTAGATAATTTGGTAATTACAAGGATGGATGGCGAAATACTTCTTCGTTCATCAAGCGAATGTGAATATGCTGATTTATCTTCACATATGGTTGTTGGTGTTGCTGCTTCGCTTATTCCATTTTTAGAGCATGATGATGCTAACCGTGCACTTATGGGCTCAAACATGCAACGACAAGCAGTACCGCTTATAAAGTCTTATGCTCCAATAGTTGGAACAGGTGTTGAAAAACTTGTTGCAAGAGATTCTTGGGAGTGTGTTAAAGCTAAGAGAGCTGGAATTGTAGAAAAAGTTGATGCAAAACATATATATGTTATGGGCGAAGAAGATGGAGAGATTTATATAGATTACTATCCATTACAAAAAAATCTTCGTACAAATCAAAACACATCTTTTGTTCAAAAACCGATTGTTAATATTGGACAACAAGTTATTAAAGGTCAGGTTATCGCCGATGGTCCAAATATGGATCAGGGCGAACTTGCTCTTGGAGTTAATGCAATGGTTGCGTTTATGCCGTGGTATGGTTACAACTTCGAGGATGCTATCGTTATTTCCGAGAGAATGATTCGTAAAGATGCATTTACATCTGTTCATATATACGAGAAAGAGATAGAGGCTAGAGAGTTAAAGCATGGTGTTGAAGAGATTACCCGTGACATTCCTAATGTTAGGGATGATGAGTTGGCTCACCTTGATGATGGCGGTATTGTTAAAATCGGTACCAATGTTAAAGGTGGAATGATTTTAGTTGGTAAGGTTTCTCCAAAAGGCGAAGTAAAGCCAACTCCAGAAGAGAGACTTCTTCGCGCTATTTTTGGTGAAAAAGCTGGACATGTTGTAAACAAATCACTCTATTGCCCACCAAGCATGGAGGGTGTCGTTGTAGATATAAAAATCTTTACTAAAAAAGGCTACGACAAAGATCATAGTGCGTTAGAGCTTGAAAAAGAGGAGAGAGATTATCTTGAGAGAGAGCACTACGACAGACTTTTAATGATTGACAAAGAGGAGATGTTGAGAGTTACTAAACTTTTAACAAGAGATCCTTTAATAGCTGATATTAAAATTGGTGAGACTAGCTACAAAGCTGGTGATTTAATCAATGGAAAAGATTTGCTTGAAGTGAATCGTTTTGCTATGAATGCGATTATTAAATCATTTAGTGAAGAGATACAAAATGAGTACAACAAAACTAAAAATTATTTCCAAAAAGAGAAAAGACTTTTCCGTGATGAACATGAAGAGAAACTTACAATTTTAGAAAAAGATGACATCCTTCCAAACGGTGTTGTTAAATATGTAAAAATCTATATTGCAACAAAACGCCAATTAAAAGTCGGTGATAAAATGGCAGGAAGACACGGAAACAAGGGTATCGTTTCTATAATTGTTCCTGAAGTTGATATGCCATATATGGAAGATGGAAGAAGTGTTGACATATGTCTGAATCCTCTAGGTGTTCCATCCCGTATGAATATTGGTCAGATTTTAGAGATGCACTTAGGTATGGCAGGTCGTGAGCTTGGCAACCAGATACTAGAGCAGTTTGATACAAAACAAAAAGATTTTATTAAAAATCTAAGAGAAAAAATGATAACAATTGCCGATGTCGCAGGCTTAATGAATGCAAAAAAAGTAATTGGCGCAATGAGTGATGATATCTTCTTGGGCTATGCTCGTGATTGGTCAAATGGCGTTAAGTTTGCAACTCCAATTTTTGAGGGTGTAAACAGTACGGAGTTTGATAAACTTTTTGAACTTGCAAAAATGGATAGTGACGGCAAAACTGTTGTTTACAACGGTAAGACAGGCGAAAAGATAAAAGAGCGTGTGAATGTTGGTTATATGTATATCCTAAAACTTCATCACTTGGTTGATGAGAAAATTCATGCTCGTTCAACTGGACCATACTCTTTAGTTACACAACAGCCAGTTGGTGGTAAAGCACTATTTGGTGGACAGAGATTTGGAGAGATGGAAGTTTGGGCACTAGAGGCTTATGGTGCATCTGCTGTTTTAAAAGAGATGTTAACTATCAAGTCTGATGATGTCGAAGGACGCGTTAGAGCATATAAAGCAATTACTAAAGGTGAATTGATACCAGCATCTGGTATCCCAGAGACACTATTTGTATTAACAAAAGAGCTTCAAGCGTTAGCTCTTGATGTAGAAATATTTGACGAGGTAGAAGACAATGAGTAAACTAGTAGGCATTGAAGTTACTGAAGATAACAGACCAAAAGATATAAAACAGCTGCAATTTCGTCTTGCATCTCCTGAGAAAGTTCTCTCATGGAGTCATGGTGAGGTTAAGAAGCCCGAAACAATCAACTATCGTACACTTAAGCCTGAGCGAGATGGTCTTTTTTGTGCAAAGATTTTTGGTCCTGTGCGCGACTATGAGTGTCTTTGTGGAAAATACAAAAAAATGCGCTACAAAGGCGTTGTCTGCGAGAAGTGTGGTGTTGAAGTAACAAGTACAAAAGTTCGCCGTATCCGCATGGGGCATATAGAGCTTGTAACTCCAGTTGCTCATATCTGGTATGTTAGTTCTCTTCCTTCAAGAATAGGCACTCTTCTTGGTATCAAGATGAAAGATTTAGAGCGCGTGCTTTACTATGAAGCATATATTGTTGAGAGTGGTGGAGAGGCATATTATGATGCTGAAGCAAAAACCCCAGTTTTAAAATATGATGTTTTAAATGAGGAGCAGTATCGAGTTTTAATCCAAAGATTTGGTGAACTTGGCTTCAAAGCTCGTATGGGTGGAGAGGTTATTCGTGATCTACTTGATTCAATTGATTTAGTTGAGTCATTTACTCAGCTTAAAGAGGATATTGAACTTACAAAGAGTGATGCAAGAAGAAAAATTATTGCAAAAAGACTTAAAGTTATTGAGTCATTCTTAAATTCAGGAAATAATCCTGCATGGATGATGTTAACAATTCTTCCAGTTTTACCACCAGATTTAAGACCGCTTGTTTCTTTAGATGGTGGAAAGTTTGCAGTTTCTGATGTAAATGACCTATATCGTCGTGTAATTAACCGTAACCAAAGACTTAAGCGTTTGGTTGAGCTAGAAGCACCTGAAATCATCGTAAGAAATGAAAAAAGAATGCTTCAAGAGTCAGTAGATGCATTGTTTGACAACGGTCGTCGTGCAAATGCAGTTAAAGGTGCAAACAAGCGACCACTAAAATCTTTAAGCGAAATTATTAAAGGTAAGCAGGGTCGTTTCCGTCAAAATCTACTTGGAAAACGCGTTGACTTCTCTGGGCGTTCTGTAATTGTTGTTGGACCATCTTTAGCGATGGATGAGTGCGGATTACCTAAAAAAATGGCGCTAGAGTTATTTAAACCACACTTGATTGCAAAGCTTGAAGATAAAGGTTATGCAATAACAGTTAAAGCTGCAAAAAATATGATTGAAGCAAAAACTAATGAAGTTTGGGAATGTTTAGCTGAAATTGTTGATGGGTATCCAGTGCTTCTTAATCGTGCACCAACACTTCACAAGCTATCTATCCAAGCGTTTCATCCAAAGCTAATTGATGGAAAAGCGATTCAGCTTCATCCATTAGTTTGTGCTGCATTTAATGCCGACTTTGATGGGGATCAGATGGCAGTGCATGTACCTTTAAGTTCTGCTGCAATTGCAGAAGCTAAAGTACTTATGCTTGCATCTATGAATATCTTGCTTCCTGCATCTGGAAAAGCGATTGCGACACCATCACAAGATATGGTTTTAGGACTTTACTATCTTTCATTGGAAAAAAATGGAGTTAAAGGTTCGAACAAACTTTTTGCGAATGTTGATGAAGTAAGAATTGCGATTGAGCATGATGCACTTGATATTCACGCAAAAGTAAGAACTCGTGATGATGGTAGAATCATTCATACAACAGCGGGCCGTATGCTACTTAAAGCAATCCTTCCTGATTTTGTTCCAGCAGAACTTTGGAATAAAACTATGAAGAAAAAAGCTATTAATGAGATGGTTGATTATGTTCAAAAACATGGTGGTATCGGCATTACTGCTGGATTCTTAGATAGACTTAAAAATCTAGGATTTAAACATGCTACGGAATCAGGTATCTCTATCTCTATTGCAGATGTTATCGTTCCTGAGACAAAAAAAGCCAAAATTGCTGACTCTAAAAATAGAGTAATTGAGATTCAAAAGCAGTTTGAAGCAGGACTTTTAACAGAGCAAGAGAGATACAATAAGATTATTGATGTTTGGACAGATACAAACAACACTCTAGCTACTCAGATGATGGATCTTGTTCAAACAGACAAGAGCGGATTTAACTCAATCCATATGATGGCAGACTCAGGTGCTAGGGGTTCGGCTGCTCAAATCCGTCAGTTAGCTGGTATGAGGGGACTTATGGCTAAGCCAAGTGGTGAGATTATCGAAACACCAATTATCTCTAACTTTAAAGAGGGGCTAAATGTTATTGAGTACTTTATTTCTACTCACGGAGCTAGAAAAGGTCTTGCCGATACAGCACTTAAAACAGCAAATGCTGGATATTTAACTCGTAAGCTTGTTGATGTTGCGCAAAATGTTAAAATCGTAGAGCATGATTGTCATACTCATGAGGGCATCGAAATTTCAGATATTTCTGACCAAAATACTCTTATTGAGTCTTTAGAAGATAGATTAAATGGTAGAGTTTTAGCTGATGATGTTATTGATCCAATCAGTAACGAGATTCTATTTACCGAAGGAACTCTTCTTGATGAAGTAAGTGCTAAAGTAATAGCAGAAGCCGGAATAAAAACAGCATATATCAGAACTCCTACTACATGTAAAAGTGAAGAAGGTATTTGTGCACTGTGTTATGGTGTAAACCTTGCGACTGGTCATATTGTTCGTAAAGGTGAAGCGGTTGGCATTATTGCTGCGCAATCAATCGGTGAGCCAGGAACTCAGCTTACTCTTAGAACTTTCCATGTCGGTGGAACTGCTAGTTCAACCGCACAAGAGAGACAGGTTGTAGCAGAAAAAGAGGGCTTTATCCGTTACTATAACCTTAAAACATATGCTTCTAAAGAGAATAAAAATATTGTTGCAAATCGTAGAAATGCAGCAGTGCTTTTGGTTGAGCCAAAAATTAAAGCTCCATTTAGTGGTAGATTTGAAGTAAATACAGTTCATGATGAAGTTATTATCAGTATTGTTTCCGATAAAGAGACAATAAGATATTCTCTTCGTAAAAATGAGATAGCAAAACCAAATGAATTAGCAGGTGTTGGTGGACAAATTGAGGGTAAATACTACTTCCCATACGAAAATGGCTCTTTAGTAAATGAAGCTGAGTCAATTGTTGAAACCATTAAAGATGGTTGGAATGTACCAAGTCGTATCCCTTATGCGTCTGAGCTTTTAGTAAAAGATGGTGCTCCTGTTACGCAAAAAATATTTGCTAAAGAAGAGGGTGTTGTTAAGTATTTCCTTTTAAAAGGTGATTACTTAGAGAGATTTGAAGGACTAAAAGCTGGCTATGAAGTTGTAGAAAAAGGTCTTTTTGCAACTGTTGTTGATTCAAATAATCGTGAAGCAGTAAGACACTATATAGCTAGAGGCTCAGTAATTGTTGCAGATGATGATATTAGTGTAGATGCTAAAACAGTTATTGCTAAGCCTAAAATTGATGAGTCAACTATAATAGCCGAGTGGGATCCATACTCAAATCCAGTTATTTCAGAAACTAGTGGTATCGTAAAGTATGAGGATATTATTATTGGAACAACTGCAATAGAGCAGTATGATGAATTGACTGGTAAAACTCGTTTAATGATTAATGATCATATATCAAGTGACTATAAACCAACAATTGTTTTGGTTGGCGATAGCGGTGAGCCTATAAGATATCAAATTGCAGCAAAATCATCTATTTATGTTCAAGATGGTGCAACTGTAAAAATTGCAGATATCATTGCTAAAACACCAAAAGCACTTCAAAAATCAAGCGATATTACCGGAGGTCTTCCTCGCGTAAGTGAGCTTTTTGAGGGTCGTCGCCCAAAAGCAACAGCGCTTATTTCTGAAATAGATGGCGTTGTTACATTTGGTAAAGCTTTAAGAGGGAAAACAAGAATCATCGTAAGTTCTGACAATGGTATCGTTAAAGAATATTTTGTTGATAAATCACACTCTGCAGTTGTAAATAATGGTGATTTTGTACATGCTGGCGAGAGATTAACAACTGGTATTATATCTTCGCATGAGTTGTTAAGAATTATGGGTGTTAAAACACTTTATAACTATTTAGTAAGTGAAGTTCAACAAGTTTATCGCTCTCAAGGGGTAAATATTGCAGATAAGCATATTGAGGTTATCTTTACACAAATGTTAAGACAGATTAAAATCGTTAAATCAGGTGATACTAAGTTTATTGAAGGGGATTTAGTTTCTAAAGCTAAATTTGAACAAGAGAACAATAAAATCACTCGTCTTGGCGGTCGTCCTGCAATCGCAGAGCCTTATTTGGTAGGTATTACTCGTGCAGCAGTTTCTGCTGATAGTATTATCTCTGCTGCATCATTCCAAGATACAACAAAAGTATTAACTGAAGCTGCGGTTAGTGCAAAAATTGATTATCTAAATGATCTTAAAGAGAATGTTATTATTGGTCGCACTATTCCAGTTGGAACAGGTATATACAAAAATAGAGAAATTATATTATCTAGTAACGAAGAGTAACAACAATTATTATTTGAAATAGAGATTTAATTTCTATTTCAAATCCTCATAACAGTTAAAATTACCCATACAAAACTTTAATTATTAAATATAACTTAAAATAAGCTAACTTTAATCACTTTTTTTATATTATTACGCGTCTATAACCCCATAAAAATAGCGGGTTAAATTCTACTGGAAAAAAAAGTAAAGGAATTGTATGCCAACAATCAATCAATTGATTCGTAAAGAGCGTCAAAAAGTGGTTAAGAAATCTAAATCACCTGCTCTTGAATCGTGCCCACAGCGTCGTGGTGTTTGTACTCGTGTTTACACAACAACACCAAAAAAACCTAACTCAGCTTTAAGAAAAGTTGCAAAAGTTAGATTAACTTCTGGTTTTGAAGTTATTTCATATATCGGTGGTGAGGGTCATAACCTTCAAGAGCACTCAATCGTTCTTGTTCGTGGTGGTCGTATCAAAGATTTACCTGGTGTTAAGTATCATATCGTTCGTGGTGCTTTGGATACAGCTGGTGTTAAAGATCGTAAAGTTGCTCGTTCTAAATACGGAACAAAAAAACCTAAAATTAAAAAATAATTTTAGATAATAGCTAAATATTAATATTCAAGCTAACACAGGACTTTGATCTTGAGAGTTTTTAAAGAAACTTACGGAAAAGTTTTGAGTAAATTTGAAAAAATTGAAGATAAGGAAAATTACAAATGAGAAGAAGAAAAGCTCCCGTTCGTGAAGTTATGCCAGATCCAGTTTATGGAAGCAAGATTTTAACGAAGTTTATTAATAAAGTAATGTACGATGGTAAAAAAAGTACAGCTGAAAAAATTATTTATAGTGCATTAGACATTATAGGTTCTCGCGGTGAAAAAACAGGCATAGATACATTTAATAGAGCTATTGAAAATGTTATGCCTATTATAGAAGTTAGAAGTCGCCGTGTTGGTGGTGCTACTTATCAAGTTCCAGTAGAAGTGCGCCCTGTACGCCAACTATCATTAGCGATTAGATGGTTAATTGACTCATCTCGCAAGAGAAATGAGAGAACTATGGCTGAGAGATTAGCAAATGAATTAATGGATGCTTCATCTGATAAAGGTAATGCGTTCAAGAAAAAAGAGGATACTTACCGTATGGCTGAAGCAAATAAAGCATTTGCTCACTATCGTTGGTAATCGGATAAATTATGGCAAGATCACATATTTTAAATGATGTAAGAAACATAGGTATTGCTGCTCATATTGATGCAGGAAAAACAACAACAACTGAAAGAATTTTATTCTACACAGGTCGTGAACACAAGATCGGCGAGGTTCATGACGGTGCTGCTACTATGGACTGGATGGAGCAAGAGCAAGAGAGAGGTATTACTATTACTTCTGCTGCTACAACTTGTGAATGGGCTGGAAAACAGATAAATATTATCGATACTCCAGGTCACGTTGACTTCACTATTGAAGTTGAGAGATCTATGCGTGTTCTTGATGGTGCAGTTTCTGTATTTTGTGCTGTTGGCGGTGTTCAACCACAATCAGAGACAGTATGGAGACAAAGAAATCGTTATGGTGTACCATCTATCGTTTTTGTAAATAAAATGGATAGAACGGGTGCTGATTTTTATCAAGTTGAGACTCAAATCCGTGATCGTTTAAAAGGTAATCCGGTTCCTATTCAGTTGCCAATCGGACAAGAAGATAGTTTTGCTGGAATCGTAGATTTAGTAAAAATGAAAGCAATTATTTGGGATAAAGATGCTGAGATGGGTTCTAACTATCATGTGGAAGAGATTCCTGCTGATATGGTAGAAAAATCTAAAGAGTATCGCGAAAAAATGATTGAATCTATCTCTGAAGTAGATGGTAACGAAGAGCTTGCAGAAAAATACCTAGATGGTGTAGCTTTAAATGAAGATGAAATTATTGCAGGTATCAAAGCAGCAACTATTGGTATGCATATCGTTCCAATGACTGCTGGTACAGCATTTAAAAACAAGGGTGTTCAAACTCTTTTAGATGCTGTTGTTGCTTATCTTCCATCACCAATGGAGTGTGCTCCTATTAGAGGTACTATGATGGATGATGAAGAGGTAGAAGTTATCGTTCCATCAACAGATGATGGTAAATTTGCTTCTTTGGCATTTAAGATTATGACTGACCCATTCGTTGGAACACTGACTTTTATTCGTGTTTATCGTGGTTCACTAGAAGCGGGTTCATTTGTACACAACTCTACTAAAGACAAAAGAGAGCGTATTGGTCGTATAGTGAAAATGCATGCAATCAAACGCGAAGAAGTAAAAGAGATTTATGCTGGTGAAATCGGTGCAGTTGTTGGTCTTAAGTACACAACTACTGGTGATACTTTATGTGATCCAGATGATACTGTTGTTTTAGAGAGAATGGTTTTCCCAGAGCCTGTTATCTCTGTTGCAGTTGAGCCAAAAACTAAAGCTGATCAAGAGAAAATGGGTCTTGCTTTAGGAAAACTTGCAGCTGAAGATCCATCTTTTAGAGTGAAAACTGATGAAGAGACTGGACAAACAATCATCTCAGGAATGGGTGAATTACACCTTGAAATCCTTGTTGATCGTATGAAAAGAGAGTTTAAGGTAGAAGCAGAAGTTGGTGCTCCACAAGTTTCATACCGTGAGACAATTAGAAATGAAGTTTCTCAAGAGTACAAATACGCTAAACAATCTGGTGGTCGTGGTGCGTTCGGTCATGTTTACTTAAGAGTTAAGCCAGGTGAAGCTGGTGCTGGTTTTGTATTCCATAATGAAATTAAAGGTGGAGTTATTCCAAAAGAGTATATTCCTGCTGTTGAAAAAGGTTGCGCTGAAACTATGAATGCCGGTGTTCTTGCTGGTTATCCAATGGAAGATATTGAAGTAACACTTTACGATGGTTCATACCATGAGGTGGACTCAAATGAGATGGCATTTAAACTTGCTGCTTCAATGGGCTTTAAAGAGGCTTGTAGAAAAGCAAAACCTGCAATCTTAGAGCCACTTATGAAAGTTGAAGTTGAAGTTCCTGAAAACTATATGGGTGATGTTATCGGTGACCTTAACCGTCGTCGTGGACAAGTTACAAATATGGGAGATAGAAGTGGAAACAAAATCGTTGACGCATTTGTTCCACTTGCAGAGATGTTTGGTTACTCAACTGACCTTCGTTCAGCAACTCAAGGTAGAGCAACTTACTCTATGGAATTCGATCATTATGAAGAAGTTCCTAAAAATGTATCTGAAGAGATTATTAAAAAGAGAAACGGCTAGACAAAATTTTAATGCTTTCCTTTGGGGGCATTAAAGCTTTTCGCTTCAAAAAAAGTAAAGAACCAACTAGCTGTCTTTACTGATTAACTCTACGATTTTTTAAAAACAACACAAATTTAATAGCTAATCTCAGTATAACAATGATAAGATACACCCCAAATGCCCAGATTACTGGATGGCAGTAGCTGCCTTTTTCTATCATTAGACTAAATCTACTTAGTGGATTGATTAGCAGGTCTGAGTGTTGCAACAAAGCTAGCATAACTAACACCAATACAAAATATATAAGTTCTTTTTTTATTTTTTTAATCATTTGATGATTATATCAGTAATAATTATAAAAATAAAAACTAAAAGGTGACAAAATGAAATTTATTTTACTGCTATTAATCTGCATAGTTGCTCTTTTTGCTAAAAATCCAGCTGTTTATGCATCACTTGGTGATGAGCTTTATGATAGTGTAGAAATGATAGAAAAGTTAAAAGAAAATATTGAATTTTCAAACAATCAAGACATTGTTGATAATTATGTCGATGAAGTAAAAAAAAGTAAAAACATAGGTTTTGCTATTGAGGCTGGGGATAAAAGCGTCAACAAGGTGCTTTATCTTGCCAAACTAAGGGAGCTATCAAAAATATATAGTTCATTTAATGTAAAAAATAAAATAGAGGGTAGTTTTGAGAAGTCTATAGAGGATAAAAACAGTAAACTTTTTATAGCTGTAGTAAATTCGGGTGTTATAAACAACGAAATATATAAAAGTGAAATTTTGGCTTATTATAAGCAGCACATGGATGAAATTGACCCAGCTGGAGTGATAAAAGAGTATCTAGATAAAGAAGAGGTTGCCAAAGAGGAGCAAGAGAGGGTTGAGATAGAGAGAAAAGGTCAAACGAAAGATAGGAGATTAACTTCTAAATATGACTATAAACAAGATAGAATAAGGCAGATAAGAGAAGATGACAAAAGAAAAGAGCAGAGAATGGAAAAACTACTAAATGATGATGTTAAGCAAAAAAAAGAGGCAATTCGTCAAGTTCAAAAAAATGAACTTAATCAAAATCCATAATTTTAAACACTATCTAGGTTAATAAAACTCTCGTTGTTATTAATTTTTTCTAAAAGTTTTTTATCTTTATAGTCATCCGTAATGGCATCGCTGAAAATAATATCGGAAAAATAAATTATGCCCATATCTTTTGAGTAGGCATCATCTACGAATGCTTGTGCATATCCAGATTCTGTCTCATGGACAATTACGCTGTGAAGCTTAACTTCCCTCTCTCCATTAACCGAACTTGTTAGAGATAATAGTTTGTCAATCATTATAAAAAAAACTCTGCTAAACTGCTCTGCTGATGGTGAGACTGGCAACTCTATCCATCTTTGTGAGTGTTTTTTCATATCTTTTATATACTCTTTGTCATCTTGACTCCAGAGAGTGATTGAGTGGTCAAAGCTATCTATCAAATCCTTCATATTCTGCTTCATAAGTCCAAAATCATATACCATTTGACCATTGTCTAAAAAGTTTGACTCAAAGAGAAGCTCTACTTTGTAGGAGTGACCATGAATCGAGCTTCTACATTTAACAGTTGAGCAGCCCCTGACAACATGAGCATTTTCAAATTTAAAAAGTTTTCTAATTATCATCTATACGCCTTTGTTTTGATTCCATACTCTTATATGAAGTCTATCACTAAAACAATATCCTTTTTCTTTACAAAACTCAATAAGTGGCTCGCTGTTCTCTTCAACTTCTTTTTTGGTTGCTCCAAGTGGCATGCAGTAAACTAGAGTGTTTGGTGCAAATTTTGTTATCTCAGAAATCTCGTTTTGAAGTTCTGGCGTAATTGATTTGGAATCTATGGAAAATTTAAAAAAAGCCTCTTTCGCATTTGTGGTAATTGAGTTTATTACATCGCCTCTTACTCTTTTGCTAAATAACTCTTTTGAATTTGATAGCTTTATGGAGAGGGCGAAAATGAACTCTTTATAAATTGGATATTTTAAAAAATCCACAAAAAGAGAACCATTTGTTTCAAATGTAATTTTATGTCCATTTGCATGAAGAGCTTCTAGAAATTCTATAAAAACTGGCTCATTTGCGTAAATAAGGGGCTCTCCACCGGTTAAAACAATATCAACTTTGTGTGGTAGATTATAATTATTTAAAATCTTAAGTAGTTCGTTCGCGCTATTTATCTCTGTCCAGTTTTGTAAAAAATGTTCCCTATTTACTGCATAGACTGTATCGCAACCAATAACTTTTGTGCCATCGCTAGCTATCTCTTCGCACGCAAATCCTTCACACTTCATATTGCATCCACCAAAGCGAAAAAATAGAGAAGGTGTTCCAGTGTAGCGACCTTCGCCTTGAATTGAGTAGAAGTGTTCAACTAAATATAGCAATTTTCAACCACCTGTTTCATAAAAAGCTCGAGATGAGATTTCACCATCTTCGCCGCCCCAACGGTTTTTTTCAGGTTTGTTTTTTACAACTTCCCGTAAGACTTCCGCGGCAGCCGCCACATCCCCAGCTTTTATGGATTTTGCGATACTGAGGGCTTCATCAAAATAGAGACATGGGATTAGTTGCCCCTCAGCAGTTAGTCGGATACGGTTACACTGTTTACAAAAATCATCGGCATATGGTTCGATGATGCCAAATCTATAACCATCGCTCATGCGGTAGTAGTGAGAAGGGGAAGAGCCGTCAAATCCCTCATCTTCAAACTCATACTGTTCTCTTAAGATCTCAAGAAGTTCTGATGATTTTAATCCACTTATCTCTTTTGCTGCAAAGCTGTTTTCCATATACTCTATAAATCTTATGGACATATCTCGTTTTTTACAGTACTCAAGCACATCTACTATCTCGTCTGCATTCATGTTTTTCATAGGGACCATGTTTGCTTTTACTTTAAGGCCTACCGATATGGCTTCTTCAACGCCCTCTAAAACATTCGCTAAAACATCTTTTTGTGCTATTTTTTGTGCAACTTCTGGTTTTAGAGTGTCGATGCTAACATTTAGGCGCTTTAGCCCTGCATCTTTTAATTTTTGAGCTGTTGATTTTAGTAAAAAGGCATTTGTTGTCATTGCTAAGTCAATATCTGGTGCATAATCATAAATCATCTTTATAAATTTATCCAGATCTTCCCGTAAAAGTGGTTCCCCACCAGTAATACGAATCTTTTTTACACCCTCATCAATCGCTACTTTTACAAATAAAAATAGCTCTTCAAATGTAAGCAGGTTCTCTTTTGGAACCCATGAAAAAGGCTTCTCTGGCATACAGTATTGACATCTAAAGTTACATCTCTCTGTTACAGAGATGCGAAGATAGTCAACTACTCTATCGTAGCTATCTATTAGCATTGTATATCCTGTTTCTTATTTTTATGATTTGGTTTAATTATGATTGTATTATATCTTTTGGAGTTAAATTGTAGGTTAAGTATAGGTAGTTCTAGGCGAGACCAAAGGAGATACCTTTGGTCGAAGGCCTAGAGAGACGAAGAAGAACTAACTATTTTGTAGCAAATTTATAATCTAGCATCGCTATGAATTTTGAAGTGTCAATATTCATATTGGTACCTACGAACGCTGTATTTTTTGTTGATGAATCTGCACTGTAATTAGCATACTTTAGCATGCCAGTAAGGTTGTTAACACCTGGGATAGCTCTTGTATAAACTACATCAAGTTCAGTTCCCCAATCTTTACTTCCTACATCACTTGTATAGTCATGATAGATAACTTTAGCAGTACCTATCTCTTTTGAAGTATAACCAACCATTAAGTTCATATCCACAAGACCTGCTGTTGGTGTAGCTAAGAACATATCAGCCCAACCGTTGTGTGCATGTAGTGTAGCTAAAGGAGTTGCGAATGCTGTTTCTTTACCAGTTGCGTCACCATCACCACTTAATACTTCATACTGAGCACCAACTAAGATACCTGAAATATTTGCACCAAGTTCAAGATCATAGTAGCTTGCATCAACATTAACATTTCCAGTAGCGCTTTTGTTTTCCATTGTTGGATCAGTTTGCTTTGCATACTCTGCACGATAATTTACTTTTATGCCATTAGCAACTGCAACATCACCAGTAAGTGCTATACCGTAAGTATCACTTCCACCTGTCCCGTTAGTTGTAGCTGTTCCTTGACCTATCATATAGTCATAGGCAGTAACTTTAAGCTCATCCATAACTTTATATGAAGCATTTAAAAGAATAGATCTTGTATCATACTTTCCAGCAGTAGCAGCATTAGCAGATACTGTGTTGTCCTGATTGAAAACTCTATTTACTTGAGTTATATAAGAGGCAGTTAAATTAAGGTTTTCTATTGTGTTGTCTGTAAGTGTATATGCGTCAAAAGTTTGAGGCATTTGTCCCCAGTCAACTGCACCAACAAATCTTTGGTTATCAAGGTTGATGATTTGACGACCAACTCTTAACTTTGTTTTCCCATATTTTAAATCGATGTATGATTGAGTAAGACGAGTTTGCTCAGAATCAGCAACTACATCATTAGTTTCTGTACCATTTCCAGCAAATTTATCATCATAGTTGTTGTTTAGTGCACGAACATCTGTCATCTCGGCATAAGCAGATAGCCAATCAGTTCCAAACATATCAGCACCAACACCAAGAACTAAACGGTTTGTAAGAGCATTTGCGTTTGGTTTGTTTGCAGCATCAGAAGCATCTACCATCTCGTAACGAGCTCTGATTTGACCATTTACTTTTACATTTGAAAGAATATCAACATTATCAGCTTGAGCAGAAACTGCACCAGCACCCATCATTACAGCACATGCTATAGACATTTTTAACATTTTTCTCATTTAATTTCTCCTGTTTTTGTCTTTTGTCATAATAACAAAGATGTGATATAAATATCACTTTATGTTATTTGATTTATAACGACATCACATATTCTACTCATCCAATTTTTAAATTTAGTTTAAACCATTTGATTTGCTTGTTATTTAATAATATGCTGTAGCTGATTGTATATTTTAAGCTTATATTAATAAGAAGTTTTTTTAATTGATAAAGTTTGCTACTCCATGATTTAAATTTTAGAATGTCTACAATAGATTGAATAGCTTTCTTTGTTATAATAGCATTATGAAATTTAGAGAACTTAAAAAAAATAGTAAAACCAAAAAAGAGACCGTTCTTCCAAAATATATCTATGCTCCATATAGCTTTAGGGTAAAGTCTTTTATTGTCGATTTGTTTATGATATATGTTCCTATCCTCTATATTATAACTTATGTGATTATGAACGGCAAAGATGATTTTCAGTCATCACAGCTTGCACCTCTTGCAGGAGTAACGACTTACGCATTTGTGTATGCACTACTTTTAAGTAGATTTGGTCAAACTCCGGGGAAAAAAGCTTATGATATGAAGGTTGTGGATGATAAGAGTGGTAAAAATATAAGCTTTGCAAGGGCTTTGTTTAGATTTGTTGCATTTTTATTTACTGCAACCACGCTCTTGGGATTAATCGTTCCCTTTTATAGAAAAGATAAAAAAGCTCTGCATGATTTGGTTTGTAGAACTATAGTTGTGGTTGAGAAAAAATAACGGTTTTGGAACCGAATTTGCTTGTTGTTCTAAAATTGGTGTTCTTTCGTTCCCTTGAGATTTACTAAAGGAGTTAATATGAGTATAAAAATATCAGCAACAAATGATTTAATGGCAAAAGCGC
The DNA here is from genome assembly GCA_021732045.1 of Sulfurimonas sp. The sequence continues at coordinate 122,098 of JAKFWK010000003.1, forward strand.
TTGATTATAGAGCTGCTCGTCAGGATATGATTGCTTCAAATATTGCAAATGTTGATACTCCTTTTTATAGACCAAGGGATGTTAGTTTTGAGGGTGTTTTGGCTGATGAGAAGGCGAAGATATACAACCAAAACAACACAAAACTGCAGATGGCTCAAACAAATCCAGCTCATCTGCCTTTGAGCGAAGAGAGTAGTTCACTAAAGCCAAAAACTTTCTTTAGAGATGGACACATGGCTAGAAATGACGGAAATAGCGTTGACTTGGATGTTGAGACAACAGAGATGAGTAAAAACTCAATAATGTTTACTGCATTAATAAGCGCTATGAAGAAAGATCAGGCGAACTTTAGAAATGTAATAGATACATCAAGTAAAGCGAACTAGGAGTAGAGGATGAGTAACTTTTTGAACAGTTTTGATATAAGTGGCTATGGCCTTTCCGCGCAGAGAGTTCGTGTAAATGTTATTTCTGAAAATATTGCAAATGCTCAAACGACAAGAACGACAGAGGGCGGACCCTATAGAAGAAAAGAGGTTGTTTTTAAAGCTATTGACTTTAACCAGCAGTTTAATAAGGCGTTAGACTCAATGACACAGAGTGCCAGCTATCAAGACCCACTAAACGAAGGTCAATTTGGCAGAAAAGTAAATCCCGCAATTATGAGTGTGGTTGTTGATAAGATTTCAAGAGATGACAGAGAGCCAAAGATGAAATATGATCCATCGCATCCAGATGCAGACGCAAAAGGTTATGTTGCATATCCAAATATTAATCCTGTTATAGAAATGGCCGATTTGGTTGAAGCAACTCGTTCTTATCAGGCAAATGTGGCTGCATTTGAGAGCGCAAAAAATATAGCAAATAGTGCTATTTCGCTACTACAGTAATAAAAAAGGTTAGATTATGAATAATATAAGTGGCGTTGCTGGTTCATCTACTGCTGAACTGCTAAAGCAAAAGAGTAAGATAAGTGGGGTTGATGGGCTTGAAGATGGTGGTGACTCATTTTCAAAACATCTAAAATCTGCTCTAAATGAAGTAAATGAACTTCAAGTAGATAATGAAAAAGCTCTTGGAGATATGGCAACTGGACAGGTAAAAGACCTTCATCAAGCAGCACTCGCAATTTCTAAAGCAGAGACAAGCATGAAGCTAATGCTTGAGATAAGAAATAAAGCGCTCAATGCCTATAAAGAGTTAGGAAGAACACAACTGTAATCTAATAAGAGACTCTTTTTTGCTCTTAAGTCTGCATGGTTAATGGAATTTGGTACAAGTATGATAAATCAAAACAAAAGCAAAAAAATATTTCTTCTTTTTTCACTAATTTCGTTTGGTTTTATTATATTTTTGGCGGTAATGCTTCTAACTGTAGTAAAATCTCGTGACTTACCATCTCTTTACTCGGATGATGGCTCAAAAGCCAAAAGAGGAAGCATTATCAGCGCTGATGGCTTTCATATTGCCACAACAAAAAAACTCTACAAAGCTGTCGTAAATACAAACTATATAGATCCTCAGAAAAAAGAGCTTTTCGTTGAGCTATTTAGCATATATTCAGAAATTCCCAAAAATGAAATTATTAAAAAAATTCAAGGTAAAAATGGTGTAGTTGTCCTCAGCTATGATATACCTGAAAAAATTGCTCAGAATTTGAAGAGTTTGACATACGAGCTTCGAAAATACAATGTTTTTATGGAGTTAAAAAATCCAAGAACTGGTAAAACTTCACTTCAGGGGCTTAGTGTTATTGAGAGTGGAGAGAGCAGAGAGTATAGTTACGGAAACATCTTAACACCAATTTTAGGCTATACACATAAATCAGAGGATGATGGTTATACGAACATTAATGGTGTCAAAGGTCTAGAAAAGATGTTTGAGACGGAGCTTACTGCAAAGCAAGACGCATCAACTAAGGGTTATAGAGATGTAAATAGTTACATCATCTTAAATAAAGATAGCTTTACAAAACAGGCAATCAATGGTCTTGATGTTAAGCTCAATATTCCTATATCGCTTCAGGTAAAAGTCGAGAGAATGCTCGATAAGATGAAGATAGATTTGATGGCAGAAGAGGCAATGTGTGTTATTATGAGCGCTAAGGATGGCAAAGTAATTGCAATGGCTAGCTCAAATAGATTTATACCAAAAGCTATCCAAAGAAGTGATTACTCATCTTTAAACAGCGGTATGATTGAGTATAGTTTTGAGCCTGGAAGTGTTATAAAAAGTGTTATTTTGTCGCTTCTTTTAGACAAAGGAGCCGTAAATCCATATGATATGGTAAATGGTCATAATGGTCGTTATGCAATTGGTTCAAAAGTAATAACTGATGAACACACATTTGACTGGCTCAGTGTTGAGGATATAATCATACATTCATCAAACATCGGTATAGCTCAGATTGCCCAAAAGCTTTCAGGAGCGGAGTTTCATGATGGATTGATGAAATTTGGATTTGCGCAAGATTCAACAAATGACCTTATATACGAAAAAGCTGGCTCAATCCCAGACGCCCAAAGACTAAACAATGAGATATATAAAGCAACATGTGCCTATGGATATGGAATGAGAGCAAATTTGATGCAGATTATTCAGGCATACAGCGCTTTTAATAATGGCGGTAAAATAGTTAAATCAAGAATCGTAAACTGCTTTGTGGACGCCTATAATCGAGAGATACCTATCGAGGTGGAGCCACAAGTTCAGGTTATAAAAAACACTACCGCTGAGAAGATAAAGGGAATTCTTATAAAAACTGTAAATGAGGGAACTGGTGTACTTGCCAAAACAGAAGGTTTAGAGATTGGTGGAAAAACTGGAACCGCTCATATGGTTGAAAAAAGTGTTTATGTTAGTAAATACAACACTACATTTGCCGGTTTTGCAAATGATAAAAATAACAAGTATATGATTGGCGTAGTTGTAATGCAACCGAAGAAGAGTCAATTTGCTGCTCAAACTTCCGTGCCAATCTTTAAGAAGGCGGTAGACATTTTGGTTGAAGATAGTTACTTAAAGCCAGATATTATCAAGCAACCTAGTGACGCCAACCTTAGCCTCCACTAAAATAACGCTATTTCCAATCTCTAGTATTTCTATCTTTTGAAAATCACGATTTAAAATTTCAACATAAGAAATCTCTAGTGGAGCTAGAATTTTACGCATCTCATTTGTAATAAGCTCTGAATTTAAAATATTTTTACTAACCATCATGCCGGCACTATGGAGCGAGGATACTATTTTTAGAGCCTCTTTTCTCTGTGGAGATGAGAGATAAACATTTCGACTACTAAGCGCTAAGCCATCTTTTTCTCTTACTGTATCAACTGGAACAATCTCAACGCTCATGAAGAGTTGTTTTACCATCAAAGAGATAAGATTTAGTTGCTGTGCATCTTTTTTGCCAAAATACGCCCTTGTCGGATTTACTATATTTAAGAGTTTCATGACAACCGTTAATACTCCATCAAAATGTGACGGTCTACTGTTTCCTTCAAGAACAAAACCCCTTATTCTAGGGGCATTTAAGCTAACTTCGTCATCTGTGTAAATATCTTCTGCTTGTGGAAAAAAGAGAACATCAACACCGCTCAGTTTACAAATCTGCTTATCTGCCTCATCTTTTCTCGGATACTTCTCAAAATCTTCGCCCTTTAAAAATTGTGTTGGATTTACGAAAATAGAGACAACAACAACCTCATTTTGCTCTTTTGCTTTTTTTACAAGCGAGATATGTCCCTCGTGCAGAGCTCCCATTGTTGGCACAAAACCAACGGTTTTATCTATCTCTTTTAAATAAATTTTTAACTCTTGTGGGTTGGAGAATATCTTCATAAATTGCGCCTTAGTGTGTTATAATCGCAATTATACAACAATGGAATTTATTTATGGATAACTACGAATACAGTGAACTTTTAAAAAATATTACAATCAAAATGAGCAACATAACTGGTGTTGTGGAGCCTCAAAAATTGCAAGATAGACTGGATGCAATAGAAGAGATGGAAAACGAGCAAGACTTTTGGAGTGACGCTGATAGTGCTGCAGTGATTCAAAAAGAGAAGACACAGCTTGAGAGAAAACTTAAAAAATATTTCATTGCCAAAGACAAGGTTGATGATGCAGTTGAACTTTATGAGATGGCAAAAGATGAAAATGATGATGAAGCGATTGCTGAATGTTTTGATGATGCCCAGAACTTAGAGAATCTTATACTAAATATGGAAGTTGAGGTTCTGTTAAGCGAAGAGATGGACGCAAACAATGCAATTTTGTCCATTCATCCTGGAGCTGGCGGAACAGAGTCACAAGATTGGGCATCGATGCTTCTTAGGATGTACAAAAGATTTGCTGAGAGAAACGGATATACGATTGAGGTGCTTGATTATCAAGCAGGTGATGAAGCCGGGATAAAAGATGTTTCTATTCTTATAAAAGGTGAAAATGCCTATGGCTATTTAAAGGTAGAAAATGGGATTCATAGACTTGTTCGCATCTCGCCTTTTGACTCAAATGCAAAAAGACATACATCATTTAGTTCGGTTATGGTATCTCCTGAGGTTGATGATGATATAAATATTGTGATAGAAGATAGAGATATTCGCATAGACACTTACCGCTCTAGTGGCGCTGGCGGACAGCATGTAAATAAAACTGAGTCCGCCATAAGAATCACTCATATAAAAACAAATGTAGTGGTTCAATGTCAAAACGACAGAAGCCAGCACAAAAACAAAGCTACTGCTATGAAAATGCTAAAATCAAGACTATATGAGTTAGAGCTTGAAGCGCAAAAGGCGGAAGTTGCTGGTATTGCAAAGAGCGAGATTGGTTGGGGACACCAGATTCGCTCTTATGTCATGCAGCCGTATCAGCAGATAAAAGATACAAGAAGCAATATTGCTTACTCTAATGTTGCTACTATATTGGATGGAGATATAGGAAAAATGTTGGAAGATGTTTTAATCTCTCAAAGTAGAGCTTAAGTTCAAAAAGTAGATTTTTACTTCACTTGAATCTACTTTGAATCTGTTTTAAATCTCTCCCATCCTCCACCAAGAGCCTTGCATAGCGCTATAAAGTTTAGGTATTTTGAATCGTCGTTTACTATCATGTGACTCTCGTTTGAAACTAGTGATTGTCTGACAAGAAGCACTGAGAGATACCCTGTTTTTCCATTATCATATTCGAATAAGCTCATTTTTTCTGCTAGTTTATATTTTTCTTGTGCATTCTCAAGATACTTTCGGCTCATTTTTATACTTTTGCGATCTCTTAAGGCATTGTCAACTTCTCCAAAAGCTCTTAGTAGCGTCTGCTCATATTGTGTTTTTGCCTCTTTTGTTTGCGCTTTTGCTAGATTAATCTCGCTTTTTGTTCTTCCTGCTGTAAAAATTGGAAGTGAGACAGCAGGGGTTACTTGCCATATCTGTGAAGAACCATTTAGTAGTGAAGAGAGCTCTGTGCTTTGAAATCCTAATAATCCTGTTAGTGAAAAAGATGGGAAATAGCCACTCTCCGCTATGCCTATGGTTGCATTTGTTGCGCGCCAAGATGCTTCTGCTGATAAAATATCTGGGCGACGCTCTAGAAGTTCAGATGGAATTCCTGCTGGAACTTCAATATCTTTGCTCCACTGAGTTGATTCGGTTACTTTAACGCTACCTGGAGCCTCTCCAACTAGAAAAGCTAGAGCATTTTCCAGCGTTGATATTTTTGCTTCTCTCGCTGGAATATCGCTGTATGTCTGCTCTAATAGTGCTTCTGATTGTAAAACATCGCTATTTGAACCTACTCCTTGCTCGAGTTTTGTTTTAAATATGGAAGTTATCTCTTCTAAAAGCAGGTAATTATCTTTGGCATTTTTTAGGAGCTTTTGCGCTGTTAGAATCGTGTTGTAAGTGCTTACTATATTTGTGATGGTCGAGGAGCGAACTAACTCTCTGTTATATCTGCTTGCAAGAAGCATTGCTTTTGCTGACTCACTTGCTCTTTTGTATTTTCCCCAGAAGTCAATCTCAAACTGACTCATTCCAAGACCAACACCATAAGTCGTACTAATTGCGTTTGATGATTTTTCTTTTGTTGTAGTGCCTTCTGCGTTTATCTGAGGGAAAAAACTTGCATTCGCAACTCCAAGTTTTGCCATAAAGCCCTCGTTTTGTGCAGCGGCAATCATGATGTTTTTGTTCTGTTTAATCGCTTTTTCTACTAGAAGATTTAAATTTTTATCGCCTAATTTTTCCCACCATCTATCCATATTTTCAACAAAAATATCTTCATCTGTTTGCCAATCAATCGGTGTATCTGTGTGAGGAGGGGAAAAGTCAGGACCTACCACAGTGCATCCGCTTACTAAAAAAAGTGTGATTATCCAAAATGCTATTTTTTTCATTTTCTCTGTTTTCCCCTATTTGGAAGGCAAATTGTACCAAAAAAGAGCCAATCAAACAGACATGAAATTTGACCTATTAAGCCTTTTACGCTACGATAGAAGTTAGAAAACTAATAAAAATCAAGGAAGTTAATGCTTAAATATCTGCTTATAACCCTATTTTTCTTTGCTGGACTCTCCTTATTTGCGGCGGACAACACTCGCTCCATCAACGCATCTTTGACTTCCTTGGAGAGCAACGAAACGCTCGCTGATGACCCAATAATTGAAAAAACTCTCAATCACTACAAGGGAACCATCTCTGTGCTTTACAAACGCCACCAAGCAACTAGAGTGGCTTTGGCACCAATAGAAGCTAAGTTTGAAAAAGCTGGAATACCTCCTTACTTTTCTCTTGTTCCATACGCCGAATCTAAATTTAACGCATCTTCAAGAGGATGTGGTTCCGCTGGACTATGGCAGTTTGGAAAGCAAACCGCTTGCAATTTTGGACTAATTGTAAAAAAGAAAAAGGATGAGAGACTAAACGCAAGTCGTTCAACTGACGCGGCAATTCGGTATATAAAATACTTAAAAAGAGAGTTTGGAAGTTGGTATCTGGCTGATTTTGCCTATGCTATGGGTGAGGGTAAACTTAAGAAGATAATTAAAAAGAACTCAAGTGATGAGATATCAGTTCTACTAAAAGACCCAGAATTTCCAAAAGGAACAAAGGCTCATTTTGCAAAAACAGTTCTTTTGGATGCAAGAATTAACTACTATAAAGCCGATGAGGTGGAGGAAGAGGTTGTTGTCAAGGATGAAGAGCAGATAAAAGATGAGAAAGCAGAGTAAATTTTAAAGATTTGATTTTTTAGTAGCAGGGTTGTATAAACCTGTTACTCTTTGTTACCTAAACTTTCTCTTCATTTTCTCTTGTAGTGTAGAGGCTTGATAGTACAAGTATGGGATAAAATATCGTTCCACGAATGTTGCTGCAATCATTCCTCCTAGTATCCCAATTCCAATAGAGTGGCGGCTCTCTGCTCCTGCTCCTGTACTTAGTGCTAGTGGCAATACTCCAAATACAAAAGCTAACGATGTCATCATCATCGGACGATAACGGAGTCTTGCGGCTGATATGGTTGCTTCGTAGATGCTTTTACCGCTTTTTCGCTCTTGTTCTGCAAACTGAACAACTAGGATAGAGTTTTTTGCGGCGAGTGCAACTAGCGTGAGCAAACCAATCTGGAAATAGATGTCGTTGCTTTGCCCTGTTGCCCATAATGCTATGTATGCGCCAGCTATTCCAAATGGTACTGAGAGCATAACGGCTAGTGGTAAAATCCACGCTTCATATTGGGCTGATAGAATTAGGAAAACTATTATTAGAGCAAAGATTAAGATATATTTTGCTTGATTTTGTATAAGGATTTGTTGATAAGCAACACCATCCCAACTAGTCACAATCCCTGGTGAGAGCGTCTCTTTTGCTAGAGCTTCAATAATGTCAATCGCCTCTCCTGTGCTAACTCCTGGTTTAAGCGAAGCGGTGACTGGAACTGAGAGTACAGTGTTAAAATGCTCAATCCTAACAGCAGCAGACTCTTGACGCACTGATACAATGGCACTTAGCGGTATCATAGTGCCAGATGATGACTTTACAAACCCTCTGCTTATGTCGGTTGGTGTCTGTCTAAAAGCCGCATCAGCTTGAACTTTCACCCAGTAGTTGTGCCCATCTTTTTCAAATTGAGTTATATTTGAGACACCAACTGTATGCTGAATTGTTGAAAACAGATCATTTAGTGAAACACCAAGGGTTTTAGCTCTTTCTCTATTTACATCCACAAAAAGTGTTGGAGATGATGGACGCATTGTGCTTGTGATATTTGCAAATTGTGGAAGCTCTTTGGCTCTGCTTATAAACTTTTGTGCATTTTGTGCAAGGGCTTTCATATCTCCATCAGGGCTTTGAAGCCATAGCTGAACACCGCCAGTTTTACTTAGCCCTCTGATTGGCGGTGGGGAGAATATATTGAAACTTGCTTCACTTATTGGTTGGATTGCTTTTTTAAATGTTTTGATAATCTCTTTGACGCTTAACTCTACAGTTTCTCTCTGATCCCACGGTATAAGTCTAGCAATAAGTGTGGCCGAGTTTGGCTCTTGTCCGCCTCCTAGGAAGTTGCTTCCGACGATGGCAATCATACCTTTTACGCCATCTATATCTTTTACCACTTTTTCCGCTTTTTCAACCGCAGCCTGAGTTCGCTCTATTGTTGCACCCTCTGGAAGTGAGAGAACTGTAAAAAAGTAGCCTTGGTCTTCTGTTGGCAGAAATGATTTTGGTGTTGTTGTTGAGAGATGATAGATAATTCCAAAGACACCAAGATATAAAAATAGCGTTATAAAACTTCGCTTAATCATTGATACAGAGAGATGGATATATCGTTCTGTCATGTTTGAGAACATCGTGTTAAAGCGCACGAATAGGGCAGGAGGAGCATTTTCGTGTTGGCGTAAAAGTAGTGCTCCTAAAGATGGTGATAGAGTAAGTGCTACAAAACCTGAGAAGATTACCGATACAGCGATTGTCATAGCGAACTGTTTGTATAACTCTCCAGTCATTCCGCCGACAAAAGTCGCTGGTATAAAAACTGCACACAAAACCAAAACGATATGGGCTAGTGACTTGCTCCATCGCTTTGATGGCTGCCTCTTTTGGAGTTATATGCTCGCTCTGCATAATCCTCTCCATATTTTCCACGACCACAATTGCGTCATCAACAACAATTCCAATCGCTAAAACCACTCCAAAGAGTGTTAAAGTGTTGATTGAGTAACCTAAAAGATACATCCCAATAAACGCTCCCATAAGAGAGACAGGAACGGCAATAAGTGCTATAAGACTAGCTCTAGCGCTCTGTAAAAATAGATAGATAACCACGATAACCAGTAGAAGTGCTTCAGCTAGTGTTTTAATTACCTCTTTGATGGAGATTTTTATAAAATTGGTTGAGTTGTGAGCAACTTCGTATTTTAGACCACTTGGAAATGTTTTGGAGAGTCGCTCTATCTCTTTACTTACGGCATCACAAGTTTGGATAGCGTTGGCATCTGATCTGGAAAAAACAGCTAAAAGTGCCGCAGGTTTACCTTTGAATCTTCCGTAATACTCGTAGTTACTAGTACCTAACTCAACTCTAGCTATGTCGCGCAGATGAACAATTGTTCCGTCACTCTTTGCACGAACAATAATCTGCTCAAATTCCTCAACGGTTGATAATCTTCCTTTTGAGGTGAGCATCACAGTCATCTCTTGTGTTTTTATGGGACTTTGCCCTAATCGCCCTGGATATGTTTGAAGATTTTGTTCGTTTATTGCACTGTCAACATCAGAAGATGTAATCCCCATAGAAGCCATCTTGTCAGGGTTTAGCCAGATACGCATCGCATAATCTCTTCGACCCGAGATAGAAGCATCGCCAGCACCAGGGATTCTCTTTATTTCATTGACTATATGCGTATCGACATAGTTGCTTATGTCAATATCGCTCATTGAATTATCTGGCGAGTAAAATGCCGTAATCATCAAGATATCTTGAGTACCTTTTTTAACATTGATTCCAAACATTCTTACAACGCTTGGGAGTTGCGGAAGGGCTAGATTTGCTCGGTTTTGGATATCCACAAGGGCTTTGTCTATGTCGGTTCCAACTTCAAATGTACAGTTTATACTTCCGCTACCAGACATACCAGATGCTGAAGAGGTCATATACATGAGATGATCGGTTCCAGCTATCTGCTCTTCTATGGGTGCGAGTACTGTATCTGCTATGGTTTTTGCTTCGGCTCCTGGGTAGCTGATGCTTATGCTCACCGTTGGAGGAGTAACTTTTGGAAACTGTGATACTGGAAGATTTAGTAGTGAAATGGTTCCAAATACCACAATCAAGATGGCTATAACGCCGGAAAATATGGGTCTATCTATAAAAAAACGAGAGAACATTAATGCTCTTTTATCTGTTTTGGTGGGACGACTTTTACAACTTTTCCAACATCGACTCTGGCATTGCCTTGAGCGATAATTTTCTCACCCTCTTTTATGCCATCTTGGATAACGATATTCTCACCAATCCACTCTCCAACTTTAACAACTCGAATTTGTGCGGTTTGATTTTCATCAACCATAAAAACAAAAGAGCCTTTAGCTCCCTGCATCAGGGCTTTATGTGGAATGGTGATTGAGCTGTATTTCAGCCCTTTAAGTCGTACTTTTACAAACTCCCCTGGAAGAATTTCTCCTTTTGGGTTTGAAAACTCAGCTCTAGCTTGGCGAGACCCCATGGAAACATCTACAGTAGGACTAAAAAACAGTATCTTCCCTCTGTTTTTAAATGTGGTTCCATCTGCGAGAATCAACTCTACAAAAAGTTCATTTTTTTGCTCGCTGTTCATTAAGCTGTTGATTCTAGCCATCGCCTCTTTTGGAATTGAAAAATCCACAAAAATTGGAGAAGTTTGATGGATTGTTGTAAGGAGTCCATTTTGTGATTCAGAGATATAGCTACCCTCATACTGCAGTGCTTTATCGACCCATCCCGACATCGGTGCGGTTATGTTTGTGTAGCTAAGGTCAAGCTTTGCTTTCTCAAGAGCTGCTTTGGCTCCATTTACTAGAGCGGTTTGTGTTTTATCTGCCGCCAATGCTGCGTCAAGCTCCTGTTTCCCAGAAATTTTTCTCTCAAAAAGTATCTCAATACGCTTTAGGTTTTGTGTGGTGTACTCTTTTTTTGCACTCTCTGCTTCAAGTGATGCTTTGGCTGATAAAACGGCAATATTAAAAGGTTTTTGATCAAGTTTAAAGAGAGTCTACCCAACTTTTACAAAGCTACCATCACGGTAATTTATATTCTGCAGATAACCATTCACTCGAGCATGAATCTGAACACTTTTGCTCGCAACCGTCGTGGCAGTAAACTCAAACGGTGCTTCAACAATCTCTTTTTTAACACTCATCAAACTAACTTTTGCTGGAGGCTTATTTTTGTCTTTTGAATCATCGTCGTGAGAACATCCTAAAAACAACTGCATGGATAAGATTAATGAGAGCGTGATTATTGTTTTAATCATGGTTTCTTTTTCGTATTAAATTTTTTTGATATGATACTGCTAAGGTGCTTATTTCTACTTTTTTAGACTAACTTCATCAAGAAGAGCAAAAAAGCCATCAACTTCACGACTTCCTCTATCTTCATGGATGATTTTACCACTGCTTGTTAAAAAGTAGTGCCTTGGTACGCCTTTTACCGTGAAATTAGCAGGTATTTTATGTCTATCTCTTGACATATATAGAAGAACATACTCCTCTTTTAGTCTCTTCATAACAGACTTGTCGGAGAGTGTCATATCTTTAAACTTGTCACACCAAACACAAACATCCGCACCAATAAAAAGGTAAACGCCCTTTTTCTCTTTTTTCGCTTGTTTGAGCGCGGCATCATAATTATGTAGCCAATTTAAATCTGAACTATAAAGCGTTGATAAAAGAAGAGTGATGAAGATAAGAAGTTTCATGGATTTTCCGTTTTGTTTTTTAAATCAGTATTTTACATTGTCAATAGTTGATTTTAACAATAATGATATAATCTTTGATAAAAAAGTTTAATTTGGAGAGTTTTTATGGATGCAAAGATATTTTTTGGTTCAAACGAAACAGTCGGAGAGAGTTTTAGCCAGAGGAGAAGTCCATATAGCGGAGAGGTTGTTTCTCGTGCTCCAATCTGTCATGTGGAGGATGCAAAAAAAGCTCTTTTAATCGCTAAAGCTGCATCTAAAGAGGCGAAAAAAACTACACTCTCGCAACGATGTGATTGGCTTTTGGATGTAGTCCAGATGTTAAGAGAGCAGAAAGAGGATATGGCAAAAACTATAACTGATGAGGTTGGTAAGCCTATCTCGTTTTCTCGAATTGAAGTTGAGAGATGTATCGAGACCATAACTCTAAGTGCTGAGACGATGCGAACGATGCACGGCGAGACTATAAATACGGACGCGACAAACAGCGGTAAAAAAACTCTTGCTTTTTTTAGACGAGAACCTGCAGGCGTTGTTGTGGCAATCACGCCGTTTAATTTTCCGTTAAATCTTGTGGCTCATAAACTGGCTCCTGCTCTTGTAGCTGGCAATGCAGTTGTGTTAAAGCCGACCCCAGAGGCTCCACTAACTGCGCATAAGTTCGCAAAACTTTTCATCCAGAGCAAGTACGCCATAAAAGATGCTCTAAGTGTTGTTTACGGCGATGCTGAGGTTGGAAGTGCTTTGGTTTCTAGCGATATTCCAAGAGTTATAAGTTTTACAGGAAGTGTGCCAGTTGGAGAGATTATTGTAAAAAGCGCGGGGATAAAAAAAGTCTCTTTGGAGCTTGGTGGAAATGCGGCGACTTTCATTGACAAAAGTGCCGATTTAGGCCATGCTGCCGCAAGATGTGCACTTGGTGCTTTTGTAAACTCAGGACAGGTCTGTATCTCACTTCAGCGCATTTATGTGCATAGCAAGATTTATGATGAGTTCGCCTCTTTGATGGCACAAGAGACAAAAAAACTAAAAGTTGGCTCGCCTTATGAAGATGATACTTTTATGGGACCACTTATTGATGATGATGCCGCAGTTCGTGCCATGAACTGGATTGAGAGTGCCACAAGTGAAGGAGCGTCCTCACTACTTCCGCTCTATAGAGACGGCAGAATTTTTCATCCATGCGTTATGATAAATGTACAAGATGATATGAAAATCGTCTGTGAAGAGGTGTTCGCACCGATAGTCTCACTCATAAAAGTAGATGATTTTGATGACGCACTTCCTCGGATAAATAACTCGCCATACGGTCTGCAATTTTCCATCTTTACAGATGATTTAACTCTGACAAAAAGAGCTATTGACGAGCTAGATGCTGGCGGAATTATTATAAACGATATGCCAACATTGCGCTTTGACATCCAACCATACGGCGGAGTAAAACTAAGCGGAGTTGGGCGAGAAGGTCCACGATTTGCCATTGAAGAGATGAGCGAGATAAAGAGTGTTGTGATTTGCTAATCTAGCTAGGGCGGACTGTTTTTAGAAAAATTTGCTACAATAATTACCATTTAATAAAAAATATTAAGGTTTCATAATGGAATTTATAACTCTTGAGTCTATTTTATCTTCTATAAGTATAAGTTTTTATGTAACTGAACCCCTTTATGAAGCGTTAAAAGCAATGCAAGAGCATAAGATAAGCTCTGTTGTTGTGGTTGATGAGCATAGCAAACCTGTTGGAATTTTCACAGAACATGACACTCTTCGTATAGTTTCAGAAAACATAGACACAGATAAAAGCTTGGGTGATGTGATGACTCCAAGCCCTTTTTGTATAGATCAATCTACTCATCTTCATGATGCTTATATGATTATGGAAGAGAAAGGTTATCGTCACCTGGTTGTTGTTGATAAAAATGGAATATTTGTCGGAATCATCACGGAGGGTGATTTTCTTCGTCATATCGGTTTTGAAGAGCTCAATAAAATCAATGTTGTTGCAGATGTTATGAGCAAAACACCATTTACAGTATCCGATAATGCGTCCGTTGAAGAAATAGTACTGTTGATGAAAAATCAAAAGTCTGATTATGTTGTTTTGATGAGTGGTGCAAAACCTGTTGGCATAGTTTCTGAACGGGATATTTTACACTATTGTGGTCATGTAAAAAAGCCCTATAATAAATCTATTTTAAATCTGGCAAATTCTAAGCTTGAAACCATTACAAAAGATTTGTCTCTCTATGAAGCTACGGCGTTAATGACTAGACGCGGTGTACATCAGCTCATTGTTTTAGATGAAAATCAGGAACTTGTTGGCTCTTTGAGCCGCCATGATATTTTACGCGCTGTACATGGAAACTATTTTGATTTTTTAATTGGGCTTATTGATAATAAAAATAGTGTTATTTCAAAGCTTGAGAAAAATAAAAAAGAGTTAAAGAATGAAAAAGAGATTATCAATACAAGCAAACTGAAATACCAAAAGTTGTTTGAGTCAATTCATGACGGTATTTTACTTATTGATACAGTAACGCTAAAAGCGGTGGAGTTTAATTATGCGGCACATCATTGTCTTGGTTATACAGCAGAGGAGTTCGCTAATCTTACTATTTCAGATTATCAAAAAAATGAGTCACCTGAAGAAATTAATAGCCATATTGATAAAATCAAACAGAGTGGGTCGGATAGTTTTGAAACGGTTCATCATGCAAAAGATGGAAGACTTATAGATACATTCATTGTTGTTTCAGTTATAAATATCTCTGGTACGAATTACATGATGGCCATTTATCGTGATATTAGTGAGCAAAAAGCAAAAGAGAAAGAGCTCTATCAAAAAGATAATGATTTTAACACTGCACAAGCTCTGGCGCATGTAGGTAGTTGGAAGTTTAATATACGAACAGAAGTTTTAGAATTTTCTGATGAGACATATAGAATATTTGGAATAGAGATAGGTTTGCCAGTCTCTTATAAAATACTCTTTGAACATATATATCATGAAGATCTTGAAATGGTTATAAGAGCGTGGGAAGAGGCAATGTCAACAAGATACTATGATATGGAACATAGAATTATTGTTGATGGAGAGATAAGATGGGTACGAGAGTTTGCAAAATTTGAAGCAGATAAACATGAAAATGTTACTAATGTAATCGGAACAACCCAAGAGATAACACAAAGAAAATTGTATGAAAATCGGCTTGAAACACTAGCAAATTACGACACACTAACTGGTTTGGTTAATCGTTCATATTTGGTCTCACATCTTCAAAAAAGCATTAAGCAGGCAGATCGCACGAACAAACAAATAGCACTTCTTATTTTTGACTTGGATCGCTTTAAAGATATCAATGACAGTTATGGACACAACGCTGGGGATGAGCTTTTAAAACAGGTAGCGGATAGATTTTCCATGCGTCTTAGAGGAGGAGATATTGTCAGCCGTTTGGGTGGTGATGAGTTTGCTATTATACTTAAAGATATTACCAACACCGAAGATGCTGGGCGAATTGCACAGGAGATGATAGAGAGTTTGTCGGCGGAGTATAAACTCTCAGGAGGTATTTCGGTGCATATAGGTTCAAGCGTTGGGATTGTTCTGTTTCCAGATAATGCAAAAGATGCCTTTACTCTTCTGCAATATGCCGATGCTGCTCTTTATAAAGCCAAAGCAGAGGGGCGTGGAATATATTGTTACTACACAGATGAGCTTACGGACCTTGCGAAAAAAAGGCTCAAGTGTGAGGAGCATCTTCGCAAGGCAGTAGTCAATAGTGAATTTGAGGTCTATTATCAGCCTCAAGTGCACATTAAATCGGGGCGAATTTTAGGTGCAGAAGCACTCATAAGATGGAACCATCCAGAACGAGGCATGGTGTCTCCGGCGGAATTTATCCCAATTGCTGAAGATACTGGTTTAATTAACGAGATTGGTGAGTGGATATTAAATGAGACATGCAGACAGGGGAAGATTTGGCTTGACCTTGGTTATCGTCTTGTTTTAGCAGTTAATCTCTCGGCACATCAAGTGCGCTATACAAATGTTCCTCTGATTGTGGAAAAAGCACTTAAAAAGAGTGGCTATCATGCAGATAAGCTAGAGCTTGAACTAACAGAGAGCGCTTTAATGCAAAGAGAAGAGGAGACAGTACAGATGCTCCATACCCTTAGAGCAAAGGGTATTAGGCTTGCGATTGATGATTTTGGCACTGGCTACTCATCTTTGAGTTATCTAAAACGATTCCCAATTGATGTTCTTAAAATAGACAAAAGTTTTATAGATGATATCCCTTATGAGAGCGATGATATGGCAATTGTAACGGCAATTATTGCTATGGGGAAAGCGTTAAATTTCCAAGTTCTTGCCGAGGGTGTTGAGTATGCTGAACAACTTGAGTTTTTAAAAGAAAAAAGGTGTACGATGTATCAAGGGTATTTCAAAAGCGAACCAATCCCAGCAAAAGAGTTTGAAATACTTCTAAATACACAAAAGAATTGTGAAATAGACTTTATAATCTAAATATATTTTTGCCTTTATAGATTTAACTAACAGCTATGTCGGCTTAATCGTTTTTAATTAGGTGATATTATTGCATAGCTTTTTTATTTCTATACGGAGAGTATATGTTAAACCTTTTCAACCGCACACACAGTAGCAGAACTGTAATTATTGCTGTCTCATTTTTTTGGATTTTTTTCACTAACTTTACATTTTTCAACCATGTTTTAAAAATCTATCCACCATCATTGTTAAATAGTATCTCGATTTTTTCATTAACAATTGTACTTTTATCCACAACTATTTTAATTTTAACGCTAATCGTTAATCGATGGATTTTTAAACCATTTATGATTATCTTGTTGATGGTTACAGCCTCTGTTGCCTATTTTATGGATAGTTATGACATCGTCGTAGACACTCATATGATAACAAATATTATGCAGACGAACTTTAACGAATCGGCTGATTTGTTTAGCTTGAAGATGGTTGCTTATATTTTATTTCTTGGAGTTCTGCCATCTTGGATTGTATATAAACTACAAATCACACATCTTCCATATAAAAAACAGATAATCTCTGACATCAAGACAGTTGCTCTGATTGTGGTAATTGTGGCTGCAACAATACTTACTTTTAGCAAGTTTTACACCTCATTTTTTAGAGAACATAAACCACTTCGTTACTATGCAAACCCATCTTTTTGTCTCTACTCAGTCGGAAAATCGGTCTCTGATGCTTGTTCTTATGAGAGCAAGGAGCTAAAACTAATCGGACAAGATGCCAAAATTTCTTCAAATGATAAAAATAGAAAATTGATTATTTTAGTTGTCGGAGAGTCGGCTAGAGCTGACCATTTTTCACTAAATGGCTATTCGCGAGAGACAAATCCACTTCTAAAAAAAGAGGATATTATAAATTTTTCTGACTTTACTTCATGTGGAACTGAAACGGCGGTATCTGTGCCATGTATGTTCTCTTCGTTTGGACGAAAAGAGTATGAAGGAAAAAAAGCTCTATATACTGAGAATGTTTTAGATGTTTTTACCCACGCTGGAGCAAATGTTTTATGGCGTGATAATAACTCCGACTCAAAAGGAGTGGCACTTAGAGTCCCATATGAGGATTTTAAATTACCAAAAAATAATACAATGTGCAGTGATGGAGAGTGCCGTGACGAGGGAATGCTTGTAGGACTTCAAAAGTATATAGACGCTCATCCAAAAGGAGATATTGTTATAGTTCTTCATCAGATGGGAAATCATGGACCGGCTTACTATAAGCGCTATCCTAAAGAGTTTGAGAAGTTCACCCCAGTTTGTAAAACCAACCAGCTTGAGCAGTGCACACAAGCCGAAATCACTAACGCTTATGACAATGTCATACTCTATACGGACTACTTTCTATCTAAAGTTATTGGACTATTGAAACAAAATGATAACTCTTTTGGTACAGCGATGTTTTATGTGAGTGATCATGGTGAATCTCTGGGAGAAAATGGGCTTTACTTGCACGGCTTCCCATACGCTATTGCGCCAGATACACAAAAGCATGTACCTGCTGTTATGTGGTTTGGAAAACAGTTTAAAGTTAACAAAGATAAGTTAGCAAAAAAAGCCAAAGAGTCTTTGAGTCACGACGCATATTTTCATACAGTACTGAATCTTTTGGATGTAAACACAACAGTATATAAACCGGAGTTAAGTATCTTAAATGGTATCCATTAAATCCATATTTATTACGCTCCTTTTTTTAGCTGGAGCTATTATATTTTTTGGATTAAGCGGTATTGATGTCTGGGTACAGAGCCATTTTTACAATTCAGCAACTCACTTATGGATAGTAACTAAAGATGAGACTGTTTTAAAGTTTCTCTTTTATGATGGGATAAAATTTGCCATCATTATCTTCAATGTGCTACTGCTTTTTGTGCTTATTTTTGGCTACAAAAAGCCACTTATAAAGCAGTATCGTAGAGCGCTTATAATCATTGTAGCATCAGTAATCTTTGTTCCGTTTTTAGTTGGAAGTCTAAAAGATGTTACAAATATGCCATGCCCTAAAAATCTGGTAAGATTCGGCGGAGACCATCCAGATACCTGCGTGTGGAAGAGATACAGCATTGAGCTTTATAAAAAAAATAAAATAAAATGCTGGCCAGCAGGACACGCAAGCGGCGGATTTGCTCTTTTATCTCTAGTTTTTCTCTTTGGTTCTTTTAAAAGAAGAGCCATAGCAGCAACAGTTGCCATGAGCATCGGATGGAGCATGGGAATCTACAAAATGCTAATAGGAGATCATTTCTTAAGTCATACAATTATCACTATGATTATGGCATGGTTGATAATTTTGTGTATTGTTCGCTTGGTTGATTATATAGATAGTAAAAAAGGTTTTTTAGCGCGGTAGCTAAGCCACTACTTTGACTATTTTTTTATTTTCATCCCTTTTAGATGGAATACTTTGTTTTATTAAAAAAGTATTCTCAAGGATATTAACAAGTGTCTACAAAATTGGGGTCATTCCATATAGAGTATGAAAATAGTTTATTGGCACGGTGGTTAAACTATCGCATAAACTATTTTAGATATAATCGCACAATTTTATAAAATAAGAGAAGTAACAATGGATATTAGAGAAGAATTTTTAAGATTTTTTGAGTCAAAGAACCACAACAGAGTGGCTTCTGCGCCACTTGTTCCAGATGATGCAACACTGCTTTTTAATAATGCGGGTATGGTGCCGTTTAAGTCAATTTTTACAGGCGAAATCCCAATTCCATCAAATCCTCGCGCGACTTCATGCCAAACATGTATTCGTGCAGGTGGAAAACATAACGACCTTGAAAATGTCGGCTATACGGCAAGACACCACACATTTTTTGAGATGCTTGGAAATTTTAGTTTTGGCAACTACTTTAAAGAAGATGCAATCGATTATGCGTGGGAGTTTATAACAGAGGTCATAAAACTTCCAAAAGAGAAACTTTGGGTAACGGTTCATGAAAGTGATGATGAAGCTGAACTTCTTTGGCAAAAATATATGCCTTTAGAGAAAATCATGAGACTCGGCGATAAAGATAATTTTTGGCAAATGGGCGACACGGGACCATGTGGCCCTTGTAGCGAGATTTTTTATGATCAAGGTGCGGAGAATTTTTCTGGCCCTGAGGATTATATGGGTGGTGACGGAGATAGATTTTTAGAGATTTGGAACTTGGTGTTTATGCAGTTTGAGAGAAGTGCAGATGGTACGCTAACTCCGCTTCCAAAGCCTTCAATCGACACAGGTATGGGACTAGAAAGAGTAGTAGCCATCAGTGAGGGTGCAACAAGTAACTACAGTTCATCTCTTTTTATGCCAATTATCAACAAAGTAGAGGAGCTTATCGGTAAAGAGTATGTTTACACGACTGGCGCATCTTATCGCGTTATAGCTGACCATATAAGAACTGTTCTTTTTCTTCTTGCACAAGGTACAAACTTCTCAAACGAGGGGCGGGGTTATGTCCTTCGCCGTATTCTTCGCCGTGCAGTAAGACATGGCTATTTGTTAGGATTTAGTGCGCCGTTTATGTATAAACTTGTAGATACGGTTATCTCTATTATGGGGAGTGAATATGAGTATTTGGCGCAAAAATCAAATGTAGTAAAAGAGCAGATTGAACTTGAAGAGGCTAGATTTTTCAAAACTATCGCGTCTGGGATTGAGCTTTTTAACGAAGAGCTAAAAGATACAAAAGATATTTTTAGTGGCGAAGTAGCGTTTAAACTTTATGATACTTTTGGTTTTCCACTTGATTTAACCGAAGATATGCTCAGAGAGAAAAACTTAGCGCTTGATACTGCAAAGTTTGAGGAGCTGATGTTAGAGCAGAGAACTCGCGCAAAAGCTGCTTGGAAAGGTAGTGGAGATGACGCTGTTCATGGAGACTTTAAAGAGCTTTTAGAGAAGTTCGGTGAAAATAGTTTTGTTGGATATGAGTCTGTAAACCACTCAGGAAAAGTCCAAGCACTTTTAGACGAGCAATATCATCATGTAGAGAAACTCTCAAGCAATCAAAAAGGGTGGATATTTTTAGATAAAACTCCTTTTTATGCCCAAAGTGGCGGACAGTGTGGTGATTTAGGAGAGCTTAAAGGTCTTGCAAAAGTAGTGGATACAAAAAAATTCTTTGGACTTAACTTGTCGCAAGTAGAAGCTGTAAATGAGATAAAAGTCGGAGATACCATCGAGGCAGTTGTAGATATTTCAAGAAACGAGATAACAAAACATCACTCAGCAACACACCTTCTTCATGCGGTTTTATATGATGTTTTAGGCGACCATATCTCTCAGGCTGGTTCGCTTGTGGAAGCAGATAGACTTAGATTTGACTTCTCGCATCCAAAAGCTCTGACACACGAAGAGTTAGTCGAGATAGAGACAAGAGTAAACAATGAGATATTGAGGGCAGTAGCAGGAAAAACAGAGGTTATGAGCATAGATGATGCCAAAAAATCTGGTGCAAAAGCTCAATTTGGCGAGAAATATGGCGATGAGGTTCGAGTTGTTAGCTTTGGCGATACAAGCGTCGAGTTTTGTGGCGGTGTTCATGTAAATAACACTGCGGTTATCGGCTCATTTATCATCACAAAAGAGAGTGGAGTTTCAGCCGGTGTTAGACGCATCGAAGCAGTTTGCGGAAATGCAGCGTATCAGCACTTTGCGCAACAAAGAGTGCTTATCAAAGAGATTCAGGCTGAAGTTAAAAACCTGGATGTTTTAGCTGGAATCACAAGACTAAAAACAAATATTCAAGAGCTTAAAAAAGAGCTTCATGATGCTCAAAACAGCATAAAAGTAGAGATTTCATCAACTCTTTTAAATGGTGTTTGTGTTGTCGTGGATGAACTTGTTGGTGGCGGAGATGTTAAAGAGAAGATTGACGAGCTTAAAAACAAAAACGAAAAACTTTGCGCGATGCTTTTTCAAGTAAAAGATGACAAAGTGATAATTGCCGCAGGCGTTAAAGGCTGTGATGCAAAAGCTGGAGATTGGATAAAAAATATTGCTCCAATTTTAGGTGGTGGTGGCGGTGGTCGAGCTGATTTTGCCCAAGCAGGTGGAAAAGATATAACTAAAATAGCAGAGGCAAAAGAGGCTTCACTTGACTATATAACGGCTCTTCTTTCATAGTAAAAACCAAAAAACAAGGAAAAACAGATGGAAGCATTTTTTAATGAATATAAGACAATTATAGTTTTTTTACATGTTATAAGCGGTGTTGTATGGATTGGTGGAATGGTTGCTATGCGCTATGCTGCCCATCCATCATTTATAAAGATTGAGTCTCCTGCAAAAAGATTAGAGTTAATAGCAGACGCACTTGGGCGACTCTTTAAAATCGTTATCCCATTTGTCATAACACTAATAATTACGGCCATTATTATGATAAAAGGCTATTCGTTATCACAAAGCGATTTGTCGGTTTTTTCACATGCTAAAGAGGGTATTTGGAGCATGATGTTTATAAATATTATGGTTATGATTTATAGAAAAAATCTAGCGCAAAAACTTCTTCATAAAGGAGATTTTGTTGGTGCTAAAAATCAACTCGCACTCATAGGAAGCGTTATGGTGCCAGTAAATATTGGTCTTGGTGTGGTTGCTATCTTCTTGGGTACATACCTATCGGGTAGTCTGTAGTGATAAGACTTGCGTCTTCTTCACAAACTAGAGCACAGATACTAAGAGAAGCTGGAGTTGAGTTTTTACAAGAGAGCGTGGATTTTGATGAGGATAGCATAGTTGCCTCATCACCAAAAAGCTTTGTTTACAAGGCAACTCTTGGCAAGTATGAGGTAAATTTAAAAGTATTTGGATGTAGTGATTTTCCTCTTTTAGTTGCGGATACAGTCGTGAGTGCTAATGGCAAAATTCTTAGAAAAGCGAACTCTGTCGATGAAGCAAGAGAGATTCTCTTAATGCAAAGCGGAAATTCTGTAACTATCACCACCTGTATGATCTACCAATCTCCAAAAATCAAAATTATTGATATCTCTACAACAGAGTATCTCTTTGCAGATTTTGACACAGTTGAACTAGAAGCATATCTAAAAGGCACAGATTGGATAGGTAAAGCTGGGGCATGTATGGTTGAGGGATTTTGTAAGCCATATATAAAAAGCGTAAAGGGCTACGAAAGTACCGCTATGGGACTTAGTTTAGAAATTTTAAAAAGATTTATAATATGAGAAGGATATAGCTTGAAAAGTGTTAAATATTATATTTTTGGTTTAGTGGCCCTCTTTGTTTTAGCAGGTTCTTTTTATTTTGAATTTTTGACAAACGAACATGCGAAGATAAAAAATACTAACTATGAAGCAGAAGCTCTTTTTATGCGAAAAAAACTAATCTCTCTCATTGCGGAAAAACAAAAAACCATTACAACTATTGCTCTTAGTATTGCTAATGATAAAAAAATGCACGATGATATTCTAAACGCCAATATTGATAAACACTATTATGAAGATTTGATTCTAAAGTTTGATAGAAATGCACTTTGTAGAAATATATGGATAGAAATTTTTGATAAAGAGTTAAAGACTCCATATAAAAGTTGGAGTAATGTATCGATAAAAGATGATGGTAGATTTAGACAAGATGTGGATATAGCTGTAAAGTTGCGAGCGCCACTCTTTTCTGTGACGGGCGACTTAAATGGTCTTTTGATTAGAGAGATTGTACCACTCTTTAATGAGGCTCAAAACATAGGGGCAATCGAGGTTATATCTAATCTCAACTCAACAATAAAAGAGTTAAAAAACTTTGATATTGATACTAAGATAGTAATAAAAAAAGATAAATTAAAAAAATATCCAAATGAACTTTATGAGATTAAGGATGACAAGATAATCGTATTGTACGAGATTACGGATATAGACAATGTTGTTGTTGCTAATATTTTATTATCTAAAAATATTAACTCCAAATTAAAAGAGAGTTTAGATTTTTTTATTTTTAAATGGTCGGCTCTCTCTGTATTTGGGATTTTAATTTTAACTATGGTTATTATTTATATGGGTTACCACAGAAGTAAAAAGCAGAAAAAATATTATAAAAATATTATCGATTTATCATCAAATATTGTAGTTATTGTTGATAAAAATAGGATGATTGATGTAAATAGGGCATTTTTTAAATATTTTTATGGGTATAGAGATATTGAAGAATTTAAGCAGAAACACTCATCAATCTCTGACTTCTTTACGGATGAGAATGATTATCTGCGTGCAAATATTGATGGATTGAATTGGATAGAATATTTAGTAAAAAATAACAAAAGTGCAAAAGTAAAGCTTATTTATGATGAAAAAATATACTATTTTGTTGTTTGTGTATCGCTAATTTCTGAAGAAGATTCTCACTACAGTGCTGTTTTCTCTGATGTAACAAAAGATGAACTGCACAACAAAGAACTTGAAGAGACAACTATAACGGACCCATTAACAAAAATAAGAAATAGATATTTCTATAACATTCAGATAAAAAAAGAGTCTGCTGAGGCAAACAGATATTTCTATCCGCTCTCGCTTGTTATCCTTGATATGGACTTCTTTAAAAAGATAAATGACACTTATGGGCATGATGTCGGTGATAGTGTCTTGATAGAGTACTCAAAACTTATTGGTGCAAATTTAAGAGAGAGCGATATTTTCTGCCGAATCGGTGGAGAGGAGTTTGCTTTGATACTTCCACATACAGACAGGGCAGGTGCATACAAGATAGCTGATTCACTTAGAATAAAAGTAGAAGCGCATAAAAAAATAGCTTCTATAACTATGAGTTTTGGTGTTGTTGAGTACAAAAAAGGTGAAGATTTAGAGTTTACATTTAAAAGAGCAGATGAAGCACTTTATGAAGCTAAGCATAATGGACGAAATAGAGTAGTTGTGAGATAATGCAGTATCAGAATGAGATAGAAGCTTTAAAAAAAGCAAATAGATATAGAAAAAGAGAAGTTGTAGATAACGCTATCTTGGATTTTGCATCTAACGACTATCTTGGGCTTGCTCATAAAAAAGAGCTTCATGAAGCTACTTGCGCCACTCTCTCAAAACTCCCACTACATAGCTCTAAAGCATCATTTTTAGTAAATGGCTATCATCAAATCCATAAAGATTTTGAGATGGCTTTGTGCGCGGCAAATGGTTTTGAGGATGGCGTTATCTTAGGAAGTGGGTTTAATGCAAACATAGCACTCATTGAGTCTTTAGTGAGAAGAGATGATGAACTTTTTATGGATGAGAAGTACCATGCTTCTGGTATTTTGGCATCTAAACTCAATGGAATGAGTGTTAAGTTTTTTTCTCATAATGACATGAAAGAGTTAGAGAATTTACTAAAATCATCAACCGCAAAACGAAAAATTGTTGCAGTTGAGGGAATTTACTCAATGGATGGCGACTTAGTAGATGGTACTGTTTTTGAGATTTGTGACACTCATAATGCAATTTTGATAGTAGATGAAGCTCATAGCAGTGGGGTTGTTGGAAAAAAACTTATGGGTGCTTTCGATTATTATAACATTGAGATAAAACCAAACTACATAAAAATGGGAACTCTTGGAAAAGCTTATGGAAGTTTTGGTGCTTTTATACTTGCTTCATCACATATAGTTGAGTATCTTGTAAACCGTGCAAAACCTATCATTTATGCAACATCTCTCTCTTTGTATGACACACTCCTGGCTCATAATGCACTCGTGTATATTTTAGAAAATGCGCAGAGTTTAAAAAAGGAGATAAGAGCAAGACAAAATATAATTTTTGAGCAGTTTGGCTTGAGGGTTGATGGTTTGATTGTTCCTATTTTGATTAACGATAGCGAGAGAGCGATTTATATAAGAGATGAGTTAAAGAGTTTGGGATATGCAGTTGGTGCTATAAGACCACCAACGGTAGAAAAAGCAATTATAAGATTAATTGCAAGAGTGGGAAATAGTTGTGATGAGCTAAGATATTTATCGCTAAATTTAGCTAAAATAAGAGGATGAAAATATCAAAACTTGTCGTTGCAATTGATGAGAAAATATTAGTAGATGTAAGCTTTGAAATCTCCTATTCGCTAGCACTTGTTGGGCAGAGCGGAAGCGGTAAAAGCTTAACTCTCAAAGCGATTTTAGGTATGTTGCCCGAGGGTATGAGATGCGAGTTGGAGCATGATGGGGAGTTTGAACTAAAGACAAAAAAAGTGCTCTCTTTTGTTCCACAAAATCCTTTTACGGCACTCTCGCCTCTCACTAAGATAAAAAAACAGTTTTTTGTTCCACAGCAAGTGGTTGAAGAACTTTTTGCTCAGGTTGGATTAGATGCAGAGTTGCTGGAGAGATTTCCATCTGAGCTCTCAGGTGGACAGCTTCAAAGAGTGATTATTGCCATGGCATTGGAGCATAAGCCAAAGTTGATTTTGCTTGATGAACCAACTACGGCACTTGACCCAAAAACAAGAGTCGTTATATTGGAACTACTAAAAGAGTTTCAAGCTAAGTTTGGATTTAAAATACTTTTTGTAACGCATGATATGAATTCAGCTAAGAGTTTGTGTGAAGATATCTGTGTTATAAAAGGTGGCAAGGTTATGGAGAGTGGTAAAATGAGCGAAGTTTTACAAAATCCACAAAATGAGTACACGAAAACTTTAATAGACGCAAATTTTGCAAATAGGAAATTTAGAATATGAAAAAACGCACCAAGGTAATACTATCAATTTTAGCGGTTGGAATATCAGTTCCATTTTTAGTCTTGCTTTATTATCTAAAGCAAGACGACTACGATATATCAAGAATCATCACATACAACCCAGCGGTCTCATCACGAATATATGACAAGAATGGTGAAAAAATAGCAAATCTTTTCGAAGAGAAGCATAGATATTATGCCCCGTTCAGTGAGATACCACCAGCTGTCATAGAGGCACTTTTGGCAGTAGAAGATACAACTTTTTTTGAACATCAAGGGGTGAACTTAGATGCAATTTTTAGGGCTCTCATAAAAGATGTCTCAGCCGGAAAAATGGTAGAGGGAGCCAGCACCATAACTCAGCAGTTGGTAAAAAATAGAGTTTTAACAAGAGATAAAAAATTATCTAGAAAGATTAAAGAGGCTATTTTTTCTATGAAGGTAGAACTTAGTTTAACAAAAGAGGAGATTTTAGAGAGATATCTAAATGAGATCTATTTTGGTCATGGATATTATGGGATTAAAACTGCAGCTGATGGATATTTTCATAAAAAGCTAAAAGAGTTAACATCTAAAGAGATAGCTATTTTGGTAGGATTACCAAAATCACCGAATACTTATATGCCAACAAAAAATTATGAAATTTCTATGGGAAGAGCAAATAGAGTGCTTGATAGATTGCACGCTCTAGGCTGGATTGAGGAAGATGATTATAGTAAGTCACTTACAGAAAATCCTAAAGTTTATGATGAGTCTTTGGGTCAAAATGGCGCTCCTTTTATTGTTGATGAGGTCATTCGTAGAGCAAAAGAGTTGGGTATTGATGATATAAGAACTGGTGGATATGAGATTTATACTACAATAGATATGAGGCTTCAAGAGGCAGCTGTTGAGTCACTTCAAAAGGCTTATAAAGCATCACTGGATAGAATCGGTGGATATAAAAAAGGCACTATCGCTGATGTTGGAGATGAAGAGAGTCAGGGCGGAACGCTAAACGCAAACGCTTCTCAGCTAAATGGTGCCATGATTTCCTTGGATTCAAGAAGTGGAGATATCTTGGCGCTTGTTGGTAGTGTTGATTATAGAAAAAGTTCATTTAACCGTATAACACAAGGCGTAAGACAAGCCGGTTCAGCATTTAAACCATTTATATATCAAGTTGCTCTTGATCTTGGGTATTCAGGTGCTAGTGAAGTTGCGGATATTGCTAGAACTTATACCTATATGCAAAATGGTAAAGAAGTTTTATGGCAGCCAAAAAACTACGAGAAGGGATTCAAGGGGATTGTTACTCTTAGAGATGCTCTTGTTCACTCAAGAAACCTCGCAACCATCTCTCTTGTAGAGGAGATAGGTTTTAGAGATATGCAAAATGAGATTAAAAAGTTTAATATGCAAAATATCCCAAAAGATCTCTCTTTCTCTCTTGGAAGTATTACTCTGTCGCCGCTTCAACTTGCAAAGTATTACACCTCTTTCGCAAACTCTGGTGTGCAGATGGAGCCAAATTTGATTAAAAATATTAAAAGAGAAGGTAAGCTTCTGTTTGAGAAAAAAGAGAAAAGCCGTCAGATAACAACTCCATCTCAAGCATATCTAATGACAACAATATTAAAAGATGTCGTAGAGAAAGGAACAGCTACAAACGCAAGAGTTCCTGGGATAGATTTAGCTGGAAAAACAGGAACAACAAATAACAATGTGGATGCTTGGTTCGCTGGATATTCGCCAACTATTGAGACGATTGTTTGGTTTGGAAATGATGATAACTCACCGATGCACAGAAGTGAGACTGGAGGGCGAATATCCGCTCCGGCTTTTGCTATGTACTACCAAAGCTTACTAAAGCTCTATCCGCAGACTCAAAGAAAGTTTGATGTTCCAAGTGGTGTAAGTGAGATGATGTTTAATGGTACAAGAGAGTATTTTACAGATGTTTCAAAACCGCCTCATAAAGATAGTGAGGTAACTACTGAGGAAAAACTACTCTTTTAGTAAAAACTCTGCCATATAATTTTTGTGGCAGAGTTAATTAGTTTCACATTACACTCTAGTGTTTGTCACGAACTATGTTATGGCAACGAAAGCATGTATGCTCAATAAATGTATAAGCTGTTTGAGCTGCTTCTCTGCGAACTCTTCCAGATTTATTATCTTTGTTTTCAGTAGCATCTAGAATGATTTTAACATTGTGGTCTATAATTTGGGCACTCATAACCTCTTCACTTGCTTTTGCTTTTTTATCCGCCGGCAACATTGCTGCAAACCTCTCTTTGTTTCCTAAAAGCTCTTGCGCATCTTTTGCAAACTGTTTTATTGAACTCTCTACGGCAACCTGACGCTTGCTATAAGATTTCTCTGTACCTCGCTAAGCTCTGTGTTTAAAAGTTGCATAAGTCATACGCCGATAAAGAATTGAACAATAGCGCCGCCATAGCAATTATTGCTGTTTTTTTGACATATCTAATTCTTAATTTATTATTACTGATTGTAGCATGATGTTTTTTGATTTAATTATAGATTCTTTAATGTTTTATTGAAATGTTTTTATTTAAAAAATAATTTATAAAAAAGAAAATAGATAGTAGAATAAGACATCTGCCAAAGGGAGATGATTTTATGAACAAAATTATTTTTTTAATTTCTATAATTATGACGCAGTTGATGGCTGATGAAGCTCACGATATTATTAAAAAACTTGATGAAAATTTCAGAGGTCGAAATGTCTATATGCAGGTTAGCATGAAAGTAGTATCAATGGGCCATGAAAGAGTTATGAGAATGCAAAGCTTTTCACAGGGAAATAAGAAAAGTTTTGTAAAAATTATCTATCCTCCAAAAGATAGTGGTATAACATTTCTTAGTTTGGATAATCAAATGTGGCAGTATGTACCAAAAATTGAGAGAGTAATTAAAATTCCACCATCCATGATGCTACAAAAATGGATGGGAAGCGACATAACAAATGATGATATGGTAAGGCAAAGTTCTATAGTAGAGGATTATGAGCCCAGAATTATCAAAAGAGCAGGCACCGTTGTAACAATTGAACTGCTGCCAAAGTTGGGTGCTCCGGTTGTGTGGGGAAAAATCATTACCAATGTAGATACGGCAACATATACATCAAATAGAGATATTTTTTATGATGAAGAGAACAAAGAAGTTAGATTTTTTATATATGAGAAGGTAAAAAAAGTAGGTAAATATTATATTCCCACCTATTGGAAGGTGGGTTCAAGTGATGCCCTGGATAAATTTACTGAGATAGTGTTAGAAGAGATTGAGTATGATACAGGAGTTTATGATGAGTATTTCACAAAAAATGCTCTAAAGAGATTTTCTAAGTAGATTGTTTTTTGATACAATTTGCTTAAGTGCTAATAATAAAAAAGGTTATGTTTATGCTGGAGTGGCAAAAAAGTATTTTGTCTTATCTGAATCCTATCTATTTTGAAGAAAAGAAGATAAAAAAGCAGTTTAATAAATGGTATGAGAGTTCAAAAATTATACAAATCCGCACCGTAACTCTGTTGACGGGAATTTTGTATTTGCTCTATGCTCAAGTAGATAAGCTAGTTGCTCCGACATCAATTTTACCTGTTATGACTCTTTTACATCTATATATTTTACCGACTGCTCTTTTTTTTATCACTCTTCTTACTTTTTGGAATAAGTTTTACAAGACAGTAAATTATTTATTTTTGGTGGCACCCATCGGTGCTGCGCTGGGAAATATGTTTTTAATTATTAGCTTAAAAGAGTCTACAATCTATTTCTCTGAAATATATCTTATAATTATTTGGATATTTATAGTGTCTGGTTTGCGTCTCTCATATGCAGTACTGAGCGCAACGACTACACTTGTGTTGGTTATTTTAATCGGCTATTATTTATTTCCCATGACAAAAGAGCTCTTTTTAATGCACTTTTTATGGATGTTGTCCGCATTTTCATTTGGTTTGTTAAGCGCATTTATTTTAGAAAAGTCAAATAAAATTATTTTTTTAAATGATCAGCAGTTGGAGAAGTTGGCAACAACTGATAGACTAACTGGATTATACAACCGATTTAAGATTGAATTTTTTGTAGATGAAGAGATGAATAGAGCAGAGCGCTACAAAAGAGTTTTTTCTGTTATTTTAGTGGATATTGATAATTTCAAGAGCGTTAATGACAACTATGGGCATCTTGTTGGTG
The DNA here is from genome assembly GCA_021732045.1 of Sulfurimonas sp. Next base: position 152,486 of record JAKFWK010000003.1, read on the forward strand.
ATACAGTTTTAAGAGATTTTTCTAATATTTTAAAAGATAAAGTTAGAAAATCTGATATTGTCGGTAGATGGGGTGGAGAGGAGTTTCTGATAATTCTTCCTGAAGCAAATGTTGGTGAAGCAAAAAAAGTTGCCGAATATCTTAGAGAACAAATTGAAAATTTTGAATTTGCAAATATTAAAAATAGAACAAGCAGTTTTGGAGTTACACAATATAGAGAAGAAGATTGTATAGAAACCATAATAAATAGAGCTGATACGGCACTCTATAGAGCAAAAGAGAATGGTAGAAATCAAGTTCAGGTTTTGTGATGTTTAAGTTTGCACTTAAAAATATACTCTTTTATAGAGGTCGTTCAATTGCAACATTTATACTCACTTTTATCTCTTCGGTGCTCTTGATACTCTTTATATCAATGCAAGATGGCTCGCACAACTCCATGTTGAAAAATTCACTTAAAATTTATACGGGCGCCATTGAGATTTATCATAAAGGTTATCGTGACATTGGTGGAAATGAGTATCTCATTCAAGATACAAAATCCATCATGGAGAAGCTTGCCAAAATAGATGCGATTGAAGCTTTTAGCTCAAGATATGAGACTTATGGGCTACTTTCAAATGGTGAGCACTCTGCGGCTTCTATGGTTGCCGGAGTGAGCCCAAATAAAGAGATGGTTTTAAGTTCGCTTCACTTGGCATTAAAAGAGGGTAAGTTTTTAGACGAGAACTCAGGAAACTCTATTTATATGGGCTCAGAGCTAGCAAAAAAATTAAAGCTTCATGTCGGTGATGAGGTTGCTTTTGTGGGAGGTGCAAGCGATAACTCTTTTGCGGCCGATATATTTAGGGTGTGCGGTATATTTAAGACTGGTTTATTTGAGTTTGACTCTAGTGTCTCATTTCTCTCTAGGAGTTATTTTGATGAGCTGATGTATGCAAAAAATAGAGCTTCATATATAAACATAAAGTTAAAAAATTTGGATGACCTAGATAGAGTAAATAGCGAGATTGTAAGAATAATTAATGATAAGAACTTGGAATCACTCACTTGGAAAACTCTTATGGACACTATGGTTGAGGCTATGGAAGTTGATAATATTTTTGGATATATTTCTCTCTCTTTGTTTCTTGTGGTAATCTTTTTTGTTATTATGATTTACGATTTTATAAATATAAGCTCCCGTATAAAAGAGTTTGGTGTTTTGCGATGCGTAGGTCTGTCGAAAAAAAATATCTTTGCGCTTCTTTTTTATGAGATTTTTATTCTCTCTAGTTTGGCAGTAGTAATCGCTGCGCCAATAGCCACTTGTATCTGCTACTACTACAGCATAAATCCTATTGTTATCAATGGGATTGCTGAAATGTATAGGGATTATGGAGTCGTTTCGGATGAGATACCTTTTAGTTTTTCAATCCCTACTATTTTATGGAATCTTTCGATTATATATCTTCTTAATTTTCTTAGTATTTTGTACCCATACTTCTATATAAACTCATTTAAACCGATTGAAGCGACAAGACATGTATAGTTTAATAGTTAAGATGGCTTGGAAAAACTCATTTTTAAGACCAGCTCGCACGCTTCTTGTTGTGGCCATGATTACGGTGAGTATGAGCATGATGCTAGGTATTCAGGGGCTATATGATGGTATGGCTGAGAATATGATTGATAAAAACAGAAGAAGTGGAAGCGGTGATATAACTTTTTATGCAAAAGAGTATAGAGTTCAGAAGGATTTGAAATATAGAATTAAAAATGCCTCTGCTATAAAAGATGAACTGAAAAATATGCAGGGTGTAAAGAGCGTTGTTCTAAGGGTCCGTGCCGATGGACTTCTTTCGACTGCTCGAAAGTCATCATTCTCCTTTATGCAGGGGATAGATATTAAAGAAGAGAATCACTTTGGAAGATTTAGCGAGTTTCTAAAAGAGGGTGAAATAAAACTAGAAAATGGAGATGCGGTCATAGGGCTAGAGCTAGCAAAAAAACTTAAACTTCACATCGGCTCTAAGGTTGTTTTTTCCACACAAGATGTGATGGGTGAGATAAACTCGGTTGCGCTGAAGATTAGAGGTATAGTCCAGACTACAAATATCGAGCTTGATGATGGCGCAATATTTATAGATATTAAAGATATACACCGTTTCTTGGGTACGAGTTCTGGTGACGCAACGCAGATAGCAGTTGTTTGCAAAGATGAAGGGCTTATAGGCAGACTTCAGACAAAATACGGAGGGCTCGATGTTAAGAGTTTCCTAGAACTGCAGCCCATGATGAAGATGATGCAGGATATTATGTTTATATTTAACTCCATTACCTTTTTTATAGTTATGAGTGTTGTTTTTGTTGGTATATTTGGCGTCATGTATGTTTCAATTCTTGACAGAATTAGAGAGTTTGGTATTATGCTTGGTCTTGGAATGCACTATAAATATATAAGATTGCAGATTTTTATAGAGGCTATGTTTGTCGGGCTTATTGGATATCTTGGTGGAGCTATTTTTGGGGCAATCTTGCTAATATATTTAAGAGATTATGGAGTTGATTTAAGCTCATTTTCTGATGCTCTGGAGATGTGGGGCTATGAAGCGATAATACATGGAACGATAAAAATCTCATATTTTACTACCACTTTTGTGGCGATTATAACCGCATCGCTTTTGAGTGTAATAATTCCGCTTAGAAAAATTAAAAAACTAAATCCAATTGAAGTAATTAAGGCTGAGAAATGATAAAACTGCAAAATGTAAACAAATATTTTTACAGAGGTGAACCAAGAGAAGTGCATGCGCTTTGTGATATAAGCTTGACAATAGAGGCTGGGGAGTTTACGCTTTTGAGTGGTCCTTCAGGTTGCGGAAAAACAACACTTTTGAATGCCATAGGTGCGCTGGATGGTATAGATAGCGGAGAGATATATCTTGATGAGACAGAGATAGGCTCGCTCGATGAAGATGCGCGCACAACCCTTAGACTCAATGAATTGGGATTTGTTTTTCAAGCATATAACTTGGTTCCAGTACTTAGCGTTGAGGAGAATATAGGTTTTGTCATGAGGCTCCGTGGTTTTAGTGATGAGGAGATAAGAAGAAGGGTATTAGAGGTTGCAGCACTTTTGGAGATAGACAATAAATTAAAGTCACTTCCAAATACACTCAGCGGGGGACAGCAGCAGCGAGTTGCAGTCGCAAGAGCTGTTGCCGCAAAACCTAAGATAATTTTAGCTGATGAGCCGACAGCAAATCTTGATTCTAACAATTCACAGATACTTATGAACATGATGAGGGAGCTAAATGAGAGAGAGGGTATAAGTATCTTGTTTGCCTCTCATGATGAGTTGATTATGCACAGCGTTAGAAGAGTGATAACACTTAATGATGGTATTTTGATTAATGACCACAAGCTATAAAAGGTTATTCTTTGCCCTAATTATCTGCTTTGGCTCGTTATATGCGGATTTTGATTATAAAATCAGCAACACAAATATTACACTCTCTGGCGGTTCAATGACTCAAAAAGAAAAAAACAATATATACAATTATGATAGATTGAGAGTTCAAACAGATTATACTGATAATGGTTTTTTTGGGACTGTTATCGGCGATGGCATTAACTATTTAGGCGGTGCTTATGTAAACTCAAATGATTTTGAGTACCTGAAAAGATCTCGTTCTGATACCACTTTTAAAACACAGACAAATTTTAAAGATTACGGTAATGGTTCAGCTTATGCAAAACTTTATAGAGCGTACGGAGGCTATGAAGATGCTAAAAATAGGGTTGTAGTCGGTTTGCAAAATATCTCTATGGGGGTAGGGCGAATATGGACGCCGACAAATATATTTAACCCAAAAAATATCTATGCTCTGGAGCCTGATGAGGTCTTTGGAGTAAGCGCACTCTCTTATGTGAGATATTTGGATGAAACTTCGCATGTGACATTTGTAGCAAGTCAAAACTCAGAACATAGTTATAAGTATGCAGGGCAATATAAAAGTTTTTTAAACTTTGCAGATGTTGCTTTGAATGTTGTATCTTCAGATAGAACTAAAATGATAGCTTATGAGATAGAGGGGAATCTGGCTGATACTGGGGTAGAACTTAGGAGTGAGGCAGCATATATAAAAAGCACTCTCTTTGATACAAGCTATAAAGAGAATAAAAAAGAGTTTTATCAAGGGGTAGTGGGCGCCGAATATGGATTTAAAAATGGCGTAACTCTAGTACTTGAATCACTATATAGTTCAAAGAAATTTTCATATGATGAGGTTTTGTCCAATCTAAACTCTGATATTTTATCAAATCTTGTTTATTCAAATTTTTATACCGGAGCCACACTCTCATATAGCTTTAATCTCTTTTTGGACGCTTCTATTTTATATATAGAGAGTTTTAGTGGCAGAAATTCACGCTTTGTATCGCCAACTTTAAAATATACGCTGAATGATTACAACTCATTTATGATAGGCGCTCAGATACAAAATGGTAAAAATGAGAGTGAATTTGGAGCTTTCGAGAATAGATACTATTTTAAGTGGAGTTTGTCGTTTTGATTGAGAGTTTAGTCTAGCCCAAAGGAGGCTATCCTTTGGTAAAACACTCTAGTTAAACGCTCTATTGAGTGCGGAAAATAGCGCTTTTATGGATGCTGTTGCAATATCACTATCAATTCCTACTCCAAAACATGAGAGAACATCTTTGCTCTGAATTTGGATATAGGCTACGGCTTGCGCAGAACTTTTATCCCCGCATGAGTGTTCAGAATAGGAATTTATCTTAAACTCATTTTTGTAATCTTTCATTAAAGCATCTTTGCATGCGTCAATCGGACCGTTTCCTTCACCGTTAGAAATAATAGTTTTCCCGTTGTACTCATAAGTCAAAGTACAAGTTGATACTTTCTTGCCAGACGAGAGAGATATATCCACTAACGAGATATGTTCTGGCATCTCAAAGTAGTGTTTTTTAAATGTCTCTAAAATCTCGCTAGGCTCAAGCTCTCTGCCCTTTTCATCGCTTAGAGTTTGTACATATCGCCCTATCTCGGGATGCATTGCTTTTGGAAGTTGATAGCCATAATTCTTCTCTAAAATGTACGCAACTCCGCCTTTTCCTGATTGAGAGTTGATTCGGATAATACTCTCATAAGTTCTTCCAACATCGGCTGGGTCTATCGGTAAATAAGGAACTTCCCAGAAGCTGTCCTCTTTTGCTTTTTGATGCGCCAAGCCCTTATTTATGGCATCTTGATGTGAACCAGAAAATGCAGTGTAAACTAATTCACCGACATAGGGATGTCGAGGATGGGTTGGCATTTCTGTACATCTCTCAACAACCTCTAAAACTTCATTAATATCAGAGAAATCAAGCTCTGGATTTACTCCTTGAGTTAGCATATTTAGAGCTAAAGTGATGATGTCCACATTCCCGGTTCTCTCACCATTGCTCAAAAGTGTTCCCTCAACCCTGTCTGCACCGGCTAAAAGTGCTAACTCGGTTGCAGCCACCGAAGTGCCTCTGTCATTATGAGTGTGTGTTGAGATTATCACATTTTCGCGATTATCTAAATGTCTGCTCATCCACTCAATCTGGTCAGCATAAATATTTGGAGTTGCCATCTCAACGGTTGCAGGCAAGTTAATGATAACTTTTCGGTTTTCATTCATTCCCCAGCGAGCGGTCACGGCGTTACATATACGAGCTGAAAACTCTAGTTCAGTTCCCGTAAAACTCTCAGGCGAATACTCTAAAAATATCTCTCCGTCATGTTCTTTCTCATATTTTTTGACCAAATCAACACCCTCTAATGCAAGTGCAATAATCTCGTCTTGACTTTTGCCAAAAACAATCTTTCTTTGTGCAACCGAAGTTGAGTTATAAATATGCACAGTCGCCTTTTTTACGCCTTTTAACGACTCAAAAGTTTTGGCAATAAGATGCTCTCTTGCTTGAACAAGCACCTGAATTGTCACATCATCAGGGATAAGTTTATGGTCAACAAGATGGCGTAAAAAGTCAAATTCTACTTTAGAAGCCGACGGAAAACCAACTTCAATTTCCTTAAATCCGAGTTTTAGTAAGAGTGCAAAAAGTGAGAGTTTTTTAGTTATATCCATGGGAGTGATTAACGCCTGATTTCCATCACGCAAGTCAACACTGCACCATTTTGGAGCTTTTGTTATAGTTTTGGTTGGCCACTCTCTATTTGGCAAATTAATTTGTGGATATGGGCAATACTTCCCAATAATAGCTTGATTCATTATGAACCTTTTTTTAAAAATTCAATAGCGCACTCTTACATGACTATTGTGGATGGAATTATAGCAAATTAATGGTTGTGGAAATTTAACGCTAAGTTTGATGTTGTTTAAAAGTGTATGGAAATCTTAAAATTGGGAAGATTTAATTTCCCCGCAGAAAGCGAGAAAATTAGAGATTTAGCAAGAGTAAGTAGTTTTGAACTCGTATGCAGTTGGGCGACTCTCGTCTGGCCAAACTTGTCTCTCGAACATATAGTGTTGATAATCAGTGATGAAAAGATCTGTAAATACAGGTTTCAAGAAATCATGATCAGCAATCAGTGCCTCTGTTGCTTCGCGAAGAGTGTGAGGCATTTGAGGGATACCTTTTTCACGAATCTCATCTAAACTTAGTTCAAATAAGTCTTCATCCATTGGTCCAACAGGAACAGTTTTGTTTTTGATACCATCTAAACCAGCCATCATCATAGCTGAAAATGCAAGATATGGACAAGATGTTGAGTCTGGGAATCTCATCTCAATGCGAGTAGCTTTTTCGCCAGCACCATAAGGGATACGGCAAGATGCAGAACGATTTTGCATAGAGTAAGTCAAGATACTTGGAGCCTCAAACCCTGGAATAAGTCTTTTGTATGAGTTTGTTGATGGATTAGTAAGTGCCGCAACTGCTTTAGCGTGAGCAAAAACACCGCCAGTGTAGTGTAGAGCCATCTCTGAAAGATTAGCATAGTTACCCTGTTTGTAGAAAAGATTTTTACCATCTTTCCATAGAGATTGGTGTACATGCATACCGTTTCCATTATCACCATATAGTGGTTTTGGCATAAATGTTGCAGTTTTACCATTTAAGTGAGCTACCATTTTTACAACATATTTTAGTTTTTGTACATTGTCAGCGGCAGTTATGATGTCAGAGAAAACGATACCGATTTCACCTTGACCTTGTGCAACTTCATGGTGACCAAGTACAACTTCCAAGCCAACTTGCTCTAAAACTTGCATCATTTCAGCTCTTAAATCAACTTGTGTATCGATTGGAGATACTGGAAAATAGCCACCTTTAACGCCACCACGGTGACCTGTGTTGTAGCCATCTTTGTAGTTAGTATTTGAGTTCCAATCACCCTCTTCGGTGTCTATTCTATAGCCTGATTCGTTCATGCTATCTTTGATTCTAACATCATCAAAAACAAAAAATTCGTTCTCAGGTCCAAAATAAGCAGCATCAGCAATACCAAGAGACTCTGCATGCGCTAATGTTTTTTTAGCGATTGAGCGAGGACACTTCTCATATAGTTCATTTTTATAGATGTTATATACATCACAAATAACAATGATGGTAGGGTCTGAAGTAAAAGGATCAAGAAATGCAGTCGGAACATCAGCTTTTAAAAGCATATCTGATCTGTTGATTGGTTGCCATTTCTCAATCGATGAGCCATCAAAAGGGAAGCCATTTGTTAGGTTATCTTTATTTACCGCACTAGCTCTATAAGTAACATGATGCCATGTACCTTTTAAATCTGTAAATCTTAAATCTACAAATCCAACATCATTCTCTTCACAAAAAGCAAAGAATTCTTCTACATTATTAACAAATTTTCCCATTAATTGTCTCCTGAAATTTTGCAAACAGTATATCTAATAAGTACATAAAAAAATAAGTTTAGTGCTTAAATTTTGCGCACAAGACCATAAACAAGATTCTAAATAGAGGTAAGATTAGTTAAAAGTGCTTATCTCTCCACCTCTTTGAGCATATCTCATAAGATTTGCTATGGTTACCGATCTGTCGCATGATCTCTCAAGTTTTCTAAGTGTTCCTAGTATTTTCACATACTCAGCTGAGAGCTCTTTTTCGCTTATGATTTTGTTTAAAATCTCTTTTTCTATCACAGAGAAAAGATCATCATTCATGCTCTCTTCTATGACTACTTTACGATAGTTATCGTCAAAATTGCACTCATCATGCTTATCAAAGCACTCTGTGATATATCTAAGAGCGTTTATGCTGCTTTTGTGCAAAAGAGCGATGCTTGGCTTAAAAAACTCAATATCAAACCCACTGCCAAGGTGTTCTCTCATGCGCTTTGCATACTTTTGTATTCCCTCTCCGATGGATACAATCTCACCTGTCATTTTCAGAAATGCAACTAAAAAACGAAGCTCTTTTGCCTCAGGAGCATATAGAGCAAAGACTTTTATAATCTCATTGTCGATTATGTCGCCTCTAAGTTTTACTTTACTTAGTACATTTTTGACTTCTTTAAACTTAGCCTCATCGTTGTCTTTAAAAGCTTCCAAAGATAACTCATTTGCGACCGTCATCTCTTTTAGAAGTGAAGATATTTTCTCTCTTATTTCGTCAGTCTTTTTATCATACTTTTTTATCATATTATCTCCTTAATGTTCTGTTTTTTCAACCAAATTTGCCAGTTATATACTCTTCTGTTAGTCTCTCTCTTGGCGTAACAAAAAGCTCTTCTGTAATGCCAAGTTCTATTAGTTCGCCCATATACATAAATCCAGTGTAGTCACTTACCCTCGCGGCTTGTTGCATATTGTGTGTAACTATGACAATGGAGACTCTATCTTTAAGTTCAACAATAAGTTCCTCAATTCCAGCCGTAGAGATTGGGTCAAGAGCGCTTGTTGGTTCATCAAAAAGTAGAACTTCTGGTTCAACGGCAATTGCTCTTGCGATGCAGAGTCTCTGCTGCTGTCCGCCTGAGAGACCATTTGCGTCATGTTTTAGTCTATCTTTTACCTCTTTAAAAATTGCCGCATCTTTGAGTGCTTTTTCAACTCTATCTGCAAGCTCAGTTTTGTTTTTAACCCCTTGAAGTCTCATTCCATAAGCAACATTATCAAAAATACTCATAGGAAAAGCTGTAGGTTTTTGGAAAATCATTCCTATTTGGATTCTAAGATGTATAAGATCCTCTTTTGGACTTAAAATATTTCTATCATGAAATAAAATTTCGCCACTGTATCTGTTTCCGGGATAAAGGTCATGCATACGGTTAAAGCTTCTAAGAAGCGTAGTTTTGCCACATCCAGATGGTCCAATAAGTGCCGTTATACTGTTTTTTGCTATTGGCATATTTAGTGTTCTAATGCTTGGAGCATCTGTTCCTGCATACGAAAATTCAAAATTTTTAACTTCAAGTGCTTTGTTTTCTGTTATTTCAATGATTGTTGCCATTATCTGCCTTTTTTCTTTAGTAAAAATAGTCGTCCAATTATGTTTAGAATTAAAATAAACATACTGAGAATAAATGCTGCTGCCCAACCGAGCCTTTGCCAATCTTCATAAGGACTTGTCGCATAGTTGTACATAGTCACCGTAAGTGAAGCCATTGGTTTTATCATGTCTGTGTTTAAAAAGTTATCATTAAAAGATGTAAAGAGAAGCGGTGCTGTCTCTCCCGCAACTCTAGCAACACCTAAAAGAACACCTGTTAATATACCAGCTTTTGCGCCACGATATACTACTTGAGTTATCACTTTGTATTTTGGTGCGCCGAGTGCAAAAGCTGCTTCGCGAAGAGTTGAGGGGACAAGTTGAAGCATATCATCGGTTGTTCTTAATATAATCGGGAGCATAATGATCGTAAGTGCGATTGAACCAGCCCAACCACTAAAATGTCCCATAGGATGAACAACTATAGCATAAACAAACGCGCCAATAACAATACTTGGAGCACTCATCATAATGTCTGAAATATCACGAATAGTCTCGGATAGTTTTGATTTTTGCCCATACTCGCTTAGGTATGTTCCAGCTAAAATACCAAGAGGCACGCCTATGAATGTAGCAGCTCCAACAAGATATAGCTGACCAATAAGAGCATGTTTTAAGCCACCATCTGGATTTCCAGAAGGAGCTCCTTCGTTTAAAAAGATGTTGAGGTTTAGCGCTTCAACGCCATTAATAACCAAGACGGATAAAATCCAAAGTAAAAATCCCATCCCAACAAGAGCTGAAAGAGTAGATAAAACCATTACCGCATTATTTATAAAAACTCTTTTTTGAGTGTGAGTCATTATGCAATCCTTTTTCGTCTAAGAAAATAAAATTTTGCTATAGATATAATCGTAAAGCTCACAACAAGAAGTAAAAGTGAGAGTTCAAAAAGAGATGAGTAGTAGATTCCGCTATCTGCTTCATTAAACTCATTTGCTAGCGTTACAGGAATGGAAGTCGCCGCCTTTGTTAAATCAAATGATATTTTATGAACATTACCCATAACAAATGTAACCGCCATCGTCTCGCCGATAGCACGACCAAGAGCCAATATAAATGAACCAATAATTCCAGCTTTAGCGTATGGAATAACTATATCTTTTATAACATCCCATTTTGTCCCACCGAGTGCATAAGCTGACTCTTTTAGTATATCTGGAGTCGTGTTCATGGCATCCCTTGTAACTGCCGCCATAAATGGCAAAATCATGATTGAGAGAACCATTCCAGCAGTGAGCATACTTATACCAACGCCGCCAAATATATCACGAACAATAGGTACAAAGTAAAAAAGTCCCCACATTCCATAGACGACTGATGGAATTGCAGCCAGAAGCTCGATGCTCACGCCAACTGGAGTTTTTAGTTTTGCAGGGGCTAGTTCACTTAAAAATATAGCAACTCCAATAGCCACAGGAACAGCTAACATCATGGCAATAAATGTCGAGATAACAGAGCCGTAAATAGCAGGAAGCGCACCAAATTTTTCTATATTTGGCGCCCATTTATTCCCTAAAATAAAATCAAATCCAAGAGCTTTGATTGATTCCATTGAGTTTTGTACAAGGGTGGTAAATATCCAAGCAACCAAAAGTAGTACAGAAATTGCAACAAGTTTACTTATATTTGAAAATAACTTATCTGCGAGATTATTCAAAATCACTCCTTATTAAAAGTTTGCGATTTTACTAGATTAAGGTTACAAAAAGATTACAACTGCTTTATTGTTTTAGCATAATGTGAGATTGGTTTTTTAAAAATAGGCTGTAATAACTCTGTAATATTTGTTCCATATAATTTCGCCATCTTAAAAAATGCAAGGATTCAAATGTTTAAAAAATTAGCAATAACTGCTTTGGTTGCGACAATCTCTGTTGGCTCACTTTTTGGTGCGGATAAAATCAATGGCGCGGGGGCTACTTTTCCAGCTCCGTTATACTATGAGTGGGCATTTAACTACAAAAAAGATACTCAAAATCTTATCAACTACCAATCAATCGGTTCAGGCGGAGGCATCAAGCAGATAACTTCTCGTGTTGTAGATTTTGGTGCATCAGATGAAGCTCTTAGCCCTAAAAAACTTGAAGAAGCAAAACTTTTACAGTTTCCAGTAGCTATCGGTTCAATTGTTGTGGCGTTTAATGTAGCTGGTATTGCAGATGAGAAGTTAAAACTTAAAAACAGTGTTGTAGCAGACATCTTCGCAGGAAAAATTACTTCATGGAATGATGCGGCTATTGCAGCTGACAACAAAGGCATCAATCTTCCAAATCAAAAAATTATTGTAGTTCATCGTGCTGATGGATCTGGAACAACTTTTAACTTTACATACTATCTTTCAAAAGTTTCTAAAAACTGGAGTGACAATTTCGGAGCATCAAAATCTGTTGATTGGGCTGTTGGAATTGGAGCAAAAGGCAACGAGGGCGTTACGAGTATAATTAAACAGACTCCATTCTCCATTGGTTACATTGAAACTGAATACAAAGAAAAAAACAATCTAAGTGCTGCGATTTTACAAACAGCAAGCGGCAAATGGGTTGTTGCAAATGAGGCAAATTTTAAAGCTGCTGCAAAATATGCAACTTGGACAAAAGAGGATAGTTTCTTTGAAGTACTAGCCCTTGAAAAAGGTGATACATCTTATCCGTTGGTTGCTGCTACATTCATTCTTCTTCCAAAAGAGAAGCTAGATACAAACAAAAAGACAGTAGCGTTTTATGAGTATGCTTTTAGTAAAGGTGATGCAACTGCTAAAAAGTTAGGATATATTGCACTTCCTGAGGATGTTAAGAAAATGGTTAGAGAGTATTGGGCAGCTAATATTAAATAACCAACTGATGTTACCCACTAAAACTAACAAGTCCGTTTTAGTGGGAGGGACTGTCGTCCCTTCTAACCCCATTATCATGAAGTATGCCATTGGTTAGCATACCTAAAAGCTATGAAAAACAAGTTTTTCAAGAATTTCAAGGTTTGTTACGCTATTTTTTATAAAAGTGCGTAACATCAGTAACTAATAGAGTTTTTCTCCAAAAATTTCTTCTTCTAAAAGCCCTTGCAGCTACTACTGTGAGGGCTTTTCTAGTTTAATATCTATATTACTGTTTCTTATCTTTTGTAATCATTTTGTAATCAACACACCATATAATTTCTCAACCAAAAAAAAGGAAAACAAAATATGAAAAAAATCGTTTTATCATCGTTAGCTGCTCTAGCAATAGGTGCAACAAGCCTGAGTGCTACTCCATTCTTTGTAGATGAAAAAGGTCAAGTTTTTACAACAGAAGGTGAGGGTCGTAAACCTTTAGTAAGTAAAGAGAGTTCAGTTTTCTCAAACTCAAACAAGCTTGAGTTTAGCGGTCTCCACTACTTTGGTTTTACATCTGCTAATCCAAGCACAACAGCGCCTACAGCAAATGCTGATACTAGTACAACTGTTGCTGTAGGAAGTGATACTGCTAAGTATGCTGGAAATTCAAACGGTTTTGAACTTCGCCGAAACTATGTCCAAGTAAAAGGTTTTTTCAATGATAAAGATTACTGGCGCGTAACGCTTGATGCAACTAAAGAGCTTGCTTCAACTACAAGTTATGCAAATGTTTATTTTAAGTACGCTTATCTATATTTAGATGGAATCCTTCCGTATACAGGAGTGGAACTGGGTATGGCTCACCGTCCTTGGATTGATTACGAAGAACACAATGGTTGGTACTATCGTTCATTCAATAAAGTTTTACTTGAAGAGAAAGGAACTGCTACAGAATCTGGACTTGACCTTGTAAACTCAGCTGATTTAGGGGTAAATTTTAAAACTAAAACAAATTCGTTCAGTTCAGAAATCGGTATATTTAATGGCGAGGGTTACCATGCAGATAAAGCCGCTGCAAACCAACAAAATAGTTCTGGCATGTCTCTAGAGTGGCGTTTAACTGCTCACCTTATTGGAAGCGGTGAAAAAGTTAGTCATAACGATCGTCTAAAGGATACTTATGCGCATCTTTCAACATATGGTCTAATTTCTAAAAACCATAAAGATGATACGGTAGCTATTGGTGCGGCTGGTGAATATGATCGCTCTTTTTATGGTATCCATGCTGTTTACAATCAGCCACTATTCTTAGTTGCAGCACAATATGTAATAGCAGAAGATAAAGCAAGAAACAGTGCAATTACAAATGGTAAAGAGTATGATGCATTTTCAATAAATGCCGAAATTAGACCAATAAAAGATTGGACGATTATCGGAAGATATGATGATTATAAAATTGATACAGTTGCAATGGGAACTGGAGTAAACAGTGTTTCAGCTAATGGCACTAAAATTATTGCAGGTTTAGCATATAAGTATAACAAAAATGTAAGCTTCGTTGGTTCAGCAAAATTCATTGATGAAAAGAAAGCAAATGGTGGTGACACTGGTGAATCCAAAGATGTTTATATGCTTACAACAGAAGTTAAGTGGTAAATATATAGCTTAAATTAGACCCTCATTTTTCTCATTTCTCCTTAGTATGCAAGTCTTCTCAACTTGCATACACTCTTAGAATTTAAACAACACTTTGTTAAGCCAGCGTAAACAACACTTTAGATAGAATACAAAAATTTTAAACGCGATATTATGGAGATTTTTTATGGATGCAGCTAAATATATTTGGAAGAATGGTGAATTTGTAAATTGGGATGATGCAAAGGTTCATGTTTTATCTCATACTATCCACTACGGAAACGGTGTTATCGAGGGAACTAAGGCTTATAAAACAGCAAAAGGTTATGCTATTTTTCGTCTAAATGATCATACAAAAAGATTAAAAGAGTCTGCAAAAATGACACTTTTTGATATTCCATACAGCATTGAAGAGCTAAATGAAGCTCAAGTTGAACTGCTAAGAAGAAACGATTTTAAAGGCGATAATGTTTATATTCGTCCATTTTCATTTTTGGGCTATGGAGTTATGGGAGTTTATCACAAACATGCTCCGGTTGAAACTGTTGTAGCTGCTTGGGAATGGGGTGCTTACCTTGGCGAAGAGGGTATGAAAAAAGGAATAAAACTTAAAATTGTCTCTATGACAAGACCTGCAAATACTTCAAATATGGGCAAAGCAAAAGCAACGGCAAACTATCTAAACTCTCAAATGGCAAAATATGAAGCAATTGATTGCGGTTATGACGAGGCGCTCCTACTTGATGATCAAGGCTATGTGGCAGAGGCAAGCGGAGCTAGCTTTTTTATGGTAAAAAATGGCGTTCTTTTAACTCCTCCAAACGACAACTCACTAGAATCTATCACTCAAAAAACAGTAATAGAGATGGCTGAGAAAATGGGTATACCGGTTGAGAGACGCCGTATCACAAGAGAAGAAGTTTACATCGCAGATGAAGCATTTTTAACCGGAACGGCAGCAGAAATTACACCGGTTCGCCATGTTGACGGCAGAGATATTGGTTGCGGTGCACGCGGAGAGATGACAGAAAAACTTCAAAGTGCATATTTTGATATAGTTTTTGGCCGCAATAAAGATTTTGAGCACTATTTAACTTATGTCAATTAATAAAAATAGATAAAAAAACGAAGGACGGCATAATGGCATCAGATATGAATGATTATTTCAATAAGAAGAAAAACGAGAGTAGCAATTTTGATAGAAAATCTACCGGCAATAGCGGTGGAAGTGGTCCTCAGATACCAAAAGTAGATTTTAACTTTAGTGGTGGTAAAAATGGTGTTATAATTTTTGTTATCGCTGTCGTTATTTTACTGCTTTTAGCTAGACCTTTTACTATTATCCAAGAGGGAGAGAGAGGGATTTTAAGCACGAACGGTAAGTACTCTAGCCAAGCGCTTCTTCCTGGACTTCATTTTATAATTCCAGTTATTCAAAGAGTTTATATCGTCGATACAAAAGTTCGTATAATAAACTACGCATCAATCACTGATGCTGGCACAAGTAACGCAAATGGTGTTGTTGTAAAACCTGCTATAACTGTTCTTGATAAGCGAGGATTACCTGTTTCAATTGAGCTTACAGTTCAATATAGACTTAACTCTCAATACGCTGCTCAAACAGTTTCAAACTGGGGATTTAGCTGGGAAGATAAAATTATCAATCCTGTTGTAAGAGATATTGTTAGAAATATTATTGGTAAATACGATGCAGAGATGTTGCCTCAAATGAGAAATGCTATCGCAACAGAGATAGAGCTTGAGATTAGAAAAAGTATAGAGAGCAAAGAGAACTCACCTGCAACTTTAGAGTCCGTTCAACTTCGTGAGATTCTTCTACCTGCAAAAGTAAAAGAGCAGATTGAGAATGTTCAAATCGCAAAACAGCAAGTTCAAAAAGCTGAACAAGAGGTAGAAAAAGCAAAGCAAGTTGCAGAAAAAGCTAGAATAGAAGCAAAAGGTATAGCTGATGCAGTAACAATCGAAGCAGATGCAAAAGCAAAAGCAAATACTCTTATCGCTAAATCTTTGACTAATCAGCTTATACAACTGGAGCAGGTTCATGTTCAAGGTAAGTTTAATGAGGCCCTAAAAGAGAATAAAGATGCCAAGATTTTTCTAACTCCTGGTGGTTCAACTCCAAATATTTGGGTCGATATGAAAGATCCAAAACAGATGACAAGCGTAAACAAATAGATGAAAGAGATAATCAAAAAAATAGATTGGCAAAAGATAGGGCTTTTGCCAGTTGTCGTTCAAGATATAGCAAGCAACGAAGTTTTAATGATGGCATATATGAATGAAGAGGCACTATCTTTATCTTTAACTACAAAAATTGCTCACTATTTCTCAAGAAGCAAGCAACGCATCTGGATGAAAGGCGAGAGTAGTGGCAACACGCAGACTATCCACTCTTTTAACATTGATTGTGACAATGACACACTTCTTATAAAAGTAACTCAAAAAGGCGGTATATCTTGTCATACTGGGCGCAGTTCATGTTTTTTCACAGAACTAGATAGTGGAGAGATAACCTCTGAAATCCAAGCAAATCCTGAGGCAATGTATGGTGTAATTGACACACTTTATCATACAATTCAAGAGAGAAAAAATGCAGATCCTGAGACTTCTTGGACGGCAAAGATTTTAAGTAAAGGTGAAAATACAATCTTGAAAAAAGTTGTAGAAGAGGCTGGGGAGTTCTGTTTTGCATATAAAGATGATGATGAGTCTGAGATAATTTATGAAGCCTCTGATTTGACATATCATGTGTTGGTTGCTCTTGCTGCTAAGAATATCTCTCCTGATAGAATTAAGCAGGAGCTAGCTCGAAGATTTGATATGAGTGGGATAACTGAGAAAAACTCAAGAGACAAATAAAATATGTCAGGAAAAATAAACGCATTTATATATGATTTAGTATTATATGACTACATTTTATTTGGCGTTGTTTTTTTTCTATTTATCTTTTTTGTTATTTTAGGAATTGTAGCTAGAAGACGGACTTATATAGCTATACCACTTGTTCTTATTGCATTTGCGACTCTTATTTTAGGGCCTACTCTTGGATATGTTGAGATGCACAACTATCTCTACAAAAATAAAACCACCATCATAAATCAAAAAAAATTAACATTTACAAAAGCTATTGTCTTGAACGGTTCTGTTAAAAATGAATCAAATAGAGATTTTAAGAGATGTAAAATTACAGCAAAAGTATTTAAATCTACTAAAAATGAGATTAAGGATTTTATATTTAGTTTTAAACCAATTAACAAAATGACGATAATAGAGAATAGTATAGCCATAAATGAAGAGAGGGATTTTAAGATGATTGTAGAGCCATTTACATATTTAAAAGATTATACTCTCTTTGTGGAGGCGGATTGTAGATGACAACGCTAAACTACTGGCACTATATAGTTCTATTTATCTCTTTTATTATTGTTTTAGCTGGAATTTTTTTAGCAACAAAACAAGAGGAGAAGGAGTCGAAAATATGGATGATTATATCTTTTTCTGTCATCTCTTTGATTATAGGTGGTTTTAGTTTTTATGCAGTGGATAAACTAACCAAATTTGCAGAAATTCATAGGCTAAAAAGTAAAAGAGTACTTGTCAGAGAACAAGTTATGTATAGTGGTGTTGTTAGAAATGAGGGCAAACATGAAATTGGAACGGTTACTTTAGAGATAAAATTAGTAAATAGAGGACTTGAATCTGGTAGCATGAAGACAGGTGCACTTTTTGAGCAGGGAAGCATAGCTGATTTTTTTAAAACTAAAGAAAATAAGCTAATCAGGCCACAGCAAGTTTTAGAAGAGTTTGTCATAGCTAAGAACCTAAAAGCTGGAGAGAGTGAGGAGTTTGTGGTTTACATGCCATACCCACCTAATTTTAGTGGAAGTGCTGAACATATCAAAATACATTCACACTAGTATTTTAAATTTAACTGCTTTAGTGTGTTGTTTATATTTTTAATTTGACTATTTTTATCCCTGCACCAATCTGGTGAAAGCAGGGTATTGTTGTCTATTCCGGCCGTAACCCTTTGCACCGATATGCTACTTGGCTTTAGCTTGATGGACTCAAGTAAAACTTCGAGATACTCCTCTTCACTTATAGGAGTAAACTCGCCTCTTAAAAACTCATTTGCCAAAGCTGTTTTTTTTACAACATAAAGAGGGTGGTATTTAACAGAGTCTATTCCCCATGCGTAGGCCGCTTTTGCAGTCTCTATCATCATCTCTTTGCTCTCATCAGGAAGCCCAAATATAAGATGACCACAGACATTTAACCCTTTGGATTTAGCTCTAAGTATTAACTCTTTTACATTTGCACTGTCATGACCGCGATTTATTTTTTTTAGTGTTTCATCATAAATAGATTGTATGCCAAACTCTATCCAGATCTCTTTATGCTTGCTTAGTTGTGCCAAATACTCAAGTGTCTCATCCGTTACACTATCAGATCTTGTTCCAATGCTCAGACCCACGACATCACGGAATGAGAGAGCTTTTTCATAAAGAGCTTTTAGGGTTTCAAATGGTGCGTAGGTGTTTGTGAAAGATTGAAAATAGACGATAAATTTTTCTGCCCCATACTCATCTTTTTGTCTTTTACTGATTGCATTAAATTGAATTTCAAGCTGTTGTAACTGTTTTTCTAAGTGAGGATTCTCTTTTGAGTTGAGATTCAGGTAAAAACCTTTAAGCTCTTGAACCTCGCCACTACTTGCACTAAAAGAGTCGTTTTCGCAGAACGTACAACCACCATAAGCAACAGTCCCATCGATGTTCGGACAGGTAAAGCCAGATATATTTATACCAACTTTATGAACTTTGCACCCAAACTTATCTCTTAGATAGTTGCCAAAGGTATATAGTTGTTTCATTAAATTATATATTTTCCTGTAAAACAAGCCGTACAATAGTTATCTTCCGTTGCATTTACGCTTCTAAGTAGAGATGCCTCATCCAGATAAGCTAGTGAATCAGCCTCGATATATTTACAGATTTCATCAACACTCATATTGGCTGCAATTAGTTTATCTTTATCCGGAGTATCAACACCGTAGAAACATGGATCAGTGGTTGGTGGAGACGATACTCTCATATGAACCTCTTTTGCACCAGCTTCTTTTAACATCCTAACAATTCTTCTAGAGGTTGTTCCACGGACAATTGAGTCATCTATTACGATGACTACTTTGCCTTTGATGATTTCAGTCATTGGAGAGAGTTTCATTTTTACTTTGAGGTCGCGCATCTCTTGTGTAGGCTCTATAAAAGTCCTACCAATGTAGTGATTTCTCATGATCCCAACTTCATAAGGAATCCCACTTGCTTGTGAGTATCCAATCGCCGCAGGAACACCACCATCTGGAACAGGAATAACAATATCAGCTTCTATCGGTGCAATTTTTGCTAACTCTATTCCCATATTTTTTCTTGTTTGATAAACACTTTGTCCGAAAACAACAGAGTCAGGTCTTGAAAAATAAACATACTCAAAAATACATCTTTTTGGCGTTGGCTCAAAAACTTTTATTGATTGTGGAGCTTTGCCCTCTTCAAAAACAAGTAGTTCTCCAGGCTCAATATCACGGATAAACTCTGCGGCAATAAGGTCAAAAGCACAAGTCTCACTTGCAACAACATAACCACCATTTTTTAAGCGACCAAGACTTAGTGGGCGGAAACCATGTCTGTCTCTCATGGCAAACATTTTTGTTCTGCTTAAAAATACTAGAGAAAATGCGCCTTCGATTCTGTTAACCGCATCTATAATTCTATCTAGTAGATGCTCTTTTTCACTTTTTGCTATAAGATGGATAAGATTTTCGGTATCCATAAATGTCTGAAAAATTGCACCTTTTTTGATTAGTGCATCACGGATTTCTGTTGCATTTGTTAGATTTCCGTTGTGAACTATCGCCATTTCACCCAGATCATATCTTGCAAAAACAGGTTGTGCATCTAGGATAGAGTCATCCCCAGCAGTTGAGTAGCGAGTGTGTCCAATAGCGCTTGATCCGCTTAGTGTAGAGAGTTTTGTACCATCAAAAACCCTCATAACTAAACCACGATCTTTGATGATGCGAAGTTTATGACCATCAGATGAGCTTATGCCTGCTGCTTCTTGTCCACGATGTTGAAGCGCATGAAGAGAAAAATAAGCTAGTTTAGAAGCCTCTTTATGACCAAAAATTCCAACAACTGCACATTTTTCATTAATATTTTCTAGCAAAAGATTTCCTTTTATAAGCGTCTTTAAGCATAGCTGATGTTACACGCTCTTGTAAAAAAGAGTATAAAACACCTTGTAATTCTCAAAAACTTGTTTTTTGTAGCTTTAGGGGGCTGGAAGGGAAGTAGTCCATCCCACTAAAACGGACTTGTTCGCTTTAGTGCGCAACATCAAAGTATAAGCCGAATTATACTAAAGTCAAATTAAATTAAAGTTTACAGTTCTAAGCAATCGGAAATGGAGTACAAACCACTCTCTTTGTTGGCTAGCCACTGCGCAGCTCTGATGGCGCCTTTGCTAAAAGTGTTTCTTGAAGTTGCTGTGTGATTTAGCTCTATAAACTCGCCATCATTATAGAAGCCAACAGTATGTCGTCCAACGATATCGCCACCACGAAGAGCCATTACGGCGATTTCATCTCTGCTTCTTTCTCCAATATTACCATCTCTGCCACTAACTCTTACTTTGTTTAAATCCAAGTCACGACCTTTTGCGGCAGATTCGGCTAGCGTTAGAGCTGTTCCGCTCGGAGCATCTTTTTTGTGCTTATGATGCATCTCAACTATCTCGATATCAAATCCATTAAGTGCGCTTGATGCTTGATAAACTAGTTTGTTTAAAAGTGCAACTCCTAAAGACATATTTGTAGCATAAAGAACAGGCATATTCTCACTTGCTTGTTTTAAAAGATTTAGTTGATGAGTATTGAGCCCAGTTGTCCCAATCACTAGCGGTTTTGGTGTATCGATTGTAGCTTCTAGTAAAACTTCACAAGCCTCAGGAAGAGAGAAATCTATAACAATATCACAACCATTTAAAAATGATTTAATCTCTGTTGTAACTAAAACTGACGGGTCAATTGAAAAATCTAGAGAACTCCTTACATATACAGAACTAAGGCTAATATTCTCACTCTTTTTCAAATCATCAACTAGCAATCTTCCAACTCTTCCATTTACACCAAAAACACCAACTCTTACCATATACTCCCCCTTTTAATGATTTAATAACTCATCCACATATGAAATTGCCCCAAGTGCAGCAATTGCTCCATCCCCAGCAGCACAAACTACTTGCTTTGGAGCAGAGAGACGGATATCTCCAGCTGCAAAAAGCCCATGAGTTGTTGTTTTCATAGTTATATCGACTATAACTTCGCCTTTTTCGTTCATGTCACATAAGAAGTTGCCATCTTCTTGACGAAGAATTCTGTTGTTTACATTGTTTCCTACAAAAACAAAAACACCAGGCGCTTTAATGTCCCTGATTTCTCCACTACTATCTTTTACTAGAATCCCAGTAACTCCCATATTATCGCCATATACCTCTTGTGGTATAGAATTTAAAACAAGTTCAATATTTTGAGTTTTTTTTACTCTTGCAACTGTATTTGGAGCTGAGCGAAAAGAGTCTTTTCTATGAACTAAATAAACTTTTGAGCATATTTTAGCCAGATAAAGCGCTTCTTCCAAGGCTGTGTCTCCACCACCGACAACAACAACCTCTTTTCCTTTGTAGAAAAAACCGTCGCATGTCGCACAGCTACTTACACCTTTTCCAAAAAGTTCATTCTCTCCTTTAAACCCAGCATGTTTTGGTGAGGAGCCAGTACAAACTATAACGCTATAAGCTTCTACTACTGTACCATCTTCTTTGTGAATTTTAAAAATATCACCATCTTTGCTAACTCTTTTTATCTCAACCATATCATGTTTTAGACCAAATTTTTGACACTGTGCAGGCCATGGAATCATAAGATCCATTCCACTAATCTCGCCAGTAACTCCAGGATAATTCTCAATCTCACTACTAGAAGTTATCTGCCCACCAGGCATACCTTTTTCAAACATCACAACATTGTCTAAACCACCACGGGTTGCGTATAATCCAGCGGTGAGTCCAGCCGGACCACCACCAATAATTGCGCAATCTAAAATCATATAAATACCCTCACTATAATTTAATAATTTATCTAAATTCTCTAATTTTGTATAGTACTATCTTGTTTATAAAGGTACTCTTTTGTTTTATCTGTAAAAAAAATAGATAGTGATTTATCAATAAAATCAGTTTAAAAAGTTATAAAAAAGTGATTATAAAGAGAAAAATAGGAGGATAAGAGAATAACCAAAAAGGAGTATTATCTCTTTTTGGTTAATTTTAAATTTATGCTAAAAGAGCGTTGATTTTTTCAGCTAAAGCAGCTTTTGATTGTGCTCCAACGATTTGATCTACCATTTTACCATCTTTGAAAAACATGATTGTAGGAATTGAACGGATACCAAATTTAACAGAGATATCTTGCTCTTCGTCAGTGTTTACCTTGCAGATTTTTGCTTTACCATCAAAATCTGCCGCTAACTCTTCAATAACTGGAGCAATCATACGACAAGGTCCACACCATGGTGCCCAAAAATCAACTAAAGATACACCTTTGTTTAGAGTTTCTTCAAAGTTTGATGCAGTTAATTCTATGTATTTAGCCATCGTTTTTCCTTGTTATATTTAATTTTGGAGCATTATACAAATCTAACTCTTTAAAATTGCTTTATGGAGATTGGTAGAAAAATAATCTAAAAATCTATGAAATATTTTACTCTTTTACGATAATAAACACACTCCGTATATCCAACTTCTCTCGCCATTTTCATGGCTTCATCATTAAACAGCCCTACTTGTTCAGGCTTGTGTGCATCTGAGGCAAATGTTATCGGGATTCCTAATTTGTATACTTCTTTTAACAGAGAGATTGATGGATATGCCTGTGCAATTGGTTTTCTAAATCCTGCAATATTTAGCTCAAGCGTCATATTGGCTTTTTTGATTGCAAGAAGTGCTTCATGCGCTAAAGATTCTATATTTTTGTTTGGCAGGAATTTGAATATTTTTATCAAATCAAGATGTCCAACTATGTCAAAAAGTCCACTCTCTGCCATCTCTTTAATGGCATCAAAATATTTTTGCCATATTTCATCTATATCTTGATTTTCGTAGTTACCTATAAATTCAGGATTATCAAACCCCCACTCATCTATAAAGTGAACAGAGCCAATTAGATAATCAACATTAGCATTTAAAACTCTCTCGTCCATGTAGCCCTTTAGATAGTCAACTTCATATCCGAGCAGAATTTCTATCTTATCTTTATATCTCTCTTTGGCCTCCAACACGCTATTTTCATAGCCTTCCATCTGCTTGAAATCCATTCTATATTTATGGTCAAAATTCATAGGTGCATGATCAGAAAAACCAAAATATTTAGTGCCACACTCTATGGCTTTTTCAATGAATTCGCTGATTTCGCCCTCCGCATGATTGCATAGCGGAGTGTGGTTGTGTAAATCTACTAACATTTATAAGCCTTATAGGATTTTATGATATTATAATGTTAAAAATTAAATTTGACTAGGACTTGTTATGACTCAAGAAGAATTGGATGCTTTAATGAGCGAAGATGTAGAAGATTTAGATAATTTAGACGACTCATCGGATGAAGAGATTGGTGGTATCCTTGAAGAAGAGCATTTAAAAGAGGATGATGAGGGGAAACCTTTTGGTTACAGTAAAGAAACCGCGCATCATTGGCCACTGCCAGCAACAGATGAAAATAAGATGGTTCATCAGCTTGATGATGTAACAAAAGAGAGTGAAGAAAAAGCTACTGAAATTTTTGACATTATAGAAGCAGTTAGTAATGATTTAATGGAAAAAGAGTCAAACGCTAAAAATATACTTGAGGTTTTATCTAGTAATATCAAGTTGTTTACAACCCTTAATGCAAAATTTCCAGATGTAGAAGCTTTTAAAACAGGACTTGAGACAAATAAAAATGCTTTGAATGATGCCAATGAGGTTGCTGATATGCTTCAAAACAATGGCGACTCCATGATGAGCGTTATGGATATTATGCAGTATCAAGATATTCATCGTCAAAAGATAGAGCGCGTTATAAATGTTATGCGTGCACTCTCGAAATATATGAATACACTTTTTGAGGGCAGAATTTCTGATGAAAAAAGAGTCTCTTCAGCGCAACATATAGCTGGGGATACTCACAATGATTTAGCTTCCGATGATGATATAGAGGCACTTTTAGCGCAGTTTGGAAAATAATGCAAAAAGCAGAACTTTTATCCCCGGCTGGGACTTTAGAAAAGCTTAAAATTGCAATAGACTTTGGAGCAGACGCTGTTTACGGCGGTGTTAGTCACTTCTCTTTGCGTATTCGTTCTGGAAAAGAGTTTAGTATGGAAGAGTTTGCTGAGGGTATTGAGTATGCTCATGCTAGAGGCAAAAAAGTTTATGCGACTATAAACGGATTTCCTTTTAACTCTCAACTTAATCTTCTAAAGAAACATATTTTAGCGATGGCTGAGTTGAAACCAGATGCTTTTATAGTTGCGACTCCGGGCGTGTTAAAGTTGGCTCATGAATTGGCTCCGCAAATCCCGTTACACCTATCGACTCAAGCAAATGTTATGAATGTTTTAGATGCACAAATCTATTATGAAATGGGCGCTACTCGTATAATTACAGCCAGAGAGATTGCACTTAGAGATTTAGTTGAGATAAAAAAAGCACTCCCAAAACTTGAACTTGAAGTCTTTGTTCACGGTTCAATGTGTTTTGCTTATAGTGGCAGATGCCTTATCTCTACTCTGCAAAGCGGACGCGTTCCAAATCGCGGAAGTTGCGCAAATGATTGCAGATTTCCTTATGAGATTTTTGCAGCAAATCCAGAAACAGGAACACTTTTTAGACTTGAAGAGGATGAGGGAGTTGGTACTTACATCATGAACTCAAAAGATTTGAATCTTGCTTCGCATATAAAAGAAATTTTAGATAGTGGAGCCGTTGATTCTCTAAAAGTAGAGGGGCGGACAAAAACGGCTTATTATGCTGCTGTAACTGCAAAAGCTTATAGAATGGCGATCGATGACTATTATGAGGGAACTTATGATGTGAACAAGTATCAGTATGAGCTAGAATCTCTTCAAAATCGTGGTTACACAGATGCTTATCTTATCTCAAGACCGTTCGAGAAGCATGATACTCAAAGTCTGGATTTTACGATGCAGCTTGGAACGCATCAGGTTAGTGGACAAGTAGAAGAGGACGGTTTATACTTCTTATGCAAATATAAAACTCTGCCAAATGATGAGCTAGAGATTGTTGCACCGCTTAACTCCAAGATAGAATTTGTGGACAATGAGATAGGCTCAACGTATGAGAGAGACGGCAGACTGTATCTGAAGTTGAAACAACTTTTAGCACAAAATAGAAAAGTGTGGGATGAGGTTCATAGTGGCAATGTAAATCCTATTGCTCTGCCAACAAAAATGCCCCCATACACTTTTTTTAGGATACCAGCACATGACGATATGGGAACTTATCCTAAAAAATAGTTATAATTTAATTAAAAAAAAAGAGGTATAGATGAAGTTTGTTTCAATTGTTATAGGAAGTAAAAGTGATTATGATGTTATGAAATCTTGCGCAGATACATTAGAGTCTTTTGGGGTTGAGTATGAGTTAATTATCTCATCAGCTCACCGCTCACCTGAGAGAACAAAAGAGTACATAGAAACAGCCGAGAAAAAAGGTGCTCAAGTCTTTATAGCTGCTGCTGGTATGGCTGCACATTTGGCCGGTGTTTTATCTTCTAAAACTGTAAAGCCTATAATAGGGGTTCCAATGAGCGCATCAGCACTTTCTGGGATAGACGCACTTCTCTCAACTGTTCAAATGCCAGCTGGAATGCCAGTTGCTACAGTGGCAATAGGAAAAGCAGGAGCTATTAACTCGGCATATTTAGCAATGCAAATAATGGCGCTTAATAATGAAGAGCTATCTGTAAAACTTAAAGAAGATAGAATCGCAAAAGCTAAAAAAGTTGAAATGGATTCGATGGAGATTGAAACTATTCTTTAGAACAAAGGAACGCAGATGAAGTGGATGAGTGATGATGAGTATATGGAGCTTACGGGTTTGGATGCTTTTGCACTAGAAGAGTTGGTAGAGAGAGGCAAACTTACCACTAAAATGGAAGATGGCATCAGATATATAGACCCATCAAAAGGCACGCAAGAGGTTGTTCCGGCACAACTTAAAGCTCTCTCTCTTGGCGGCTCTTCGGAGATGCTGGTTCAGCCAAACTTTGTTGAGAAAACAATTGGCACCATCATTAATCTTCATGAAAAAGTTCTTGATGCAAAAGATGAGACACTTCAGGCAGTTAGGATAGAAAACACTTTTTTAAGAGAGGCGCTTGCTTCTCTTCAAGAGCTTTATGACGAAGATAGAAATACCATAGCAACACTTACGCAACAGCTAAAGCTATCTCAGCAGGAAGTTGAGTTTATGCGAAGAAAGTATAAGCTTATGTGGAACAAAGCGATAGAAGAACATACTAATTAATGCTTATTGACAAAGAGTGTGTGGGTTGCATAATCAACCAAAGTGTAAAAGTTGCAAATGCCATAAATGCTTCAAAATCCTTGTCAGATGAGCTAACTTCAACAGTAGAACTCATGAGCAAAGAGTTCTCACATGAGAGTTCCCCTCCTGAAATCGCATCTTATGTTTATGAAAAAATGGCACAAATTGCTAACAAAATAGACCTGTATGATGAACTGAAAGAATCATCAACTAAAAAAGCTCTCTCTTTCACTCCAATCCTAAAAGAAAAACTCTCAAATTCGCAAAACAGACTCCTCACAGCCACAAAAATGGCAGTTGCCGGTAATGTAATAGACTTGGCCGCAGCTGTGGAGTTTGACTTAGAAGAGGAACTTGAGAAGATATTTCACACAGAGTTTGCGGATAGTAATTTTGATATATTTGAAGAAAAGTTACAAAACGCAAAAACAGTTTTAGTTATTGGTGATAATGTTGGAGAGCATATTTTTGACTATATGTTTGTTGAGGAGCTAAAAAAACTTTACCCAAAAGCACATTTTTCATACATGGTACGAGGTTGCCCAATCATAAATGATGTTACCATGAAAGAAGCTAAAGAGGCTGGGTTTGACAAACTTTGTGAACTCGTGGATAGTGGAGTTAATACGCCGGGTTTTACTTACGACAGAGCAAATAAGCACTCAAGAGAGCTTTTTGATAGTGTGGATTTGATTATCAGCAAAGGTATGGGAAACTATGAGTGCATGAGTCCATCGCACAGAAAAAACATCTGTTTTTTGCTAAAAGTAAAATGTAGTGTCGTCGCCAACTCTCTAAAAAAAAAGATTGGCGATATAGTATGTAAATTAGTCTAGCCTAAGCGCCTAGTCCGAAAACATTCGAGAGTGTGTTTATATAGTTAAAGTATCCAGTAATCGCAACTGCTTCAATGATTTGCACATCGCTATAACCTAAGGCTTTGATAGTGTCGATATCTTCTTTTAATATCTTGTAGTTATCTTTTTGAGCAGCTCTTAGACAGAAATTTAGTAGAGCTTTTTCTTTTGCGTCGGTATCTATTGCATCAACACCCTCTAAGATTTTCTCAATCTTTTCATCAGAGAGACCGAGCATTTTCGCGATGCTTTTGTGGACATCTACACACATTTTGCATCCATTTTCTTTTGAAACTAGAAGCGCGATAGCCTCTTTTGTGTCATAAGAGAGTGTAGTTTCATCAAGAAGATATTTTTGAATCATTACATCCGTTGCAAAATAGATTTTTTCATCTACTGCTAAAAGTTTAAATATATCGCCGAGTTTTCCTGTTTTTTCTAAAATAGGACGCGCTTTTTCTTGAATAGCCGGAGTCATATCTTCAAATTCTGGTAGTTTTATATGTGCCATTTTTTCCCTTTGGTTTTTTTGTATTATACGAAGTGATTCTTATTATTGTCTAAAAGGATAAAGTTTTGCTTTGATATAATCTCATAATTTTTAAAAGAGGCAAATATGATAACTTTCAGCGAAATGTTACTAAAACTACAAGAATTTTGGATGAAGCAGGGGTGTAATATTGTTCAGCCTTACGACATCCCAGCAGGAGCAGGAACCTTTCATCCAGCTACATTTCTTCGTTCACTAGATTCTACTCCATGGTCGGTGGCTTATGTTGCGCCGTCTCGCAGACCAACTGATGGAAGATATGGCGAAAATCCAAATCGTCTGGGAAGTTACTACCAATTTCAGGCACTTATAAAACCTTCCCCTGACAACATCCAAGAACTCTATCTCAAATCTTTAGAATTTTTAGGGCTAGATGTAAGCAAGCATGACATCCGCTTTGTAGAAGATAACTGGGAGTCACCAACGCTTGGAGCATGGGGACTTGGCTGGGAAGTTTGGCTAAATGGTATGGAAGTGACACAATTTACATACTTCCAACAAGTCGGCGGAATTGAGTGTAATCCTGTAGCAGTTGAGATAACCTACGGAACAGAGAGACTCGCGATGTACCTGCAAGGCGTGGACACTGTGTTTGATATAGTTTGGGGTGAGAATGAGCATGGAAAAACTCTATACCGCGATGTTCACAAAGAGAGCGAAATAGAGTTTTCAAAATATAACTTTGAAGTAGCAGATACCGCTATGCTTTTCGCGGAGTTTAACGCTAAAAGTGCCGAATGTCTAAAAACACTTGAAATGGGACTCCCGCTTCCTGCATACGATTTATGTATGATGGCAGCAAGCACTTTTAATGTATTAGACGCCAGAAAAGCTATCAGTCAAACAGAGAGACAAAACTATATCCTAAAAATCCGCGAACTCTCAAAAGGGTGCGCGGAGCTATATAAAGCTCAGGAAGAGGATAGAAATAAGAGAGTTAAGGGTTAAAAATAACCCTACTTCTTATCCAAAAATTTTATGATGAATTTAAAAAAATATGTTGAGTTAAGCAGTGATTATAAAAGTAATTCACAAAAAACAAGAGTATTTACAGAACCATTTGTAGCAGAGAATTTTTATTGCCCATGTTGCGGAGCTAGTGTAATTGGTCGTAAGAATAATGATAAAGTTAGGGATTTTGATTGTAGTAAATGTAACGAAAATTATGAACTAAAATCGAAACAAGGTAAAAGTTTAGGCAAAATAGTTCCTGACGGTGCCTATAATAGCATGTTAGAAAGAATTGAGAATAATAGTAATCCTAATTTTTATTTTTTAAATTATGATAAAGAAAATTTTGATGTAATAAACTTTTGTGCTGTTCCAAATTACTTTTTTACACCGAATATAATTATTCCTAGAAAAAAAGGAATACCAAACCGCCCTAATTATATTATGTGCAATATAGATATATCAGGTATTCCAAACTCTGGTAAAATATTTTATATAAAAGATAAAAAAATAATAGATAAGAGTAAAGTTCTTGAAGATTGGAATAAAACAAGCTTTTTAAAAGAGTCTCATAGTGTTAATTCAAAAGGGTGGATTTTAGATACTCTAAAGTGTATTGAAAAACTTGAAAAAACAGATTTTACATTAAATGATATGTATCAATTTGAAAAAGAGTTAAAATTAAAACACTCTCAAAATAATAATATTCAAGCAAAAATCAGACAGCAGCTTCAAATTTTAAGAGATAAAAATTATTTATCTTTCACAAACCGTGGGAATTATAAGCTAAAATGAGAGTAAATATTGAATAAAAATCTTACAATTAAAAAATATATATTTATTACTTTTGAGGGTTTTACATTCCAGCCTCATAGTGAATTAGATGTACCAGATATTGAGAACATGCAAGTTATTGGATTTTCCCAAGGAATAGATACAAAAGAGGCTTTTAATACTTTGCTTCAACAGCAACAATATTTACAAAATACAACATTTAATGAAATAATAGCCATGGAGCTTGTGGATGGTAAACAAGATGTTTTTACAATACAGCCATAACATATAGATATGTGTGAATATTTTTCTGCGTTTAAGAATGGTTGATTTTTAGTGTGTATATGCTCGACTACAGTTAATAGGAATAAACATGAGATTAAATAGTGATTGGCAGCTTATTTTAAAAGATGAGCTAGATAAAGAGTATTTTGTTGAGCTTTTATCATTTATAGAGTCGGAATATAAAATTAAAAAGATATTTCCTAAACAAGAGGATGTTTTTAGGGCTTTTAATATAACGGCTGTTGATAAAGTTAAGGTGGTTGTATTGGGTCAAGACCCGTATCATGGTGAGAATCAAGCGAATGGTTTAGCATTTTCTGTATATAAAGGATGTGTTATTCCGCCATCATTGCGAAATATATTTAAAGAACTTGAGGATGATGTTGGGTGTGCTGTGCCAAGTTATGGTGACTTAACTAAGTGGGCAGAGGATGGTGTTTTGCTCATAAACAGCGTACTGAGCGTAGTTGAGTCAAAGCCAAACTCGCATCAAAATATTGGTTGGGAAAAATTCACAGATTGCGTTGTTAGGACTATGTCAATTATGTTTGAAAATATAGTTTTTATTTTATGGGGAAACTCATCGCAAAAAAAAGCGTCTTTTATTGATGAAAACAAACATCTTGTTTTGAGGGCTCCACATCCATCTCCGCTCTCTTGCTATAGAGGTTTCTTTGGCTCAAAACCTTTTTCAAAAACCAATCTATATCTAAAAGCTCACAATAAAAAAGAGATTGACTGGTGTATAAATCTGTAGTGATGATTTAATATAAAGAGGCTAAAATTCACTAACTAAAATAAGCTGGAGCGGTATGAAACGAATTTTTATAACGGCTACAAATACAAATATCGGAAAGACATATACAACAAAATTGCTTTTAGAAGAGTTCGCATTTCGTGGCATTAGGGTTGGGGCAATAAAGCCAATAGAGACAGGGGTTGCTAGTTTTCCTTTGGATGCGCAAGAGATTTTGACATCTTTGAAAAGACTAAATAATGAATTTAAAGATATAAAAATAGACGATATTGCTCCAATAACCTACAAACTTCCAGCAGCTCCTTTTGTTGCTTCAGGAAATGCTCCTTTGGATTTAAAGCTACTTGATGATGCGGTGGAGAAAATTGAAAAATTATGTGATTTACTAATCATTGAGGGTGCTGGCGGACTTTACACGCCAATTGATAAAGATTTTATGATGATTGATTTGATATCTCACTTTGGTGCTTCGGCTCTCTTGGTTACGCATTGCTCGTTGGGATGTATAAATGATACGCTTCTTAGTAAAAAAGCACTAGATGATAAAAATATAAAATATACAGTAGCGTTTAACTGCAGAGAAAATGATAATGATTTTGCGATAACTTCGAAGGATTATTTTTTAAAATCAAATTTAGATGTGTTAAAAGTTGGCGAAAATATAAAAGAGATATGTGATATTTTATTGGAAATTTGATTTAACTCTTAAGTATATGTGGTTAGTTGAGTTTGGTATAATGTTGCATAATCAATAAATATTCAAAAAAGAGCATTATGAAACATTTACTTCGTACGGATGATTTTAACAATGAAGAGATAGAGGGCATCTTAAGAGATGCAAAAATTTTTAACGAGAAGATAAAAAATGGTGAAAAGTTTGAAAAAATTCTTCAAGATAAGGTGATTATTACTCTCTTTTTTGAAAACTCAACTCGTACAAGAAGTTCATTTGAGATTGCTGCTAAGAGATTGGGGGCAGAAGTTGTTCATCTTGATGTAACAAAGAGCTCTACAAGTAAGGGCGAGACACTCATAGATACCGCCATGAATCTTGATGCGATGTATCCCCATGCGATAATAGTAAGGCACCAAAACTCAGGCGTTCCAAGCATACTCTCAAGCAATACAAGAGCTTCCATAATAAACGCTGGAGACGGAGCACACGCCCATCCAACACAAGCCCTTTTAGACCTCTTTACCCTTAGGGAGCATTTTGGGGATCTGGTTGGTAAAAAGATAGCTATTGTTGGTGATATTATAAATTCGCGGGTTGCAAACTCAAATATTGAGCTTTTAGGCAGATTTGGAATGGAGGTTATTTTGGTTGCACCTCCTCAATTTTTGCCAAAAACAAAACTCAGAACAACCCACTTTTTAAATGAGATAATTGATGAAGTTGATGCGATTATGAGTCTTAGAACACAGACTGAAAGACACTCATCTCAAAGTTATGCCTCTTTGAAGGATTATGCAAGTGATTTTTGTATCACTGCTGAACTTGTAGGAGATAGGGATATTATAATCCTTCACCCTGGACCAGTCCATAGAAATATTGATATTGATGATGTTTTATTGTCCGATAAAAGATGTAAAGTTTTAGAGCAGGTCTCAAATGGTGTTCCAATAAGAATGGCAGTTTTAAAAAAACTTATTTATGACATTTGATGATTTAAACTCTTTTGGGGAAAAACGCAAACCCTTTCTTTTTATATCTGATTTTAAAGCACAAAACTTAAAAATAATAGCATTAGATGAGCTTGATGATAATGACATTGAGTTTTCTATAAATGAGCATTTTGAAGTGAAAAAACATAGTCACACTTTGGAGAAGCTTGCCTCAAATTTTAGCGACTATGAAAAAAAATTTAACTCCGTAATGGAAGATATAAAATCTGGAAATACATATCTTCTCAATCTCACTCAGCCATCAAAGATTAGAACAAGTCTCACACTAAAAGAGATTTATGCAAATGCAAATGCCCACTATAAGCTAAGATACAAGGATGAGTTTGTTTGTTTCTCTCCAGAGCAGTTTATCTGCATAAGAGAGTCCCGTATCCATACTTTTCCAATGAAAGGTACAATTGATGCCCAGATACCAGATGCCAAAAACATAATCTTAAGCGACAAAAAAGAGATGGCAGAACATATTATGGTTGTAGATTTACTAAGAAACGACCTCTCAATTGTAGCCTCAGATGTCAGGGTAGAGAAGTTTAGATATGTAAAAAGTATAGATGCCGGAGAAAAGAGGCTTCTTCAAGTAAGCTCTCATATAAGCGGGAGCCTTTTTGGCAATTGGCATGAAAAAATAGGCGATATTTTAAAAGCAATGCTTCCAGCTGGGAGCATAAGTGGAGCCCCAAAAAAAAGCACTTTGGATATTATACATAGAGTCGAAATGTATGAAAGAGGTTTTTTTAGTGGAGTCTTTGGTGTGTATGATGGCAAGAGTTTTGATAGCGGAGTAATGATTCGTTATATAGAAAAAACAGCAGATGGACTTATTTATAAGAGTGGCGGAGGCATAACGCTAGATAGTGATGCAAAAAGCGAATATAATGAATTATTGGATAAGATATATTTGCCGTAATTGATTTATTGTAAATTGAAAAAAAACTATAAAAAGGGGTTGGTGTGTATATAAAAGAGTTAAAGTTCTCTTTATGGGCAGATTTTATCGAGAGAGAGTATCTTGATAATGAGTTTAAAGATTTGATTAAAAAAGGGATTATAAATGGTGCAACATCTAATCCGGCAATATTTAAGAGTGCGATTTTAACATCGAGTGCCTATAAAGAGCAGTTAAGTGTTCTTAAATCTCTTTCTCCAAAACAAAAATATGAAGCAGTTGCAATATTTGATATTCAAAAGGCAGCAGATATACTAAAACCACTTTATGATGTAGGCAACGATGGTTATGTTAGTATAGAGGTTGATCCATACCTTTGCGATGATGCAGATGCTACCATAGAGGAAGGAAAGAGACTCTTTAAGCAAATTGGTAGAGAAAATGTTATGATAAAAATTCCTGCAACCGAGGCTGGTTATATTGCTATGAGAGAGCTAGTTAAAAGTAAAATCCCAGTTAACGCTACACTTATATTTAAGAAGTCACAGGCACTATCTTGCGCAAATGCTTTTATTGAGGGCTTAAAGAGTCATAACTCTAAAGTTGATACCGTTATAAGTGTTTTTGTAAGCAGAATCGATAGAGCGCTAGATGAGAGGTTAGCAGCAGGTGGCGTAGCTGTGGCACTTTGCGGAATTTATAACAGTTCAGAGATATATTCGGAAATAGAGAAAATGAGGATAGAAGGTTGTAGAGTACTTTTTGCAAGCACTGGAGTAAAGGGCAACTCCTTAAAGCCACACTATTATATTGAAAATCTTTTAGCATACAATAGTGTAAATACTGCACCGCTAGATACAATAGAATCATTTTATAATGAGAGTAGTTTAAGAGATGGTGTTTTACCAATTTCATCAGCTATTATTAAAGAGCATTTTAAAAAAGTTAGTGATTTGGGCATAGCTTTTGAAGCAGTTTTAGATGGGCAAATAAGAGATGGTTTAGAATCATTTAAAATTGCTTTTAAAGATATTTTGGAGGCACTATGAGTAGTAGCGAGCACGCAGTAGATATTAGTCTGCTAACTTTTGAAGAGTTAAAAAAGATTAGGGCATACCTTAAAAAATTGATAGAAGTTGGTGGAAGTGACTTGCATGTCAAAGCAAATGGTGTTATTCGTGCTAGAATAAATGGAAGTATTATTCAGTTTTCTGGCGGGATATTTACTCATGAGATGGCTATGACTTTATCAAAAGAGATTCTCAGAGGTAGATATGGTGAGTTTATTCAGAATAAGGAGATAGATTTAGTCTACCAATTTGACGAAAAAAACCGTTTTCGTGTAAATATTTTCTTTCAAACAGATGGACCATCTTTTGTTTTTCGTGTTATTCCAATGGAAGTTCCTACACTTGAAAAGATGAAATTTCCAGAAGCTATAGAAGCTTTTACAAAAGAGTCTCGCGGGCTTATTCTAGTAACTGGAGCAACTGGTAGTGGAAAGTCAACTACTCTTGCAGCCATGATAAATGAGATTAATTTAACAGCAAAAAAACATATCATAACCATAGAAGATCCAATCGAGTTTGTACATAAAGATAGAGGATGTATCATAAACCAACGCTCAGTTGGACAAGATACGCTCTCTTTTGATAGAGCGCTACGAGCCGCACTTCGTGAAGATCCAGATATCATACTTGTTGGAGAGATGAGAGATAGAGAGACGGTGGAGCTCGCACTGCACGCGGCAGATACTGGGCATCTTGTTTTTTCAACACTCCATACAATAGATGCAAAAGAGACAATAAATCGCGTTATCGGAATGTTTCCAACAGATGAGCAAAATCGTGTTCGTTTAGCACTTTCTGGTGTTTTAAAAGGTGTTATTTCTCAAAGACTTATACCAACAATAGAGGGCAAGCGAGTTGCGGCTATGGAAGTTCTAGTTAAGACGGCAACCATAGAGAAGTTGATAATGGAAAATCGTGACTATGAGATTAAGGAGACAATAGAAAAAGGCAGAGAGCACTATAAATCTCAAAGTTTTGATCAACACATACTTGACATATACAACGACGGTATTATCACAAGAGAAAAAGCAAAAGATTATGCAACAAGCCCATCTGATTTGGAGCTTAAAATGAATGGATTTAACAGTAGTAAAAACCAATCCCACGGTGAGCAACATGAAGCAAAAGAGAGTAGAAATAGTAGGGATGATGATATTTTTGATTTAAAGTAGTATATTTAACTCTGCTTAAAGCATAAAAAGGTAAAATTCCAAACATTTTTTATTAAGGATTCAATATGTTAGAAGGCATAATTAGAGAGAGTATTGGCAAGAAGGGTACGAAAGCACTTCGCCGTGATGGATATCTAATCGCAAACATCTACGGAAAAGGGCTTGAAAATATTCATGCTGCGTTCAAAATGAATGAGTATATCCGTACTGTTCGCAACAAAGATACTTTATCATTCCCGATTACTGTGGGTGGAAAAGAGATGAATGTTGTAGTTCAATCATATGAGGCACATCCAGTAACTGCACTGCTTTTACATGTAGATTTGATGGTTGCACAATCAGGTGTTGTAACTCACTATCATGTTCCAGTTGTGCCACAAGGTGATGCAATCGGTCTAAAAAATAAAGGTCTTGTTCATGTTGCAAAACCTCGTTTAAGAGTAAAAGCGGCAATCGAAAATACTCCAAATGCAATATATGTTGATGTTTCTCCAATGGATGTTGGTGATTCAATGCTAATTCGTGAATTAGCAAAAATACCTAATGTTACATTTACTGATTCTGATCGTGTATCTGTATTAAGTGTAATTAAGGCAAAATAATTATGCTAATAGTCGGCCTGGGAAATCCAGGCCAAAACTATGAAAAAACTCGTCACAATATCGGTTTTATGGTTATCGATAATCTTGTAAAAAAAACAAACTCTCAAAAAATAAGCTCCTCATCATTTAAGGGTGAACTTTTCAAATTCTCAAATCATTTTTTATTAAAACCACTTACTTTTATGAATCTTTCGGGCGAATCCATTGAAGCTGTAAAATCTTTTTATAAAATCGATGAAGTTGTTGTAATACATGATGATTTAGATCTCCCATTTGGAACCATTCGCTTTAAGAGAGGTGGCGGACATGGCGGACATAATGGACTTAAATCCGCTGATGAAAAGATATCTAAAGAGTATATAAGAATCCGTATGGGCATTGGAAAACCCGAACATAAGGGTGAAGTGGCATCTTTTGTTCTTAGTCCCTTTTCTATAGATGAAGAGAAATATCTGAAAGAGTGGATATCTTCGGCATCTGAGGCAGTGGAATATCTGCTAAAAAATTCGCTAGAAGATACAAGCTCTAAATATACAATTAAAAATTTTCAGCTAAAATAACCCAAACTACTAAATGGATCTACATGTTGGCATTTAACTATATCTCTCTGCACTACATCAAGTATTTCGCTATTATTTTACTTGCTCTTGTCATGTTTATGGTTGGATTTGACTATATGGGAAATACAGAAAAATTAGATATTTCTGCAAATCTTCTTCTTATATATTTGGTATATAAATCTTTCTATGCAGTTGATATTCTTCTTCCTCTTTCGCTTGTTTTTGCTATGATAACTACAAAGATTTTTCTAATCCGATCAAATGCTCTTGTATCATTCTACTCTCTTGGTTATTCGAGAATTGATGTTTTAAGGCCCTTTGTTGTTGTCTCAAGTGTTACTATACTTATTTTTATATCACTTCACTCATTACCAAATTTTGCTAGAGCAGATGAATTTGCTAAAAATATTCGCAAAAACACACAATATCTAAATCCATCAAGCAATCTTTTTTTTACATATGAAGATAAATTTGTCTATTTTTCAAGCCTGTTGCCACTTCAAGAGAGAGCTGAAGGTATTAGAGTTTTTACACTAGTAAATAATTCATTAAAAGAAGTTCTAATGGCAACAGAAGCTAAATATGTTGATGAGTCATGGTATATTAAAAAAGCGGACATTATAACAAAGCCAGATAATATAGATTTTAAATCCCTTGGTATAAGAGTTAAAGAAGAGGATGGATTAAAAATTCTTCATGGATTTCGTCCAAAAATGTTAGATCAAGTTTATGAGGGAAAAGTAAACTTTACTGTTATAGATGCTGTTGATGCTTTCATACTTCTAAAGGCTCAAAAAATTAATACCGATGTTGTGAAGAGTGTTTTGTATAAGATGTTTATTTATCCACTTTTTGTACCAAGCCTAATAATTATAATCTTCTTTTTTGTCCCAGTAAGTATTAGATTTTTAAATGTATCTCTCTTTAGTTTTACAGCTATCGTATCATCGCTTTTTGCTTGGGCTATTTTGTTTATTCTTATTGAATTATCAAATAATAAAACCATATATAGTGAGATTGGAATCATAGTTCCGCAGATAATTTTAAGCGCTGTGGCTATTAGGCAGTGGAGAAAATATAGTTAGAGAATCCGAAAATTAACTATGCTTGTATGTGCGCCGTTAGTTGAGTTTGGTATAAGTACATTTTAGATAAAATAAGCAAAAAATATTTAGGACTTTTTTGTGATAAATTTTAAAGAGTTAGCCCAAACCTACAAAACCCCACTCTATGTTTATGATTTTGACTATATGACAAAGCAGTACGAAGAGCTAAAAGTGGCTTTTAAAGGTAGAAAATCAATTATGGCTTTTGCTGTCAAATCAAATTCAAATCTTAGTGTTATTAAGCATTTTGCAAATCTTGGAAGCGGTGCAGATTGTGTCTCTATCGGTGAAGTTCGTCGTGCATTTTTAGCAGGTGTTCCAAAATATAAGATTATTTTCTCTGGCGTTGGTAAGAGTGATGATGAGATTAGAGAGGCTATCGAGAGAGACATTTTATACATCAATGTCGAGAGCGAAGCAGAGCTTTTACGAGTTGAGCTTATAGCAAAAGAGTTAAACACAGTTTGTAGAATTAGCGTGAGAGTAAATCCAAACATCGATCCCAAAACCCATCCATATATCTCAACAGGACTTCATGATAATAAGTTTGGTGTTGAGATAGATATGGCAAAAAGAATGTATATTCGTGCCAACAACTCTGAGCATTTAGACCCAGTTGGAATCCATTTTCATATAGGTTCTCAGCTAACCCAAGCGGAGCCTATTTATGAATCGGCCGTGATTGTTGCTGACTTGGTTCGCTCTTTAATGGCACTTAAGATAGAGCTAAAGTTTTTTGATATCGGTGGCGGCCTTGGTGTTAAATATAACGACGAAACAACTATAGATCCATATAATTATGCTCAACTTATTTTAATTACACTCAAGGGTCTTGATTTAACTGTCATCTGTGAACCGGGTAGATTTTTAACAGCAAATGCAGGATACTTTTTAACAAAAGTTCTGTATGAAAAACAAAATGGCTTGAAAAGATTTGTTGTGGTTGATGGGGCGATGAACGACTTGATTCGTCCAAGCCTTTATGGTGCTTACCATAAGATAGAGGCAATTACTGATAGTAAAACTGAGGCGACAATAGCTGATATTGTTGGTCCTGTTTGTGAAAGTGGTGATTTTCTTGCAAAAAATTACTCACTTCCAATTTTAGAACATAATGATTTGCTTGTGGTTCATAGTGCTGGGGCATATGGTTTTGGTATGGGAAGTAACTACAACACCAGAGGCAGAAGTGCTGAAATTGCGATTAGCGATGGCAAGGCAAGATTAATTCGTAAACGAGAAACTTTTGATGATTTAGTGGCTCTCGAACTAGAATTTTTACAAGATTAATTGGAGATATTGAGTTGTATTTTTTAGATGTTCAAGGTACTCTGATTAGTGATATAGACAAAAGCCCAATTCGTGGGAGTATAGAGTTTGTTGATGCACTAAATAAAAAAAATATTCCATATATGATTATTACGAACAACACTAAAAAAAGCTCAAACGATTTTTATCTCTATTTAAAATCTATTGGTTTTAATTTTAACTTCTCATCATATCTTGATCCTCTTATGCTTTTGGAATCTCATGTGAGCAAAGACGCAGTTGCAGCTTATGGTGGGGATGAGTTTTTAAAAAATCTCATCAACATGGGCTTTGTGTTTGATTATAAAAATCCAAAAACAGTTCTTATTTCCATAAAAGAGAATTTTACAAATGAAGAGTTTGCTCAAATGATAGATTTTTTACTCAGCGGAGCATCTTTGGTTGGAATGCACGAAACATCTATATATGCTAAAAACTCAAAGCGATACCCTGGTGTTGGCGCAATTTTGAAGATGCTTGAGTTTGCTACATCGACGGCGTATAGTGTTGTTGGTAAGCCAAGCAAAGCCTTTTATGAAGAGGGACTAAAGATGCTTCAGCTTCAAAATCCCACTGCAAAATTTAGCGATATCACGATAATAAGTGATGATGTGAAGGGCGATTTAGGCGGAGCGAAAGAGATGGGAATGAAGACTATATTTGTAACAAGTGGAAAATATAAGAGCGAAGAAGAGATAATTCCATTTTTAAAACCTGAACTAAGACCTGATTTTATTTATGCAGATATGCAAGAGATTTTGGAGAGCAGATGAAAACTTTAGACGAGTGCAGAGGTGCAATTGATGCAATTGATGATGAGATACTAACCCTTCTAAATAGCAGAATGAGAGTTGTTGAGAGAGTTGGAGAGATTAAAAAAGATAGTGGCGGAACTATCTATAGGCCAGAGAGAGAGAAATCAATTATTGAGCGCTTAACACAAAAAAGCGTAGAGCAGAATGGCTTGCTAAACAAAAATGCAATAGAAGCAATATTTTTAGAAGTTTTTGCAGTTTCAAGAAATCTAGAACTTCCAGAGAAAATAGCCTATCTCGGACCTGAGGGAAGTTTTACTCATCAAGCAGCGGAGAGCCGTTTTGGTGCTATGAGTGATTATCTCTCTTTGGGTTCCATCGCTTCTGTATTTAAGACGCTTGAGGCAAAAAGAGCTAAATTTGGTGTTGTTCCTATTGAAAACTCAAGAGATGGAATCGTTGGGGAAACACTCGATCTGCTTGCAAAGAGTTCTGTAAAAATTATTGCCGAGCTTTATATGCCTATTCATGTATCATTCGCCACAAAGGCAAAAAAACTTGAAAATATTAAGAAAATATACTCAAAAGATAAAGGTTTTGGACAGTGCAGGGAGTTTTTGCAAGAGCACGGCTTTGAAAATGTAGAGCAAATTCCAGTAGAATCAACAGCAAAAGCGGCAATCTTAGCGGCTGCAGATGAGAGTGCCGCTGCTCTATGCAGTCATATTGCGGCGAAACTTTATGGTGTTCCAACAATGTTTGACTTTGTTGAAGACGATATAGGAAGCGAGACTAGATTTGTGATACTTAGTGATTTTAAAAACGGTATCAGCGGAAGTGATAAGACTTCAATATTGGTAAAACTAAAAGATACACTAAAAGCTGGTTCATTGGTGCACTTCTTACGGGATTTTGATGAAAAAAATATAAATCTCTCGAAAATAGAGTCAAGACCTTCAAAAGATGAGAGTGGATTTGGACACTGGTTTTATATAGATTTTTATGGGCACATTGACGATGTAGAAATTCAAAGCATAATATCAAAATATAAAGAGGAAGTGACTTGGCTAGGAAGTTACGCAAAAGGAGAAGACGATGAAATTTAATAAAAAATTAGAAAATATAACAACATATGAAGCAGGTAAACCAATAGAACTAGTCGTTAGAGAGTTTGGAATTGAGCCAAAAGATATTGTAAAACTTGCATCAAATGAGAATCCTTATGGCTGTTCGCCAAAAGTTCAAGATGCTGTAAGAGCTATAATTGGGAAAATGTCCCTTTATCCAGATGACTCTATGATTAAACTAAAAGATGCGCTAAGCAAAAAATTTGATGTAAAAAATGAAAATATTATAATTGGTTCAGGAAGTGACCAAGTTATAGAGTTTCTGATTCATGCAAAAGCAAATTCAAACTCTAAGATTTTGATGAACAGCATAACTTTTGCAATGTATGAGATATACGCAAAGCATGTAGGCGCAGAGGTTATAAGAACTACTTCACAAGAGCATGATTTAGAGCAATTTTTTGAGATATATAAAAAAGAGAAACCTGAGATTATATTTTTATGTACGCCAAACAATCCGACTGGTGATTGTGCAGATGCGACCGATGTACTGAATTTTATAAAAAAAATAGACAGCGATACTTTGGTTGTGGTTGATAGTGCTTATATGGAGTACGCAATTGCTAAAGATAAATCAAAAGAGATAGTGATAAAAGATTTGATTGAGCAGTTTGATAATGTAATATATCTCGGCACATTTTCAAAAGCATACGGACTTGGCGGTATGAGGGTCGGTTATGGTATCGCTGATGCTAAAATCATAAAAGAATTATACAAACTAAGACCGCCATTTAATATAACTACGCTCTCCCTAGAAGCAGCGTCAGTTGCACTTGAGGATGAGGAGTTTGTTAAAAAGAGTGTAACGCTAAATTTAGAGCAGATGAAACGCTACGAAGAGTTTGCAAAAAAGAAAAATATAGATATAATTAATAGCTATACAAATTTTGTAACTTTATCTCTAAATGCGAGTCAAAATTCGACAGAGATATCAAATTCGCTTCTAAAGCAAGGGATGATTGTTAGAAATCTAAGTAGTTATGGGATGAACTCGATCAGAGTTACGATAGGAACCGATGAGCAAAATAGTCGTTTTTTTGAACTAATAACACCACTTCTATAATCTAAAATGGGAAACTAATGGACTTTAAAGCACTTTTTTCACAGTTGGTTGCTCTATATACTAAGCTGACAAAGCAACAAAAAACAATCATATCTGTTGCAGTCATAGGAATAGTCGCATTTTTACTATTTTTGGTTGTTTATACTGCTAAAAAAGATTCTACCGATGGTTATGTTGTGCTTTTTGACTCTCTTGATTCAGAGGATTCAGCTAAAGTTGTAGAACAACTAGAAAAAAGCAATACTCCTTATCAGTTGCTTGATAAAAATGTTATAAAGGTTCCAAAAACGGTTGTTTATAGAGAGAGATTAGCAATAACAGCTCTTGGAATTCCAAAGAAAACTGGTGTTGGTTTTGAGCTTTTTGATAAGCAGGAATTTGGCTCAACCTCTTTTGATCAAAATGTTAAATATATCCGCGCCCTAGAGGGTGAACTCTCGAGAACAATCAACTCACTTGCCCCAATTGAAGCATCAACAGTTAGTTTAGCGCTGCCAAAAGAGACACTTTTTGTCGAGAAAAAAATAGAACCAACAGCCTCTGTTATGATTAAAATTGTAGAGGGCGAAAAGCTTACGCCTAAACAGATAAGAGGGATAAAAAATCTAATAGCAGCAGCGGTGCCTAACTTAACCCAAGCAAATGTTGCGCTTATTGATGGAGAAGGGGAAACTCTTGGAGATGAGGATGAGATGGCTCAAATGAGCGAACTCTCATCAACTCAGCAGAAATTCAAGACAATAGAAGAGAAAAAAAAGCAGAAAAAAATCATTGAGGTTGTCTCTCCCTTTGTCGGAGGAGAACACAAAGTTGTGGCTCAAGTTACAATTGATTATGATTTTTCAATTGTAAATTCTACTTCAGAGAAATATGACCCTGAAAATGTTGTAAGAAGTGAGCAGGTAAATGAAGAGAAGAGAGAGGGTGCAACGCCTCCAGAAGTTGGTGGCGTCCCTGGAACGGTTAGTAATATCGGTCCAGTAGAGGGACTAAAGAGTGATCAAAAAGCTGAAAAGTATGAGAAAAATTCGGGAACAACAAACTATGAGGTTGGAAAAACTGTATCAACTACAAAATCACAATTTGCAACAATAAAAAGAGTAACTGCCGCCGTTGTAGTTGATGGAAGATATAAAAATAAATTGGATAAAAGTGGTAAACCAACAGAAGAGCTGGAGTATGAGTCACTATCTGAAGCCGATTTACAATCTTTAACTCTGCTTGTGAGTCGCTCTATTGGAGTGGACCCAGCTAGAGGGGATGAGATAAGTGTAAAAAATCTACAGTTTAAGCAGAGTGGTGTAATTGGCGGAGACGGTGTAAGTAAAGCTATCTCATTCTCTCAAACATATTTAGCGCCGTTTAGTGAAGTATTTAAGTATCTGTTTGTTCTGCTGCTATTGCTTATTGTCTATAAAAAAGTTATCAGTCCGTTTGCTCAAAGAATGCTTGAGATTTCAAAAGAGGAAGAGGATGTCTCAAAACCTTATCTAAATATTGATAATGATCAAGGTGAAGATCTGATAGAAAAAGTTCAATCTATGCGTAAAAAAGTGGAAGATCAGCTTGGAGTTGGAGAAGGATTTAATGAGGATTCACTCAAGCATGATGTTCTTCTTGAGAAGATAAAATCAATGATAGAAGAGACACCAGAGGCCGTAGCTCTTGTTCTTCAAGCTTTAGTTACTGAAGAAGTAGAAAGATAATGGGAGAGATAAAATGGCATTAAATCAAACGCAACAGGCACTTTTTGATGAGATGAGTATGGGCGAAAAAGCCGCTATTTTACTTATGCAGCTAGGTGAAGATACAACAGCAGCTCTTTTTTCGTCTATGAATATTGATTCAATAACTGAAGTCTCAAAGCATATAGCTGGCAACAGAACCGTTGAAAAAGCCATTGCTACTGCAATTCTTGAAGAGTTTCATGCAATATTGCAATCTGGTCAGTTTATAACATCTGGTGGTCTTGAGTATGCAAGAGAACTTCTATATAGAACTCTTGGACCAGAAGAGGCTAAAAAAGTTTTAGAAAAATTAGCAAAAAGTATGCAAGAATCTCAAAATTTTGCATATCTTTCAAAAATAAAACCTCAGCAACTCTCAGACTTTATTATTAATGAGCATCCACAAACAATAGCACTTATCTTGGCTCACATGAACGCAACTGAGGCTGCTGATACACTTCAATATTTTCCGGATGATTTAAGAAGTGAAGTTGCCATGAGAATGGCAAGATTAGGTGATATTTCTCCATCTGTAATCAAGAGAGTCTCGGCTGTTCTTGAATCTAAACTCGAATCTCTTGCATCATATAAAGTTGAAGTTGGTGGACCGAGATCTGTTGCAGATATCTTTAATCGTCTCGGTGCCAAAGCATCTAAAGAGACATTGGCGAAAATTGAAGAGAGAGATGAAGAGTTATCTAATCTTATTAAAGAGATGATGTTTACTTTTGAAGATATA
The DNA here is from genome assembly GCA_021732045.1 of Sulfurimonas sp. The sequence goes on from JAKFWK010000003.1 coordinate 197,105, forward strand.
TCAAAACTTGATAAAAATGCAATCTCAGAAATTATGAAAAATATAGAAAAACCTGACTTGATGCTAAGTTTAAAAAGTGCACCAGATGAGCTTAAAGAGAAATTTATGGCTGCTATGAGTGAGAGAGCTAGAGAAGCATTTAATGAAGAGATGCAGTTTATGGGATCTGTAAAAATGAAAGAGGTGGAGAGCGCACAAAGAAGAATTGTTGAGGTTGTCAACGGTCTTGCTGAGGCTGGAACAATTCAACTAGGAACCTCATCAGAAGAGATGGTGGAGTAATTTGTCTAGTATTATAAGTAGCAATCAAGCCTTATCGCATAGCGTTAGCAAATATAATTTTAAAATAATATCTTTTGACTCCAAGGAAGAACAATACGATGAAATCCAGCCAGTTGATAACGAGGTAGAACAAGACAGACCTAGCGGTGTTGATTCTAATTCAATCAGCCAAAGTTCCAAAGATTCGCTGATAGAGTCATTGTTGCAAAAAACTGATGAGATGTCATCAAACTTTATCAAACTTCAGATGAAATTAGAGATGATGGGTGAAGAGCATAAAGTAGAGATTGCAAGAATTAAAAATGAGTCATATGCTGAGGGTTTAGAAGCAGGAGTAGCAAAGGCAGCAAAAGAGGCGGAAACAAATCTTGCAGGTGGCATGGCTCAATTTTCCTCATCTGTTTCTACGCTTGAAAAAAGTGCCAAAGAGTTTCAAACCGCACTAGAAGAGATAAAAAAAGAGCTAATAAATGCTGCTTTGGATATATCAAAAGAGGTTGTAGGCATTGAGCTTAGTGAAAATTCAACTAAAATCGCATCTCATCTCTCTGGTGAGCTAATCAAAGAGCTACAAAATGCTTCAAAAATAACTCTAAAAGTAAATCCAAAAGATCACGGAGCAATATCCCAAAGTGTTGGCTTGATGGAAAATGTAAAACTTATTTCAGATAGCGCAGTGAGCGAGGGCGGTGTAATTGCTATAAGCGATGCCGGCAATATAGATGCACAGATTTCAAAAAGATTTGAGCGAATAAAAAAAGCCGCTCTAAGTGAGTAACTAAATATATGAACAGTAAATTAAGAAATATTAAAGAGCTAGAAGCTCTTTGTGCAGATATAAGAGAAGAAATTTTAAGGGTTGTGAGCAAAAATGGTGGACATCTAAGTTCAACTTTGGGCGCTACAGAGATAATAGTAGCTATGCATGAAGTTTTTGATTCAAAAAAAGATCCATTTATTTTTGATGTTTCGCACCAATCTTACGCTCATAAGCTTTTAACTGGCAGATGGGAGAAGTTTGATACTCTTCGTCAATTTAACGGTTTATGTGGATACACTAAGCCAAGTGAAAGTGAAGATGACTATTTTGTGGCAGGGCATAGCTCGACTTCCATATCTTTGGGTGTTGGTGCAGCAAAAGCCATAGCGTTGAAAAATGAACAAAACTCCAGAGTGCCAGTTGTGCTTATAGGCGATGGTTCTATGACTGCCGGTATGGTTTATGAAGCACTTAATGAACTCGGTGATAGAAAATATCCAATGGTAATAATACTTAATGACAATGAGATGAGTATATCAAAACCAATAGGAGCTATTAGCCGAATGCTTAGCTCGGCTATGGCATCTCCCTTTTATCAAAGTTTTAAAAGGCATACCGAGAATTTTGTAGATAATTTTGGAGAGGGAGCCCACTATATAGCAAAAAGGATGGAGGAGAGTCTTAAGATGATTACTCCTGGCATTATGTTTGAGGAGATGGGGATTAACTACATTGGTCCAATTGATGGACATAATCTCACCTATCTTGTTGAAATCCTAGAAAAAGCTAAAGCCTTAAAGAAACCTGTACTTGTCCATGTGCAAACTCTTAAAGGCAAGGGTTATGAGATAGCTGAGGGTAAAGATGAGAAGTGGCATGGAGTTGGTCCATTTGATTTAGATAGTGGTAATTCTTCAAAAAAAAGCTCAGGCAAAAGTGCTACACAAATTTATACAGAAGCACTTATGGAGCTAGTTAAAAATAATAATAAAATAGTTGGAGCAACAGCAGCTATGCCGAGTGGAACTGGGCTAAGTGAGCTTATCGAAGCATATCCTACAAGATTCTGGGATGTGGCAATCGCAGAGCAACACGCCGTTACTTCAATGTCAGCTTTAGCAAAAGAGGGTTTTAAACCATTTTGTACAATATACTCAACATTTTTACAACGAGGGTATGATCAGGTTATTCATGATACTTGTTTAATGAATCTGCCAGTCGTTTTCGCTCTTGATAGAGCTGGGATTGTTGGCGAGGATGGCGAGACACATCAGGGCGCTTTTGATATAAGCTTCTTGCGGGCTATCCCAAATATGACACTTTTTGCTCCAAGAGACGAGCTTAGCTTCCATCAGGCAATGCTCTTTGCTTCAGAGTTTCAAACACCATGTTCTCTCCGCTATCCAAGAGGCTCTTTTACTGATACATCGTTGCCAGAGTCGCTTCCTTTTGAGTTAGCAAAGTCACAACTACTTCGCTCAAATGAGAGTGATATTTTGTTTGTTGGTTATGGAAACGGAGTGGGGCGTGCTTATGAAACAGCGGAACTTCTGGATTTTGATGTGAGCATATTGGATTTAAGATTTGTAAAACCGTTAGATGTTCAGATGCTAAGAGATATGGCAAAAAAACATAAAAAATGGTTCGTTTTTTCTGATAGCGCAAAGATGGGTGGAGTAGCAAGCGCTATTTTGGAGTTTCTTTCAGATGAAAAAATCAAAACTGTTGATGTTGTGAGTTTTGAATATACAGATAGCTTTATTACTCATGGAAACACTAAAAAAGTGGAAGAGTCACTTGGACTTTTACCATTGCAACTAGCAATAAAGGTTAAAGAACTTAGCCATTCTTGATAGTTAATTTGGTTAGGTTTAGCTTGATATTATTATGGTAAAATGCCATTAAACTTTTAAAAGGATTATTAAATATGAATTCAAACGATTCAGACAGTAGGTGCTATTTATCTTTTGTCAATCTTGGGTGTAAAACTATATGACACTCCTCCTTCTTTATCTATTTATCGCTCTTTTTGTCTCTTTCGTCTGCTCTGTTTTAGAAGCCGTTTTACTATCAAGCACTAACCACTACATAGAAACATTGCCAAAAGATGGCAATGAAGAAGCTATTCGTATGTTAAAAGAGCTGAAATCAAACATAGACAAGCCAATCTCTTCTATTTTGACACTAAACACATTTGCTCACACTATGGGTGCTGCCGGTGTTGGTGCTCAGGCTCAGGTTCTGTTTGGGCAAGAGTGGCAAACAGCAATTGCTTTTGGGTTAACTCTTATAATTTTATATCTTTCAGAAATTATCCCTAAAACAATTGGCGCTATTTACTGGAAAAGACTGCTTGTTCCATCAGCTTATTTAATCTCGTTTCTTGTAAAGGTAACATATCCTTTGGTGTGGTTTTCTGGACTTATTACAAACTATATATCAAAAGGAAAAGCAAAACATACAAATTTCTCAAGAGATGAGATAATGGCTGTTGTTGCTATGGGAGAAAAAGAGGGCTCAATCTTGGCTAGAGAGAGCATGTTGATAGCCAATCTTTTAAGGCTTAAAAAAATAAAAGCCGAAGATATTATGACTCCCAGAAGCGTTGTTTTTGCGCTAAATGCTAACACAACAATTGGTGAAGCTATAGAAGATGATACGATGTATGTACACTCAAGAATACCTATATATAGTGACTCAATTGATGATATAGTTGGTATGGTATTTAACCAATCGATACTTGAAGAGAGCGTTGAAGAGAGAGAGTATAAAAAACTCTCAGAAATTATGTTGCCTGTTCATAAAATACCTGAAACAGTATCTGTATCGGCGCTAATTGACCTTTTTATAAAGAGAAAAACACACCTATTTATAGTTCAGGACGGCTATGGGCAGACAAGTGGTGTTGTTACTTTAGAGGATGCAATTGAGACACTTTTGGGTGTTGAAATAGTTGATGAGATGGATGAAGTAGAAGATATGCAAGCTTTTGCAAAAGATAAAAGTAAACAGTTCCGAGACAGAATGCTACTAGAGAGAAAAAGAGCAGAAAAGCTAAGATTAGGAAATTAATCCCTAACCTTTTGCTTTTATGTTTATGAAAAACAGATTAAAGATGGCTATTTTTTAGGATTTGTTTTGTTGTTGTCCATAGGCTTATCACCGAGACCTTTTGTATTTTTCTTGCACCCACTAGCCGTTAAGTTTGCTTTATTGCTCTCAACAAACTTATCCCCAAGACCTTTTACATTTTTAATATCTTCAACGCTACCAAAACAGCCACTCTTTTTTCTATAATCTATAATAGCTTCGGCTTTTGCATCGCCTATACCTTTGATACTCATAAGCTCTTTTTTGTCTGCCTTGTTGATGTCAACAGCTCCAAATGATAGTGTAACTCCAATTAACAGTAGTGATAGAAATTTCATGCAACACCTTTATATTAAATTTAGTAAATGGTATCTTTAGTTGCATAAATAATATATAAATTTATCTATTTTTTTATCATCAAAACACCAGCAAATCTTCCAGTGTTTTTTTCTGCACGGTATGAGAAGTATTTTTGAGTGTTACAACAACTGCACTCGTTTATGATTTCAATATTTTCTTTTTTGATTTTGCACTCAAGAAGTTGATTTAATAGAATTTTGTTTATATCGAGATAGTAGCTGTTGTTTCTTTTCTCAAACGCATACGAAAGCCCTATTTTGGAGGCTTCTTCAAAAATATCACTCCCAACTTCATAACAGCAAACCCCAATGCTCGCACCAACACTTACATATATATCTTTGGAATCACTCTTAAATGCATCTCTAAAACACTCAATTACATTTTTGACTATATTTTTAAAAGCCCCAGCCCTTCCGGCATGAGCCACTGCTATGACTTTTTGCTTGTCATCATAAAAAAGAACAGGAGTACAGTCAGCTACCATAACCATCAACGGAGTATCTGTTTTGTCAGTAATAAGCGCATCACAAGTTGGTGGATTGAGAAAATCATCCTCGCCACTTACAATATGCACCAAATCCGAGTGAATCTGCTTCATGTGAACAAGCGAGTCTCTGTTATAGAGAAGTTCATTTGCTAGGTTTTGATGATTTTCTTCCACGCTCAGTTGATTGTCACCAACATGAAAAGCCAGATTCCTACTCTCTTTTGTCGTAAAAGCATGAGTCAGATTTGAGAAAGAGGTTAGTTTTTTACTATGATAAAATCGCATAGAGTGATTATAGTATAATGTTTTATAGAATTTATAAGGCAATAAATGACTCTCTTAAAAATAGAAAGTAATCTGCATAATTTAATAGCAAATTCTGACAAAGAGGGCTTTATTTACGAGCATAACCCCAGTGAGTGAATTTCCACTTTTTCGTTCTTGGTGTATAAATGGGAAATTAAATAAAAATCTTAAAAGTATAGAGTCTTAATGCAAAAAATAGAGAACCTAAATATCTATGTAGGAACAAAATAGGAGCACCTCACAGTACAAAGTCAAGGCATGAAAATTGTATGTGTATTAAATCGTACCAATGCGTTTGTGACACATCAGTCGCAAGTTTGGTATAGTGGCAGAGGTTGCAACAAATAGATTGCAAAATGACATATTTTTCAATGAAAATAAATTATTTTGGTAGTATCAACGGAATGAATACTAGGAATTTAAAATGACAAATGAACTACAAGCCATAGATAAACACAATCTACAAGACAAAATCCATACCATTAGAGGGCTGCAAGTGATGCTTGATAGGGATTTGGCGGAGCTTTATCAGGTGGAAACACGAAGATTGAATGAACAAGTCAAAAGAAATATAGAGCGATTTCCTGAAGAGTTTATGTTTCAATTTTCAAAAGAAGAGTTTGAAAATTGGAAATCGCAATTTGCGACATCCAATGATAAAATGAGTTTACGAAAAATACCATATGTCTTTACTGAACAAGGTGTGTCAATGTTGGCTTCTGTTTTGAAAAGTAAAATTGCTATTACTATAAGCATTCAAATTATAAAAGCTTTTGTAGAGATGAGAAAATTTATATCACAAAATATTATTCATTATGAACGATTTGAAAGAATTGAACAAAGATTATCCTTACATGATAAAAACTTTGATAAACTTTTTGAAGCCCTAGAAGATAAAACAAAAAAGCCAAGTGAGGGGATTTTTTTCGATGGGCAGATTTATGATGCTTATGTTTTTATAAACGATTTGCTTAAAAGTGCAAAAAGTGAAGTAGTGCTTATGGACAACTACATAGATGATACTGTTTTTACACTCTTTAGCAAATATCCAAAACTAAAAATAAAGATTTTTACTCAGAGCATATCTAAGCAACTCAAACTTGATTTTCAGAAATACAAAGCACAATATGCAAACATAGAGCTAGAAGAGTTCAAAAAAGCTCACGATAGATTTTTGATAATCGACAGTACCGAGATTTACCACATCGGAGCAAGTTTGAAAGATTTGGGTAAAAAGTGGTTTGCATTTTCAAAGTTTGAGATGGAGGCTTTAGAAGTTTTAGGGAGGCTGAAATGATAGAAAATGAGCTTAAATATAATTTGTAAGAAGAAAAATAAAATAATATAACTTTTAATCTTATTTTTGAGATAATAGAAAATCTAGAAAAAGCTTCAAGAGGGTGTGGGGAAATTTATGGTTAGTATTAATTGGGAAGAGTTTAAAACTTTTAAGGCGTATAGTAGTAAAAAAGGTGATAATTTTGAGATATTGCTGGACTTTTTAAAGAGTTTTTACAATATGACATCTCCTAGAGAGCTCTTTGAGACAATGCTAAATGATGATATAGCGCAGTTAATGTTAAGAAAAAGAGAGTTTCATAGTGTGGAAGATCTAGAAAAGCATCTTTTTAAATACTTCAATGAGTAGTGATTTACATAAGATAGATACCTTTTTACAAGAGCATCATGTTCTTAGTTTGGCAACTTCTAATTTAAAAGAGCTTAGTGTTTGCAATCTTTTTTATGTTTTTGAACTAGAAAAACTCTCGTTTGTGGTGGCAAGCAGTGATGAGACAACTCATATAGAAAATATCTCTAAAAACAGCAGTGTTGCAGGAGCTGTTGTTTTTGAGACAAAAACAGTCGGTAAAATCCAAGGAGTGCAATTTAGAGGAGAGTTTTTGGTTCTTGAAGATGAAGCGCTTAAAAAAAGTTATTTTAGTAGATTTCCATATGCGATTGCTATGAATCCAAAACTTTGGCAGATAAAAATAAACTATTTTAAATTTACGGACAATAACTTGGGATTTGGAAAAAAGATTATTTGGCAGGGCTCTTCTCTTTAAACATAGTGCAATCACTCTTGCTACTTTGAAAAACCACAATCGAAGGGATTTGTGGCGACTTAAATCCATAAGCTCTGCATCCATGCGGTCTTTGCGCTTCCCAAGTTACAAAATAGTACTCACATTTTCTACAATTAATCTGCTTCATTTAATCCTCGCATTAAGAAATGTATTTTAGCATATTTGGTACAATGGGCTAACTAATTAGAGAGAGAAATAATGGATAAAATATTACTAATGCTACAGCTTCAAGCGGAGCTAAACGAATCAACAAATGGTAAAAATTGGGTTGGTGGCATAACTAAAAATGGCAAAATCATCAACTGGAAAAGATGTATCTATATGGAGTGTGCTGAGATGATAGATAGTTTTTCATGGAAACATTGGAAAAACATCGACAAAGAAGCAGATTTAGATAACTTACAGATTGAAGTTGTTGATGTTTGGCACTTTGTTATGAGTTTGGCGATTGAGAACTATTCAAAAACTTTCAAAGGTACAGTTGACGACCTTGCTATAAATATCTCGCTGATGGAGAGTTTTCTGAAGATAGATACCACTCATGAAGCATTTGCGTCACAGGACGAAATTATAGAAAAAGTTGAGATAATTATGCTTGATGTTTTAAGTAGAAATACTCTCAATATTGAAAAATTAATATCAGATTTCTTTGATTTGACTCTGATGAGTGGTTTGAATCTGGATTCTCTCTACAAACTATATGTTGGTAAAAATATCTTAAATCAGTTTCGCCAAGATCATGGTTATAAAGATGGCAAATACATAAAAGTATGGGCAGGTGAAGAGGACAATGTGGTTATGAAGAGAGTTTGGCAAAGTAATGGCGATTTAAAACCAGATGCACTATATAAAGAGCTAACAAAGCTATATTTTGCACTAAATAAGAGCGAATAAATTGGACAAAATTTTAGAGATAGATAATCTCTCTTTTGGCTACAAAAAAGATTTTTTGCTCTTTAGAGACTTCTCTATCACTCTAAAAAAAGGTGAAATCAAAGCCATTGTGGGGGCCAGCGGATCTGGTAAAAGTACGCTTTTTGACCTGATTACAAAAAATATAAAACCACTCTCCGGCTCTATAAAATCATCATCCTACACACAAGTTTTTCAAGACCCGTATAGCTCTTTTCATCCAAGTTATTCACTCTTAAATCAGATAAGTGATGTGGCAACTCTTGAAAACTTAGATGATTACTTGCAAAAAATTAATCTAGAACATGAACTACTTCTGAAGCTTCCTCACGAACTCTCAGGCGGACAACTTCAGAGAGCTTCAATCCTAAGAGCCTTGTTGATGAAAAAAGAGTTACTGCTTCTTGATGAGCCAACCTCAGCCCTTGATAATGTTATCCAGCTTGAGATTATGGGTATGTTAGTAAAAAATTTGAGTAGTGTTGGAATGTTGCTGATTACTCATGATTTGGCGTTAGCAAAATGGTGCGCAGACGAAATCATAATGATATAAAGCTTAGCGTGCCGGTTGTCTTCGTTACCTAAGCTATATATTTAGCGTCTGTTTAGAAGGTCGATAGTCTGTGTAGAGTTGAAACTAAATCTTGTTGGTATGATTTTTACAATACTATCTTTTTCTAAAATTTCACACTTCTCATCCGTAATCATGTATGTATTAGAGCATGCCATTGGCGTTATCATTCCTGGAGAGCTGTCTTTGAGTGGCGCAAATATTTTACCATCAAAATAGCCTGGTGTTATGGTTACTCTTCCTGGTTTGATATAGAAGTCATCTGATATTTTTGTCTCAATTACTCCAATATATTTCTCTTTGTCGCCGCTCATAGCAAGAATAATACTTTTTGCAAAAAGTTCAAAATTTAGTGTGGCGGCTAGTGGATTTCCTGGAAGATTTAAAACCAGAGTGTTCTTTATTCGACCAAAAGTCGTTGGTTTTCCTGGTTTTATCTCTACTTTGTCAAAAAATATCTCATATCCAAATTTGCCAAATGCCTCTTTTGTGAAGTCAGCATCTCCTACACTTACGCCACCAGAAGTTATGATGAGGTCGCTATCAAGAGCACTTTTTATGTACCTTTGAATATCCTCGAGTGTGTCAGATGCAGTACCGATAAAGTCAACTTCACATCCAAGCTCCTCGGCTCTTGCAAAAAAAGTTGGGCTGTTTGTGTTGTAGAGCTGATACGATTCAACCTTTTGAAAGTGCATCTTAAGCTCATCTCCTGAGGCAAAAATTGCTACTTTTGGTTTTTTGTAAACTTTCACATGGCTGATGCCCTGAGATGTTAAAAGTGTGATGTGATGTGCAAAGATTCTTTGACCGCTTTGTAAAATAGTGGTCTCTTTTTTTATATCTTCCCCGCATAAGCGAATGTGTCTGCCCTGTTTTAGGTTTTGAGGAAGTTTTATGTTTTTGTCAATTTGTATCACATCTTCTATTGGAACTATGCAGTTGGAATCTTTTGGAACCATCGCGCCAGTCATTATCTTAATAGCTTGATTGTTTTGCAGTGTGATAGTTGGATTGTCGCCAGCAAAAATAGTGTGAATTACTTCTACGGTTTTTCCTGCATCTTCTGTTTTTACGGCGTATCCGTCCATTGCAGAGTTGTCAAATGAGGGAAGGTTATGAGTGGCTTTGATATCTTCGGCTAAAACGAAACCTAAAACATTCTCAATCGGTAGTATGTAAATTGATTTGACTTTTGTGTTTGCATAGATATACTCTAGCGCCTGCTCTGCTGTGACTGCCATGTCTCTTCTTTTATTAAAGTTGTTGTAAAATCTCACTATGAATGAAATGTATAATATGAGTATTGTAGCACACAACTACGGCGTTATCTCCATCTTAGTGGTGATTTTTATCAATTTTTTAATGCTCTTTGGCATAAACAGTTTAATGAAATATATGAGAGCGGTATCGCTTTTTACTCCTATTGGGGCAACTACTATTGGTGTCGTTGTTTTTACAGGTGTTGTCATGATGGCGGCAAAACATCTGCAGTTTAGTGTTGCAAACATAGCTATGATAGCTTTTGCTGCGGTTTTAATTTTTTTAGAGGTAAAACGCTCAAGCGGACTTAAATATCTTGATAAAAATAAGAGTGATGCGTTTGCTCAGTACCGAGTTTACGCAACAAAGATTTTAGCGCTAGAAGTCGCTGTTACTATTTTAATATCAGTTTGGATGTGGATTTGATATATATTTTAGAAGATAGCGCAGGAAGCGAGACTCTGCATCTAAAAGGTGAGCTTTACAAGTACTTAGTTAAGGTTCGCAGACATAAAATCGGCGATGAAATCTGCTTTAGAACGAGAGATAATCTGCTTAATTTGCACACTTATAAGCTCCAGACAATAGACTCAAGAGATGCAGTTGCTTTGCTTGTTTCGTCGATTGAAAAGGATGTTAAGAGCGAGAAGAGTCTGCATGTTGGATGGTGCGTTGTTGATTCAAAATCAATAGAAAAAGTGTTGCCATCGCTTTGTGAAATAGGTGTTGAGAGAATCTCCTTTATAAATTGTGATAGAAGTCAAAACAGTTTTAAACTTGATTTTGAGAGATTTAAGAGAATTTTGGAAGCTTCGATGCAACAAAGTGGGAGAAACTCGTATATTGAGTTTGATACATACAAAAATATAAAAGAGTTTATAATAAAATTCCCAGAGACAAAAGTGTTTGATTTTTGCGATAAAACTTTAAGTAATAGCGCTGATTTTAAGACAGTTTTGGTGGGATGCGAGGGTGGATTTTCTAGAACGGAAAAAGAGTTGCTCTCATCTTTGGAAGTTTTCAGACTAGATACTCCTATGGTTTTACGCTCTGAGAGTGCAGTTTTAGCAGTTTGCAGTAAGATGCTTTTATAGTTAATAGCAATTTAATATAGATTGAGATACAATTCCAATTCAAAAATCCCCACCCATAGGGATTCAAAAAATATATAGATATTCGCAAACTCCGAGTATCAAAAGGCAAAAAATGAAAAAAGATCTTCACCCTAAGTTAGTCGATTGTACTGTTGTTTGTTCATGTGGAAACACATTTCAAACAAAAGGAAAAACTGCTGAATTAAGACTTGACATCTGTAATGAGTGTCACCCATTCTACACAGGTTCTGAGCGTATGGTTGATACTGCTGGTAGAATTGACAAGTTCAACAAGCGTTACGCTAAGAACTAGTTTTTGCTGCAACTCGTTCCTACACCCATTGGGAACATTGGCGATATGTCACTTAGAGCTATTGACGCTCTTCGTGATGCCGACACACTTCTTTGCGAAGACACTCGCGTTACAAAAAAACTTCTAAACATCTTAAAAGAGCGATACAATTTTCAAAAAAAAGAGAATCAAGAGTTTATTTCTCTACATTCACACAATGAAAAAGAGTTTGTAGAAAAACTCACTCCATCTTTTTTTGATAAAAATATTGTTTATGTTAGCGATGCCGGGATGCCAGGCATTAGTGATCCTGGACAACTTCTGGTTCGCTTCTGCATCGATAACGGCGTAAAATACGATATTTTTCCTGGAGCAAACGCGCTTTTAACGGCTTTTGTTGCTAGTGGTTTTGTTGAGACTCAGATGCTCTTTTTTGGTTTTTTGGATCATAAAGGAAGCAGTCGAGCTGAGGGGTTACAAAATGCACTTCACAATGGCTACACAACTATATTGTACGAATCGCCACATAGGCTTGAAAAACTTCTTTTAGAGATAGATAAAGAGGAGCCACAAAGAGAGATTTTTTTAGCAAAAGAGCTCACAAAAAAGTTTCAAAACTATTTTCACGGTACTGCAAAAGATATTTTTGAAAAACTCTCTGGAAACTACAAAGGCGAATGGGTTGTTGTTTTAAAAGCTTCGCAAGTGCAAGCAAGTAGCGCTATAAGCCAGAGCGACATTTTAGAGCTTGAGTTGCCAAAAAAAGTTCAAGCAAAACTTATTAGCAAGATAACAGGTGAAAATATAAAAGCTTGTTATCAGAGATTGCTGAATCTATAAATTTTTTTATATTTAGGATAAAATACGCCCATGTTAATATACGCAAAACAACCAGTCAACTATATGATTGACAATCATCCACAAAAAATCAAAACTCTTTATATCGCCAAAGAGATTGAAAAAAAAGAGTACTCTAGGCTTATGAAAATGGGCTTTGAGATAAAAAGAATCCCATCTGACGCAGCAGGTAAAATGTGCAAAAATGCGTCTCATCAGGGCATCTTGGCTGAAGTTGATGAGTATAAACTTCGTGATTATAGAGAGCTTTTAAATTGTGATTTCATAGTTGTGCTATCTGGACTGACGGATGTTGGAAATATTGGTGCAATCATTAGAACTGCTTATGCTCTAGGTGTTGATGGCGTTATTGCTTGCGGAGTAAAATCACTTCCATTAGAAGCAATCATCAGAACTAGCACTGGAGTGCTTTTTGATATACCTTTTTGCATTGAGACAAATATTCATGATGTCATAAACGACCTTAAGATGTCTGGCTTTTATACTTATGGTGCCGATATGGGTGGCACTGATGTGAGAGATGTAAAAGTGAAACAAAAAAGAGCTCTTGTTTTTGGAAGCGAGGGCGAGGGTCTTTGTGCAAGAGTTAGTTCTAAGTTAAACGAGATAGTAAGTATAAAAATGTCTCACGAATTTAACTCTTTAAATGTTAGTGCAGCCGGAGCAATTTTAATGGATAGGATGAGATAATGAGTATTGGTTTGGATAAGCTAAAAAGTATCGGCGTTCAGAAGATTCATGAAACAACTCATATATCAACCAAATATATTCAAGCTATTTTCCATGAGAATTTTGAAGATATGCATCAAGTTCAATTTCTTGGGTTTTTATCGATACTTGAGAGAGAATATGGCGTAGAGCTTGAAGGACTTAGAAATAGAGGGCTTGAGTATTTTGGTACAAAAGTAAAATATAATAGAGAAGCTGAAAATTATAAGACATTTACACAAAAGAAGAAAAGAAACTTTAAGCCTATATATATATCTGTGGTTTTAGTGTTGTTTATTCTCTTCTCATTCGTAAGTATAAGATCACTGAGTAGTTCATACAGTGAGACACAGGTGGTTGATAACAGAGTTATAGAGAGTGCAAAAAACAATATTTATGCGGTTTCTAATGAAGCTAATATCTCTAATGAGCAAAATAAAACAGTAGTAACAAACGAGCAGAATCAAACAGCCATAATTATAGATCATGCGCAACTAGTAAAAGATCAAAACAAAACCATAGCAGCAAAAGATCAAAAACCAGATGCAGCGCAATCCTTTAAAATAGTCCCAAGATACAAAGTGTGGGTTGGTTTTGTGGACTTAAACACATCACAAAAGAGTAGTAAAACTTTTTCTGATGAGTTAGTTCTAGATCCAAATAAAGATTGGGCACTATCCTTTGGACATGGGTTTGTTGGTATAGAGATTAACGGAGTTATTAAAGATTTTTCAAAAAAAGAGAGACTTCATCTTCTATATAAAAACAAAGAGCTAAAAGAGATCTCTTTTGATGAGTACAAAGCATTAGGTAAAGGCGCTTTGTGATAAAACTTCTTTTAACTTTTTTTCTCTTCTCTTCACTTGCTATTGCTGAAAACTTAGCGGTAGGGAGTGATGACATTTTAATGAGGAAAGCAGTTAGCTTTATAGACCCAAAACTATTTACAAAAGATAGAGTTTTTTTAGAGACCATCCTTTCTCCTAAAAAAGATTTTTATATGGAAAGTGGTAGTGTGGATTCAGTAAAAATTATAAAAACTCTAAAAAACAGAGGGTTAATAAATCTGTTTTTCAAGCAACCATCAGAGATAAATCTCTCATTTAAGACAGATGGAACAACTATACTTTTTATGAAGATTATGAGTGATTCACTTAGAAATATTGGCTACTACAAATATATAACAAAAGAGTCTAGTTTAAAAGATAAAGATTTCTTATGGAAGATTAGTCTAACTTCCGAATACGCCACAGATCCTGTTTTGTTAAGTAGTGAGCTGGAAAAAAACAACTGTTTTATCACAGATATTATAAGAGAATCCGCAACCGATTGGACTTATGTTGTTGATATGAGAGATGCAAAAATTGACACAAAAAAACTTATAGATGGAGAAGGCGTTGCCCTAAAGAGGTCCCTATATGCCTATTGGCTTGATGTTTCAGGGATAAAAGAGCTTGAGATAGAGAGTTCTGATAGAAATAGTTGGTTCCCATATATATCTTATTATGATAAAAATTTACAACTTTTGAGAGTTGTAAGAGAAGATGAGAAAAAGAGAAAAGTTAGCTTTAATATAGAAAAAGATGTTTATTACATTAAAATTTCGGATATTTACACGCTAAAAAATATTAAGGATTCTCTGGTCTTAACTTCAAGAGGTGAAAAATAGTAATTTTTTACCAGCTTTTATAAGATGATTATAGTAGTAAACATAGCTATTTTACGCTAAAATTGCCCAATTTTTAAATAGGAAAACTTTAATGTTTGATGAAATTCAGTTTGATAGAATAAAAAAACTCCCAAAATATGTATTTGCAGAAGTAAATGAGCTTAAAATGGCTGAGAGGCGCAATGGTGCTGATGTTATAGATTTCTCTATGGGCAATCCAGATGGCGATACACCAGAGCATATCCGTGAAAAACTTATAGAGTCTGCTCAAAAAACTAAGACCCATGGCTACGCTGCATCAAAGGGTATTCCGAAGCTCTTAAGTGCTATTTCTGATTGGTACAAGCGTCGTTATGATTGTGATCTTGATCCAAGCACAGAATGTGTTGCTACTATTGGCTCAAAAGAGGGATACACTAGCCTTGCTTACGCCATTACTAACGCTGGAGATGTTATAGTTGTTCCAGACCCAACCTACCCAATTCACTCATACTCTTTTATTCTTGCAGGTGGAAATGTTGTTAAATTTGCTCTGAAGTTCGATGAAGATTATAAAGTTGACGAAGACCAATTTTTTATAGATTTAGAGAAAGTTTTTAAAGAGAGTACACCAAAACCAAAATATGTTTTGGTAAATTTTCCGCATAATCCAACAACAGCAACCGTTACGCCAGAGTTTTATGTCCGTCTTGTCGCTATGGCAAAAGAGAAAAGATTTTATGTTATAAGCGATATCGCTTATGGAGACATCTCTTTTGGAGGTTATAAAACGCCTTCTATTATGAGTGTTCCTGGTGCAAAAGATGTTGCAGTTGAGAGCTTTACTCTCTCAAAAAGTTACAATATGGCTGGATGGAGAGTTGGCTTTTTTGTTGGAAATAAAAAACTTATAGGCGCTCTTCAGAAGATAAAATCATGGCTTGATTACGGTATGTTTACTCCGATTCAAGTTGCGGCAACGGTCGCACTCAACGGTGATCAGCAGTGCGTACAAGATATTACAGACAAATATGAGCATCGTCAAGATGTATTTTTAGAAGCGTTTAACAAAATTGGTTGGCCTATGAGAAAAAATCAAGCAAGTATGTTTATCTGGGCAAAGATTCCTGCGTGTGCTATGCACCTTGGCTCATTTGAGTTCTCAAAAAGATTACTAAAAGAGGCTCATGTTGCAGTGGCTCCAGGGATTGGTTTTGGAGAGTATGGTGATGAGTATGTTCGTATTGCGCTTATAGAAAATGATAATAGAATTCGTCAAGCAGCAAGAAATGTAAAAGATTTTTTAAAACAGTTTGAGACAGAGAATAAGTAGGAAGTTAAGATGATAAAAGTAGGTATAATCGGTGTTGGAACAGTTGGAAAAAGTGTTATAAATATACTAAAAGATAATGCCGACATTATATCTGCAAGAGCTGGAGTTGACATAGTTGTAAAGAGCGGAGTTGTTAAAAATCTCTCTAAAGATAGAGGTTTAGAAATAATTTTAAGCGACAATGTTGATGATATTTTAGATGATAGCGAGATTGATATTGTTGTTGAGCTTATGGGTGGCGTTGATGAGGCATTTTTGGTTGTAAAAAAAGCACTCAGAAGCGGTAAAGCAGTCGTAACAGCGAATAAAGCTCTTTTGGCATACCACAGATACGAACTTCAAGATATAGCGCAAGATATGGCGTTTGAGTATGAGGCTAGTGTTGCCGGCGGTATTCCTATTATTAACGCGCTTCGTGATGGTCTCTCTGCTAACCATATAAAGTCAATTATGGGCATTATGAATGGCACTTGTAACTACATGCTTACAAAGATGATGAATGAGGATGTTGAGTACGATGCTATACTAAAAGAAGCGCAAGAGTTAGGCTACGCAGAGGCTGATCCAACTTTTGATGTTGGCGGGTTTGATACGGCTCATAAACTCCTAATCCTTGCTAGTATCGCTTATGGGATTGATGCTAAGCCAGAAGATATTTTGATTGAGGGTATCCAAAATATTAGCGCTGATGATATAGCATTCGCAAAAGAGTTTGGTTATGCGATAAAACTTTTGGGAATTGCTAGAAAAACTAACAACGAAGTTGAGCTTAGAGTTCATGCTTGTTTGATTAGCAAAGATGAGATGATAGCAAAGATTGATGGCGTTATGAACGGCATCAGCGTTGTTGGAGATAAGGTTGGAGAGACTCTTTACTATGGTGCTGGTGCTGGTGGCGATGCGACTGCATCTGCTGTTGTGGCAAACATCATAGATATCGCAAGAAGTGGAAAAAGCAAGCCCATGCTTGGCTTTGATAAACCGCTTGAGGGTGAGCTAAAACTAAAATCCATAGATACAATAACATCAAAATACTATCTTCGTATAAATGTCTCTGATAAAACAGGCGTATTGGCAAAAATCAGTAAAATTTTTGAAGAGAATAACATCTCGATTGAGACCATGTTGCAACGACCGGCATCTAAAGATAGCGCGAATCTGCTAATCTCCACGCATATTGCAGTAGAAAAAGATATACAAAATATGATAGAGCGTATTGCAGAGTTAGAGTTTGTGAACTTTAAACCTGTAATGATTAGAGTTATATAAATCTAAGTCATTTTCTCTTTAGTTTTTTTCATCAATCACTTTAAGAGAAAAATGATAAAATCTTCGAAAAAATCCGGAAGTTTCATAAATGGAAAATATTAAAACAATAGATAGCGTGTGTACTTATTGTGGCGTTGGTTGTGATATTGCAGCAAGTGTAGATGTAGCAGAAAATAAAATCAAGAATATTTTTGCTCGTCCAGATGGGGTTGTCTCACAAGGAAAACTCTGCATAAAAGGCAAATATGGTTTTGACTTTGTTGATTCTCCTCTGAGATTAAAAACCCCTAGAATAAAAAAAAGCTTCTTAGATAAAAATCCTTCTATTAAAAATAAAATCTCTTCAACTCTTGTAGAACTAGATGAAACTTGGTATGAAACCACTTTAGATAGCGCTACAACAGCTACTGCTATGAAACTAAAAGAGATACAAGCTAGCTACGGAGAAAAAAGTATCTGCTCAATAGGCGGAGCAAGAACTTCATGCGAGAGTGTCTATCTCTTTCAAAAATTCACTCGTCACACTCTAAACTCACCGCATGTCGATAATTGTGCCAGAGTTTGCCACTCGCCATCACTAAAAGGTATGAAAACTACCATCGGCGAAGGTGCTGCCACAAATCCATACAACGATATATACAACACTGAATTTATGATAGTTATTGGCTCAAATACAACCGAAGCTCACCCCATAATTGCAAATCGCATTTTGGATGTAGCAAGGGCGCATGACAATCTGGCTGTATTTGATGTAAGAGAGATTAAGCTTCACCGTTTTGCGAAATATAAGGCAATAATGCCACATGAAGCAAATCTGCTAGTTTTAAATATGTTGGCGTTTGTGATTATAGATGAAGAGCTTTATAGCACTGATTTTGTTGCCCAGAGAACAAAAGGCTTCGCTGAGTTTAAAGAAAAAATTATAAACGACCCATACGCAAATCCAAAATATTTTGAAAATATTAAAGGGTATGAGCAACTAAGCAAGATAATTCCAAAAGTTGCCCGTGAATATGCACTTAAAAAGTCAATGATATTTTGGGGGCTTGGAATCACCGAGCATCTAGATGGCTCTTACGCGGTTATGGCGATAACGCATCTAGCTCTAATGACTGGAAATATAGGTAGAGTTGGTGCCGGACTTATGCCTCTTCGTGGACAAAACAATGTTCAAGGAGCTTGTGATATGGGAATGCTTCCATACTTTGACCCAGATTATCAGGTGCCAAAAGAGATAGGGCTAATGACTCCTCAGCTTGTGGACGAGATGCTTGAAAATCGTGTAAAAGCAGTCTTAAACATAGGTGAAGATCTAGCTCACATCCACCCAAACTTAAACAAAATAGATAGAGCTTTGGAAAATTTAGAGCTTATTATGGTTCAAGAACTATTTATGACTGATATTGCTAAAAAAGCAGACATTGTCATAGGTGTGAAATCCGCTTATGAAAAGACGGGCGTTTATATAAATGCTATGAGAAGATTGCATCTATCTCAGCCACTTGTAAAGTCAGATTTGCCAGATGATTGGGAAGTGTTGCAGATGTTAGATAACAAAATGGGCGGAACTGCTTCTTACAAAAACTCAAATGATATCTGGGATGAAGTAAGAGAGGTAGCATATCGCCGTTTTAGCGGTGCTTCATACTCTCGCCTTGAGAGACATAGAAAAAGAGGTCTTCAGTGGCCAGTTCATACCGAAGATACGCCGATTTTACATCAACTAGATTTTAGAACAGATGATGGTTTGGGCGAATTTCACTATCATCAATACAAACTACGAGGCATGGTTAAAGAGATTGTAGATAAAAAGTTATCAGGCTACCATCTAACGACGGGAAGAGTCATAGCTCACTATAACAATGCGGCACAAACTTTGCAGAGCGAGAGCCTAAATAGCCGTTATGATGAGGATATTCTCTTGGTTTATGAGGGAGATTCTGATGATTTTAGAGGTACTCACATTATCTTAAAAACTGAATTTGGCGAAACAACTCCACTTAGGATAAAACTAACAGATAAAGTCCAGCCTAAAACACTTTTTGTAACATTTCATCATGCTAAATCAAAAGTAAATTCCCTATTTGGTGACAAGTGCGATGAGCTGATATTGACTGCCGCGTTCAAATCCATAAAAGTAGAAATAGTTGAGTGCTAAAGTTGGATGAGCAGAGAAAAAGGAAATCTCGCCGAGGATAGAGCATATAGCTTCCTACAAGAGAGCGGCTTTAGTATCATAGAGAGAAACTTCTACTCCCGCTTTGGGGAGATAGACATCATAGCCATAAAAGATAAAGTACTTCACTTTGTAGAGGTAAAAAGTGCTCTTGATTACGAACTAGCCATCCAAAACATAACCCCAAAAAAACTCTCCAAACTCATAAAGACCGGAGATATTTATCTTAAAAAAAATGGTTTAAATATGGATTATGCGTATGATGCACTGATTGTAACACCAATGAAAATTTGGCATTTGGAGAATATAACTATTTAATGCGCTTAATTTTACTCTTCATAAATAGCATCTAGCAAACCATCAACGAACTCATATTTATCAAATGGCACTAGGTTTTCTGGTTGTTCTCCTGTTCCAACATAGAGAATTGGTAGTTCAAGTGCATAAGCTATGCTAAATACACTTCCACCTTTTGCGGTTCCATCTAGTTTTGTGATGATGATACCATCGATTCCAACCATCTCATGAAATGCTTTTGCTTGAGCTATGGCGGAGTTGCCTTGGGTTCCATCTAAAATCAAAATAGTTCTGTGAGGCGCACCGCTATGGGCTTTTTCGCAAATACGATGAATTTTTTTAAGTTCATTTGCTAGATTTGTTTGAGTGTGGAGTCTTCCAGCCGTGTCAATAATCACATGATCATACACTTTTGCTTTGGCAGAGTCGATTGCATCATAAGCAACTGCAGAGCTGTCATGTCCTTGTTTTGATGCAACTATTGGAATATTAAGTTTTTTTGCCCAGAGTGTTAACTGCTCAATCGCAGCGGCACGAAAAGTATCTCCTGCACCTAGCAAAACTTTTTTGCCCTCATTTTTATATTTTGATGCTAGTTTTGAGATAGTTGTAGTTTTGCCAGCTCCATTTACTCCGATGATTAACTCAACGAAAGGCGCCTTAAACTCTGGTTCTTTATAAGATGTATAGGCGAGAGTTGCTAGAAGTTTTGAGCGAAGAATATCTCTTGTTATTTTGCTTTGGTAGATTTCGTTTAGGATTATTTCAACCAAAGAGTACTCAACATCCGCCTCAAGCAAAATCTCCTCAAGCTCCTCTTTTGAAAAAGAGAGCTGTTTTTTTGGAACGATAGCTTTTATGGCTTCCGCAGTTTTTGATAGAGAGTTTTTTATAAAACTAAACATATCTATTTGCCTAGAGCGTTTTTAATCTCACTCTCTATAAATTCCTCTTCAGTTACACCAACAAAATGGTTAACCAGTTTTCCATCCTTATATAAAACCATCAAAGGGATAGGGTATCTCTCTCCTAGTTTTAGCTCGTTGACGATAGCGTCACTCAATCTGCGATTTTGGTCAGAGTTTACTAAGATATATTTAGCATGATTTTTAGTTGCAAATTCTGTTAGTTTTGAGTTTGCAACTTTATCCTCAATAGTCAATCCAATAATAATAACATCATTTTTAAATTTTTCCTGAAGTGAGGTAAGATGAGATGCTGTATCCTGACAAGGTGGACACCAAGTCGCAAAAATATCAAAAATTACTATTTTCTCTTTTGCGCCATCAAGCACAAAACCACTTCCCTGCTGTTTTACAACATACTCTTTTTTGTCAAGTCCAGTTAAAACGAACTCGTTTTTTGAAACCATATCATTGGCGTCATCTTTTTTAGAGCAACCTCCAAGCAAGAATATGGAGAGAGTTGAGATAATTAAAATAGTTTTTTTGAACATTAGTGCAACCTTATTTTCTGTTTTTAGAGTAGAATAAGCGAAATTATAACCATAAAGAATTTATATGCCTCTTACAAAAACAACATTCAGAGAAGATTGTCTTAAAAGATTAAAAAAAAACCAAACTAGAAATCTACAATTTAAAAAATCAAAAATTAACGCTAATTTACAAAAAGTGGTTAAAAAGCTAAAAGCCAAAAACATACTTCTCTTTAATCCACTTCTTTTTGAGGCTGATATAAGAAAAACAACCAATCTTTTTCGTAAAAAATATAATCTATTTATACCGCTTATGCAAGGCGAAAGTTTTAAGATGGTACCATTTAGATTACCGCTCAAAAAAAGTAAATTTGGTATTTATGAGGCGGGAAATAGTCTAAGAAATATTAAAAAAATTGATATAGCCGTAGTGCCAGCTGTTGGTGTTGATGGAAAATTACAACGAATAGGCTTTGGAAAAGGGATGTATGATCGTTTCTTTGCGAAGTTAAAAAAAAGAGCATATATAATTTTTGTACAATCGGAGTTTTGTTACACAAAAGAGTTTATTTGTGATGATTATGATATAGATTGTGATTTACTAATCGCACCAAAAGTTATGATGTATATGGCTAGAAATAGGAAATAAAATGTTACATGAGATGCTAGTAGGTGGTGTTGCAACCGCAGTTAGTGGACTTGTTGGATTTATTATCTCTAAAAAAATAACTAATGCTAATTTTGATATATATATAGAAAAAGCTAAGGCAAAAGCTGGAGCAATAGAAAACGAAGCGCACATACTGCTTCAAAAATCCAATATAAAAGCCCAAGAGATTGAGCTAGAGGCAATGAGAGAGTATGAAAGTGCAAGAGACAGAGCAAGAGCAGATTTAAGCCAAAGAGAAGATGATATTGTACGAAAAGAGCAGAGTTTTAAGCGCAATAAGCAAAATGAAGAGAAGAAACTTTATGATGAAGAGAGCGCACTAAAAGCTAAAAAAGTTGATTTGCAAAGAAATGAGAAATCTTTAGAGCTACTAAAAAAGAGATATGAAGAGAAACTTGATGAAGTTTTTCACACGATTGAGTACTATTCGGGAATGACAAAAGATGAGGCGCAGGCTATTTTGTTTGAAAAAGTTGAAGAGAAGTCTCGTGCGGAGATAGCGCATATTGTTAGACGATATGAAAATGAGGCAAAAAAAGAGGCAAAAAAAAGAGCTAACTATATTTTGGCTCAAGCCACAAGTAGATATGCAGGAGAGTTTGCAGCAGAGAAACTTACAAGCATTGTTCAGTTAAATGATGACGAGCTAAAAGGTCGTATAATTGGCAAAGAGGGTCGAAATATTAGAGCATTGGAGTCAACGCTTGGTGTTGATATTATCATTGATGACACTCCAAAAGCAATTATTGTAAGTAGTTTTAACCTCTATCGTAGAGCAATTGCAACAAAAACAATCGAGCTACTTGTAGAAGATGGAAGAATTCAACCAGCTAGAATAGAGGAAATTTACACAAAAGTTTGTGATGAATTTGAAACAGCAATACTTACTGAAGGTGAAGATGTAGTGGCTGATTTGGATATTGGAGTTATGCATCCAGAGCTCGTTAAACTTATAGGGAAACTTCGATATAGAGCTAGCTATGGACAAAATGCACTCTCTCATACACTAGAAGTTGCTTATTTGGCGGGCATTATGGCCTCTGAGATGGGCGGCGATGCTAGACTTGCTAGAAGAGCGGGAATTTTGCATGATATAGGTAAAGCGTTGACGCATGATCATGCCGGAAGCCATGTTGATTTAGGTGCCAATATTTGTAATCGTTATAATGAACATAGTGTAGTTATAAACGCTATTTATGCACATCATGGTCAAGAAGAGATACTATCAATTGAGTGTGGAGCTGTTTGTGCAGCCGATGCCCTCTCTGCAGCGAGACCTGGGGCAAGAAGGGAAGTTTTAGAGAGTTTTTTAAAGAGAGTAACAGAGATAGAGGAGATAGCAACAAGCAGAGTGGGAGTTGTTCAGGCATATGCTATAAATGCTGGACGAGAGGTTAGAGTTTTAGTTAATGCTATGCTTATTAACGACGATGAAGCTATTTTGGTGGCAAAAGAGATAGCAAAAGACATAGAAGCAAAAGTCCAATATCCAGGCGAGATAAAGGTTAGTGTTATACGAGAAAGCAGAGCAATAGAGTTTGCTAAATAAAAGAAGAGTCTCTCCCGCCAAAAGGAAGCTTCTTTAGAAAAACAAACTTATTAATAATTCCTTGTAATTCTCGAAAAACTAGTTTTTCGTAGCTTTAGGAGGTTGGAAGGGACAAACGAGCCCCTCCCGCTAAAACGGACTCATTCGTTTTAGCGCATAATCAGTAAAGATCTTCTACCTCATTTATCTCTGAGTCATCGTATGGATCCATATGTATAAGTATGTGAACTTTTTTATCTTCAAATAGAGCTCTTAGTTTTGCTTCTACTTTATCCGAGATTGCATGTGCATCATAGAGAGAGATACTTATATTAAATACTGCATGAAATGAGATAAATATATGCGAGCCAGATTCTCTTGTTCTTAAATCATGAAAAGCTACTATCGCTTTTTCGCTCTCAAGTATATTTACAATATCCTGCATCTGTTCTTGGGTTAGCGCTGCATCAAGAAGCATTAAAACTCCCTCTTTGATGATTGGAACAGATGAGTAAATCATATACAATCCAATTAATATACCCAATATTGGATCTATTAAGTACTCTCCAGTATAAGCAATGACTCCAAGAGCAAACAAAATTGCTCCGTTTGAGAGCAGGTCTGTTTTGTAGTGAAGAGCATCTGCTTTTATGACCATATTGCCAGTTTTTTTAGCAACATTATTTAAGAAAATAACCAAAAAAGCGGTGATTACAAAAGAGACAACCATAACAATTATGCTCTCATTGACTCCACTCATTGGCTCATGATCTATAAATTTTGAGAGTGCCTGAAAGAGTATAAAAAACGCAGAAAACGAGATTACTATCCCCTCCATAACGGCGGCCATGGGTTCAATTTTTCCTCGTCCAAAGTGAAACTTGTCATCTGGATCTTTTTCTGCGCTATTAAGAGCAAAGTAGTTAAACAATGAGATGATAAGATCTAAAAACGAGTCAATCGCAGATGCCATTACGGCAATAGAACCGCTAAAAATTCCAACTGTCATTTTTATGATAACAAGTAGCGCTGCTGTTGAAGTTGAGACAACAGTCGCTTTTTTTTCTAAACGCATAAAACTCCCTATTTGGATACAATTATAATTAAAAAAAATTAATATAAAGCACAATAATGAATATAGATAGCGTAAGAGCAGAGAGAGAAAAATGGATGGGATGGAAAAATATTGCTCCCATCCGTGAGCAGTTAAACGACCTTGAAGATGGTTCTTTTGAGGTCAATCTGGGTGATGCTATTGAGATTGGTGGAGAGTATAAAGATCTCTTGAAGCTTCGTGATATTGCAAAATCTATGATGCCATGGAGAAAAGGTCCATTTGTGCTTTTTGACACATATATAGATTCTGAGTGGAGAAGCAATGTCAAATACAATCTTCTTCGTAAACATTTTAATTTAAAAGATAAGAGAGTTGCCGATATAGGTTGCAACAATGGCTACTATATGTTTAGAATGCAAGAAGATAAGCCAAAACTGCTCGTTGGTTTTGATCCATCGCCTCTATTTAAAACACAGTTTGATTTTATAAATCATTTTGTAAAGAGTAAAATTGTTTATGAACTACTTGGTGTTGAGCATCTGGAGTTTTACGAAAAAAAGTTTGATTTTATATTTTGTTTGGGTGTTTTGTATCACAGAAGCGATCCTATTGCGATGTTAAAATCACTCTATAAGGGATTAGAAAATAGTGGTGAAGTTATTTTAGACACATTTTATATAGAGGGCGAGGGCGAGTTTTGTTTATGTCCAGAGTCATCTTATTCAAAGATACCAAATGTCTATTTTGTTCCGACAATAAAAGCTCTTAAAAATTGGTGTAAAAGGGCTGGATTTAGTGGCTTTGAGGTTCTTGAGCGTTCTAAAACAGACTCAAATGAGCAGAGAAAAACTTCCTGGATTGAAGGCGAATCCCTAGAGAATTTTTTAGATGAAAATGATAAAACAAAAACAGTAGAGGGTTATGATGCCCCTGCTAGAGTCTATGTTAGACTTACTAAGGATAAGAAGTGAAATTAAAAAAAGATACTGAAGATGATATTGATTTAGATGAGTTGCATCTTGAGGAAACCTCTGGTAAAACAACCGTTCTTTTAAGAACTCACGAGAGAATAAATGGTGAGCTTTGTGGAGAGATTCAGAAAATGGAAGCTGGGTATGTTGAGCTCATGCTAACAACTGTTCCAGAGATGGTGGTTGATGAGCATGGCTTGGTTCATGCGGGATTTATTTTTAGTGCAGCGGATTATGCTGCAATGCTTGCAGTAAATGAGAGAAATGTAGTTTTGGTTGGAAGTGAATGTCAGTTCTTATCACCTGTAAAAATTGGAAATATAGTAAATTTTACTGCTAAAGTTCGCCATAAAGAGGGGCGAAAAAGAAATGTGCATGTAGTTGGTTTTGTTTATGATATAAAAGTTTTTGAAGGTGAGTTTAAGACTGTAATCACAGAGAGACATGTCCTAAAACTTAAACTTCTTGATGATGGTGATGCTCTATAGTTAACTGCTCTAGGCTGGCAGAGTAACTAAGCCTAGCCAACTAAAACTATGGAGTCCTCTTTGTTTGGAACCAAACATAAAAAACTGTAACTCTCATCCCCTATGGTTTCGTAGCTATGAGAAACTCCTGCTGGAATTAAAAATATATCTCCAGCTTCAGCCGTTACTTTTTTATCACCTATTTGAACCAATGCAGAGCCAGAGATAACATACTGTTCATGTTCAATCGCATTCGTATGAAGTGGCATATGTCCACCAGCTTCAATAATAAAATTGCGCATAGCGAAGTTTGGCGTCTCCTCTGAAGATAATAACATCTTCATTGATACCCCTTTACCTGCTTTTTGTGCCACTGCTTCAACTAAATTTAACTTTTTGTGTAGGTACATAATAGCCTCTTGTTATAATTTTTTTGGTAGCATAACATAAAAATAATAGAGTTCTTTCATAAAATAAATGAACTCTATTTAATAACTTTATAGGATTATTTATGAAAATTGCAAAAAATATAACAGAACTTATCGGAAATACGCCACTTGTTAGATTGAACTGGGCATCTAATGAGAGCGGTGCAAATATAGTTGCAAAATGTGAATTTATGAACCCTACGAGTTCAGTTAAAGATAGAACCGCATTCAATATGATAAGACGAGTACAGGAGAGTGGACTAATCACAAAAGAGACAACAATTATAGAGCCAACTAGTGGAAATACTGGTGTAGCGTTAGCGGCAAATTGTGCAGCGCAGGGTATAAAACTCATACTTACTATGCCAGAATCTATGAGTATGGAGAGAAGAAAACTATTAAAAGCATTTGGTGCAAAACTTGTATTAACTCCAGCCAAAGAGGGTATGAGCGGAGCAATATCTAAAGCAGAGGAGCTTAGCCGTGAGATGCCAAACACCATAGTTCTTCAGCAGTTTAGCAATCCATCTAACCCAGAAATTCATGCGCTAACAACAGCAAGAGAGATCTTAGAAGACACAGATAAAAAAATTGATGTTTTTGTTGCTGCTGTTGGAACAGGCGGGACACTAAGTGGCACGGCAAAAGTTTTAAGGGATGAAATCCCATCTATTGCTATAATTGCGGTTGAGCCAAAGAGCTCAGCTGTTCTCTCTGGTGAAGCAGCTGGTGCACATGCTATTCAAGGGATTGGAGCTGGATTTATACCATCAATACTGGATACTGCAATTTATAGTGAAGTTATAAAAGTGAGCAATGAAGATGCGATAAATACAGCAAAAATGTTAGCGTTAAGAGAGGGTCTACTTGTTGGAATTTCTTCTGGAGCAAATGTTTATGCAGCGATGCAAATTGCTTCAAGAGTGGAGTTTAAAAATAAAACTATCGTCACGATTTTATGTGATACTGGCGAGAGATATCTAAGTACAGAACTTTTTGGTGAATAAAATCTTTTTTGAGACAATAAAGGCGGTTAATGGAAAAATATACCATCTTGAGTATCATCAAAAAAGATATGAAAAAACATTGAACGATTTTAGTATAAAAATAAAATATGATTTAAGGAATTTTATAGATCCACCAAAAGATGGAGTATATAGATGTCGATTGGTCTATGATATAACAAAATCTCCACATACAATATGCGTGACATATCATGAATATAAAAAAAGAGATATAAATTTATTGAGAATTATTAACTGTAATGATATAGATTATGGATATAAATATGAGAGTAGAAAAGAGCTTAACGACCTTTTTGAGCTTAGAGACAAGTGCGATGATATCTTGATAATTAGAGATGATTTAGTAACGGATACAACTATCGCAAATATTGCTTTTTGGGATGATGGCAAGTGGATTACGCCAAGAAAGCCACTGCTTATGGGAGTAACAAGGGCGAGACTGCTTGATGATGGTAAAATATTTGAAGCTGATATATACGCTGAAGATATTAAAAATTTTACAAAAGTAGCTCTTTTAAACGCCATGATAGATTTTGATATAATTATGCAAAATAAAAAGGATATATTTTGTTAGAGAGAATAATTGAAGATAAAAAATTTGCAAAACTGATGCAAAATAGTATAGAAAAATTAGTAATTTATCTATTTGAGAGAGAGCAAAACTTTGGAGTGCTCTGTAAGATAGATAGAGTGGTATTTGATCCAGAGCTTCCAAAATCCATAAAAGATGAGTTTAGATTAATGACACTCTTCTTTTTGGCAGGCTATACATTTGAGACAGCAAGAATTGTTGAGGATGATTTAGTTTTTGAGGCTGGTTTTGGAGCTGATAACTTTGGGAGTGTAGTGAGCGTTCCAATGGTAGATATTGTTCAGATTATTGTAGATGAGACACCAATTTTTATAAATTTATCAAACTATAAGCAAGAGACTAGCAAAGAAGCTAAAACAGATGTATGCGGAGTTGAGAACTCAATGACCTCTTTTTTATCAAATCCAGAGAATTCAAAATTTTTAAAAAAATAAGTCAACAAAAATAAATTTTGTTGACTTTTGCTTATATTTTATTTATGGATAGTAAAAATGTTACCACATTATCAACAAAAGCATCATGCTTTCTATCTTTTAGGTATGCAATATAGAAACTTCTCTCTAGCTTGTAGTTTTTAAGTCTAGCTTCAAAAAGTCTACCCTCTTTTAACTCCTGAGCAATTACATGTCTTGACATAACCGATACAATTGGTCTCTCGCTATTTCTATCTGCAAACATTATTGCTTCTTTTATTGCAGTTGGGCTTCCTAAAATACCTAGTACATTGAAGTTACTACACTGAACTTCCATCTCCTCAAAAGCCTCGCTTGTAAGTTTTCTGGTATGTGAATTTTCATCCCTGCAAATCCAGTCAAAACATAGCAAATCATCAGCCGATAGATGCTTTTTGATTGGTTGATTTGAAAATACAACCAACTCATCCACAACCCACTCTCTATATGTGATTCCATCTCTAAAGACCGGAGATTCAACAAGAGCTAAATCTATTTTTTTATCTTCGAGTTGGTCTATGACCTCTGCTGATAAAGCAACATTCATGTAGATATTGTTGTTGATTCTTTTTTTGATTTCACCAAGATAGTTTGGAAGTATGTAGTTACCAATTGCATTTGATGAGCCAATAGAGAAAGTAAAATCTTTGTTGATGATTTTAAGTAAATCTTTCTCACTGCTCAATATTGCTTTTTCAAGTCTCGTAGCAATTCTATATAGATCCTCGCCCTCTTTTGTTAAAATAATCCCATTTTTCTTTCTATCAACAACTTTCGTGCCAAGATACTCTTCTATAAATTTTATCTGCTGCGTAACTGCTGGTTGAGATATGCCAAGTTTTGCTGAGGCTTTTGAAAAACTCTTCCCTTTGATAACCATTAAAAAAGTCTCTAATTTAGCGAAATCGTTTAGCATAATAATTCCTATAAGTTCAAATAATAAGTAAAAGTATAACTGATAATTATAATTAAAGCAATAGTTCTGTAATAACTTATATCTTTTTTTTAGATATAATAAAACAAATTAAATATTATGTAATGGTAAAAAATGGAAAAAATTTTTGGAAAATTAAACAATTCGCAGACAGAGGCCATCAGAAAATCTGAGGGTCCAGTTTTAATATTAGCTGGAGCTGGAAGCGGCAAGACTACCACTATTGTCTCTCGTCTAGCTTATCTCGTAGAAGTACTCGGAATTCCTGCGTCAAACACTCTTACTCTTACTTTTACAAATAAAGCCGCCAAAGAGATGCGCGAGCGCTCCAATGAGATGATGAGTGACGCCTCTTACCCACCACTACTGTGTACTTTCCATAAATTTGGTCTGCTTTTTTTAAAATTCAACATCCATCTTCTTGGCAGAGAAAACAATTTTGTAGTAATAGATACAGATGATAAGAAAAAAATTATAAAAAAAATAAATGCCGAGTTAGCAACGCCGTTAATAGCGAGTGAGATTTCAAGATACAAAAACTCGCTACTAACCCCAGATGATGCTTATAAGCAAGCAGAATTTTTTAACTATCAACAAATTGCAAAAGTGTATGAAGAGTATGAAGCTTATCTGCTGGAGAATAATCTTGTGGATTTTGATGATCTGATTGCTCTGACATATAGACTTTTAGATGAAAATCCAGATCTAGCAAACGCAACCTCGCTCAAATACCGCTACATTATGGTTGATGAGTACCAAGATACAAATGAGTTGCAGCTAAAACTTCTACAAAAACTTTGTAGTGCTCACAACAATATCTGTGTGGTTGGAGATGATGATCAGAGTATTTATGGCTGGCGTGGGGCTCATGTAAGAAATATCATAGAGTTTGATCAAGATTTCATAGGCACTTCAGTTTTTAAACTTCAAGAGAACTACCGCTCAAAAGAGCCAATTCTTAAAGTTGCAAACTCTTTAATAGAGCATAATCGTTCAAGACTATCAAAGCAGCTTATTCCGACTCGTGGAAGTGGTGAAGAGGTCATTGTTTTAAACTCAAATGATGAAAGTGAAGAGGCAAGAAAAATAGCTCTAAAAATCACAAAACTTCTAAACTCTGGTGTAAGAGCGCGGGATATAGTGATACTTTATAGAGTCAATGTTTTAAGTCGCTCTGTTGAAGAGGGACTTAATCGTTCCGGTATAAACTACAAACTTGTTGGCGGATTACGCTTTTATGATAGAGCAGAGATAAAAGATTTGATTAGCTACATAAGAGTTATAACAAATTTTCATGATGATTTTTCATTTAAACGCATAGTCAATAAACCAAAAAGAGGATTAGGAAAAGCGAGTGTAGATAAGCTAGAGTTAGCGGCTCACGCAAATAATACATCGATATTTGAGTATATCAAAAAAGTGCCGATTGCTGATTTGGAAGCTCTTATAAAAGCCAAAAACGCAAAAACTGTTAAAAAATTTATCAAAGATATACAGGCTGTTGCAAAAACGGTTAATGAGTCGGTTTATAACTTTATAGATACACTAGAAGATACTTTTAGCCTTAAAACTATCTACAAGGGCATGCCAGATGAGGTAGAGAAAATTTTAAATATGGATGAGTTTTATGGACTTTTCAGAGATTTTGTCAAAAACCATCCTGAATCATCTCTAGATGAATTTTTAAATGAACTAACTCTCCAAAGTGATCAAGATCAGGTTGAGGGAGAGAGTATATACATGATGAGCATCCATGCCTCAAAAGGTTTGGAGTTTGATCATATATTTGTCATAGGGCTGGAAGAGGGATTTTTGCCTCTGCTTGGCGATGGTAGCAACCTTGAAGAGGAGAGAAGGCTTGGCTATGTTGCGATTACAAGGGCAAAAGAGACTTTGACTCTCTCTCATGCTGGTAGTAGATTTTACAAAGGACGAAGAAGCGAACTTCAAAAAAGTCGATTTTTCAACGAAGCTGGACTTTGCGAAGGCTCTTTGATAGTTGAGAAAAACAGTGCTTTTAAAAAAGGAGATCTTGTTCGTCATAAAATCTTTGGAACTGGCAGAGTAAGTGGCGTTAGCAAGGCAGGTAGAGAAGTTAAGCTAAGTATCAATTTCGCAGGAACACCACGAGATATTTTGGCATCATTTGTTGAGAAGTTATGAACAGACTCTTTGTTGCGTACAAGCCAACAAATATTGGCTCAAATCTTTTTTTATCAAAAATAAAACGAAAATACGGCGTAAAAAAGGCTGGTTTCTCTGGAACTCTTGATCCATTTGCAAAAGGTGTGCTTCTAGTTGGTTTTGGAACCTACACAAAGCTATTTCGTTTTTTAAATAAAACGCCAAAAGTGTATCGTGCAACCCTTTGGCTGGGCGCAAAGAGCGATACGCTGGACCTAGAGATGATAGAGAGCGTTGAGATTTTAAAAGAGTTTGACCGAGAGAGAGTTGAGTCTGCTGTCAAATCTTTAGAAGGCGAACTTAAGTACGATCCGCCAATATTTAGTGCAAAGCGTATAGATGGGCAAAGAGCGTACGACTTAGCAAGAGCTGGTAAAGAGTTTACGCTAAACAAAATAGACTCAACTATCTACGAGACGAAGCTCATTAGCTATTGCCATCCATTTGTAACCTTTGAAGCCACTGTTTCAGAGGGGACATATATCCGCTCACTTGGTAAAATCATAGCAACTAGACTTGGATTGGATTCTGGAAGTCTTAGTGCCTTGGAGAGACTAAGAGAGGGACAATTTCGCTACAATGATGAGGAAATTTTAGACATCAAAAAATCTCTAAATATGTCACAAAATTTTTATATAGGTAATAGTGATAACCTAAAATATGGAAGAGTTCTTGCTTTAGAGGATTTAAAAACTAAAGAAGATGGGTATTATTGGCTTGAAAATGAGGACGCTATCTCGATTATAAGGGTAGTTGACAGAGAAGTAAAATACGAATTAGGCAGGATTAAATGTTAGTATTGGCTAGAAAATTGGATGAGTCGATTGTTTTGGACGGCGACATAATCATAAAAATCATATCTATTGATAAGGGTGTTGTAAAGATTGGCATAGATGCTCCAAAAAATATCTCTATTGTCAGAAGTGAACTGCTTGATGATGTGAAAGATGCAAACATTGCTTCTTCTAAAGAGATGACGCCGGATGAGTTAAACCTTTTAAGTTCTTTTATCAAAAAATAGTATTATGAATAACTATAGAGCCTATGCTAAAGTAAATATCTTTTTGAAAATAACTGGTAAAAGAGATGCTTATCATGAGATAATCTCAAGGTTTATTAGAGTAAATTCGCTTTATGATGAGCTTTGGTTTGAGGCAAAACAAGAGAGTGATGAGTTTATGATAGTTGGCGATTTTTCCTGCACAACTGAGCAAAATACGATATATAAAGCATACAGAGCGCTACTAGATGTAACCTTGTCGCAACCTCTTATAGACTTTATGAAAAAAAATGCCATTCATGTAGAGAAAAAAATCCCAGCGTTCGCAGGGCTTGGTGGTGGAAGTAGTGATGCAGCAACATATCTAAAAATGTGCAACGAAATCCTAGCTCTTGGGCTAAGTAGAGATGAGTTAGCTGTTATTGGTTCAAACATTGGAGCAGATGTTGCATTTTTTGTTTATGATTATGAGAGTGCAAATGTAAGCGGAATCGGAGAAATCGTAGAAGAGTTTAAAGAAGATGCGCTTGATTTTGAGATATATACTCCAAAATTAGAGATAAGCACACCTAGGGTTTACAAAGCGTATAGAGAAAATTTTTATGCTCCTGTAGATGATACTAAAGTGCAAGAGTTAAAAAAAATGAGCTCTTTAGAGGTGCTCGAAAGCATGAGTGCAGACGAAGCAAACGACCTTTTTAAGCCTGCTCTTTATGAGTATAGCGAGTTAAAGAGTTATGTAAAAGATGGATACTATTTTAGCGGCAGCGGAAGCAGTTTTTTTAAAGCAAAAGACAAAAGAGAGAGATAATGGGCGAGACAATAGCAAAAAATAAAAAAGCCTTTTTTGACTATTTTATAGAAGAGAAATATGAAGCAGGCTTGGTTCTTCAGGGAAGCGAAGTTAAGGGTATCAGGGCTTCAAGAGTAAACATAAAAGATAGTTTTATCCGTTTTATAAAAGGCGAAGCGATACTTTTTAATGCTCACATAGGAAGACTTGAGACAACACATCACTTCTACACACATGAAGAAAGAGGAAGTAGAAAACTGCTTCTTCATAAAAAAGAGATTGCTAAACTGATAAAAGCGGTTGAGAGAGATGGGTACACTATTGTGCCACTTCAACTCTACTTTAATGATAGAAATATCGTAAAGATTCAGATAGCAATCGCAAAAGGAAAACAGCTGCATGATAAGAGAAATGACCTCAAAGAAA
The DNA here is from genome assembly GCA_021732045.1 of Sulfurimonas sp. The sequence goes on from JAKFWK010000003.1 coordinate 230,860, forward strand.
AAGATATGAAGCGAGATGTCGCTAGAAGTTTAAAGGATATTTAATGACGATTTTTCAAATAGTACTATTGGCAATTTCTGCTTATTTTGCATATAGAATTTACGAGCATGTTCAGGGACTTCAAGACCCAGAGGTAAAAAGTGATACTTTGTCATCTAGTTTTGATGCGCATAGTTTAGTGGAGCAGGCGGATGAGGCGTTTGGGGCAAACGATATGAAAAAAGCAATTGAACTGCTTAGTGAAGCAGCCACTAAAAAACCAGATGATTCAGAGATTTTGTTTAAAACAGGATATATTTTACAAAAGCAAAATAACAACACTGAGGCACTAAAGTACTATAAAGAAGCACTTTCACTTGATAAAAATAATGAGTTTATACATAACTCAATAGCGAGTGTTTATAGAGCAAACGGCGAATTTGTATCTGCAAAAATACATCTTGATGATTCACTGGCACTCGATGACAAAAACAAAATAACATACTATAACTATGGAAATCTTTTAGTTGATATGCAAAAAATTGATGGAGCAAAAGAGATGTATAAAAAAGCCCTAGAGATTGATCCAGACTTTAGGGAAGCTAGTGCTGAGTTGGTAAAATTAACTTGAAGTCACTCAAAAAACTTATGCAATTATTTTTAAATTAAAACTTCTTGCACATAAAAATAATCAAAATATTGCATTACAAAGTTACAACAAACCACTTTAAACCCTTGCCTGCACTAGGTTTGCTAACATAATTATTTAATAACAACAATACAGAGTAGTTTACTTGACATTAATCTTTTATTTATCTATACTTCTATTAATAAATTAAAGGAGTCAACATGGACAAAAATACAATAGCTATTCATTATGGATATAACAAGGATTCTAACATGACAATGGCTGCTCCTATTTATCAGAGTACCTCTTACGAGTTTGAGAGCGCAGAGCAGGCAGCTAATCGTTTCTCATTAAAAGAGTTAGGTAATATCTATACAAGACTTGCAAATCCTACCTCTAATCTTTTAGAGGAGCGTATCGCTGCACTAGAAGGAGGAGTTGCTGCTATTGCTACAGCAAGTGGACAATCAGCAATTTTTTATTCGTTAGCAAATGTTGCAGAGGCTGGTGACAATATACTTATATCAAATAAACTCTACGGTGGAACAGTAACACTTACGATTCATACAATGAAGCGTTTTGGAATAACTGCAAAAATTTTTGATGTGGATAATCCAACAACTCTAGAAGCATTGATAGATGATAAGACAAAAGCCATATTTTTTGAGAGCATATCTAATCCGCAAATTACTATCGCTGATATAGATGGTATTGTCAATATCGCAAAAAAACATAAAATTTTGACTATATGTGACAATACAGTTGCCTCTCCTGCACTCTTAAACCCACTAGAGCATGGCGTTGATATAGTTGTGCACAGCACAAGTAAATATATCTCAGGACAAGGTCTTGCTTTGGGCGGCGTAATAGTTGAGAGAGACGGACTTAGAGATTTTTTTAAGGACAGCAGCAGATATAGTCACTTTAATGAACCAGATGCAAGCTACCATGGTTTAGTATATACGGATCTTCCATTTCCACCATTTTCTTTAAGGGTGAGGTTGAATCTGCTCCGCGATATAGGCGCCACTCCGGCTCCATTTAATAGCTGGCTTTTGATTCAGAGCTTAGAGACACTTCATATACGCATGAAAGAGCACTCAAGAAATGCACTTGATGTTGCAAAGTTTTTAAAATCTCATAAAAAAGTAAAAAATGTAAGTTATCCTGGGCTTGAGAGCGATTCTCAACATGAGAAAGCTAAAAAGTATTTTCCTAAAGGGCATGTTAGTGGACTTATTAATTTTGATGTTGAAGATTTTGACACCGCGAAAGAGTTGATAAACAAAACAGAACTATTTTCTATCGTTGTAAATATAGGGGATTCCAAATCACTAATTATACATCCTGCTTCAACTACACACCAGCAGATTGCAACGGATGAGCAGCTAAAAGCTGGTATTAGGCCCGGAATGATAAGACTAAGCATAGGTCTTGAAGATAGTGCTGATTTGATTGCTGATCTTAAAAAAGCGTTAGGATAGCATTTTGGCAAAAGCATGTCCTGTTAATTTTCGTAAAATCAATGAAAATCAGATTAGAATTCAAGCACTACTCATTACATTGATAGCTGTGGTATTTGTTGGTACAAAATGGAGTCCTATCCCTTTTTTATTGTTATATGATTTTACGGTAAGGCTTTTTATATCTCCAAAGTTAAGCCCTCTTGTGCATATTGCTATTGGAGTGTTAAAATTTTTTGCTATCAAGAAGTTGCTTATAGATTCTGGACCTAAGCTTTTTGCTTCAAAGATTGGATTTGTATTTGCATTGATTATTGTTGTGAGTGTAGTTTTAGGATTAAGTGATGTCGCAACTATTTTTGCTATAATTCTGGCTGTATGCGCTGGGTTGGAAGCACTTTTTAACTACTGCATAGGCTGTAAATTTTATCAAATATTACGACATTTCAATATAATTTAAGGAATCCGCTATGTCAGGAATAAGCTCAAAGGGCAAATATGGACTCGCCGCAATGTATCAACTTATGCAAAGTGATAAGGGTGTAGCTATCCAAATTAAAGAGATTGCAGATAAAGCAAATATTCCTAAAAATTATCTTGAGCAGATTTTAGTTATTTTAAAACGAGATGGTCTTGTAAAAAGCGTTAGAGGAGCTAGCGGCGGTTATATGCTTCAAAAAGACCCAAAAGAGATAATGATATATGATATTATCAATGCACTAGAGGGAGGCCTTTGCAATGATGGCGTAATCCAAAGTGACAACGATGTGCTGAATCTTTTCTGGAAAGAAAAACAGGAGAAAGTGCGCGATATATTTAACATCCCATTAACGGAACTTAAAAACTATGAGCGAAGTAGACAGATAATGTATATGATTTAGTATATTTTTTTTAAAATTGTTCGGTTACAATACTTTAACTGCTAATACATAAATATAGCCACTACGGAGCGAACTTAATGAAAATATCACAAGTATATGATTTTTTAAACAATCTATCGCCGTTTTCTCTTCAGGAGTCTTGGGATAACTCAGGACTACTTATTGGTGATTTTAATCAAGATGTCAAAAAAATAGTCCTAAGTATCGATGTTGATGAAGCACTAGTTGATTCGATGGAGGAAAACTCACTTCTTATAACGCATCATCCGCTTATATTTGGTGGACTTAAGCAGTTGGAATTTAGTAAATATCCTGCAAATTTGATTAAAAAAATGGTACAAAAAAACATCTCAAATATTGCGATGCACACAAATTTTGACCAAACACATCTAAATGATTATGTTGCAACCAAAGTTTTGGGATATAAAATCTCACACAAAGATGGTTTTGTCGCATATTTGGAGGTAAATGAAGATTTTGACTCTTTTGCAAAAAAAGTCTCTTGCGTCTTTTCGCTTCCTTTTGCAAAGTGTGTAAAGAGTTCAGATTTTGTAAAAAGGGCGGCTTTGGTAACTGGTTCCGGCTGTTCGTTGTTAAAATCTATAGATGCTGACTGCTTTTTAACAGGAGATATTAAATACCACGACGCAATGGAAGCAGCAAGCATAAACATCTCACTTATAGACATAGGACATTTTGAGAGTGAGAGATTTTTTGCGGAGATTTTATCGCTTCATTTGAAAAATTTAGGTTTAGAAGCTATAATTTCATCATCAAAAAATCCTTTTACTTATATTTAAGTAAAAGGTAGCGCAATAATCTAAAAGGAGATTAATGAACCTACATATTAAACAGCTAGTAAGCTTGTCACAAATAGATAAAGAGATAGATGCTTTTGAGCCTCAAATAGAAGAAGCAAGATACAAACTAGAAGCTGCTTTAGCTAAAAAACAGAGTATTGATTCAGATGTTGAAAATCTTACAAAAGAGATTAAAGATGAGCAGATCAAAAAACAAAAAAATGAGATGCACCTTCAAGATCTTTCTAAAAAATTAAGTGACAATAGTAAAAAAAGTGGCGAGATAAAAACAGAACGAGAGATGAAATCACTTCAGCTTGAAGAAGAAATTGCTAAAGAGCAGGTAACTTTTGCAAATGAAGAGATAGATAGACTTGAGAGAATTATAGATTTAAAAACAGAGCAAGTTGAAGCGGCAAAAAAATCACTTATTGATTTAGAAGCTAACTTGACATCTGTTAGAGAAGAAGTTGATGCAAAACTTGAAGTAATCAACAACTCTCGTCAAGATGTTTTTATGAAAAAAGAGAAACTAATATCTGAAATGAACCAAAAAGGTTTAGCTTTTTATCAAAAAATCCGCAGATGGGCTAAAAATAGCACAGTTGTAGCAGTTGAAGATCAAGCTTGTATGGGCTGTAATATGCTTATAAGCGATAAAATTTATGCTGATGTTATAAGAGCTGAAGAGATTACAACTTGCCCTCATTGTGGCCGTATCCTCTATTTGGAAATACAAGAGTAGGGCTTGAAGCCTTTTACACTTCTCTATTTCATCTTGAGTGTTGCGTTATATTTTATAGCGCTTCCTCTTCTGATTTATCTCTCATTTAAACAAAAATACAAAGAATCAATCCCTGCTCGTTTTTTTCTTTTTAAAAATTCTAGGTTTAAAAACGGTGATGGCATCTGGTTTCATGTCTGCTCACTTGGAGAAGCTAGAGCGTTAAAACCTATCTTGGAGCAACTTCGTGATAGTGAGATAAAAATAACAACCATAACTCACACCGGACAAGCTGAAGCAAAAAAATACAGTGCCGAAGTTAGATACCTGCCTTATGAGATGTTTTTGCCATTTTGGACCAAAAAACAGAGAGTTCTTGTGGTGCTCGAGGCGGAATTTTGGTTTATGCTTTTTAGTGTAATGAGAGCAAAGGGGAGTAGAATTATCCTTTTAAATGCTCGAATATCTGAGAAGAGTGTAAAAAAATATCTACAATTTGCTTGGTTTTATAAAAAAATTCTCTCTCAAGTAGAGATAATTTATGCACAGAGCGAAGTTGATAAAAATCGTTTTATTGCTCTTGGAGCTAGAAATATTGAGGTTATTGGCAACATTAAACTCGCTGGTGAAATCGTTAAATCAAAAGAGTATACAAAGCCAGAGAGTGAGTTGATTGTTGCTGGAAGCACTCATGAGGGCGAAGAAGAGAGTGTCTTAAAATCATTTGTTGAGTACAGAAAACTCTATGATGCAAAATTGGTAATAGTTCCAAGACATCCAGAGAGATTTAAAAAAGTATTTGAGCTTATGAGTGAGTATGCACAAAAAAATGCTCTAACATTAAGTAAATTTTCTCAAAGTAGAGAGTTTGAAACAGATATGATTTTAGTTGATGCCATGGGCGAGTTAAATAATATCTACGCGATTAGTGATATAGCAATTTTAGGCGGTGCATTTAAAGATGATGTAGGCGGACACAATCCGCTAGAGCCAGCTTTTTTTGGATGTAAAATAATAACAGGAAAGCATTTTTTTCACCAAAGAGAGCTTTTTAAGTATGTCCACCATGTTCAATATGTTGAGCCAGATGAGATTCACAAAGCTCTGATAATAGCAAAGAATTTGCCAAACAGCATGGTGGAAGAGAAGATAAATCTAGCTCCAGTGATAAAGAGAATATTAGAATTAAGGAATTAAAATGACACAAGAAAAAGCATATAAGTTATTGGCAATACAAGAGGGAATCTCAAATTCTGAAGCAAAGTCCATGATAGACCGCGGATTGGTTTATGTTGGCAATAAAAAAGTTATGATAGCTCGTGGTGATTTGAGTGTTGATACAACATTTAAAGTAGAAAAAGTAGAAAAAATTAAACCTATTTTTGAAAATAGTGACTTAATTGTAGTTGATAAACCTGCTTTTGTGAACTCTGATGAGATAGAGAGACAATTCAAAGGCGCACAGCTTCTGCATAGACTTGATCGTGAGACAAGCGGTGTTTTGATGCTTGTAAAAAATGAAGAGTTTAGAGAAAAAGCTATAATGGAGTTTAAAAAAGATAGAGTTTATAAAGAGTATATAGCTTGGGTCGAGGGAATTATCTCAGAGCCTGTTGAAATCGATAAACCGATTCTAACAACTAAAAAAAATAATCGTGCAACATCAAATGTCTCAAGTAAAGGAAAACCTGCGAGAACTGAAGTAACCCCAGATATTGTAAGCGCAAACAAGACAAAAGTGAGATGTATTATCCATCATGGAAGAACCCATCAGATTAGAACTCACTTAAGATATATCGAGCATCCAATTGTTGGAGATGAGCAGTACGGAGGCAGACGAGCAAAGCGAGTTATGCTTCATGCGTATAAAGTAAGAATTCTCGGAATGGAGTTTACAGCGCCAGAACCAAAGGCATTTATAAGCTTTGAGTAGCCTTGAGAGTGACTGGTTTGTCTATATTTTGAAGTGTTGTGACAACACTCTGTACACTGGAATAACTGTGGATTTACTAAGGCGAGTGGATGAGCATAACGGTTCGCCAAAAGGTGCCAAATACACTAAAGCAAGAAGACCAGTTGAGCTTTTATACTCCGAGAAGTGTGACGATAAAAGCAGTGCATCAAAGAGAGAAATCGCTATAAAAAAACTCTCTAAAATTAAAAAATTAGAGCTTGTTGGCTGATGCGACTTTTTATTGATGGCGATGCGCTTCCCAATCTGCTAAAACCCATAATTATTCGCTCAATCGAGAGAGTAAAAATAGAGACATTTGTTGTCTCAAACAAACCAATAAGCGTTGGAAAATCAAAACAGATAGAGTATATAATCGTAGAGCAGGGCGCAGATGAGGCGGATAACCGTATTGTGGAGCTTGTCTTAGAGGGAGACTTAGTTATTACAGCAGATATTCCTCTTGCGGATAGAGTTGTAAGCAAAAAAGCACACGCAATTGATCACAGAGGCGAACTTTATAGTGTTGAAAATATCAAACAGTATCTGGCAATGAGAAATTTAATGGAAAAAATTCGCGAAAGCGGAGAGGCAACAAGAGGACCAAAACCGTTTGCTCAAAAAGATGCTCATAATTTCGCAAATCAACTGCATAAATTCCTAGAAAAATATTATACTAAACTCAGCTGATTAAGATAGTTGAGCTTGGTATTACCAATCTTTAAAGCGAACTTAAAGCAATTCTCGGCTACAATTCGCAACTTTTTACGCTATAAATATTTTAAAATTAGGAGAGCTTATGTTTGATGTATTAACGGATTCTTTTACCAATGCAATTAGAAAAATCCGTTTTCATGACGACGAAAAAGCCCTTACTAAGGCTCTTGATGAGCTAAAAAAATCCCTTTTAAAAGCAGATGTAAACCATAAAGTTGTTAGAGAACTAGTACTCAAAGTTCAAACACAAACAAAACTAAATGGAATTGGCAAAGATCAGTTTTTAGATGCGCTCAGAGCTGGACTTTATGAACTTTTAGAAATTGGTGGAAAGCGAGGCTTTATTTTTGCTCCAAATCCTCCAACTGTAGTTTTGATGACTGGACTTCAAGGTTCCGGTAAAACAACAACTACTGGAAAACTAGCAAACTACTTAAAAAATAAGCAGAAAAAAGTTTTAGTAGTTGCAGCCGATTTACAGCGTTTAGCAGCAGTTGAACAGCTTCGCCAGATTACAGCTCAAATTGGCGTAGAGCTTTATGAGGATGAGAGCACAAAAAATCCTGTAGAGGTTGTAGCTTCTGCTCTAAAAAAAGCAAGAGATGGCATATATGATGTTGTTTTGATAGATACAGCTGGTCGTTTAGCTATAGATGATGAGCTTATGAGTGAGCTTGAAAATATTAAAAGAGTTGCAACTCCAAACGAGATTTTTTATGTAGCAGACTCATTAACAGGTCAAGATGCCATCAAAACTGCAACTACATTTAAAGAAAAAATTGGGATTGACGGAGTTATCTTAAGTAAATACGACGGTGATTCAAAAGGTGGAGTGGCTCTTGGTCTCTCATCACAAGTTCAGGTTCCGCTTCGTTTTATTGGTAGCGGCGAAAAGATGGAAGATTTAGAGATTTTCTTGCCAGAGCGTGTTGTAAATCGTCTTATGGGATTTGGAGATATTGAAGGACTTGCAGAAAAAACAGCTTCCGCTATCGATGTAAAGCAGGCAAAAAAACTCACCTCTAAGATAAAAAAAGGTAGCTTTAACTTCAATGACTTTTTAGAGCAGATGGAAAGTATGAAGAAGATGGGAAGCATGAAATCGCTTCTTGGAATGATTCCAGGTATGGGAAATATGTCAAAAGCAATAAAAGATTTTGATATGGAAAATTCAAGCGAACTAAAAAATATCAAAGCCATGGTTTCATCAATGACATTGAAAGAGAGAGAAGATCCAGAACTTCTAAACAACTCTCGCAAGCAGAGAATAGCCAATGGTTGCGGTCTTGATTTGGTTGAAATTAACCGTATGATAAAGCAGTTTAAAAATGCCGGTAAAATGGCAAAAAGGTTTTCAGGTAAAAATGGTATGAAAGATCTTCAAGCCATGATGGGTCAAATGGGCGGTGCTGGAGCATTTCAAGGCAGATAAAATCAAATCTATATGCTTTTAGAAGTTTATAAATTTGCATTTAAATGCAAAATCTAATATATACAGCAAGTTGAAATATGACTTGCGCAGAGAAGGAAAAAAAATGGCAACAGTTATTCGTTTAACTAGAATGGGAAGAAAAAAACAACCTTTTTACCGTATCGCGGTAACAGATTCTCGCAAAAGAAGAGATGGTGGTTGGATAGAGTTAATTGGACATTACAATCCAATGGTAGCTGAGAAAACTTTGGTAGTTGACGCTGAGCGTTTAGATTACTGGCTAAGTGTTGGTGCTAAAATGAGTGACCGCGTTAAAAAGATAACAGGTCGTTAATATGATATCTGATTTTGTCGCACAATTTGCAAAACTTATAGTCTCATATCCTGATGATGTAAGAGTAGAAGTTAAAGAGAGCGGCGAAGTTACTGAAATTTTACTTTTTGCAAATCAAGCTGACATAGGTAAGCTTATTGGCAAAGAGGGCAAAATGATTGGTGCTATAAAAACACTTATTTCTGGTTGTAAAGCTAAGGATGGTGTTAGCTACCGTATCAATGTCGAAACAATCTAACAAACTTATTTACATCGCTACAATCGGCAAAACAGTCGGTTTAAAGGGCGATTTAAAACTCCATATACACTCTGATTTCCCCGAACAATTTATATCTGGTGCAACTTTTTCTCTAAATGAAAAAGAGAGCATAACTTTAAGTCATGTAAATGGCGACAAAACACTTATAAGAATAGAAGGTTTTGACAATCCAGAGAGTGCTAGAAAATTCACAAACAAAGATCTATATACAACAATTGAGAAAACAAGAAAAGAATGCCATTTAGAGAATGGAGAATTTTTTTGGTTTGACTTAGAAGGTTGTACTGTTGTTGAAAATGGTAAAGTTTTAGGTGTTGTTGAGAATGTTGAAAGAATAGCAATTACTAATTATCTTTTTATAAAAACTGATAAAACGCTAGTTGATAGTGGATTTACTAAAAGTTTTCTACTTCCTTATCATAAGAATTTTGTTCTGGCAACTGATGTAGAAAAGAAGATTATGACAGTTTCCGGCGCTATGGATATTTTAGAGGCTTCTTAATGAAGTTCACTTTTGTAACACTGTTTCAAAATATCGTTGAGGGCTATTTTGGAGATTCCATCTTAAAAAGAGCAATTCAAAATAACCTCCTATTTGTAGAATATATCAATCCAAGAGATTTTAGCAACTCAAAGCAGAACAAAGTAGATGATACTTCTGTCGGTGGCGGAGCCGGAATGGTTATGAACCCACAGCCGTTATTTGAAACACTTAGCAGATTAAAATCAGTTGATAAAGATGTACATATAGTTGTTCTAACTCCCGTTGCAAAACAATTTAATCAAAATGATGCAAAAAGATTAGCAAAAAAATCTCATATCGCTTTTGTGAGCGGAAGATATGAGGGCATCGACGAGAGGGTTATAGAAAATTTTGCTGATGAAGTTTTCTCTATTGGGGATTATATTTTAACTGGCGGAGAGCTGGCTTCACTTGTTATGTGTGATGCAATATCTAGAAATATAGAAGGTGTTCTTGGAAATAGTGATTCTTTGATTATAGAGAGTTTTGAATCAAATATTTTAGAAGCACCATCTTTTTCAAAGCCAGCAGAATATGAGAATAGTTTAGTCCCATCAGAATATTTAAAGGGTAATCATAGTAAAATTCGCTCACTAAAATTAGCTCTATCTGAATGTAAGACTAAGTTCTTTAGACCAGAGCAGCTTTTAAAGCACAGAAGAAGGAAATCTTATGAGAAATAAGTATATTGAAAATTTCGAAAAAGCTCAAATTGCTGGAAAAACTATTCCAGAATTTCGTGCAGGTGACACAGTTTCTTTAGCAGTAACAATTAAAGAGGGCGAAAAATCTCGTGTTCAAAATTATGAGGGTGTTTGTATTTCAAAGAGAGGTCAAGGTACGGCTCAAACGATTACAGTTCGTAAAATTGGTGCTAATAGTATTGGTATTGAGAGAATATTTCCACTTTATTCTGACTCAATTGAAGAGATAAAAGTTATTCGTCGCGGTCGTGTTCGTCGTGCGAAACTATACTATCTTCGTGATCTTGCTGGTAAAAAAGCTCGTATCAAAGAACTTAGAAGAAAATAATCTTCTAAGTTATAGCCATATTTTTATGGCTTTTCTCAAAATCATAAAGACTCCCCTTAAAAATTAATCAACTAAATTCTACAAATTAAAGCCAAAATATTTCTCTATTTTAGGAAATCACAGTTGAGCAACAAGCAAACAGACGAAACTCTTATAGGTCAGATTGATAAAATTCTCTTTGAAGAGAATGGATTTTTTATAGCTGTACTAAAGAGTGGTGATAAAATCAGCGGAACTTACTTTGAGAGCAGTGTTTCTCATTTGATGGATTCAGCCATAACGCTAAAAGGGCGTTGGGAAGAGCATAAAAAGTATGGCAAATCGTTTAAGTTTGAACATATAAAAGTAAATCAAAATCAACTTTTTTTCTTCCTCAACCGCATTGTAAAAGGGTTTACAAAAAAACTAACAACTGATCTTATTGAGCATTTTGGCAATGAAAAGTTAGTTGAAATACTCGACAATGATATAGAAAAACTTTTAGAGTTTAAAGGTATCAAAGAGAAAAAGCTTAAACAGATTCAGTCATCATGGAAAAAGTTTCGCTCTATGAGAAATATAGGGGAGTTTCTAGCTCCTTATGATGTCTCTGCCGCGCTTTTAACGACCATTGCAACCGCCATGAGAGATGTTGAAGATCCCTGTGCTAAGATAAAAAACAATCCATATATTTTAACCTCAATTAAGCAGATTGGTTTTAAAAGGGCTGACGAATTGGCTCTAAAGATGGGAGTTAAAAAAGAGGATGAAAACCGCATAGCTTCTGCTATGGATTTTGTTCTACTTAGTTATTGCGAGCAACAGGGAAACTCTTGTGTTAAAAAGAGTGTGCTTTTTCATGAGCTTGACGAGCTTTTAACTTTTAGTGATAAAACGCATATTTATGAGTCTATTTTAATTGAAATGGTTGCCAACCAAAGCATCGTTTTGATGAAAAACGACAGAGTTTCTCCAGCAAGACTCTATAATGCTGAGAAATTTTTATATGATGATTTTAAAACAAGAGCAAAGAGAGACAGTGGCGGATTTGTAGAGAATCTGGATGAGTTCTTAAAGACAAACAAACTTCTTCTTGGTGATGAGCAAAAAGAGGCGGTTGTTGCAATTAACAATGGCACTTCAATACTTTTTTTGGTTGGATACGCAGGAACTGGAAAAAGCACAACCTCAAAGAGCATCCTAACACTTTTAAGTACAAAATATGATGACAAAGAGATAATAGCGTGCGCACTAAGTGGCATCGCATCTCAAAGGATTGCGGATACAACGGGTTTTGAGAGTGCTACTATCCAGTCACTTTTGGTTAAGTTTGAAGATAGAGATAAGTTCCCATACGCCGTTGTTTTGATTGATGAAGCTTCGATGATTAACTCAACTCTCTTTGCAAAATTGGCGGTAAAAATAGACAAAAATGCCATACTTATAATAGTTGGTGACGATGCACAACTCCCTCCAATTGGTGCCGGAAATGTACTTAGCGATGTTTTAACTCTAGATCTTTGTCCAACTGTAAAGCTCACAAAAATTTACAGGCAAAGTGAAGATAAGGCGATAACTCTGATTGCAAATGACATACGAATAGCGCAAGTGCCAGAGTATAGAAAAGCTTATGAGGATTTTGAGTTTATTGATGTAAATATAGAAAATTATCACTATTTGAAAAACCAGCTCTCGAATGATGAGCTTAGAGATTTAAGGGAAGCTAACTCTGAAGCAATTGTTGCAGAAATGCTCCATAAAGTCTTAGAACATATAGAAAAAGCGAGATATAGGCTGAAAAACAGAGAGATAAAAGAGTATTTAAACTACTTTCAAGTCATTACGCCTATGAAAAATGGTACACTCGGTTCAAACAATCTAAACACAATACTGCAAGAGTACTTCAATCCAAACCCAAAAAAGTTTGTAAAAAATGGTGACTCGGAGTTTAGGCTGATGGATAAAGTTGTTCATACAAAAAATGAAAACATGAACTCATGGAGTGCGGAGGGCTACAAAAATGGCGAAGATTCGGCACAAAGACGCATATTTAACGGGATGAGCGGACTTCTGTTTAAGATAGATGAAGATGATGAACAAGCGTTCGTCTTTTATCCAAATGAAGATGTCGTTGTTGTTTATGAGTTTGAGGAGCTAAAATCACATCTGATGCTCTCGTACGCGCTAACCATCCATAAAGTCCAAGGCATGGAGTACGATATAGTTGTGATGCCGATGAGTTTTACGCACTTCATTATGCACAATACAAAACTAATCTACACCGCAATCACAAGGGCTAAGCATAAGTGCATCGTAATTGGCGAGAGTGGTGCTTTTGAGAGCGGATGTAAAAAGTTTGAAATAACAAGACGAGATACTGTTTTGTTGGAGTTATAAAAAGCAATCTCTTATATTCAAAAATCTATAATATTCTTGCAAAACTAAAAAACACTCTCATTAAGGTTTCGCTTAGCTGCAGAATTGTTTGCTTAATTCTTTTAGTTTTACAAAAGCTTAAATAGTTTTCTAAAAATATTTTCATAAAAGAGGTACTTTATGTTAGATGCTATAGTGCTAAGAGTTGCAAAAAGTGCGATAATGGGTGAGTTTGATGACTCTTATAATTTTGATAGTGATAGCGTTTTAAAAGATTATCCATTTCTAAGCGAGAATGGCGCTGCTTTTGTGACGCTGAAATACGATAATAGTCTGCGTGGATGTATAGGCTCTGTTGTCGCGCATAGAAGACTGTTTGATGATATCATTTATAACGCGCTCTCTGCGGCATTTAGTGATCCTAGATTTAGACCTTTAAGCGCAGATGAACTCTCGCATATTGGACTCGAAGTCTCTGTTTTGAGTAATCCTGAAGTTTTAGAGTATGATAATTTTTATGATTTAGTCAAAAAAGTAACACCGAAAGTTGATGGACTGATACTAAAACATGGTGTGCATCAAGGAACTTTTTTGCCTCAAGTTTGGGAACAACTCCCGACTCCTGAGCTGTTTTTAGAGCACCTAAGTTTAAAAGCTGGCGCAAATCCATCTATTTATGCAGAGCATCCAACCATCTATAGATACCGTGTTAATGCCATAGAGAAAAATTTTGATGAGATACTTTCTCTGTAGTTTTACAACTTAAGGAGTACGAACATGAAGCGAAAAACAAGTGTGGCTGGTAGTTTTTATCCGGAAGAGAGTGCAGAGCTACTGAGATATTTTGAGCATTTTAGTGCGTCGTATGATGAAGATAGCACTTTAGTAAAAATCAAAAGTAGGGTTGTTATAGCTCCTCATGCTGGTTATATTTACTCAGGATATACGGCAAATGTGGCGTATAGAGTTTTGCAAAAAAGTGGTGTTAAAAAATTTGTTGTTATCGGACCATCGCACAGAGTTGCATTTCTTGGCATTTCGTTGTGTGATTTTGACTCTTATGAGACTCCATTTGGAGATATTAAAGCGGACAAAAATATGGCGCAAAAGCTTCAAGATAGATTTTCTCTTGGCTGTGTAAGTGGCGCACATTTTGAACATAGCACGGAAGTTCAGTTTCCGTTTATAAAACATTACATCGCGGATGTGCAGATTGTTGAACTCGTTTACTCTCGTATGGACGCCAGTGAACTCTCTAAAATTATAGAGTTTATCTTAGAACAAGAAGATTTTGGAGTCATCATAAGTACGGATTTAAGTCATTTTTACACTCTTGAAGATGCCAACAAACTTGATAATATCTGCTTGTCAGCCATAGAACAGTTGGATATAAAAATGCTCCATAACGGCTGTGAAGCTTGCGGAGAAATCGGTATTGAGGCAGTTTTACTGAGTGCAAAAAAACTAAAAATGAAATCACATATTCTTGATTATAGAACTAGCGCTGATGCAAGTGGCGATGAGAAGAGAGTTGTTGGATATGTGAGTGCCTGTTTTTATGAGTAAATTAAATATATTTGAGTTGATTCCAGCGACTTTACAAGATGAGTTATTTGAAGAACTCGCCTCTAAAGGCGGAGTAAAAATCGAGAGAATTGTCTCTTTTGGGCACACTACGCCAGAATCTCAATGGTATGACCAAAACAGCGATGAGTGGGTGATTTTACTCAAAGGTGAAGCCGTTATTTCATTTCAAGATGAGAGCGATATTAGGTTAATGGCGGGAGATTATTTAAATATTTTGGCACATAAAAAACATAGAGTTTCATGGACGAAGCCAGATACACAGACTATTTGGCTCGCGGTACATTATTAGAGTAAAATACGAAAAAAACAGATAAGGCAACAGATGGTTAAAGTTAGCGCAATTCAGATGAGCATGAGTGAAAACAAAGATGAGAATATAAACAAAGCTGAGAGATTAGTAAGAGAAGCATCGAAAAATGGCGCTCAAATAGTGCTTTTACCTGAGCTTTTTGAAGGGTTATATTTTTGTAAAGATATGGATGAGAAATATTTTTCATGGGCGGCTCCACGAGATGGAAATAGGCTTATAGAGAGATTTTCAACTTTAGCAAAGGAGCTAAAAATTGTTTTGCTTATCAGTTATTTTGAGAAGAGTGAAGAGGGTTATTTTAACTCTTTAGTTGTCGCAGATACTGATGGCTCGGTTATGGATAACTATCGCAAAACTCACATTCCAGACGGTCCTGGATATGAGGAAAAGTTCTACTTTAAGCCTGGAGATAGCGGTTTTAAAGTTTACGATACTGCTTATGCTAAAATTGGTGTTGGCATCTGTTGGGATCAGTGGTTTTGTGAAACTGCGAGGGCTTTGACACTCATGGGAGCGGAAATTATTTTTTATCCTACTGCGATTGGAAGTGAGCCAGAGATTCATCTTGACTCTAAAGAGCATTGGCAGAGGGTTCAGATGGGTCATGCGGCTACAAATACTGTTCCAGTTGTGGTTGCAAATAGATACGGCGAGGAAAAAGGCGCTTCTTGTAGTCTTAATTTTTATGGTTCATCTTTTATAACGGATTATGCGGGTGCAAAAATTGCAGAAGCATCAAGAGATAAAGAAGAGATTATTTATGCGGACATCAATATACAAGAGAACCAAAAACAGAGGCATTATTGGGGACTTATAAGAGATAGACGCCCAGATGCTTATGGGGTTATCTGTAAATAACCAACTGGAACTAATCTTGCTTTAAATTAAAAAAAACTCAAGGTTAGAGATATATGAAAATTGTATTACGAAACAATCTCATTGTTATAACTACGGACTTTTATGCTTTAAATACGATCTGGATGAAGAGCTTTTTAAACCATCACTCAAGAGGTATGCTATTTTTGCCAAGGGCGGTACTTGTTTTTAGAAATGAGACGCTTCAGGGTGCAAGAGAAGAGTTTATAAACCAACTGAGCCAATACCACGCAGCCCAGCATGACTTCTCTCATGAGTTCTTTTTGCGCTCAATGCTTAAATTTGGAAATCAACCTATAAGGATTGAACTAAACAGACTTGAAGAGCCAGAGATTGTTAAAGTAAATCTTTATGCGTACGATAAAGATACAGTTCTAATCACCCTAAACTCCCCTAATTCTTGGGTTATCAACTACCTTCGCTCGCAACTCAATCTATATATTGAAAGAGGAACTGACATCTCTTTGGTCGTTGATGTCTCAGACTTTAACTCAAAGGCCAGACTAGAAAGAGCTTTAGATAAACGGCATATTCTGCACTATCAAATCCAATATAGTTATGATAATCATTTTATGAGTAAACTCTATAGCGAATTTACTAAATATAGTTTTAAAGATTACTTTGAAGAGGACGAAGAGGATAAAAAAAACTCTTTTTATGCGCTTCTTGAGTGCCCAATAGGGGCTAGTCAAGATGCGATAAAGAAGAGTTATAAAAAGCTAGTTAAAGTTTATCATCCAGATAAAATTATTCATGAAGAGCCATATATGATAAAACACTACACACAAAAATTCCAGCTTTTACAAGAGGCATACGAAGCGCTTAGAGTAGTTAGTTAAAAAACTGATCTTCTATAAGTTCTTCCTCTTTTATATTTTTTAAAAGAGCTATAAAATCCTTTGCATCATAGAGTGCAAGCTCGCTTCCTTGATTTTGCGCCAGCTCCTTGGAGAAACCACTTCTTGAAAAAAGAATGATTTGCGTTGGCTTGATGCCTAGTTGTTCGCATTTTTGAAGTAGTTTCAGCCACTCTACTTTGGTTACTTGATGGTTTCGCCACTTGCACTCTGCAACATATATCTTCTCATCAGCAGTTATCGTGAGTATATCTATCTCGATATTTGCATCCCAATAACTACCGCTACTAAGGATTTGTGAATCCCTTAGGTGGTAGTTTAGTAAAATCTCTGAGAGCTCTTCAAAAATTAGACTCGCATAACTGTACTGTTGCAGTTTAAATTCTCTTAAAAAATTATCATATTTACCAACCGCTATCTCTTTTGTGTGAGGATAGATAAAATAGAACCAAAATCTTACAAATGGGATACAAAAGAGAACTTTATGTGAGATCCTATGTCTTGCAACCTCTCTTTTTAGTTTGCCATGTGGGTTTAGGCTTCTAGCAGGCTCTTCTCTTGAGTACTCAATCTGTAAAATCCCTTTTTCTTGCAGATAGTTAAGGGCACTTCCACCATTTGCGTTATTAAGTCCAGCTCTGTTGAAAGCGGAAAATATCTCTCTGTTTCCAACTGCAAAAGCTCTAAGCAACGCTCTGTTCTCTCTCTTTTTTAGTATTATCTCATCTATCTTTATACTAAGAGAGTCAAAGTTATGTAAAATATGCTCTTTTATCAGTTGCTCAATCGGTTCACTAGTGTTAATCGTCCAATCCAAACCACCAAATACAGAAAAATATTCAATGAGATTTTCCATATCGTCGATAGGATTTTTAAAGTAAAATGAGCGAAATTGCTTAAGAAGAGTTTGCTTTAACATAATTATATTCTACCATTATTTATTACAATTCACTCCCCCACTTTAACATGTCGATGCCATACTTTTCTCTAACTTTTTGAGACTCTTTAGTTAGCCTGTGCATTTTTTGATCATCTTCAAAACCAATAAGGGAGAGCTCTTTTCTTGACTCTCTTGTAAAACTTGAGCAGTTTATACTTATGCGAATAACATGAAGGCGTTTATGTATATCAGCGTCGCTGAAGAGCTTTAGACATAATGAGTCAAATTTTTTCTCTGTAAAAACTTCGCAAAGAGAGATGTTTTTATGTGATTTTTGGCACATCTCATAATTTAAGGAGAGACTAAAAATAGTTGGGATTACTTTGAGCCTCAAAATAGCATAATTAAGATGACGAGCGAGCACATGGACTCTTCTTCTAAGTTCAGTTCGTTCAAACAGTGGGTCGAATGTTCTTGATATGCCTATGGATTTTCGTATATGTTTGGTTGAGATTTCATCATCGCTCTGTCCCTTAACTCTAAGATAAAGCTCTTTTGCATAAGGTCCCCACGACTCCAGAGTTCCTCTTCTTCTGCTGAGTTCCCCAAGTGTATGGATTTGCGCGCTATGGAGTTTCTCTTTCATGCTTTTGCCAATTCCTGCAAATGCTCCAACTGGAATCTTCTCTATAAAACCTTTCAGATCATTTTCAAAAATAACCTTGCATCCATAAGGTTTTGCGTGGGTTGTAGCGAGTTTTGCTATGTAGCGGGTTTTTGAGGCACCTATGGAAACTGGGAGTTTAGTAACACTCTTTATCTCATCCCTTAGCGCAGCTATAAAACTAGGCACATCAGAGTCCTCAACCCAACCGCTCAAATCCCCATAGAACTCATCAATACTAGCTTGTTCAACTAGCGGAATTTTAGTTTGTAAAAACTCGTGGAGCTCATGTGAGAGTTGTTGGTAAAGCGACATATTTGGCGCTTTTATAATGAGATGAGGGCAGAGAGTTAGCGCTTCTCTTATGCTCATAGCTGTTTTTACGCCATACTTTCTGGCTTCATAACTAGAAGTTGTAAGTATGCCTCGCACTCGCCCATCAGCGTCTTTAAAAGCGTCTATATCGTCTCTCTCTTCATAAGCCTTATAAAAAGTAGGCACAAAAGAGCCAGAGTTCTCAAAATTTACACTCTGATTTTTTGATTCACTATCAAATATCTTCGTATCACTCCGCCCACCAATAGCCACAGCCTTGCCCTCAAGAGAAGGCTCTTTTATGCGAGTAGCACTAACGAAAAAGCAATCTATATCTATATGTATTTTCATAAAGTGATTGTAGATAAAATTTAAAAAAACTCTAAAAAGTATGACAAATTGTCAAGAATATAATTGCTATAATTCGGCTATGAAATATATTTTATTAATCTTTGCTCTTCTCTTTACTTCATGTAGCACCAAAAACTACGAGATTACTAAGACAAAAATCATCACTATAAAATCACCTAAGATTAAATTTTCTGATGTTGGATATGTGCGAAGTAGCAAAAACAAGATAGAACTTGAACTTTTTATTGCTGGTAAGAGTATTCAGACTTTTACGCTAAATCATGTGATTTGCACAAATAGCGGATGTATGAGTAAGGGTGCATTTAACGAAGAGTATCTAAACAAAAACTACCCATTAGATATTTTGCAAAATATAATCTTATCTCAGCCTATTTATGGTGGAAAAAATATCCAGAAAAAAGATGGTGGATTTGAGCAAGTTATAGCTGAGAGTGGCGTTGAGATAACATACAGGGTGGACTTAAATGGAGTCTATTTTAAAGACAAAAAGAACAGTATAATTTTTCAAATAAAGGATCTGAATGAGCGCTAAATTTGTTGGAGCACACACAAGTGCGAGTGGTGGAGTTTTTAATGCCATAGCAAACGCGGAGGCAATCGGTGCAAAAGCGTTTGCATTTTTTACTAAAAACCAGAGACAGTGGAGCGCCAAAGAACTTGATAGTGAGACTATTGATAAGTTTAAAGAGATGCTGTTGCATAGTGGTATATTGTCAAAGCATATACTCCCTCATGATTCGTACCTTATAAATCTAGGGCATCCTGAGAGTGAGGGAAGGGAAAAATCTATGGAAGCTTTTTTAGATGAGGTTCAAAGATGTTCTCTTTTGGGGCTTGATAGACTTAACTTTCACCCAGGAAGCCATCTTAAAAAAATCAGTGTAGATGAGTGTTTGGCTAAAATCGCCGATGCCATGAACACTACGCTTGATAAAACAAGTGGAGTTAGCTTAGTTATTGAAAACACCGCAGGACAGGGCAGTAACCTTGGCTTTAAGTTTGAGCATCTAGCACAAATCATAGATAAGATAGAGGACAAAAGCCGTGTTGGAGTCTGCATCGACACTTGCCACATGTTTAGCGCTGGTTACGATATAAGAACAAGAGAAACATACGACGCAACTTGGAGTGAGTTTGATAAAATTGTTGGGTTTAAGTACCTTATGGGGATGCATATAAATGATTCAAAAGCAAAATTTGAGTCTCATGTGGATAGACACAACTCATTAGGCAAAGGTGAAATAGGCCTTGATGCATTTAAATTTATCATGAATGATGATAGAATGAATGACATTCCGCTTATACTAGAGACGATTGATGAGACAATTTGGAAAGATGAGATAGAGTTACTTTATTCGTTTGAGAAATAAAAAAGAGAGATATAGTTTTGGAAATATTAATAAATTTTTTAGAGGCAAAAGATGTAGAGAAATCTACTATTTTTGCTCAGTTGAAATGTAGCAAATCAGAGGCATTATTGCTTCAAGCTTTGGTTAAGAGATATATGAGTGGTGATGATGATGTACTGATTTTTGAGCTTTTAAAAGAGCTTTATGGGGATAAAAATTATGCTTTTGTTAAGCATCTTCAAGAGTTTAAGATTCTTTTAGAGCTTGGTTGGATTCATCAGCAGAGTTTTAATCCTATCAAGATTTCGGAAGTAACACCGCTCGAGCTTTTAAACAGTTCTGTTGCGCTTTCCCCATCTCTTTTAAAGATTTTGCAAGACGGTTCTTCAGAGAGTGAACTTCAGGATATTAAGCCATATTCTGACCATTTAGAGTATCTTCAAGATCAGTTTCTTCGTATTGATTTATATCAAAAAATGAGTGCGATTCGTCAAAATGTTCATGAACATTCTTTAGGAATTGATAGGATGCAGCAAAAACTTCAACTCCTTGAAAAGAGGATAGAAGAGCGCGTGGCACAAACGACTGGAAAGCTTGTTTTGGATAAATTTTTCAAGCAAAAAAAGATGAGCACAAAAGAGCAGGTTATATTTTTGGCACTTCTTCGCGAGGAGTATAGCGCCACAGATGCCTCTCTTCGCGATATGAACTCGCTTATAGAGCTAATTTCGCTTGATGAGTATGAGCGAATCAAAAATCGTTCACTTTTAGAGGATGGCTCAAATCTTATAAATGATGGGATAATTGATTATGAAGAGATGCTAAACCCTTTTGGTGGCATTTCAAGAGCTTTTTATATAGTTGATGAGGTTCTTCACAGCATAATCCATCCGCAAAAAAATAAAAAAGTTCGTCGTATAAAATTAAATACACTTATCCAAGAGCAGGATATTTTTGAGCTTGTGGAGCCTGAAACTTCACTCACAGATGTTGTTTTGGCAAAAGAGACACAAGAGACGCTGGGTAACCTTATGAAACAGCTTGATAAAGAGGTTATTAACCGACTTGCTCACTGGGGCATCAAGGATAAAAAAAGCGGTATTGACGCGAGAATTATCTTTTATGGTGCCGCTGGAACTGGTAAAACTATGACGGCGTATTCGCTTGCAAAATCTCTAAAAAGAGAAGTTCTGGCGTTTGACTGTTCAAAGATTTTGTCGATGTATGTCGGCGAGAGTGAGAAAAATGTTCGTAAAATATTTGATACTTTTAGCGATTTGTGTGAGAAAACAAAGTCAGAACCTATACTTTTGCTAAATGAAGCGGACCAATTTTTAGGCGCTCGCTCAAGCGGTGTTACCTCTGGAGCCGATCAGATGCACAACCAGATGCAAAATATTTTCTTAGAACAGATTGAGAAGTTTAAAGGCGTTTTGATAGCTACGACAAACTTGCTTGAAAACATAGATAAAGCTTTTTCACGCCGTTTTAATTACAAGATAGAGTTTAAAAAACCAAATCAAGAGCAGAGGCTCTCACTTTGGAAAAAGATGCTTCCAGTTAATGCGCCGTTTGAAGAGAATTTTAGTGTTGATGAGCTAGCAACTTACGCCCTAACTGGCGGACAGATAAATTTGGTTATAAAAAACACAGCATATAGGGTGGCAGTTAGAAAAAATCCTCTTTTTACTTTGGATGATTTTAAATTAGAGATACAAAAAGAGAAAGATGCCTCTTTTGACAGTGAAAAATCAATGGGATTTTTGAATAAATAAGGATAGAAAATGAAATATTTTTTAACAGTTACAATTGCACTACTGTTTTTAAACACATTTGCAACGGCAAGTGAAGAGGTGTCTACACCAGATGTGTCGCCTTTTAACACAAGACTAGCAGCTGCTGAGGATATACAAGTTATACAAAAAAGTGGCGGTATTGTCTATGATGTAAGAGACAATTATAGTGATTACTATTTTGGAGGACATATTCCTGGAGCACAATTTTTGCCTTTTACTGAGCGTTCAAGACCTAGTATAGATTATCACATAGAAGATGATAGTTTTGACTGGTCTGCTCTTCCGAAAGATAAAAACACTCCGATTGTTTTTTACTGCGAAGGAGAAAATTGTTGGAAATCATATAAAGCTTCCGAAGTAGCGGCACAGATAGGATATGTGAGTGTTTATTGGTTTCAAGATGGACAGTCTGGATGGATTAAAAAAGGATTCCCAATAGAAGGACACAGTTGTATGTACGAAGCAACAGCGAAACTCTTTAGTAGCACGAACAATCCAACGACATGGCTTTTAGAACCAGAACAACTTAGGGTTTGGATAGAAAAGGGTGAAAAAATTAAAATTATAGATTTAAGAGTAGCTGCTAATTTTCAAAAAGGGCATATAAGAGGAGCCGTTTTTATTCCTATGACTCAGCTATTTTCACGAGATAAAATCCAGTTAATGCCAAAGTTAACAGATGGAGCAACTATTGTTTTGGTTAGTGAAAATGGTCAATTTGCTATGGCGGGCGCCATGGGAGTTGCAAATTTAGGATACAAAGTTAGAGTTTTAAATGGTGGGATGGGAGCGTGGAACCAAAAAGAGGGTAAAACCTTAATAGAACCTGCCATTCTTCAAAATAAAGAGCAAAAAAAAGCTGGTTGGGTTGAGAAGATATTTAAATCAAAACCTAAAAAATAATTTTGTCGGCACGGTATTTGTAAACATTAGGCATTTGCTCATGGTTGGTTGTTTCAAGTAGACACACAAGGGTAACCTAATCTAAAAAATATGTAGTGATTTGTAACAGCATAGCACTTGAAATAGAGACTTTTTATAATTTTAAAGCTCTTTTTGCTATACTCCGCCCAACTGTTTTTTCTAAAATTATGTAAAGATTTAAGAAGAACAATAACTGATGTTGTGCACTTTTTCGTTTTAGCGCATAACAAACAATAATATAAAGGTGGGTTATATGGAACATATAGTGACTTCAAATCCGTATTTCGGTGTATTTGTACTTTTCCTTCTAACATTTGGAGCATTTACGATAACGACAATCATCGCTCGTTTAGCAAGTCGCGCTTTAGCAGCTAAAGATAGCGAAAAGATAAAACTATCAGTTTATGAGTGTGGACCAGAGGTTACGAAACAACCAAACAGAATCTCTCCACAGTTTTACCTATTTGCACTACTTTTCTTGCTATTTGACGTAGAGATTGTTTTTATGTTTCCATGGGCTGTTGATTTTAAATTGCTTGGATGGTTTGGTTTTGCTGAGATGTTGATGTTTATACTTTTATTGACTATCGGATTTGTTTACGCATGGAAAAAAGGAGCACTTGAATGGCACAACATAAAGTAAATTATACGCAAAATGGCGGCTTGCCTGTTGCACTTACAAGTATTGATAAAATTGTAAACTGGGGTCGTTCAAACTCAATCTGGGCTCTGACTTATGGTCTTGCTTGTTGTGGTATTGAGATGATGGCATCTGGTGCTTCTCGTTATGACTTTGACCGTTTTGGAACAATCTTTAGAGCATCTCCTCGTCAGGCTGATGTTATGATTGTAGCCGGAACACTTACAAAAAAACACGCAGAGTTCATAAAAAGACTTTATGATCAAATGACTGAGCCAAAATGGGTTATCTCTATGGGTTCATGTGCTAACACTGGCGGTATGTTTAACACTTATGCAACTGTTCAAGGTGTTGATAGAATCATTCCAGTTGACTTGTATCTCCCCGGTTGTGCACCTCGTCCTGAGACACTTCAGTATGGTGTTATGTTGTTACAAAAGAAAATCCGTGCGAATCACGCTTCAAGAGCACAAAAAGCAAAAAGGCTAATGTAATATGAGAGCTTATAAACCAAAAGATAATGTACAAGCAAAAGCTTACTATACAGACAGATTTTTCGTATCTCCACAAGTTGCAAAATTTTCACCAGAGAGTGATGAAGTTTTTGCACAAGATTTAGAGGCCATAAAATCTAAATTTGAAGTTCTTGACGCTTATATTCAAGTTGGACAGATGGTTGTTTACATCAAGCCAGAGGACAATTTCAGGGTTCTAAAACTTATGAAAAAAGAGCTGACTTATACGCAGCTTACTGAGATGAGTGCGATTGACTGGATTGCACAAAGAGGCGGATTTGAGGTTTTTTACCAGATGCTTAGTATGGATAAAAGAAAACGAATCCGTATAAAGATGTTTATTAAAAAAGGTGAAGCTGTTAACTCTGTTGAGAAACTTTTCCGCTCTGCTGACTGGTCAGAGAGAGAGATGTTTGATATGTTCGGTATTGAAGCTAACGGACACCCGTTTATGAAAAGAATCCTTATGCCATACGATTGGCAAGGTCATCCGCTTCTAAAAACTTATCCATTGCAAGGCGATGAGTTTGCTGCATGGTATGAAGTTGATAAGATTTACGGCAAAGAGGCAAGAGATGCTATTGGACCTGAACTCCGTGATCCAGCTAAAGTTGACAGATATGACAGCGAGAGATTTGCAAGACTTGGACATGAAGTGCCAAAAGGAACAAAAATAACTGGCAATGAGCCAAAAGTTGTTCAAAACTATCAAGAAGATGGTGGCGTATTTATGATTAAAAAATTCGATAAAAAAGATTCGGTCGTTATTGACGATCCTCAAAGATAGGTAATAATATGCAAGTAAAAAATAGATTAAACCCATTTTTTGAAAATATTTCGTTTGACAGAGTTGATAATGAGATGATTCTAAACTTTGGTCCTCAACACCCATCAGCTCATGGACAACTTCGTTTGATGCTGCATCTTCAGCAAGAGATGATTGTTAAAGCTCATCCAGATATAGGTTATCTTCACCGCGGTATGGAGAAGATGGCTGAAAATATGATTTACAATGAGTTTATGCCGACAACTGACCGTATGGATTACATCGCTTCATCTTCAAACAACTACGGATTTGCACTTGCAGTTGAGAGACTTATAGGGCTTGAAGTTCCTCGTCGTGCAAAAGTTATTCGTATGATGCTCTTAGAGATTAACCGTGTTATGTCTCACCTTTTTTGGTTGGCAACAACAGCTCTTGATATCGGTGCTATGACTGTATTTTTATTCGCATTCCGCGAAAGAGAGTATTTGATGGATATTATTGAGGGATATTGTGGTGCTAGACTTACGCACTCTGCTATTCGTATCGGTGGTGTACCATTAGATATACAAGACTCATTTATCTCACAACTAAGAACATTCTTAGATAAGCTTCCTGCAAATATTAAAGACTATGAAGATTTGTTAGATACAAACAGAATCTGGCTTATGAGGATGGAAGAGGTTGGAACTATCTCAAAAGAGATGGCAATCTCATGGGGTTGTACAGGACCGATGCTTAGAGCAAGTGGAGTTGCCTGGGATCTTCGTAAAGAGGAGCCTTATGAGCTTTATGATGAAGTAGAGTTTAGAGTGCCGTTTTCAGACAAAGGCGATAATTTCGCAAGATATCGCATCTACATGGAAGAGATGAGAGAGTCTGCTAAAATACTTTATCAAACAATTGAGATGTATGAGAAGTGTGTTAGAGATGGGCAAACTGAGCTTATGGCTCATTCACCAAAATATATCTCAGCTTCAAAGTTAGACATCATGACACAAAACTACTCTTTGATGCAACACTTTGTTCTTGTAACACAAGGTATGAGACCTCCAGTTGGAGAGGTTTATGTGGCAACTGAATCACCAAAAGGTGAACTTGGTTTTTACATCAACTCACAAGGCGGACCATATCCGTATAGACTAAAACTTCGTGCGCCATCTTTTTGGCACACAGGAATTTTAACTGACCTTTTACCAGGACACTATATTCCGGATGTTGTTTCTATTATTGGAACTACAAATATTGTATTTGGAGAGGTTGACCGTTAATGAAAAGATATGACTTAAGACATCTCAAAGATAACTTTGAGCCGAGAATGAAAGAGATTTTATCTGCTCATAAAGCAGGAGAAGTTGCAATATTTCTGTTTGAAATCGGAGATTTCTCGCCGATTCAAAGATCAGCTGATTTGGTAAAAGAGTGCGGCTATGAGTTAATGAACTCTTTAAAGTTTAACGAAGTCGACTGGACTATCGTAACTAAAAAATAGGTAGGGTAGTAAATTGAGTAAAGTATATTTTTCTACTTGGAATGGCGAGTTTATCAACAACATCAACAAGCCTGAAGATGAGTGGGAAAAATCAGCTTATAATTTGCCAGCGCAATATGATGAGCACCGCGAATCCAAGGCTTTTATAGGTTGGGACGGAGTTTCCCTATTTGATAAAGATGTAGATGTTATTCGTTTGGCTATGGAGTATGCTGCACAGTATCAAGTCTATTCTGAAGCATGTGGAAGATGCGCACCTGGTAGATGGGGCGGCAGAATTCTATATGATCAGTTAGATAAAATCGCTCGTGGTGAAGGCAGTAGAGCTGATCTTGATCATCTAAGAGAGATTGGCAAAAGTATGCAGATTACTTCAAAATGTGAGATTGGGAAAACTGTTCCAAATCCCATAATTGATTTGATGACTCACTTCGAGCATATCTTTTTAGAGTGTATTGATGAGCAAAAACCATCGATTCACTATAGTGAGTCTATTGCTTACATAGCTAAGATAACGGCACCTTGTACGGATGCTTGTCCATCACATGTTGATATTCCTGCATATATAGAGGGAGTAAGAGACCTTAGGATGGATGACTCTTTGATGGCTACTCGTCAAACTATGCCTCTGGCTCATGTTTGTGGTCGTGTTTGTCCACACCCATGTGAAGATGCTTGTAGACGAAGTAATCTTGACGAGCCAGTATCCATTATGGCGCTTAAGCGATTGGGTGCAGATTGGGAGACTGATCACGGGTATGATTTCTTCCATCCAATGGAGAAAAAACCTGATAATGGCAAGAGAGTTGCGGTTATTGGTGCTGGTCCTGCAGGACTTACGACGGCTTATTATTTAGCTGCTGAGGGTATTGCTGTGGATGTTTTTGAAGAACTTCCAGTGCTTGGCGGTGAGGTTGCCGTTGGTGTTCCTGAGTACCGTATGCCGATTGACAAATACAACAAAGACATTGAGTGTGTTAGAGATATGGGCGTAAACTTTATAACTAACTCAAAAATCAATGCCGATGATATGAGAAGATTTGAGCAAGAGTACGACTCTGTTATGGTTGCAACTGGGACTAGAATATCTAAAAAAGTCTATTGTGACAATGAGAAGATGGATATGAAGGGTTATTGGGGAGCGATAGATTTCCTCGATAAAGTAAATCTTTATGAGAAGTATGGCCATAAAATATCAAAAGAGGATCAAGAGAGAAATCTCTTAACTACTGATTTTGTTGATTTAACAGGAAAAACAGTTGTTTGCGTCGGCGGTGGATTTACCTCTATGGATGTGGTTCGTTGTGCAATTAGAGCAAATGCAAAAAAAGTTTATATGATTTATCGTAGAGATGAGAAGACAATTATCGGTAACACTACTTATGAAGAGTATCACGAAGCCGTAGAAGAGGGAGTTGAGTTTCTTTTCCACTCCGCAGTTGCTGAGATGAGAGACGAAGATAATGTTTTAAAATCACTCCTGATAGATAAATTTGAACTAGTTCCAGATCCAAATGGTGGTCGCGCGCAACTTCTTAAAGTTGAGGGCGAATCTTATGTAATCGAAGCAGATTATATAGTTCCAGCTGTTTCTCAATCAGCTGATTTGAAACTTTTACCTCCTGAATGGGAGATAGAGATGACATCATGGGCGACAATTAAGACAAACGGTAGAGACTACATGACATCAAGAAAGGGTATTTTTGCTTCAGGGGATTGTGAGTATGGTCCTATGACAATTGTTAATGCAGTTGGTCAGGCAAAACGCGCCGCTTCAGTTATGAGTAGATATCTTCAAACTGGAGAGATTACTCTAACTGATGATGAGATTATGGAAGATCACCTGAAAAAACTTCGTGTTTATGACAAAAAAGAGAAAGTTACAGGCTGGCTTAAAGGTGTTCCAAGACAACACAGTGAAGTGCTTGACATTGAGTATAGAAAACAAAATAACGAAGAGGTTAATCTAGGATTTACTCAAGAAGAAGCTATGAGTGAAGCTGAACGATGTATGCGTTGTTACTATATCGCAATGGTTCAGGCTTAGGAGATGAGTGATATGAAAAATTTAGTAAATTTTAAAATAAACGGCATCTCTGTTGTTGCACAAAAAGGCGAGACAATCCTAAGTGTTGCTCGAAAAAATGAGATATATATCCCGACTATGTGTTATATCTCTAAAACCTCGCCATGCGCATCTTGTCGTATGTGCGTTGTTGAAGCTAGCGGGATGGATGGATTTGTGCTTAGTTGTAATACTCCACCAGTTGAGGGCGTGGAGATAACAACAGATAGTGCCGCACTAAATCATGAGAGAGTAAATATCATGAAACTCTATGATGTAAATCATCCATTAGAGTGTGGTGTTTGCGATAAATCTGGGGATTGTGACCTTCAAAACAAGACTTTAGAGTTTGGGTTATCTGCTCAAAGTTTCTCAGCAAAAGATCAACTCCGACCCATCAAGCATTGGGGACTTATAGATTATGAACCGTCACTCTGCATTATGTGTGAAAAGTGTGTTCATGTCTGTAATGAAGTTATCGGTGATGATGCTATTGAGGTAAAATTTGGCGGTTATAGCTCAACAATTATTCCAAAAAACTCCGAGATGCTAGATTGTACTTTTTGTGGAGAGTGTATCGCGGTTTGCCCAGTTGGCGCACTTACAAGCAGTGGTTTTAGATATAGAGCAAATGCCTGGGAGCTAGAGAAAATCCCATCAACATGTGCTCACTGTTCTGCTGGTTGCCCGCTAGAGTATGAAACAAGACACGCTTCAATAAACGAAAATGAGAAAATATATAGAGTTAAAAACAACTTTGAATTTAGTTCACTTTGTGGTGCTGGTAGATTCGGATTTGATTTTGATACTAGTGCAAAAAAAGAAGCATCTTCGTTTGAATTAGCTATAAAAGCGATTGAAAGCGCAAAAGCTATAAGATTTTCATCAATTATTACAAATGAAGAGGCGCATATTTTAGAGCTTTTAAAAGATAAGCTTGGGCTAAAACTCTTCAATGAAGATGCAAGAAAATTTGCAGAGTTTATGAGGGCATACAGCTCTGTAAGTGGAAAACTTCATCACAGCGGTTCGTTGGATGCTATCAAAAAATCTGATGCAGTCATAGTGATTGGAAGCAGAATAGCAACTGACAATCCAGGTGTTAGATACGCTCTAACAACTGCTTCAAAACATAGCGGTGCAAAGATAGTTTATGCGCATCCACTAGAAGATATTTTGATGCAAAATGTTATAACTCAGATGATGAAGTATGAAGTTGGAACAGAAGAGGGCGTTATGGCGCTTTTAACGCACTCCATACTTATCGGCGCTGATTTGGATGAGAGCGAGAGAGCTATCATCGATGAGTTGGATTTAGGTTATCTTTGTGCTGAGACAAATATTGGCGAAGAGGAGTTTTCGCTTATGATAAAATCTTTCTCAAGAGCTACTAAAAAAACTCTTATTATTGGTAATGACTTGATAGCACATGCTCGCTCACAAAACATCGCAAAATTCGCAGCTCTTATTGAAAAGTATAGTGATTTCTGTGTGGTTGTAGTTCCTAGAGAGGTAAATACTCTGGGCGTTTCACTTATCAACTCTCTTGACGCAGATGAAAACATATCTGGTGTTGTTGGCTATGGCGCAAATGGAGATTTTAAAATATCATCTTTGGCTGATGCCAATTTAGTTGTACCTGCATTTAACCAACAAGAGGGAACGGTTGTGAGTATTGACAACAGAGTTCTGCCTATAAATGTTGCTCTTGGTTTTGATGGATATACGCTAAATGACATCGCAAAAGCTTTTGGGATTGATAGAGAAAATACCATAGATTATACAAAATTGCTCAACAAAAAAAGTGGGTTTAAAGAGATAGAATTTGATAATTTAGAGAACTTCTTATCACCGTTTGGTGAGGATAATCGCGGATATATTCTCGATGAAGTAGAGTGTTTGATGGATGGAGAGTTGGATGAGCTTGATGATATGCCAGAGTTTAACGGCACTATTATTTATCATGCAGACCCAGTTCTTCAGTTTAACAGCTACACAAACATCACAACACAACTGCCAAAAGATAGCTATTTGCGAGGATCTGAGCAGTTTAGTGTTGCAGCTAGGATTGCAGATGGCGACTTGGTTGAGATAAAAACAGATTCATCAACAATTAGAAGAGTGTTTAAATTAGACGGTGAATTAAAAGGAACTGTTGCACTTAGTCCGACATATGACCTAAATAGTGATTTTAGCGGATATAGATTTGAAAAATCAAAAATAGCGAGAGTAATAAATGAGTAAAATTACTATAAATATTGACGGAAGAGATGTTGAGACACAAGAGGGCGAATATATACTTAACGCCGCTCGTGCTAATGATATCTTTATTCCTGCTATCTGTTACTTAACGAGATGTAGTCCTACACTAGCTTGTAGACTGTGCCTTGTTGAGGCAGATGGAAAGCAGGTTTATGCTTGTAATGCAAAAAGCAAAGAGGGCATGAGTGTTGTAACAGTAACTGAGGGTATCACTAAAGAGCGTCGCGCGATTATGGAAGTTTACGATGTGAATCATCCATTGGAGTGTGGCGTTTGTGATCAATCAGGCGAGTGTGAACTACAAAACTATACTTTAGAGATGGGTGTTGATGCGCAAAGTTACGCGGTAAAAGATGTAAACAGAAAAGATGTAGATTGGGGACATATCCATTATAATCCGGGTCTTTGTATAGTTTGTGAGAGATGTGTTACGACTTGTAAAGATATGATAGGCGATAACGCTCTAAAAACAGTTCCTCGTGGAGCCGATGCACTTGAAGCTGAGTATAAAGATAGTATGCCAAAAGATGCTTATGCTATGTGGAACAAGTTAAATAAATCTCTTATTGGATTAACAAGTGGTGAGGAGATGCTTGATTGTACAAGTTGTGGCGAGTGTGCTGCAGTTTGTCCTGTTGGCGCGCTTGTTGATACTCACTTTATCTACAAGTCAAACGCATGGGAGTTAAAACAAATTCCTGCTACTTGCGGACACTGTTCTGCTGGATGCCAGATAACTTATGATGTTAAACACACAGGTATTGATAATACAGAGAAAAAAATCTATCGTGTTATGAATGAGTGGAACTATGTTGCACTTTGTGGTGCAGGAAGATACGGCTTTGATTATCAAAATATGGTTGAAGCTAAAGATGAAGTTGTATTTAAAAAAGCTATTGAAGCATTTAAAAAAGCCGATACCATAGCGTTTACATCTACTATAACAAATGAAGAGGCATACCTTTTACAGCAATTAAAAGAGAAGTTTGGCTATAAGCTTATAAATAGTGAAGCAAAATCATTTCAAGCATTCTTAAACGAATATAGTAAAATTAGTGGGACTATGCTTTATGGTTATGATTTAGAAGCAACACACAACGCAAACTTTGTTATCTCTGTTGGAACAGCACTAAAAAGCGATAATCCAAATGCAAGATACGCACTAAACAACTCTATGACAGTAAACAAAGGTGCAGGTATATATTTTCATCCAGTAAAAGATCCAGTAATCGAGGGACTTGGGAAAAGTATTATGAGCGTTTATCATGCACCACTTCAAGAGGAAGCTATACTCTATCTGATTTTAGACCTCTTTGGAGATAAAACAAAGCTACCATCCGAGATTGTTGAGTATTTAGCATCATTTCATGGAGAAAAAACTATAACTGTTGAAGAGATTATCAAAGAAGAGATTATCGAGATTGTTAAAGTTAAAAAAGTCAATGAAGAGACAGGTGAAGAGGAAGAGATAGAGCAAGAGAAGAAGACAATGGTTCCTAAAAAGATTTCAAAAGAGGTTGT
The DNA here is from genome assembly GCA_021732045.1 of Sulfurimonas sp. The sequence goes on from JAKFWK010000003.1 coordinate 263,126, forward strand.
AGTTGATGACAATAGACTCTTAAAAATCGTTGGAGCTGGAGAGAAGTTTATGGAAGAGTTAGAAAAAAATCTAGCTAAAAAAGATACTTTTGCTCTAATCGCTGGAGCAGATTTATATACTCATCCAAACTCTAAAAACCTTGCTCGTCTTTTGGCATTGATTGAAAAATATAGCGCTTTTGAGCTAGTTATGATACCAAATCTTACAAATACGCTTGGTGTTTCGCTTATTTGTGAACTTGACGATGATAGAGGAACATACACAATAGGCTATAACACAAAAGGTAACTTTACTCTATCTGCTTTGGGAGATGGTGATTTGGATATGCCAGCTATAAATCAGCAAGAGGGAACGCTCACAAGCATAAATAAAAGAGTAAATCCTACAAATGCGGCAGTTGGCTATAAGGGTTATGAGCTTAATGATATTGCAAATGAGCTTGGTATAATAAGTGAGCTTGTGATTGATTATACTTCAAAATTGCCTACCAAAAAAGGGTTTAAAGCTAAAAATTTTGATGATTTACCAAATCACTATGACAATGACGGCACTGAACATCGTGGATACTTACTTGAAAATATGGCAGTATCAGCGCAGAGCGATGAGAGCGTTGCGAAATTTAACGATGAGATTTTAGAGGGAACTCTGATTTATCTTGCAAACCCTGTAAGACAATTTAGTGATTTTACAAACAAGGCTACAAATCTTGATGAGGTGGCAGGTCTGTATATGAGCGAAGAGTTTTTAAGCAGATCTGAATTTAACGAGGGGGATAGCGTGAGAGTTAAAAACCAAAATGGTGAGATTATTGTAAATATCGTAAGTGACAATAAAATTAGTGGCGATATCGCACTTCTGCCGACATTTGATTCTAAAATAAATTCAGAGGCGCTGTTTAGCTCATACCGCTTTGCAACAGCTTCAATAGAAAGGGTGTAATAATGGAAACAGCATATTTAATTGAGACGGTTATAAAAATCGTCGTGATTTTACTCATTTTTTCTGCATTAGCGGGAATTGGAACTTACTTTGAGAGAAAAATTCTTGCATTTATGCAACGCCGACTAGGACCTATGAATGTTGGACCTTTTGGACTTCTTCAAGTTGCAGCGGACGGTATAAAACTCTTTACAAAAGAGGATATTATCCCTACTAATGTAGTGGCAAATGTGTTTAAAATCGCACCTGTTATTACTGCAGCAACGGCATTTATGGCAGCAGCGGCAATACCGTTTTTGCCATCATTTACACTCTTTGGGTATGAAGTTCATCCGATTGTAGCAGATATAAATATCGGTATTTTGTATATTTTGGGAATTATGGGAGTCGGACTTTATGGACCGCTTCTAGGTGGTATGGCTTCTGCAAATAAGTTTTCTCTGCTCTCAGCGGCGCGTGGTGCAGCTGTTTTTATCTCTTACGAGGTTGTAACTGGTCTCTCTATTTTAGCTCCAATTATGATGGTTGGTTCACTATCGCTTATCGACTTTAATAACTACCAGTCAGGTGGTATAACAAGTTGGTTAGTTTGGTCACAACCAGTTGCATTTGTGCTTTTTTGGATAGCGGCATTTGCTGAAACTGGAAGAACACCATTCCATTTAATAGCAAATGACCATGAGATTATTGATGGATTTGGAACTGAGTATTCTGGTATGAGATGGGGGCTTTTCTTTATCGGTGAGTACGCAAATATGTTCTTTATATCTTTTGTTATTCCTCTTCTTTTCTTGGGTGGATATGGTGATGGAAGCTTTTTAGGAGCAATCGGACTACTCGCTAAAGTTGCATTTTTCTTCTTCTTTTTCTTATGGACAAGAGCAGCTTGGCCAGATATTAGACCAGATCAACTTATGTGGTTGTGTTGGAAAGTTTTAATGCCAATAGCAGTACTAAACATACTTATAACTGCTATCGTAATGATGTAAGGAGTAAGTATGCACAATGAACATAATGAACATTTAAAAAACAGAAATGTAAGTGAATTGGATGTCAACTACTATATGGTGGACATCAAAGATTATCCGACTGATAGTTGGGGTAAGTTTAAAAGAGTGGTTCAAAGAAGTTTTAGAGGCGAGCTTTTTGTTGGTCTTTGGGTAGTTCTTCGCGAGATGATTAGATTTGATATCCATACAGTAAAGTATCCGGAAGAGAAGATGCCAATAGGACCTCGTTATAGAGCTGTTCATGAGATGAAGCGTCTTTGGGAGTCGGATACTGAGAGATGTATTGGGTGTGGACTTTGTGAGAAAATCTGTATATCAAACTGTATCAGAATAGACACTAAAATAGATGAAAATTCTCGCAAAGAGGTTTCAGAATATAGCATAAATCTTGGTCGCTGCATCTTTTGTGGTTATTGTGCTGAGGTTTGTCCCGAGCTTGCCATCACACATGGTGGTGAGTATGAAAATGCAAGTGATCAAAGAGAGCACTTTATAATGTACCAAGATATGTTAACTCCGCTTGACACAATGAAAGCTGGAGCGCAGAGAGAGTTTGAAGGTTTTGGTGCCATTACACCACATGAAGATGAGCGTGTTAAAAAAACACCTCTAGCATACTAAGGAGTCGGAATATGTTTGAAGCTATAGCTTTTTATCTTTTTGCTTTTTTAACGATTGTGATGTTTTACATAACTGTAACAACATCTCAAGCGTTATACGCCTTGACGGCATTAGCGGCAGGAATGATTTTTATATCAGCATTTTTCTTTATTTTAGGTGCTGATTTTTTAGGTGCGGTTCAAATCGTTGTTTACTCTGGTGCTGTCATGGCTCTTTATGCTTTTGGTATGATGTTTTTTGATACAACAAGAGAGGTTAAAGAGAAGCAGGGCAATAAATATATTGTTGTGGGATTAAGCGCATTGTCTGCTATTTTAGTTGTTGCAATTTTTGCGGCTCCTATGGTAAGTGAAAATATCACTGCAATATATCCAGTAGTTGATGGCATAGGAAACACTCAAGCCGTAGGTATGGTTCTTTTTACAAAGTATCTTGTTCCATTTGAAGTAGCTGCCATAATGCTACTTGTTGCCATGATTGCAGGAATCGTTCTTGCTGGTAAAAAAATGGACAGATCACTTACAACTATGGAAGAAGATGAGATTAAAACACTAAGAGAAAAAAACATAAAGGTTCACTCATGATGCAAATTGGACTAAATCACTATCTTGTACTCTCGACTATACTCTTTAGCATAGGCTTAATTGGTGTTATGAGAAGAAAAAATCTTTTAATGCTATTTTTTGCAACCGAGATACTTCTCAACTCTGTAAACATCTCTTTTGCTGCTATTTCTCACTACTATGGTGATTTAACAGGGCAAATGTTTGCATTTTTCGTGATTGCAATTGCTGCATCCGAAGTTGCTGTTGGACTTGGATTGTTAATTGTTTGGCATAAAAAACATAACAATATTGACCTTGACTTTATGTCAACGATGAGAGGATAAAAGATGGAGTTATTTTTATATACAGCACTATTTTCACCGCTTGTAGGTTCTTTGTTTGCTGCACTTTTTGGCGCATCTCCAAAAACAAAAATAGCAGGTATTATCCCAAGTGCATTGCTCGGATTGTCATTTATAAGCAGTTCGATACTTCTTATTTCTATTCTAGGCGGTAATGGAATTGTACATGTGGAGATGATGACATGGATGAGCGCAGGGGATCTTTATATTCCTTTTGGATTTGTAGTTGATCAGGTAAGTGTAACTATGATGATGGTTGTAACTCTTGTTTCAACTGTTGTTCATGTGTATGCTATAGGCTATATGGACCATGACAAAGGATTTAATAGATTCTTCTCGTACCTTTCAGCTTTCGTTTTCTCAATGCTGATTCTTGTTATGAGTGATAACTTTGCAGGACTCTTCATTGGTTGGGAAGGTGTAGGTCTTTGTTCATGGTTACTTATTGGCTTCTGGTACCACAAAGAGAGCGCTACTTGGGCTGCAAATGAGGCGTTTATTATGAATCGTATTGCTGACCTCGGAATGCTAATCGGTATTTTCCTTGTTTACTGGAATACAGGCACCCTTCAGTATGAACAAGCGTTCGCTGCAATGCCATCTTTAGAGAATGATGTTTTAACTTGGATGGGGGTATTCTTATTTATTGGTGCAATGGGTAAATCAGCACAATTCCCACTTCACACTTGGTTAGCTGATGCGATGGAGGGACCAACTCCAGTTTCTGCGCTTATTCATGCAGCAACTATGGTTACGGCAGGTGTTTACCTTGTCGTCCGTGCACATCCTCTTTATCATCTGATTCCTAATATTGGGATATTTATAGCATCTTTGGGAGCTTTTGTTGCTCTATTTGCCGCTTCAATGGCGCTTGTGAACCGTGACATGAAACGCGTTATCGCTTACTCTACACTCTCACAACTAGGCTATATGTTTGTAGCTGCTGGTTTGGGTGCTTATTGGGTTGCACTTTTTCACTTGATGGCTCACGCATTCTTTAAAGCGCTTCTTTTCTTGGGCGCTGGTAATGTTATGCACGCTATGCACGATGAGCTAGATCCATTTAAAATGGGTGGATTAAATAAGGCGATGAAGGGTACATTTATAATGATGACTATCGCTTCTGTTGCTCTTGCTGGTATCTATCCGTTAGCTGGATTCTTCTCAAAAGACCTTATTTTAGAGGTTGCGTTTGTTGAAAATCACTATATTATCTATACAGTTTTACTATTTACTGCAGGTTTAACCGCATTCTACTCATTTAGACTTGTTGCGCTTATTTTCCACGGTGAAGAGAGATACAAGTTGTTTGGAATTCACCCACATGAGGCATATAAGTTTATGTTAATCGCTATGAGCCCACTTCTTTTCTTGGCGGTTATTGCAGGGTCGTTCAAGATGACATATTTTGAAATGGTAACACAGGTTCTGCCAGCGAGCGAATACCATGTTCACTCATCACTAACTTTTTGGATTATGACAATCGGAACTCAACTTTTTGTAGCAGCTGCTATTCTTTTTGCATACAAAAAATACACAAGAAGAGATATAAAAGTTCCTGATGGAACGAGTAAAATGGAAAACAGTTTTGCATATAAGCTCTTAATCAACCAATACTACATACCTTTTGCGTATCAAGAGTATGTTGTAAAACCATATAGAGAAGTTTCATCACTGTTCTGGACGCATGTTGACCAAAAAATTGTTGATGCAACCGTTGATGGAATTGCTCACACATTCTACAAAATTGGTGAAGAGACAAGGGATATGCAAAGTGGTAACCTCTCTATAATGCTTAAATGGATGGTAGCCGGAACTGTTGCTTTGCTATCATTAGCTGTGGTTTTTGGACTTTCAGTTAAATATGCTACAGAGATAAAACTATTTCTTTCAGGTTTAGGAGTTTAATAGATGGTAGAACATATTTTATCAATTCTGATTTTCTTTCCAGCGCTCGCAGCAGTGCTTGGATTTGTTGTTCATAAAGATAGCGTTCGTTCGTATGGTGTAGCCGTTGCTACTATAGAATTTATGTTGTCAATGTGGCTTTGGCTTGTTTTTGACCCAACACTCTCAGGTATGCAGTTTGTAGAGCAGATAGCTCTTGTTCCAGCATTTGGTATAAATTATATTGTTGGTGTTGATGGTATTTCACTCTTTATTGTAATTCTAGCAGCGTTTTTTACAATGCTCGGTATTGCATCTTTGGGTGAGACAAAAAATATTAAAAATATGATTATCACACTGCTGTTTTTACAGATGACTATGGTTGGTGTATTTTTAGCACTTGATGCAATTGTATTTTATGTTTTTTGGGAACTCTCACTTGTTCCAATGTTATACTTAATCGGTGCATGGGGCGGACCTCTAAGAATTTACGCTTCTGTTAAGTTCTTTTTATACACATTTACAGGTTCGCTTGTGATGTTAGTTGGTATGCTCTTTATGGCTTACTTGTATCATAGAACTACAGGAAATTGGAGCTTCTCTATCTTAGAGTGGTATAGATTACAGCTTCCATTTGAGTATCAGATTTGGTTATTTTTGGCATTTTTTGTTGGTTTTGCTATCAAAGTACCAATGTTTCCATTTCATACATGGTTGCCATACGCTCATGGTCAAGCACCAACCATCGGTTCTGTAATACTTGCAGCGATACTTCTAAAAATGGGTACTTATGCGTTTATTCGTTTCTCTTTACCACTGTTTCCAGATGCGTCAGTTTACTTTATGTATCCAATCGCGGTTTTAGCGATTATTATGATTATCTACACAGCAATGGTAGCTTATGCTCAAAAAGATATTAAGCAGGTTGTTGCTTACTCTTCTGTTTCACACATGGGTGTTATTGTTCTTGGTACTTTTGCTCTAAATGTTGAGGGAATTACAGGTTCGATTTTCTTGATGATAGCACATGGTGTTGTTTCTGGTGCTCTGTTCTTGCTTGTTGGTGTTATTTATGACAGAAGACACACTAAGCTTATGAGTGAGTTTGGCGGTCTTGCTTCTGTTATGCCACGATATGCAACTATCTTTGGAATTATGATGATGGCTTCAGTTGGGCTTCCGCTGACAATTAACTTTGTTGGTGAGTTTATGAGTCTTTTAGGTTTCTATAAACAGTCACATATCTTAACGCTTCTTGCAGGAGTTGCAATTATAGTTGGTGCTATCTATATGTTAACTGCTTACAAAAAGATGTTCTTTGGAGTAGTTACAAAAGATGAAAACAGAAATCTTCCAGATGTAAATAAAACGGAACTGTTGGCACTTATTCCACTTGCTATTGTAACTGTATGGCTAGGAGTTTATCCTAAAGTATTGCTTGAGCCTATAAGCACAAGCGTTAAGCCTCTTGTTGAGTTTATGCACGAAAAAGCTATAACAGCAGAAGCAAAAGCAAGAATTTCTACAATGGCAGTAAAAGTAGATAACACTAAAATTCCAACAGGGGAGGCGCACTAATGTTATCGCCAATAAATGTTTCAATTGGGTCACTAAACCTAATTACACTTGCTCCAATGATCCTTCCTATAGTTGGTGCTCTTTTTATCCTTATTATAGATATGTTTAAGAGTGGATTAGATAAATCTATGTTTGTAATGCTAAGCCTTTTGGTTTTAGGAATTGACTTTGCACTCTTAATAGAATCAGCTGGTATGTTCAGAGCAAATGGCACTATTATGGGTGTTTTTGATGTAATGCTTGTAGATGGTTTAGCTATCTTATCTCAGTTTATTATTGTTATAGCCTCTATGCTTTTTATACCACTTGCACTTAGTCAAAAAAGATTTCATGAGTTTTCATACCCTGAATTTTTTGCACTATTTCTGTTTATGATTGCAGGTTTCCAGTTTATGGTTGCAACCGATAATCTGATTCTAATCTTTGTAGGATTAGAGACGGCGTCATTGGCTCTATATACACTTATTGCAATGCACAACCGTGACAAATCGTTTGAAGCGGCTGTTAAGTATTTTACAATGGGCGCATTGGCGGCCGGTTTTTATAGCTTTGGTTCAATGGTATTTTACGCACTTACGGGCTCTATCGAAATTAACCAAATCGCTACTGTTCTGGCTGGAAACAACTATGCAGACATTGGATTTGTTTTGGTTGGAGTTGTGTTTTTACTTGCCTCTTTTGGCTTCAAGCTCTCAATGGTTCCATTTCATACATGGACGCCAGATGTTTATGAGGGTTCATCTGCGGCATTAGCTGGATATATGTCAATCGTTCCAAAAATAGCAGCATTTGTGGTTGCTATGAGACTTTTTGAGTTTTTAATCCATAGCGGTGTAGTTTGGCTAGAGGCTGTTTTGTATATTCTCGTGATAGTTACAATGACTATGGCAAACATCTGGGCACTTGTTCAAACAGATGTAAAAAGGATGTTGGCATACAGTTCAATCTCGCATGCTGGTTTTGTAATGGCGGCTATTTTGATAGGCACGACTCAGTCGAATAGTGCTCTATTTTTATATTGGGTTCTGTTTAGTTTTACTAATCTTGGTGCATTTTCAATGCTTTGGATTTCTCGTCAAAAGAACCTTCTACCAGGGCAAAGTTCTGACCATACATTTGAGAAGTTTGCAGGTTTGGTAAAAATATCTCCTGTTGCGGCTTCTATTATGGCGCTATTCATGCTAAGTTTGGCAGGGATTCCACCATTTAGCCTTTTCTGGGGCAAACTCTATATGATAGGCTCTGCAGTATCCGCTGGGTACACAGTATTGGCGTTGGCAATGGCGCTAAACTCCGCAATCGCAGGCTACTACTATATAAAGCTCATAGTATATATGTTTATGAAAGACCCTGTTGTAGGGTATAGAGGAGATGTTAGCTCAATAAATGCAACTATGTCTTTAAGGGTTATTATCGGTATCGCAACGGTAGGAACTATTTTTGTCTTTTTAGCACTAAATCCGCTGTTAGAATTTATAACATCTTTTGTTTACAATAGCGGTTACTAATAGCTTATGCTACACACTAAAACGAATAAGTCCATTTTTTTAAGGAAACTTCGTTTTGTGGGAGAGACTCTCATTTCTTCCAACCCCTTAAAGCTATAAAAATGAATTTTCAAGAATTAAGAGAAGAGGGAGAGATAATTTGTTAAAAACAGTTCTCTTTGCTTTAGTTAGTATATTTAACTACTCTCTTTTTGCACTCGAGATATCAATCCAAGGCGCAAAAGAGGAGCATCAATCATACTCGACTCTACATATAAAAAATGAAGATAAGTTTTCATGCGAAGATCAAAAAAATGAGTTTGGCACAACAACGGAAATAACCTGCACAATATTGAAAGTACCACCAAGAAAATTAAGAGATATAACAAATACTCACTTCAGAATAAAAACAGAGATAAGTAAAAAAACATTTATTATAACAATAAAACCACTTCAAAAAATGAAACTCTACCCCATGATTTTTGACTTAACAAAAGAGGACACTGTTTTTAACTCTAAAATAAAAACAGCTAAAGAGTGGATAGTCATAGGATATCAAGAGAATATACCATTTATGAAAGAGAGTAAAAAAAGTGATACTTCTATTGATTTTCCCTTTACTCTGATGGCAGACAAACTCCCATATGTAGGAAGTTTGGATTTTAATGGGAACCCTGTTTATATAAAAAGAGTCGGGGATGTTAAAGAGTATATCAAGATAAAAAAACTATATGCAGACAAAGAGTATGAAAATTGTCTTGATATGATAAATGGCGTAATGAAAGAGTATCCAGGCTCTTTGTTTAACGCAGAACTTATGTTTTACAAGATTAGAGTAAACGCTAAGCTAGAGAGATATGAGAGTGTAATAGAGGCTTCAAAAGTTTACTTAAGAGAGTTCTCATCAGACGAGAATGTGCCAGAAGTTCTCTCTTTGGTGGCAAGAGCCTATTTTAAAGCGGGTGCAATCTCTGATGCTGATTACTTTTTCGATAGACTCTTTAGCGAACATGATGACTCAGAGTATGCAGAGTGGGGTTACATCTATAAAGCAGAGATGCTAGAGTCCTCTGGTGCATCTATGAAAGCAATCTCAATATATAAAAATCTATTGAGCAAGACAAAAAGTGTTGAGATAGGCAGCGAAGTAACATTTAGAATGATTCGTAACTTCGCTGGCGCATCAAAGTATAAAGAAGCAGCTCCATTTGTGCAAAAACTTGCAAACGCAACTCCTAAACACTTTGCATTGAATTTAGCACAATCTATAGATATAATGAATGGTTTTGCTGAAAGAGGAGATTATATAAGCGCATCAACAATCTCAAAATCATTAATAGATAATATTGATACAAAAGATGACAACTATGAGTCGCTGCTGGCTAGCAGTGGAGTTTGGTTAAGTAAAACAGAGCAAAAAAAAGAAGCTCTTGTTATGCTCAATAGATATCTAAAAAGTTATAGTGATGGGACTTATACAAAAGAGGTGCAGACAATAAAAGATTCTCTATTTTTTGATCTGGATGACTCAAATAATAGCACAAAAATGTCCACATACGACAAGCTAATGTCAGAATACAATAAGGACAGCATAGGTGATAGGGCCGTATATGAAAAGGCAAAACTTCTAAATAAAAACAGAAGATTTGATGAAACTCTTGCTTTAGAAAATAGAGTTTTAACGCTCAACAAAGAGCATTTTAAAGATACCGGCCAGATAATAATTGATGCAGCAATAGGGGCCATGAAGCAGTCCCTAGGTAAAAAAGAGTGTAACCGCGTACTGACTCTCTCAACAAAATATAAAATCCAACTCTCAAATGAGTGGGATGATGGAGTTTATGAGTGTGCCATGAAAGGTGCAGACTACACGCTTGCAAAAAAAGTCGCAAATAAAAATCTAAAATCAAAAGATTTGGAGCTACGAAAACTTTGGCTTTATAGATACATGAAGATTGATTTTGCAACTGGAAACTACAGTAATGTGCTTGAGGCCTCGAAAGAGATAGTAACTCTTACAAAAGGTGATAAGAACTCAAAGTACAAAGATGTTTATAGATATATATTTGATACCTACCAGAGACTAGAAGATAGCAACAAGATGATTAACGCCATTGCTGATATAGAGAGAGTTTATGGGCAAGACTATCTAGATATAGACAGATATGTGGCACTCTTAAGTGCAGGAAGCGTTAAGAGAGATAATAACTTAGTCATTAGATATGGCGAGCAGATTATGAAGATACAAGCATCATCAAAATCAAATGCTCAAAGTCCATTTGCAGAGTTTGCTCTCTATCAGGCATATGTTGAGAAAGAGAATAACAAAAGAGCGCTGGAGATTATAAAATCATTAGACGCCGTTAAGCTAAATAAAACTGATAGAGCAAGACAAAAGTATCTATTAGGAAGCATATATGACAAACTATGGAAAAATGATGATGCAAAAAAAGCCTATACCGACTCCATAAAAGCCGACCCAACTTCTGCATGGGCAAAGCTCTCTAGAGGCGCTAAAGAGATTTAGATGCTACCGTTTTAAGTGCTTAGCTAAAATGAATAAGGATTATTTTTTCAAGTTCTTCTAGCGGCGCAGAAACAACATCTTTAAACTGAGTTTTGTTAAAAGTTTGTTGCCTTTTTGCAAGTTGTGCTGTATGTGTAGAGATATTTTGAAGCATCTGCTCTTTTGTAACTTTTGCATCAAGGTACTCTAAAACTTCAACAATTCCAACAGAACCCATAGAGTGCGGTGCTCTTGTGTACTTTCGCTCTAGATGACAAACTTCATCCAAAAGTCCCATCCCTAACATTTTGGCACATCTTTTTTGTATTCTATCTCTAAGCACATCCCGCTCTACTTCAATGTTGTAGATGCTAAGATTTTCTATAGTTGGCTTTGGTGGATTTAGCCTAAACCACTCACTGGGACCCATTCCAGACCCCTCATAAATAACAAGAGCTTTTTCTACCCTATAACTATCATTTTTAGATATATTTCTCATATACTCAGCATCTATGGAGTACAAAAAGTTATAGCATTTCTCCAAATCAAGCAACTTTTTTTTCATATTTTCTGTTGCTTCAAACCCCATCTTTGGAACCTCAGAGAGACCCTCAAGAAGTGATTTAAGATAAAAAGCTGTTCCGCCAACGATGATGAGATTTTTTCCATCTCTTTTACAGATTGAGAGAACCTCTTTATATAAATTTATAAAAATATCAACACTAAAATACTCATCTGGTGCCAAAACATCAATGCCAAAATGAGGCACTTCACTAAGCTCCTTTTTTGAGGGTTTTGCGGAGACAATATCTATCTCTTTATAGATACTAAGTGAGTCGATAGAGAGGATATAAGCGTCTATTTTTTTTGCAACTTTAATCGCCAAATCACTCTTCCCAGAAGCAGTAGGACCAATTATGGCAAGTTGCTTTATTTCTGCATCCAATAACCACTCCTATTTTAAAAGAAGTCTATTTAATATTTGTTTCAATGTCAATTAAACAAGCGGATAAATCCACTATAAAATTAAATTAAATTAGAGTATAATTTTTGACTAAGTAAGTATAAGGTTAGGAGATGAAAATGGGAGCATATTTGCTTTTGGCTCTTATGTCGCTAACTCTTTTTGTGCACAATCTTGCTGCAGAAGAGATTTTTCATGTATCTCTTCCTCCTAATATTAAAGATACAAGTGAGCCTCTTTGCAGTAAATGTCATCCAGTTTTGTTTAAAGATGCTAAGGGAAGTTTGGCTCAAGAGATAAAGCACAACAGTGAAGAGCCAGATGCTTTATCTTTGGCTTGCATAAACTGCCATGATGGAAATACAGCAAATGAAGCCCCTATTAGTCTCTCAAACTCTCACTCTTCAGCAGAAAATAGATGCTATACAATAATTAAGAATCATCCAGTTTTACTTAAATATCCAAATGGAAAAAAAGATTTAAGATCCCTCTGGGAATCTTTGCCTGGAAAATGGATTGGGGCAACTGTAATCAATGATCTTCTTCGTGATGGAAAGATTGTTTGTGTAAGTTGCCATATTCCACACCATACTAGAAAAACTGGATATTTGCGCACGCTAAATAAAGATTCTTCTCTCTGCTTTGGATGCCATAAAAAATAAACATGCTCTTTTGTTTTTAAGGAAATTAATGAAAAAAATTCTATTACTACTATTTATTGCATTGATGCCTCTTTTGGCCATAGTTGATATAGCTCCACAAGAAGTCGGAGAAAGGCCTGGGTTTAGTGGCAATATCGCAGGTTCATATACTGGAAAAAGTGGTAATACCCAAAAGAACGAGTATGACTTTAGTGGCAAGATAGAGTACGATAACGAAAGCAATTTTTTGACATTTTTGCAGGGTTCATACGAGCTTACTGAGTCAAAAGGCGTGAAGATAGAAGATCAGAAATTTTTTCATTTTCGTTTTCTGCATAAGCTTAATAATGAATCACTCTACGGTGAGATATTTTCTCAATATAAACAGGATATTTTTAAAGATATTGATAATAGATGGCTTAATGGTGCAAATATAAGATGGCGTTTTGTGGATAGCTCCGAACTTGGAAAGCTTTACTTGGGCGCTGGTATTTTACTTGAAAATATTCAGTATGTAAACAGCCCAAACGACCCAGCTGGTACCGCAGTACAGCCAGATGAAAATTCACTGCGGGTTAACTCATATATGGCGTATAAGCATAATTTAAACCCAAGCACAAAACTTAGTATGATAGGTTATTATCAACCTAGTTTAGAGCAGGGTTCTGATTATTATGCATCCTTTACGGCAGAGCTTGAGCTTCGCATTATTAAAGAGATATATCTTAGTTTAATCTACAGACATGAGTATGATTCAAAGCCAGCAATTAGTGTAGAAAAGAGAGATACGATGACGAAAACATCAATAGTATGGAAATTTTAACAGTAAGTATTCAAACTATTTTTTTGCTATACTATGTGTAAATAAATATGCTTAGATTGGAGTTTTTATGGGTGCAAAACATGCTATGGCAACAGCTGAAATTATCAATAATGAAAGTACCGAAGAGATAGTTCACAACGATCGAAGAAAATCAAACGAAGAGAATAAGTTAGAAAATAAAAAAAATAGTAAAAAAGAGGAGAGAGTCTCTGTTTGGGTTAAAAAATCAATTATAGAGTATGAGAAAGAGCTTAAAAATTTACAAATTGAACTATTAAAACTTCAAAACCATGTAAAAGAGAAAGGTTTAAAAGTTTTAATGATTTTTGAGGGGCGTGATGCGGCAGGCAAAGGTGGGACAATAAAGCGAATTACTGAGCACCTGAATCCTCGTGGTGCCCGTATTGTTGCTCTTGAGAAGCCATCGGATGTTGAAAAGACACAATGGTATTTTCAGCGCTATACTAAACATCTCCCTGGTGCTGGCGAAATAGTTCTTTTTGATCGTAGTTGGTACAATCGCGGCGGGGTAGAGCCTGTTATGGGCTTTTGTAGCGAAGAAGAGCATCAAGAATTTTTAAATCATGTTGGTGAATTTGAGAGAATGCTTGTTAATTCTGGTATTATCTTTTTTAAATTTTATTTTTCCGTTTCTAAAAAAGAGCAAGCTGCTAGATTTAAGGGACGAAAAGTAGATCCACTAAAACAGTTCAAGCTCTCTCCTGTTGATGCGGCGTCACAAGATTTGTGGGAAAAATATACAGAAGCCAAACGCTCTATGCTTCGCGCTTCACACACTGGAACGGCACCTTGGATTATCATCCGCTCTGATGATAAGAAAAAAGCCCGTATTAACTGTATAAAGCATATTCTCTCAAACATTTCATATCCATCTAAAACAACATTAGATTTACATACATCAAGAAAAGTCCTTATCTGGGGAGATGAGGAGATTAAGCTTATGGAGCACGCGGCATCTGTTGATGAGAGTAAAAAAAGAAAGAAAAATAGATAAATAGTAGTGCTTAAATCAAACAATATTTTAGGTGATTTTTGGGGTGGAACTGCCTCAATGTTGGTTGCACTCCCATCCGCTATTGCTTTTGGAGTAGTTGTGTATGGGAGTATTGGTGGAAGTTATATCTCTTATAGTGCTATCGCTGGTATTTTAGGCGTAGCGGCACTTGGCATTATTATACCTCTTTTGGGTGGAACTAGTCGTCTAATCTCAGCTCCAAGTGCTCCTGCCGCAGCTGTTTTATCTGCCTTTGTTCTAGAGTCTGTGGCTCTTGGAATTGACTCATCTGTGATTTTTATCTCATTGATGCTTGTGGCACTTCTTGCTGGAATATTTCAGGTTTTATTTGGTTATGTTGGTTTGGGGCGACTGATTAAATATATCCCTTTTCCTGTTGTTAGTGGCTATTTGAGTGGCGTAGGTCTTTACATTATTGCATCTCAAATGCCAAAGTTTTTAGGGGTGCCTATAGAGTGGCATTTTCTGCGTAGCTTGCAGTCGCCTCAAATGTGGCAATGGCAGAGTATTGTTGTGGGTTTTGTCACCATGCTTACTATGCTTTATGGTCATAAAATACTCCGCACTATTCCTCCTGTAATTAGCGCTTTAACTACAGGTTTACTAACCTATTTTTCGCTTGCTATTTTTGACTCATCTCTCTTGCAACCCAACAACGCTTTTGTAATAGGCGAGCTTGGAGGAAGTGGTGGAATGGATTTTTTTGCTCTGTTTGTTGAGCGCTTTAGATCCATCTCTCTTATTACTTGGGATAATTTAATGCTTCTTATTTTCCCAGCACTAACACTGGCTACTCTGCTCTCAATAGACACTTTAAAGACTTGTATTGTTTTAGACTCAATGACTCACTCGTTTCATGACTCCAATAAAGAGTTGATTGCACAAGGCTCAGGCAATATTACAGCATCACTTATTGGTGGAATGCCCGGTTCTGGAACTATGGGGCCAACCATGATTAATCTCTCTAGTGGAGCCTCATCTAGCCTTTCGGCCTTTGTTGAGGGAGTAATGTCAATCGTTGTGTTTGTTCTGCTGGGCGCTTTTGTTGGATGGATTCCAGTAGCAACACTTGCAGGGATATTGATAGTTGTTGGCTTTAGGATGATTGATAAAAATAGTGCAAGACTTCTTCGTTCACAAAAAACAATTTTTGATTTTTTTATCATTATATCTGTTGCTATTACTGCGCTAAAAGTAAGTTTAATAGCGGCTACTGGAGTTGGCTTAGCGCTTGCAGCTGTTTTGTATATCATACAACAAATTGGTACTTCGATTGTATATCGCAAGCAAGATGGCAGTGAAGTAAAAAGTAAAATAGTGCGCTCAGAAGAAGAAGAGTCTTTCTTGAGTAAAAATAGTAGTGAATTTTCACTATATAAGCTTCATGGAGCACTTTTCTTTGGAACAGCAAACCAGCTTTATTTGGCATTAAAGCAAGACCTGCAACATAAAAAATATATTATTTTAGATATGAAGCGAGTTCAAAGTGTAGATTTAACTGCAGCCCATATTCTTCTGCAAATCAAAGATATACTTCATGATAGAGGAGGTTATTTATTGCTCTCAAGACTGCCTCATAAGCTTCCTACTGGAGATGATGTTGAGAATTATTTTAACCAAGTCGGTCTTCTTAAGCATCTAAGTCCCATTATGGTATTTGATGATTTGGACGATGCGATAGAGTGGGCCAAAGAGAGGATAATCAAGGAGCACACATTTGAGAAAAAAAATGAAACCATTCTTGAGCTTAGTGATTTTGAATTTTTTAAAGGACGCAATGAAGACACTATGATAGAAATTCAAAATATAGTTGAAGAGAAATCATTTCACAAAGGAGATATAGTGTATAAAGCTGGAGATTTAGATGGAGGTATATTTTTGATACGCAAAGGATCCATTCGTATAATGCTCCCATTCGATGATCAAAAGAGTGTTCATCTCAACACGCTGGGACAAGGAAACTTTTTTGGAGAATTCTCATTTTTAGAGGGCAGTCCACACTATACTACTTCTATTGCGACCACAGATACTCATCTTTTTATGATTTCGCGCAACGCTTTTAAAAAACTCTCAGTAGAACACAAAAAAGCATCTCTGCATTTTATGGACGCTTTAGCCACTGAGCTTGCAACACGACTTAGAGAAGCTCGTATGGAGCTCGGTGTAGAGTATGATGTCTAGAGAATTTTAAATTATTTTGACAGAAGGTAATTATCTACCTCTGCCACCACCGTTGCCCATTCCGCTGCCCATTCCAGCGCCTGAATTTTGGTTCATTCTTTTTGGCGTTCTATTTTCTGGACGCTTATTAAACTTCTCTTGTTGCTCTTTTGTCATCTCTTTTTGACGACTCATTAGCTCATCGTGAAGTTGATTTCGCTCTTGTTTGGAAGTTATTGTCCCTCGTTTTTCTAGTAGTTCATCAGTGCTCATCTGTTTAAAACGATTTTGGACCTCACTTTTAACTTGCTCTTGGGTAGTTGTAACAACTTCTGCTAAAACAACAGTAGAAGAGACAGCTAAAGCCAATAAAACAGTAGGTAGAATTTTCATGTAACACTCCTTAAGATAGTTTTGACTATTGTAATGTAAAAATGTTAAAAAATATCAATAATTTTAAATAAACACTGTTTTTTTATTTCTAGTATGAAAGTAATATAACTTTTGATTTTTTTAATCACATTCAATTATAGAATTTAAATCAACTTTGGCTAAAATAACAATAAACTACTTAACAAGGGCAATTTTGCAAGGATTTATCAAAAAACTTAGAGATTTAAACGAGTTGGTAATGTTTAAACACTCTATCTTTTCACTTCCATTTATCTTTATTGCAATGGTTGTTGCAAAGAATGGTTGGTTTGGTTTTACTCTTTTATTGCTAGGGATTTTAGCGGCAATCACTGCTAGAAACTTTGCTATGGGACTAAACAGATATGCCGACAGAGATATAGATGCTCAAAATCCACGAACCTCTTCAAGACCAAATGTTGATGGAAGACTAAGTGCTTTAACTATTTTAATTTTTAACTCGATAAACGCTATTGCTTTTATTGGCGTTGCTTACTTTATAAACCCTCTTGCCTTTTATCTAAGTTTTCCAATCCTTGTAGTTTTAGGGAGCTACTCATACTTTAAGAGATTTTCATCTTTAGCCCATATTATCCTAGGTGTATCGCTTGGATTAGCACCAATTGCTGGAGTTGTGGCGGTCCTCTCAGAGGTAACACCTTGGTCTGTAATGCTTAGTCTTGGCGTTGTTTTTTGGGTTGCGGGATTTGATTTGCTCTACTCACTTCAAGATATGGATTTTGATAGAGAAAAAGGACTGCATTCGATTCCATCAAAATATGGCGCGCGCATAACACTTCTTCTCTCATCCTTGTTCCACATCTCGACAATATTTTTCTGGGCCATGTTTGTTTGGATGGCAAATCTTGGGATTTTTGCATACACTGCGGTTATTCTTAGCGCTATTATGTTGAGTTATGAGCACTATCTTGTTAGAAAAGATTTCACAAAGATAGATCGTGCTTTTTTTACTGTAAATGGCTATCTTGGGATAGTTTTTTTTATTTTAATAATTATAGATAGGATGGTTTCATGAATATTCATTTGGTTGAAGCACCCGTTGGCTTGCTTTTTAGTGAAGTTAGTGTAAATGAAGATGAGTACTTGAAAGAGTATCATCACTTAAACGATAGCGAAAACAACGCGATATCGCATTGGTTAAGACAAGCAAGGGCAAAAGGAGATACAACAGAAACGGATCCAGTTTTGCTTAATCTTATCCTTGAACTTCATAGAAAAGTTGATTCTTTAGAGAGATTTTTAAAAAATGAAGAGCCAAAAAGAGTGCCACTAGCAAAATCAACAACAATAGAATCTATTGGATTTGAACACTTCAAAATAAAAGAGGATATTTTTAAAGAGGGTGTGAGCTACTACGGCAGAGTGGATATGCCAACTTATCCAAAAAGAGATATAGCTATTTTCTTCGTAGCTATGGACAAATCCCTTGCAAAAATAACTAAAATACATGACGGAGATGAGAGAGAGTGGAGTGCTTATCTTACATCAAGAGAGAGAGCTCTTATTCGTGAAGCAAAAGAGAACTTAAGATGAATATAGCTGTTGGAGCAGAGCACCTTATAGTTGTTATGTCGGCTATAATTTTGTATCTTATCTACTATGTCTATACAAAAGATTCAGAATATAGCAAAAATATCCGCACAGTTGCATCACTAACAGAAGAGTTAAATAGAGAAATATTCTATCTAAAGAAAAAAGTAACAGAGACGCAGGAGAGCATAAAAATAGGTTCTGGACGAATGAGCGATGAAGATATTTATCAAGAGGTTGAGAGAACTGTTTATGATATGGTAAAGCCTCTTGCAGTTGGACTAAAACGCCTAGAAGATAGTGTTCTTAAGATTGATGAGCAGATTGAATCAAGAATCTCATCTTTAGAGAGTGGTGTTAAGCAGATATCATTTCCAACTTCTATACATGCAAAAGATGATGAAAAAGTTATCTCACTCTTTAAGAGAGGTATTGATCTTGACAGCATCTCAAGAGAGCTTCATATATCCAAAGCAGAAGTTGAATTTGTGCTAAAAATAAATAAGATTAAGTAACAGCAGTGGCGGATAGAAAGCTCTTTGCGTTAGTTTGTGTCTTGATTGGCATAAGTGTTCTCTTGACATACTCCCTAAGCGTATATTTTACAATTTTTAGTGGAGTTGGTGAGTTTCACTTTGCTATTAGACAGTTTATTTTTGGGACTATAAGTATTTTTATAATGTGGTCTTTAGCCCAAGGTGACCCAGATAGACATCTCTCCCCTGTCGGCTTTACACTTTTTATAGGCTCTGCATTTCTTATGATTATAATGCCATTTTTGCCAGATTTTTTGGTTACGGCAGTTGGTGGAGCAAAGAGATGGATAAAAGTTTTTGGATTCTCACTCGCACCAGTTGAGTTTTTTAAGGTTGGGTTTGTTTACTTTTTAGCATGGAGTTTCTCAAGAAAACTTGGCCACCACGGCGATATGGGAATAAAAGAGGAGTTTATAAGATTTGCTCCATATGGAATCGTTTTTATTGGCGCTATGTTTGTTATAGCATTTGTTCAAAACGATTTAGGTCAAGTTGTTGTTCTTGGGCTTACTCTTTTGTTTATGCTTATGTTTGCAGGAAGCAGTTTTAGATTTTTCCTCTCACTCCTTTTGGGTGCGCTCCTCTTTTTCCTATTTTTTATCTTCACAGCAGAACATAGAATATTACGCATAAAATCATGGTGGGCATTGGCGCAAAATAGCGTCTTAGATATGCTTCCGGCGCGATTAGCAACCGCACTTAGGGTTCCGACAGAAGTTGAACCTTATCAGATTGGACACTCGCTAAATGCTATCCATAATGGAGGACTCTTTGGTACTGGTGTTGCAAATGGAACATTTAAACTCGGATTTTTAAGCGAGGTTCATACCGACTTCGTTTTGGCAGGATTAGCTGAAGAGTTTGGTTTTGCTGGAGTTCTTTTTGTGACATTTCTTTTTATGTGGATGCTGCAGAGAATCTTTAAAATCGCAAATCGCACAAGAAGCTCGTCAACATATCTTTTTAGTATAGGCATTGGACTTCTTTTAGCATTCGCATTTTTGGTAAACGCATACGGTATAAGCGGAATCACTCCGATTAAGGGTATTTCGGTTCCGTTTTTAAGTTATGGAGGCTCTGCTGTTATGGCGGCATCTTTTGGAATAGGAATGATTCTGATGGCTTCTAAAAAAGCGAAAATGGAGTAATTTTACATGAAGTTATGTATAACGGGTGGCGGAACTGGTGGACATTTAGCAGTCGCAGAAGCTCTTGCTAACGCAGCTGTTGAAAATGGGCTTGAAGTGATTTTTATAGGCTCAACAAGCGGACAAGATAGAGACTACTTTGGCTCCCACAACTCATTTACTCACACTTATTTTCTGGGTACTACGGGCGTTGTAAACCAAAGAGGCTTTGCTAAAGTAAAAGCGCTTTGGAGAGTCATAAAGGCTTTTTTCATCTCCAGAAAACTGTTAAAAAAACATGGCATTGGTGCTACTTATAGCGTTGGTGGTTTCTCGGCAGCTCCTGCATCGTTCGCATCCATTAGTAGAGGCATCCCGCTTTTTATACATGAACAAAATGCAGTTGAGGGGAGACTAAACTCACTTTTAAAGCCTTTTAGCAAAAGATTTATAAGTGCGTATGATGAAAAGTCACCAATCAAAGGCTACCCAGTTAAAGAGGAGTTTTTTGAACTCGCCAGAACTAGGCAAGAGATAAAAACAGTTATATTCCTTGGGGGTTCTTTAGGAGCAAAGAGTATAAATGATTTGGCTTTGAGTGTTGCTGTTGAACTTAGAGATTTAGAGATTAAGATTATTCATCAAACAGGCAAAATAGATTTTGATAGAGTTAAAAATGAGTATGACAAACTTGGTGTTGAGGTGGAGTTATACGCCTTTACAAAAGAGATGCCACAGTTGATGTCAAAGGCTGATTTGGCAGTTAGCCGCTCAGGTGCAAGCACTCTTTGGGAGCTTTGCGCAAATGGTCTGCCAGCCCTTTTTATCCCATATCCACATGCTGCATCTGACCATCAATACTACAACGCAAGATTTATAGTCGATAATAACATGGGCTGGTGCCAAAGAGAGGGCTCGGACATAAAGTCACTTTTTATCTCACTTTTACATGAAAATCTTTTGCAAAAAAGCAGAGCACTGCAAGAGCACTCAGAAAAAGCCATAGCGCAAAAGATGATTTTAGATCTTATTTCACAAGAGGAGTAGATTTTGAACCATTTAGACTATATGTTTCATCAAGGTTTTTTTAATACCAGAGCGCCATTTTTTATGGATATGGTAACTTTTATAGTCTCTTTGTTACCACTTCTAGTAGCAACTGCCATCTGGTTTGCCAGAAAAAGACAGTATAAAGCTCATATCTTTGCCCAGATACTTATATTTGCTTTTTCAGTTATCGTGCTAACATATTTTGAGTATGGAGTAAGAGTAAGTGGTGGATTCAACTCTTTTATGGAAGGTAGCGGTGTTTCACATAGTTACGCTTCCGTTGTTCTTGTTTTTCATATTGTCATATCTTCAATAACGCTTATTTTATGGGCAGCTACTATCTTTTTATCCAAGAAAATGCTACAATCAAAAAAGCACAAAAAAGCTGGACTCATAACATTTTCAGGAGTTGTTCTTACATCCCTGACTGGTATATGGGTCTATTTTTTGATGTTTGTATACTAGTTGATATTATGCACTAAAGCAAATAAGTCCGTTTTAGTGGGAGGGACGCATAGTCCATTCCAACCCCCTAAAGCCACGAAAAACAAGTTTTTTGAGAATCATTAGGTCTATTTATGAACTTTTTATAAAAGTGCATAATATCAACTAAATCAACTAAATGGAGCTTAAGATGAAATACACTTTAAAATTTAGGTTATGGCACTGGCTAAATGCGCTTGTTGTTCTTATTATGCTTGGAACTGTTTTTTTAAGAGAGACATTTTTAAACAAAAAAGAGAATGCTCAGCTTTTGATGACAAAGCTCTCTGATATGGGAAATGATATTACCATAGAAGATGCGACCATTTTGGCAAAGGCGCTTCGTGAAAATATGTGGCAGTGGCATATCATTTTTGGCTATGCACTTGCATTTTTGGTTGTGTATAGAATTATTTTAATTTTTATAGACAATAGCCAAAGAGAGAGTTTTGGCTCACTTACTCTTCATAAAAAAGCAGTAAGAGTACTATATTGCCTTTTTTATGGAGCAATTGTTTTTATGAGTGTGAGTGGTCTTGCTATACATTTTCATGAAGTACTTAGTATCACTAAAGAGCTTGTTGAAAATATTAAAGAGATGCACGAGAGTATTTATGTTGCTATATTGGTTTTTGTTCCTTTACATATTGCAGGAGTTGTGATTGCAGATGCAACAGAAGAAAATGGTCTGATTTCAACTATGATAAATGGAAAAAAAGTTTAAAGGTAGAATAGAACATGATAAAACTAGAAAGTATGGCACCAGAGTTTTGTCTGCCAAATCAAGATGATGTAGAGATATGTTTTAGAGACTTAAAAGGAAAGTGGATAGTGCTATATTTTTATCCAAAAGATAACACCCCTGGATGCACAACAGAGGCGTGTGACTTTAGCGATACAGCTTCAGACTTTGGTGCACTCAATGCTGTAGTCATAGGAGTTAGTGCAGATAGTACAAAAAGACACCGAGCTTTTATAGAGAGTAAAGATTTATCCATAACTCTTTTAAGTGACGAAAGTAAAACAATGCTGCATGAGTATGGTGTTTGGCAACTAAAAAAGAACTACGGTAAAGAGTATATGGGAATCTCTCGTACAACTCTTATCATAAATCCAGATGGCATAATTAAAGCGATTTGGGAGAAGGTCAAAGTAAAAGATCACGCTAAAGAGGTGAGAGAGAAGTTAGAGGAGCTGGCTAAAAGCTAATTTTTTGACTATAAAAGCAAGATTTTCTTTATGCTAAAAGAGTAGATCTTTTAGCATAAGTTAAAATTAGAATCTATAGCGAAGATAAAGACGGATATCTTGTGCTTTGTCAACAATATTGCCACCCATTCCAGCGCCAATTGCTTGCTCCATGGTCATAGGTGTACCCGTAGTATTTCCAAAGAACCCATTACTTCCACTATATTTATAATCTATATATGTATAACGAAGTTGAAGAGAGAGAATATCCTCAACTAAATACTCTGTAAGATAAGCTTCATAAGCATCACCGCGAGCTGCAAGTTTTGAACCTATGTTTGTATCTTCACCATAAGTTATGCTTCTCCAATATTTACTACCATGATTATACTCTAGACCCCATCTTCCGTTTTTAGTGAGAAGCGATGGAAACTGTGTGCCAACCCAGTAGGATGTTCCTACTTCACTCTCTGTTGAGCCTAACATTCCATTGCTGACACCATTGTTGTCGTTTGGATTGGTAATACTCATAGCGGCACTAAAAAATAGAGTTGTATCATCTAAAAATTTGTTCCACTTATTACCAATTCCTTTTGCCACAAAGTTGATAGTTCCACTATGCATACCGCCAACTGTGTTAAATCCTTGAGTGTAATCTGCCGCATTCTTTACATCAATTAGATTGTTTGCATAGTAGTATTGTGTAGCTATGGAATACTGTTTGTTGTCGTACGGAACAAAGATTAGGCCCAACAAGTCTATGCCCGCGTTTGCTGTTGCATCGTTAACATCAGCATAAGGAGTTGATGAAAATTTTGGAGCAGCGTTGCTCATACCTCGTCCAGCACAAAACTTTATGTAGGTTCCAGTAGCTTTGTTTAACATAAATTGTGAGCTGACTCCATCAAACTCAACATTAATGCTGTGTCCAAGTGGAGATGCTTCTTTGTCATCATCTCTAAGATTTACAAGGTGACCATTGGTTGATGGACGACGACCAACACTAAATGTCCATGGAATATCAAGTCCCATAAACTCTACATCTTTGTAAAAAAGATAAGCTGAACGAACTCTTAATGTGTCATTGTAAGCATTTTCATTTGCTACCCAGTCAAATGAGTCAAGTGAGGCATTTGCTGGATCCGATGCGCCTGAACGAGCGCCAAATGCTTTATTGTATGCGAGTTGAGCACTAAAACTTAGATGATTTGTAGCTTGATAGCCCATATTCATCCAGAGTCTATTCGTCATAAACGCGTTGTTCTTGTGTGTATCCCCATTTGCCATTTTATAGTTCATGTTCTCAATCGCAAATCTATAATCAAGATTGAATTTAACATGGTTTCCAGATGTATTTCTATTTATATCAGAGATGCTCTCTTCAATATCATCAAGTCTCTCTTCTATAGTTGGTTCATCAAGCTCTTTTTTGCTGGATTTAGCCATGATTAGTGGCTTTTTATCATCTCCTTCTTTGTCTGCAACAGTAGGCTGCTTATCGCCATCTTGCTTTTTAACAACAGTTGTTTTTTTAGGCTCATCTTCATCATCTTCGTCGTCATCTTCTTTGGTTATTTTGGCTACTTTAGTTGGAGCAATAGATTTTGCTGAAGTAGTTGTTGCTGTCTGTTTGGAAGCTTTGAGTGTTACAACTTCCTGTTTTAGCCTGTTAAGCTCTTTTTCCATAGCGTCAAATCTCTCTAGCATTGACTGCGCTTTTAAATTTGGTACAAGTAACGATGCTACGGCTAGGGATAGTAGAAGCGGTCTATTCATTTTCATTCCTTATGATAAAAAGTATTTTTAGTTATATAATACTTTTTTATAATTTTATTCTCACAACACTATACCAAGAAAATATAAATTTTATTTTAAGAAGGCTCTATTTTTTATAAAAATATATTATACATAGGCACACAAACAGTATACAAAAAGCTAGCCTTAAATATATTTTAACTATAATTCCGAGATTTTTCTTCGTTTTAATGATGAAAATATTAGACAGGTATGTATCATAAGTCAGTGCAACTCCCTCTTTAGGTGTAGATTTGCCAGATATTACCGAAGACAACTGACAAATTTCTGGCTTGAAAAATAGCCCTTAAAGGACCTTATATGGTAACTATGAAAGACTTATTGGAATGTGGCGTTCACTTTGGACACCAAACTCGTCGTTGGAATCCAAAAATGAAAAAATATATTTTTGGTGTTCGTAAAAATATTCATATTATTGACTTACAAAAAACACTTCGTTACTTCCGTAACACTTACCAAATCGTTGTAGATGCTGCACATGAAGGTAAAACCGTTCTTTTTGTTGGTACAAAAAAGCAAGCAAGTGCTTCAGTAAGAGACGCTGCTATTGGCTGTAATATGCCTTATGTAGATAACAGATGGTTAGGTGGTATGCTTACAAACTTTCCAACAATCCAAAAATCTATTCGTAAACTTGACATCATCTCTGAGATGCAAGCAAATGGACAAATTGACCTTTTAACTAAAAAAGAGGCGTTAATGCTTTCTCGTGAAAAAGAGAAATTAGAGTCATATTTTGGCGGTATCCGTAATATGAAAAAGCTTCCGGATATGCTTTTTGTCATGGATGCTGCAAAAGAGCACATCGCTGTTTTAGAGGCTCGTTGTTTAGGTATTCCAGTTGTTGCTCCACTTGATACAAACTGTGATCCAGACCTTATCACTTACCCAATTCCTGGAAATGATGATGCAATCCGTGCCATTCAACTTTTCTGTAATGAGATGAAAGAAGCTATAAACGAAGGTAAAGCACTAGCTAATGGTGGTTCAACTGCTGCTTCTGAAGAAGCTACAGAAGAGTTAAGCGAAGCATCGTTTGAAGAAAAAACATCAGAGGAAGCGTAATTATGGAAGTTACAGCAGGAATGGTAAAAGATTTGCGTCAGGCAACTGATGCACCAATGATGGATTGTAAAAAAGCTCTTAGTGAATCTAATGGCGACATGGAAAAAGCTAAAGAGTGGTTACGCGATCGTGGTATGGCTCAAAGCGCTAAAAAAGCTGACCGTATCGCTGCTGAGGGACTTTTAGGTCTTAAAGTTTCAGATACTTTTACATCGGCTTCACTTGTAGAGATTAACTCTGAAACTGACTTTGTTGCAAAAAATGATGGTTTTATAAACCTTGTTAATAACACAGCGGCACAAGTTTTTGTAACTAAATCAAGCAGTGTTGAAGAGTTAAATGAGTCATCGTACGAGACTGATACTTTCTCTGAATATTTCAGTGCTCAAGTTGCACGCATTGGTGAAAAAATTGTAGTTCGTCGCTTCATAACTCTTAATGCAGCTGAAAATGGTTGTGTTAATGGTTATGTTCATTCAAATGGACGCATAGGAGTTTTAGTTGCTGCAAAGTGTAGTGATGCAAAAGTTGCAGCAGCACTTGCTCCAATGCTTAAAAATGTTGCAATGCACGCAGCAGCTATGAAACCTACAACTCTTACATCAAAAGATTTTGATCCTGCGTTTGTAGAGGCTGAAACTATTGGTCGCATCGAAGCTATTAAGACAGAAAATGAAGAGCTTGGTCGTTTGAAAAAACCATTGAAAAATGTTCCATTATATATTTCAATGTCACAACTAACTCCTGATGTTTTAAAAACAGCAGAAGATGCAATCAAGACAGAACTTGCGTCGGAGGGTAAACCTGAGAAAATCTGGGGAAATATTATTCCTGGGAAAATGGCTCGTTTTATCGCTGATAACACAACTTTAGATAAAGAGCTTGCGCTACTAGACCAAAACTATGTAATGGATGACTCTATGAGCGTTGCAGAGGCAATCGCAAAAGAAGCAGAAAAACATGGCGGAACGGCTGAGTTAGTAGAATTTATCAAATATGAAGTTGGTGAAGGCTTAGAGAAAAAAGTCGACAATTTCGCTGCTGAAGTTGCAGCTCAAATAAGTTAAGGGATTTCCCTTAACTCGTCACAATTCCCCACAGTTCTTATATTCCACAATCAGATAATTCAAAATTCACTTCAAAATAATAAAAAATAGATATAATTTTTTCAAATAATCCAAAGGGCTACTTTTGAATAAAAATAAAATTGTTGTAATTGGTGGTGGCTATGCAGGTTTACGAACTATTGAGAAATTAGCCAAAAATCCTAAAAATGAGATAGTTTTATTTGATAGGAATTCATATCACTTTATGCAAACAGATGTCTATGATTTAATTGCAAACGAAGAGGACTTTGCTCATGTAAGTGTTGATCTCTTTACTTTTTGCAGTGGTTTCGATAATAATGTAACATTCATAAAACAAGATGTTACGAACATTGATTTTACAAATAAAAAAATTATTACCCCTATTCAGAGATATAGATACGATTATTTAGTTATTGCAGTTGGTTCTCGTACTAAGTTTTTACCAGATGTTATAGGGCTTAAAGAGTATGGATACGGCGTAAAAGCCCTTTATCGTGCTATGTACTTTAAACAAAAATTTGAAATGTCTCTGTTTAATAGAGTAGAAGAAAATGGCACTAGTTGCAATGCTTTAAATATTATTGTTGCAGGAGGTGGACTTAGTGGGGTTGAGATAGCGGCTCAAATGGCATCTTATTCCAGAGAGTTTTATAGCAACAATAACTTTATTTGTAGAAAACTAAATATAATGATAGTAAATTCCGGCGAGCACATACTAAAGGGAATTGATAAGCGTTTGGTGCATAAGTCGGCAAAGAGGTTAGATGATTTGGAAGTTGTTGTTAAAAACAATAGAAAAGTTGTTGAACTAACAAAAGATAGCGTTAAGCTTAGTTGCGGTGAAATTATACCTATGGATTTTTTAATTTTTGCAGGTGGAATAGAGCCAAGTGCTTTGGTTTATAATCTTAATTTACAAAAAAATAGCGCTGGATACATAGCAACAAATAAATTTTTACAAACAGAGACATATTGCGATGTTTTTGCAATAGGAGATTGTACAACGATCTATCACAATGACAGAATAGTTGCTCCTACCGCAGATACAGCAGAACAGATGGCGGAGATATGTGCTAAAAATATAGAAAATTTAATATATGGCAGAGTATTAGTTGAACACAGTATAAAATCTCGTGGCGTGTTAGTTGCACTTGGAAGAAATTATGCTGCGTCAAAGATTTTTGATCTCTACTTTAGCGGTTATTTTGCCTATATTCTAAAAAAATTAGTTGAGAAAATCTATGCTAAAAGGTTGGATATTCGCTCACATAGAGGATGCAAAAAGATATTTTGTAGTTAAATTTGCTATAATCGTTTCATGAATTTATTATCCGCAAAAAACCTATCTCACACATTTGAATATGAATTATTTCGTAATGTTAATATTGATTTAGAGGCAAAAGAGTCTATAGCAATTATTGGCATTAGTGGAAGTGGTAAATCCACTCTTTTACATATTTTATCCACTCTCTTAATCCCAAACGGTGGCTCCATATCTCTCTTTGGTAGTGATATTAAGGATTTAAATAGAAAAAAATTAGCAGACATAAAGAGAGATGATATAGGTCTTGTTTTTCAATCCCACTACCTTTTTAAGGGGTTTAGTGCGCTTGAAAACCTTGAAGTAGCTTCTATTCTCTCATGTCAAGATATTGACGCGCAGTTACTTGGGAGATTAAATATAAATGAGGTTATAAATCAAAAGGTAACAGAGCTCTCCGGCGGACAACAGCAGCGAGTCTCAATTGCTAGAGTGCTAACTAAAAAACCAAAGATACTATTTGTTGATGAGCCAACGGGAAATCTGGACAAAATAACTGCAAGTGAAGTTATGGATATTTTTTTTGAATATATAGAAGAAAATAGCGCCGGCATGGTGCTTGTTACTCATGATGAACAGCTAGCTTTTAAGTGTCATAAAGTTTATAGACTTGAAAATAGAGAGCTGATAAAAGTCAAATAATGGATTGGGCACATGTTTTTAGTGAGGCATACATAGTTGGTTTTATTCTACTTTTTTTTAGATTTGCTGCACTTTTTATAGCCACTCCTATATTTTCTCACAACTCAATTATTCCGAGCCTAAAAGCGGCTATGGCATTTTTCTTTGCGATAGTTTTTTACTCTTCAATGCCGGTAATAAATATTCCAATAACAACTCCAAGCATAGCTATCGCAATACTTAGCGAAATACTGTTTGGTTTAGCAGTAGGAATTGTGTTGCAACTTGCATTTAATGTTATATCTTTTGCCGGAGGCCAAATATCTTTTATGATGGGTTTTTCGATGGCAAGCGCCATAGATCCACAGTCTGGTGTCTCTATGCCGATTATCTCACAGTTTTTATCTTTAATGGCTTTGATGATTCTTTTTTCAATGGATATGCACCACTGGATACTCCTTTTTATAGAAGAGTCTTTGCATAAAGTTCCACTTGGTGGTTTTGTGATGAGCGAAAACCTTTTCAATTATATTTTGAGTGCGACAGCAAATATGTTTATGGTTGGTTTTGTTATAGCATTCCCTATCACAGCACTATCTCTTTTGTCTGATGTGATATTTGGAATGCTTATGAAAACTATGCCACAATTTAACCTTCTTGTTATAGGTTTTCCTATAAAAATAACAGTTGCATTCGTTATACTTATCACAACTCTAGGCGCAACTATGCTGATTTTAAAGACTCAGATGCTTGCTGCATTTAATTTTTTAGAGATACTTTTTTAGTTTTTTTTGATACAATAATGTCAAAATAGGGATTCCAAAGGGAACTTAATGATGAACATACTGCTTTTAAACAACAATCCAGTCGTAACTAAATTAGTGACGCTTAGCGCACAAAAAAGCTCAGATAAGCTTGATGTCGTCGAAAGCATCGATGAAATTTCTTCCGATAAATATGATCTCGTCGTCGTCGATGATTCACTTTATTCACAGGAAAATATGGATGAGTTAAATGCTAGAGTAGAGTTTAAAAAATCATTATATATATGTTCAAGAAATGCAGAACCGGTTGAATCTTTTACTGCCACACTAAAAAAACCTTTTTTACCAACCGATTTGGTTGAGTTGTTTATAGGCTTTAGTAGAAGCGTTACGGTTGTTGCCTTAGATGAACCAGCAGAACAAATAGCCAAAAGTATTGTTTCGGATGAGATAGATGAGATAGTAGATGATTTTGATGTGGATGAGTACTCAAAAGAGATTAAAAACAGTGGCTTTGATGAGCTAGAAGCAATAGATGATTTGGATACTTTTGATGAGTTGGAGACTCTGGATGAGCTCGATGCTCTTGATGAGTCAGAGACACTAGAAGATTTGGATGCTTTTGATGATTTTGATGATGTACAAAGTAATAAAATAGATTTTAGCAGTGATGAGTCAAGAGAAGATATCTCTTCAATACTTGACAAAGATGATCTAAAAGAGGTGCAAACGCTTCTTAAAGAGACTGAAAAAGAAGAAGATAATGATTTTGAATTAGATTTTGATGATGAAGAAGAGATAGAAGAAGCTAAAGAAAATTTAGAAGATAGTTTTGATTTTGATGAAGAGCTTGAAGAAGAATTAGTTGATAAGCCAGAGAGCGTTACGCAAGGAGTAGTGTTATTTGAAGATGACGAAGATAATTTTGAAGACAAAACGGAAGAAGTTGTTCTTGGTGATGAAAAGAAAGATGAAATAGAAGATGAGCTAAGTTTTGAAGATGATGAAGAGTTTATTGATGAGTCTTTAGAGACAGATAGCGAAACAGAGGCATTCGAAGATAACCTAGAGGATATGGAAGATGACGAGGCAGCTGAAGATATAGAATCTAAAATAGAGGAAGCCATGCAAGATTTGAGCGAAGAAGATTTGCAGAGTGAGATAGATGAAGATATTTTATTTGATTTAAATTCATTAACTAGTAGAGACTTTAAAATTGCAATTGGCGAAGAGTTGAGTGAAGATGAAATACAAGGAATAGAAGAGATAGCAGATGATCTATCAGACAACAAAGAGTCAGATCAGGATTTGTCTGAAATGATGGAAAATGAAGAGACAATAGAAGAAGAGGATGAGAATGACGATAGTAATGGAGTGGAATCATTAAAAAAACTTCTGAGCGCTCTTTCAAATGAAAATGTAGCCGCTTCTTTGAAGGGCATGAAAATAAGCATTAATATAACTTTAGGCGGAAAATAGTGAATTGGAAATCAGGTGCAATACTGGTTTTATCTGGTCCTAGTGGTGCTGGAAAAAGTTCATTATTGAAAGAAATTATCAATGATATTGGAGATTGTTACTTCTCTATTTCAACAACAACTCGTGAAATTAGAAATGGCGAAACAGATGGTGTTGAGTACCATTTTGTAAGCGAAGAAGAGTTTAAAAAAGATATAAAAGAAGAAAATTTTCTAGAGTATGCTCTTGTACATGGCAATTATTATGGCACTTCGCTAAAAGCTGTAAAAGAAGCACTCAATAATGGCAAGTTGGTCCTTTTTGATATAGATGTGCAGGGAAATACGCTTGTCAATAATAGACTTGGTGACATAACAACATCTGTATTTATCTCTCCGCCCACTCTCTCGGAGTTAAAAAAACGCCTAGTTGCTCGTTCAACTGACTCACAAGAAGTTATAGATCGTCGAATTAAAATGGCAAAAAGAGAGATACAAAGAATTAGTGAATATGATTATCTTTTAATAAATGATGATCTTAAAAAAGCAGCTGAAATTTTAAGAATAATTGCAAAAGCAGCAAGAATGAAAATTCCAGATAATGTGATAAATGAATTTGTCCAAAACTGGGAAGATGTTGAATAATTCTTGAGTGTTACTTATGTATATACGATAAGATAAATTACAGCTTCTTACGGCTATAATCTTGACTTAATTTTATAGAAGGATTTGATATGGGAATCGGCGGACAAGAGTTATTATTAATATTGGCAATCGTAGTTATACTTTTTGGAGCAAAAAAAATACCTGAACTAGCAAAAGGCCTAGGAAAAGGGATTAAAAACTTCAAAGAAGAGATGAAGAGTGATTCAAATGACGCTGATGATATCAAAACTGCTTCTACAACAACACCTAAAGAAGTTAATGGTGCACATCACGATACAGCATCTTCTGAGACTACAAAAACTACAACTCAAGCGTAACTTTTGAAACAACGAGTATCGGCGCTTTTGCGCGAAAAGTTTGGTCGTGAAGTTGTTTTAGAGAAGCCAAAAGATCGCTCTTTTGGTCATTTTGCCACCCCAATAGCTTTTTCACTAGCGAAAGAGCTAAAAAAATCTCCAATGGCTATCTCTGATGAGTTAGCATCTTCTTTTGAACAATCTGATGTTTTTAATAGTGTAGAGTCTGTAAAAGGGTATCTCAATTTTCGCCTAAGTGAAAATTTTTTAAATGATTATGCCTCATGGGCACTACAAAACCAAGATGAGTTTGCAAAGCAAGATAAAAAAGAGAAAATTCTTCTAGAGTTTGTTAGTGCAAATCCTACAGGACCTCTTCACATAGGTCATGCTCGAGGCGCTGTTTATGGGGATACTCTTTATAGATTGGCAAAACATTTGGGTTACGATATCACGGCTGAGTACTATGTAAATGATGCTGGAAATCAGATTGATTTGCTTGGTCTCTCAATCCAACTTGATGGTCGTGAAAATATATTAAAAGAGAGTGTAGAGTATCCGCAAAGCTACTATCGTGGCGAGTATCTTACAAAATTAGCAGAGGAAGCAGTAAGTAGATTTGGTAAAGAAATTTTGAGTGATGAGTCTCGCCAAAAAGAGCTAGCTCTCTGGGCTAAAGATGGCGTTATGGAGATTATTACTAAAGATTTGGCAGATACAAATATCTTCTTTGACAATTTTGTAAACGAATCATCACTTTATGCCGACTGGGATAGGGTTATGGTAAAGATGGGTAGTGGCATCTATGAAAAAGATGACAAAATTTGGATAGCATCTACTCAAAAGGGTGATGATAACGACAGGGTTGTTGTCCGCGAAGATGGCAGACCAACATATTTGGCAGGAGATATAGTTTATCACAACCAAAAGTTTGAGCAGGCTTATGATCACTATATCAATATTTGGGGTGCTGATCATCATGGTTATATTGCCAGAGTAAAAGCATCTGTTGAGTTTTTAGGCTACGACGGCAACAAACTTGAGATACTTTTGTCGCAGATGGTTAGTCTACTTAAAGATGGCGAACCATACAAGATGAGCAAACGAGCGGGTAATGTTATCTTGATGAGCGATATCGTCGAAGAGATAGGTTCTGATGCGCTTAGATTTATATTTGCTTCTAAAAAAAGTGATACTGCTTTAGAGTTTGACTTAGCTGAGTTTAAAAAACAGGATAGCTCAAATCCAATTTTCTATATTCAGTATGCTCACGCGAGGATAAAAACAGTTATCTCTAAAAGTAGTTTGACTGAAGATGAGATTATGTCAGCAACACTGAAAAATCTTGATGAAAATGCAGATATTTTGATGTTTGATGCTCTTTTACTTCCTGAAATAGTAGAAGATGCTTTTGCTTCAAGACAGATTCAAAAACTCCCAGAGTATCTGAAATCTCTAGCTGCGTCAACACATAAATTTTACTACGATTGCAGAATTATTGGAACGAAAGATGAAGCAAAATTCTTAAAACTATTAACTCTCGTTGCCCTCTCTCTTAGAGTAGGACTCTCTTTGATGGGTATAAAGGCAAAAGATTATATGAGCAAAGAAGAGGAGACAATCTAGTCTTCTTTTTTAGTAAATCCAGCATAGCCTTTTAGCTCTGGAAATAGTTCTAAAATCTCATCTAGTCTTGATTTGGTTATTTGAATTAAGATAGGATTTTTACTCTTATCTAGCCAACCAACAATTTTTTTCATATTTTCTAGACTCATTGAAGTGCATCCGCTAGTAGGTGCATTTTGTGATGCTTGGACATGTAAAAATATACAAGAACCTCGGCCTTTAAACTGCTCTTTGTTGTGTAAAACAACTACTCCAAACTCGTATTGGCCATCATCCCGTCTCATATACTCAAAGCTTTTTGGGATATTTTCCGGCTTTGTAAAATCAACCCTAATAATTTTATTGTATTGCTCTGAGTCTGTATCATCAATGCAAATAAGCTCTTTGTCTGACTTTTGATAAGGCATTTTACTTTGGTTATTCTCTTCGTACCCAAACAGACTATCAAGCAAAAAAATTCCTAAAGGTGCTTTTTTGTCACCCTCATATTTTAGTGGTTCATCTTGTTCTTGCCCTATCTCTATCTCTCCAACGCCATAGGCTAGTCCATTTAAGCCAATATTTACATCAAATGGAGCAAAAACCTCTTTTGAGTTTTCAAAACTCATTAGCACTGCTTTTTTAGAATCTATGTTTTCACTCACGACTAAAATAATTTGTGAGCTAGCATATAGAAACATTTGAACAAATGCAATAATTAAGAAACTTTTTACCATAAAGTATGTTACTATTACTATAATTTGAACGAGATTAATAATGGAACCAATATGAGTATAAACATAAGAAATGCTAAAAGTGAAGATGCACCATTTTTAGCAGAAATGATTTTAAAGAGCTCTAGGGCTGAGAAAAAATTCGGTTTATACGATTTGATATTTAGCGCATCAGATAATAAAGAAACCCTGAAAAATTTAGAGAAATTAACAACAACTAATGCAAAAAGTAGTTGTCATTTTAGTAACTTTTTAGTTGCTGAGATGAATGGAAAGAGCGTTGGTACTCTGTGTAGTTATGAGCCCAGAATCGCTACAAGACAGATGCTTTGTGATGCTCTTGAAGAGATTGGTGTAGATAGTAAAAAATCAGAGTTTATGGAGATTTTAAATAGTTGTAATTTTGAACTAAACAAAAGAACGCTTATGTTTGATTTTATGGAAGAGTTTGATGGTTTTGTGGATGTTGGCGTACTTAAGGCATTGATGCAAAAAAGCCTCCTTAGCGCAAGACTAAAAGGCTATCGCATAGTTCAAACCATTGTAGAAATAGGCTCACTAGAGACACTTCTTTATTATAAAAAGCTTGGATTTAAAGAGATTCAGACTATAGAGTGTGAGCTATATAGAGAAAAATTTGGAAGAGCTGGTCTAATCTTATTGGCTTATGAGTTTTGATACACACAAATGAACCACAAAAAATAATCCCTATTTTTAGGGGTCATTTATAGAACCTACATATCTCTCTCTTCTCCCATCGGTTCTTGCTATCGCTTTAGCGCTTTACCTGAGAAATGTTCTTGTTGCTCTTCTTGGCGGTATAGTTTTGGCTCAATTTGTCTTAAACGATTTTACATTTTTTGCCTCTCTTAAATCAATTTTTTCACTCTTTTTATCGCTGTTGTCTCAAATGTGGATACTCAAAACATTGGGTTTTGCTATTTTGGTCGGAAGTATCATGGCACTTATTGAAAAGTCCGGTGGAATTGAGGGTTTTGTTGATTTCGTTGACAATAAAAACTCGTTTGTAACAAACGCAAGATCGTCTCTTATGCTTAGCTATATTGTTGGAGTTATAATCTTTGTAGAATCAAGCATAACATCGCTTGTGGCTGGTGCCGTTGGAAAACCGTTGTGCGATAAGTATCAAGTCCCCCGAGCTAAGCTTGCTTTTGTGTGCGACTCAACATCTGCTCCCGTAAGCTCACTTATACTTTTTAATGGATGGGGCGCACTTCTTTTGGGGCTTATAGCAACTCAGATTTCATTAGGACAAATTAGCGGCAACGGTATAGATATTTTAATGGATTCGGTACTCTATAACTTTTATGCTATGAGTGCTCTTGTTGTCACTTTTGTGTCTATCTGGTATAACATTGACATAGGTGCTATGAAAAATGCCACGCTCAAGCCACACAAGACGATGATGCTCTCTCAAAAACCGGCAAGCATGTTTTTAATGCTAATTCCTATAACGCTTATGGTCGGTTTGGTGTTTGTTTTTTTATATATCACAGGAGATGGGGATATGCTTAAAGGCAGTGGCTCAAGCAGTATATTCTACACAATGGTTGCCACACTCGTTTTTATGTTTTTTTACTTCATCGGTACAAAAAATATGAGTTTTACACAGTGGGGTGAAACGGCGTTTTCCGGAGCTGTTACGCTTGTCCCAATCGCTTTTATACTTCTTTTGGCTTTTGCTCTTGGTGAGAGTACGGTTACACTTAAAACAGGTCTTTATCTCTCTTCTTTAGCAAATGAGAACCTTAGTGTCTATATGCTTGGAGCGGTTATTTTTCTAATTGGCGCTATTATCTCATTTTCAACCGGAACAAGCTGGGGCACATTTAGCATTATGATGCCCGTTGCTGTTCCTATGGCTGCTTCTATGGATGCAAATATTGCTCTCTGTATTGGTGCTGTAATCTCTGGCGGTGTTTTTGGAGATCACTGCTCACCAGTTTCAGATACAACTATCATATCCGCTATGGCAAGTGATTGTGACATCATGGAACATGTAAGAACCCAACTGCCATACGCACTTATAAGCGGAGCAGTTGCTTTAGTGCTATTTGTAGTTTTTAGTTTTATCTCTTAGCAGACTATTTTTTAGTTTATTTTTAACGAAGAAGTCACTTTGATTCTTCGGCATTCTAAATTGTCCACACTTGATGTTATTCTATCGTAACCATAAGTATTTAAACTTCTGAACTTTTTATATAAAGGTTCTTTTATGGTTTCTCAAAAATCATCATCACTGTTTGCTCGCCTTTCAATACGACAGAAAATTACTTTGATTGTTGTTATGGCTCAGATTTTTGCTTTTGTAGCAATCATTATTGGGGTTATTGGTATTTTTTTATCTAACGCTTCTTTAAATACAATTCACACACAGAGTCTCCAGCCTCTGCAGAACCTTCGCTTTTGTAAAAACATACTTGATAAAGATATTTTACTAAACGCCAAGAATCTATCCGAGGGAGTTGGGAATTATGAGTCAACCCTTAACTCTGTTCAAAAATCGCATTATCTTTTTACGACAAAATGGAATATATATTCCAAGGGTGTAATGACTGCACAGGAAATGCAGCAATTTTTAAAAGCTAAAGAGATTATGAATCGTGCCGATAAGTCGATTATTTTGCTAGAAGAGGCAATACAAAAAAAAGAGCTTATGAGCATACTTGATCTACTCCAAAGTGATTTTCCATACAGTATTGCTCCTGCAAGTGCAGAGTTGGACGGTTTGATTGAGCTTCAAATCACGAATGCAAATAACCTTTATCTTGTGGCTCAAAAAGAGTTTAAGAAGACTCTTTTTCTCATTACTGTTATTTTTCTGCTAGGCATGGTACTTGTCCATACTGTCTTACATTTTATTACTAAATATTTACTCAAAAAAATTGCTAATTTGACTAAAATGGCGCAACATCTTCGGTCTGGAGATTTGCTTGAGCGTATAGATTCAAGCGGAGAAGATGAACTTTCAACTGCTGCAAAAGATATGAATGACTCAATGGATGAGCTGCAAAAAATAGTTAATGGCATGAAATCTTCTTCTCATAACGGTATCTCTTCAGCCCAAGAACTAAATAAAGTTTGCGAAGTCATTAAAGATCGACTAGAAGAGAGTGCATCGGATATATCACAAACTCATGGGCAGATCATTACCCTGCAAGATATTGTCCACTCAGCTTCAGTGGCCTCGGACGATACAAATATAAAAATTGGCGAGGCGTCTAACCATCTCGCAAAAGCAAGTAATCAAATTTCTCAAATGAATACAGACATTCAAGCTGTTGCCCAAACACAGAAGCTGCTCTCAGATGACTTAAAAATCCTATCTTCTAGCGCACAAGAGGTTAAGGGAGTTCTTGATATTATTGGAGATATTGCCAATCAGACTAATCTGTTGGCTCTTAATGCAGCAATTGAAGCTGCGCGCGCTGGCGATCACGGTCGAGGATTTGCAGTTGTTGCAGATGAAGTTCGTAAATTAGCAGAGCGCACACAAGATAGTTTGTCTCAAATAAATAACACCATTGGCACTATTGTAGATGCCATTACTACTACTAGTTTTAAAATGGATAAATCTACTAGTTCAATCTTAATAGTTTCTAAGGATTCCAATGATGTTCAAGCCATAATTAAAACATCCTCGTCTTTAATGAGTATTGCTACAAAAAGTGTCCATGATTCAAATATGGGGCTTATAAATATTGGAGCAGGGATGAGTATAATCTCATCAAAAATTGATTCCATTAATGCTATTGCCTGCTCAAATACAGATAGTATCAGCTTAATCACTAATGTTGCGAATGGTATTGGTATAAATACCGCTGAACTTAACAATAAGCTTCAAAAATTTCATACCTAACTAAATATTACATTGATTTACTTAAACTCCTAAAGCACTGTTTATGGAATAACGCATATCTTCATCTAGATTTTCCATGTTTGCAAGCATCCATTTTAGGTATGGCGTATCGCTTGCTGCTACCTCTTGAAGAGTTTTGCCTTTGTATTTTCCAAATTTAAATGAGCTTATGAGAATTGGAGTATTTGTTAAGCTAACCATTTTATCGACCGGATTATCATGTGGAAATTGTTTTGCGACTTCATCTTTTAATCTGGATAAAAATAGTTTTAAAACTAAAACATCTCCAATTGCATCATGAGCCTTTACAACTACACCCAGCGTATCCGCCTCTTTTTGTTCATCTTTGTAGAGTTGCATTTTATAGCGAAAATATTGAAGTCTGTGAGCCTCTTCGTCTGCAAATATATGTTTTGCAACTCTTAGCGTATCAATAACTCTCATTTGCGTCTTGAAGCCCTCTTTTTCAAGCATTTTTATATCAAAAGGGGCATTGTGGATGATGAGATAGTTGTCATTTATATTTAGTTCAAGAAGTCTTTTATATGATTGGCTCTCTCTGCATGGTGCTTTGCCCTCGAGCATCTCTGGCGTGATTCCATGGGTCTCCATTGCTTTTATGCTTATAGGAACATCAGAGCTGAAAAACTCATTTTGAACTTCCACCTCTTTTTCTCCAAGAACCATAAAGCCGAGTTGGATTACTCTATCTTTTTCATCCACACCGGTTGTCTCTGTATCTAAAATAATATATCTTTTTGCCAAATTTACCATCCTGTTTTTAAATAGACTTCTTGTAAAAATAAAAAACTAAGCGAACGATTTTGCAGCAAAGCAAAGCCTTGGCAGGTCTGTTCTTTGGTTTTGCAAGAACTTCAATACAATCTCAAATTATAAAGAAAAACCCTTAACTTTTTCACTCTTATGCAGGAGCCTTATTTGCTTTAGCGCGTAACATCAATATTTAATTGAATTTCGTATAAAATAAGATTATCAAAACAGGAGTTTTAAATGTCATTTTCACAACTAGGACTTTCATCTCCTGTACAAAAAGCACTCAAGCATCGTGGATTTACGCAGCCTACGCCAATACAAAAAGAGGTAATTCCTCTTGTTCTAGCAAAGCACGACATCATAGTCAGGGCTGAGACAGGAAGTGGGAAGAGTGCTAGTTTCATTTTGCCTATTTTAGAACTATGGTTGAAGCAAGTTGGAGAGGGCAAAGCGAAGATAAAAGTGCTAGTTTTAACTCCAACTCGTGAGTTAACCATCCAGATAGCTGATGCATTTTCTACATTTGGAGTCTTTTTAGATAGAAAACCAAAAGTTCTTAGTATTATCGGCGGAGAGAGTATCGGTAATCAGCTTTATGATATTCAGCAAGGTTGCGATATTTTGGTTGCAACTTCTGGAAGATTGCTTGACATCGTCACTAAAAAACAGATGAACTTATCGCACCTTGATTTTTTTGTTCTTGATGAGGCAGATAGAATGCTTGATTTGGGCTTTTCAGAGGAGCTTGATCTTATTTTAAAAGAGCTACCATTAAAGCGTCAAAATCTTCTTTTTTCTGCAACTTATCCTCCAAAAATGCAACTTATTGCATCTAAAATCACTAAAGATCCACTCCACATCTCATCTTCTGGCAAAGAAGTTGCTGTGCAGAGCATACTTCAGCGCGCAATTTTGGTAAATCGTGAAAATAGAGGTCCGCTACTACGGTATCTGCTGGGTAGTGAAAAGTGGGAACAAGCGCTTGTTTTTATGGCAAATAGGCGCTCCGCTGATAATATTGCGCAGAAGTTTAAGAAGTATGGTTTTTTAGCAGATTCACTTCATGGCGACTTACTCCAAGAGGAGCGAATCTTTACGCTAGAACGCTTTAGAGCTAAAAAGATAAATATTCTGTTTGCTACGGACATCGCCGCAAGAGGGCTTGATATCGATGGGATATCGTGCGTTGTAAACTTTGACCTTCCTCGCTCACCGCTAGATTATATTCACAGAATTGGGCGAACAGGAAGAGCTGGCAGAGATGGAGTTGCGGTATCTTTTATCGGGCATGAAGATAAAGAGCATTTCTCTCTTATAGAAAAACGCTCTGGAGTTAAGCTAGAGAGAGAGAGCAGATTGCAGGTTTTGAACTTAGTGGAGAGACTCCAATAAAAGAGCAAGGCAAAGAACCTATAAAAGGCAAAGGAAAAAGTAAAAAAGATAAAGCCAGAGAATTGGCTGCTAAAGCTTCTGTGAATTAACTAGAGAAATTTGTAGTCTATATTTTTAAGTATCAAATAAACAATAGTGTATATAATGCCTACTATGAAAAGAGTAAAGTTTAAAATAATATTGGTTCTACTTTTAAGTTTTTCCTTTCTTGTTGCACATGATTATGTTGTGCAAGATAAAAACTATGATACCAATTATGAAATCTGTTGCTCAAAACATACTAGTACAAATATCGGTGCTACTTTTCAAATCCATGATAATATTCACACTATTTTGTCGGTCCCAATTATAAGTGAGCTAAAAATAGTATTTATCTCCAAAAAAAAAGAACTTTTCTTCTTTAGAGATAGTTTAGCCTCAATAAGCAAACTCGTTCTTCAGCGACCACCAATCAACTAATCACCCCCCTCTAATATAAAATACTAAATATCGCTTTAATGCTATTTTAGTCACAGTTATAAAAATCAGTTAATACAAACAGATCATAATAAAGGCTCATAATGAGATTAAAAATATTTCTAATTTTATCGATGGCTGTTAGTGTGTATGCTCAAAATCTGCAGGAGATTTTAGACTCACTAGCTAAAAGCAAAAAGATAAATTCCATAAAAGCTAAGCGAGATTCGGAGATAGCCAACAATGAACTGCTCTTCTCGTATGATGCTCCATCGTTAGGAGCAACAGTTGCTCATGCAAAAGATACACAAAGAAGTGGGAGCGAATATACAGTTATATTTTCACAAAATATATCCCACCCTTTTTCCTCTGGCAGTAAGAAAAATGCAACTGACTTTGCAACAAAATCATTTAAACAAGCAGCAGTTCATGATATGCACATTGCATCATTGGAGGTTGCGTCAAAGTATCATAGCGCTTGTGTTGCGAAGGAGATGCAAGAGAGTGCCGCTATGCTTCTTTCTATGCAAAATGAGAGATTTGCTAAGGTTAAAAAAGCTTATGAGCTAGGAGAGGTTTCTAAAAAAGATATGCTTTTTAATAAGCTAGATTTGGTAAAGTTGAGTAAAAAAACTAATGGCTACAAAAGAGAGTATCTTCAAGAGCTCTCATCACTGCAACAAAGCGCTGAAAATATAGAGATAGATAGTCTCTCATGTAGTGACCTTCTAAATCTAACGGAAGATGTAAAGCTTGGAAATATTGATGAGCATGATGAGATAAAAGATTTAGAGTTTCAACAGAAATCTTCCCTTGCCTCTTATGATGTTTATAGTGCACCGCTTAGCTCTATTGGATACTTTGCTTCATTTGCTGATGAACTTGACACAAAAAGATATGCAGTTGGCATAAGCATCCCTCTTAGTTCACTGACGGCGCAAAAAGAACAAGCGAGAACAAAGTATCTCAATCACTCATCGTCGATTGGCTTACAGAAAGAGTCATTAAAAAAAGAGATAGAACTATCGTCAAAATCACTTCAGATACGCATCAAAACGCTCTATAATGAGCATTATAATCTGAAAAATGAGGTGATACCTCTTAGCGAAGAGTTGGTAAAACTCTCAAAAGTAGCACTTGATGAGGGTGAGGGGATGATTATGGAGTACATAGATGCTAGTCGCTCTTATTCAGAAAATATGTTGGAAATGTTAGAGATAAAAAAAAGTTACTATAAAGAGCTGTTTGAGCTCTATAGAGTAGCCGACAAAGAATTTGGAGAAATAATATGAGAATAATAGTTAGTTTAATTTTAATAAATCTATCACTATTTGGAGCAAAGAGTGTTGTTATTACACAAAAACAGCAGAGTGATCTGGGAGTGAAAAGTGAGGTTGTGCAGAGAGTTAATAATATTTTATATGGACCATATAATGGGAGTGTAACTCTGGATAAAAAAGATATTTTGCTTGTCAGTTCAAACATACAAGCAGTAGCGTCTGCTATATATGTTAGAGAGTTTGATTTTGTAAAAAAGGGTCAAAAACTTCTCTCGATTCGCTCTAGTGAGCTTTTGAGTCTTCAAAAAGATTATCTTGAGGCACAAATTCAGAGTCAAAGTGTAGATAGAATTTATAATAGAGATCTAAAACTTTATAGTGATGGAGTTATTGCGCAAAAAAGGGTTCTTAGCTCACAAAGCGAGAAACAAAGTAGTGATTTGAGAGTGAACATGAGTAAAAATCAACTTCTTCAAAGTGGTTTTACAGCGGCACTTTTTGCTAGGTTGCAAAAAACACATATGCCTATTGCTGAGATAAGTATTGTGGCACCCAGAGATGGATTTGTGGATAAAATCAACATAAATACTGGCGGAATTATTATGCCACAAAGCCCAATTTTAACAATAAATGGAGTTGGACAAAGATTTATAGAGATGAGTGTACCTTTGAGGGTTTCGCAGAATTTATCTCGTGGCGACATCTGCTCTTTTGATAAGTATAGTGCCAAAATTGTCAACATCTCAAATGTAGTTAATGGTTCATCACAATCAGTTCAAGTAAGGGCGGTGATTGAAAAGAGTGGAGATGTTTTGATAAACAGAATCTATGGAGTCACTATATCAAAAGTTATAAAACGAGCTCTCAAGATTAAAAAAAGTGCCTTAGTGTTTGATGGAAGTAGATCTTTGGTTTTTAAGAGAGTTACATCTGGTTTTGATGCCGTAGAGGTAAAAATTATTAGTGAAGAAGCAGATAGTTATATTGTAGATTCAAATCTAAAAGAGAGTGATGAGCTAGCCATAAGCTCAACTTCTGCTCTTCATAGCGCATTAGAGAGCACGAGATGAGTGAAAGATTAGTCACTTTTGCACTATCTCAGAGAGTCTTTATACTTATTGTCTCTTTGATTATTATTGCTTTTGGTATCTACTCTATTACAAGGTTGCCCGTTGATGCGTATCCAGATGTGTCACCAAATCAGGTAAAAATTATATTGAAATCCTCTGGAATGACTCCAGCTGAAATAGAGTCTCGTGTAGTGGTTCCGATTGAGCAGAATATGCAAAATATACCAAATCAGACAGTAACTCGTTCTTTGTCGAAGTATGGTATTTGTGATATTACGATTGATTTTAAGGATGGGGTTGATATCTACTGGGCGAGGGCACAAGTTGCACAAAAGCTTAGCGAAGCAATGGATGATCTGCCTTCTGGCATAAGTGGTGGATTGGCACCAATTACGACTCCGCTTGGTGAAGTTTTGATGTTTAGCGTGGAGTCAAAAACGCTAAGTCTAACAGAAAAAAGAACTCTACTTGATTGGGTAATAAACAAGAGAATTCGTCCTATTGACGGAGTTGCTGAAGTTAATGCTCTTGGCGGATTTGTAAAAAGCTATGAGATAATCCCAGACTATCTTAAGATGAAGCAACAT
Source organism: Sulfurimonas sp. (assembly GCA_021732045.1). The sequence goes on from JAKFWK010000003.1 coordinate 306,903, forward strand.
GGCATTACGATGCAAAATCTTCAAGATACTATCATCAAAAATAACCAAAATGATGGTATTGGAAGGCTTTCGCTTGGAGAGCAGAGTCTATTTGTGCGTTCTGAGGGAAGAGTAAAAAATATAGATGAGATCTCAAATCTGATTATCAAGCAAGACGGTGGAGCAAACATACGAATCTCTGATGTGAGTAGCGTTGAGATAGGTTCGCTTGTTCGCTCTGGATTTGTAACAAAAGACGGAAAAGGCGAGGCTGTTGAGGGCTTGATTCTTGCAAGAAAGGGTGTTGATGCTTCGTTACTGCTCAAAAATGTAAAGGCGGAAATTCAAAAGATACAAAAAGATTTGCCAAAAGGTACAAAAATAGAGATATTTTATGACCGCTCCGATCTAGTTGGAAAAGCTATAAATACAGTAGCAAAAGCGCTTTTAGAGGCACTTTTGCTGATAGTTATAATATTGTATGTTTTTTTAGGAAACTTTAGGGCATCTTTTAATGTTGCAATCATACTTCCGTTTGCAATTTTGATGACATTTATCTCTATGGATTATTTTGGAATAAGTGCGAATCTTATGAGTTTGGGCGGGGTTTCTATTGCCATTGGAATGCTTGTTGATGCAAGTGTTGTTATGGTTGAGAATATAAGTGAGAGACTCCAGAGTGAGAGATATAAAAATATTCCAAAATATAGTGTTGTTTTAGAGTCCGCAAAAGAGGTCTCAAACTCAATTTTTATCGGCGTGCTAATCATAATCATAGTTTTTTTACCTCTTCTTACGCTTGAGGGCTTAGAGGGAAAACTATTTGTTCCAGTTGCGTTAAGTGTAGTTTTTGCTCTTGCTGCTTCGCTGTTGCTCACACTTACATTTATACCAATTGTGAGTCTGTATGTCTTAAAACAAGAGACTCATGCGAAGTCTGCTATTGTGCTTTTTTTAGAGAAAAATTATGGAATTGTTCTTGATTATGCGCTGTCTCATCAGAAACATATTTTTATTGCAGTGCTGATTTTGTGGATAGCAACAATCGGGGCTTTTACGCAGGTCGGCAAAACATTTATGCCAAATCTTGATGAGGGTAACATTATAATCAGTGTTGAAAAGAGCTCATCTATCTCTCTTGAAGCAAGCAGAGAGATTGATACAAAAATTCAAAAAGCTCTTATGCGAGATGTGCCGGAAATAATCTCAATTGTCGCTCGTAGTGGAAGTGATGAAATAGGACTAGACCCTATGGGACTAAATGAGACAGATACATTTTTAGTTCTAAAGCCAAAAAAGGAGTGGCGTAATCCATCAAAAGAGGTATTATTGGAGAGAATCCGCAAAGTACTCGATGAATTTATAGGGGTTAAGTATAGTTTTAATCAGCCGATTCAGATGAGAATATCAGAGATGCTGAGTGGTTCAAGAGGAGATATTGTTGTAAAAACATACGGCGAAGGGAGTGAGAAACTAGATAGCATCTCAAAAGATGTAGTAAAAATCGCAAAAAGCATAAAGGGAAATAGCGATGTATACAAGAAAAGCAATGAGGGAGTTGCATACTGGGAGCTGAATTTTAAAGATGATGCAATGTCTAGGTATGGAGTAAGCAGAGATGAACTCTCTGCCTATCTAAAGAGTGTTGTTGATGGAGTCAAGGTTGGCATTATTCAAGAGGAGCTCAGACGAATCCCGCTTGTAATAAGTGGCTCAAATGAGATGCGAACAAGTATGAGCCAAAATGCAAATCTTCAATATATACTAAAAGATGGTTCAAGTATTGAGTTAAATGAGCTTGTTGAGTTTAAAATGACACAGGGTGCAGTTCAAGTTGAGCATGAAAACACAATGAGAAAAAGTTCCGTTATGATAAATGTAGAGGGTCGCGATTTGGTTGGTTTTGTTGATGAGCTTAGCACAAAGATTGAAAAAGAGATAAAACTTCCTAGCGGATATTTTATAGAGTATGCCGGAGAGTATAAAAATCAACAAAGAGCCTCTAAAAAATTGACTATTGTCATTCCAATTGCAATTTTGCTTATCTTTATTTTGTTGCTTGTTACATTTAGGTCAACGCTTCAAGCTTTTCTTATTATTCTGAATATTCCTTTCGCACTTATTGGCGGAATCATCGGGCTTTATCTAAACAGTGAGTATATGAGTATTCCTGCAAGCGTTGGGTTTATTGCTCTGATGGGTATTGCGGTTTTAAATGGAATCGTTATGGTAAGTTATTTTAATCAGTTAGCAGAGAAGATTGATGATCCGCTAGAGGTTGTAAAACAGGGGGCAATAAGAAGAGTTCGTCCAGTTCTAATGACCGCATTCATTGCAGCGCTCGGACTTGTTCCTATGCTTTTGGCAACTGGTCCTGGTTCTGAGATACAAAAACCACTAGCAATAGTCGTTGTAAATGGGCTTGTCTCATCAACATTTTTAACTCTAATCTTGCTTCCTATACTCTATCGTAGGTTTGTACTTAAAGATTGATATACAAGAGTTATCTAGGGTTTAAAGATAAAATAAACCCTAGATTTTATTAGCTTTAAAATAGCAATATGTTAAACTCCTACCCTAAATGAGGATATTTTATGTATAAAACTATTTTACTGTCGGTTCTACTTTGTTTACAAGTTAGCGCCATTGAGATGACACAAACGCCCATAAATTTTGGTGAAACAAGAGTTGAGCTCACAAAGCAGTACATAAAAGATCACTATAAACTAGATGTGCAAAACATCAAAATTATTCCAAAAATTATAGTTATTCATCACACCGCAATAGATGATTTTAACGAATCGCTTTCTCGTTTCACCTCGCAAACACTTCCTAGTGATCGACCTGAAATCACCAAAGGCGGAAGCGTAAATGTCTCTACTCATTTTATGATTGAGCAAAACGGAACTATCCATCAGTTGATGCCGCTTGACATCATGGCAAGACATGTTATAGGGCTAAACTACAACTCCATCGGTATAGAAAATGTTGGTGGTGCGCACTCAAAAGACAACTTAACTCCTGCGCAACTTAAGGCAAACATAGAGCTTATAAATGAGCTTAAGAAGAAATTCCCAACAATTGAGTATGTGATAGGGCATTATGAGTATAAGTGCTTAGAGAAAAGCCCACTTTGGCTCGAGGCAGATAGAGGCTACAGGACATATAAAGATGACCCATCAAAGAGATTTATGAGAGAAGTGAGAGAGAAGATAGAGGGATTCAAGGGTGCTTTATGTGCCAAAGAGACAGATGATTAGTTCCACATTTGCCTATCTCGCTACTCTTGCATTGGTTGTCTTGTTGTTTGTTTTGCTGGAGAGAAAAACCAAGCTAAAAGTATTTAAATTTGTTCCTGTGGTTGTTATGATTTATCTCTCATGTATGTTTCTGGCTGGCATTGGAGTGTTTGAGCAAAACAAAAATATAGATGAAGTTTATAGCAATCTGCAAAAAATTCTGCTCCCATCTATGCTTTTTTTGATGCTGCTGCGAGTTGATTTAAGAGACTTTTTTAAACTCGGCAAATCTTTACTTATAGCCTATGTACTGGCAATTTTTTCACTGTTTGTTGCTTTTATCTCTGTCTCTTTGATTTTTGATTTTAACAAAGAGATGGCAGCTTCTTTTGGTGCGTTGAGCGGAAGCTGGATTGGTGGAACAGCAAACATGATAGCCGTCGGTTCGGCTCTTGGCGTGTCGCAGGAAGCTTTTGGATACACACTTATAGTTGATAGTTTTAATTACACAATTTGGATTATGTTTTTGCTCTTTTTGGTACCATTTGCCCACCGCTTTAACATTTTTACAGCTTCATATGAAGAGATGGCAAGACTAGAGAAAATTGAGTCTGTTTATGCTATCGGCGTTAAAAAATATTGGCTTTTGATTTCGCTTTCTCTCATGGTTGCTTATACCGTAAACCTCATAGCAGAGAGTGGTTTTATCTTGCTAAACTACACAACCACAACAGTTGTTTTGGCAACCCTTTTGGGTATTTTTGGCTCATTTTCAAAACTAAAGTTTGTGAATGGCTCTGGAGAAGCATCTACAATAATGCTCTATCTTCTTCTGGCTTTAATTGGCTCAAAAGCAGTTTTTCAAAATTTTAATGGTGTTGGAGTATATATCTTCGCAGGATTTTGTATCTTAGTGATTCATGCCACAATAATGGTTATTGGAGCAAAAATCTTCAAACTAAACCTCTTTAGTATTGCAGTTGCAAGTTTAGCAAGTATAGGCGGAGTTGCATCAGCTTCTATTTTGGCAGCAGCATACAGCAGAGCACTCGTCGGGATCGGTGTTTTGATGGCAATAATGGGCTATGTCATAGGAACTTTCGGTGGGATAATTTTAGGAAATATTTTAGTTAGGATAGCAGAATGAAAATAGTAAAAATAACAACAGAGATAAAGCAGATAGAGCTAAAAACACCTTTCAAAACGGCTCTGCGAGAGACTTCAACAGTTGAGTTTGTTAGAGTTTTGGTTGAGTGCGAGAATGGTTTTAGCGCGTTTGGCGAGGCACCTGCTACAAAAGCTATAACAGGAGAGGGGATTGAGGATATTTTAAACTCAATAAATAGCGCAAAAGATTCTCTGCTAAATCTCTCCCTAAAAGATGCCCTTACTCTTCTTCATAAAGAACTAAAAATCGGCTCAAGTGCTAAAGCTGCGCTTGATATGTCGTTTGTGCAGTTGTTGTCAAAAGAGAATCATAAAATTCTTTATGACTACTTTGGTGCAAAAGATTTAAGTAGTCTAAAAACAGATATTACTATCAGCCTAAATGAGGCAAGCATTATGCTTCAAGATGCAAAAAATGCTTATAAAGCAGGTATGGAGATGCTAAAAGTAAAGGTCGGTAGCGACATAGAACATGCCATAGAAGTTGTAAGAAGTATATCACATGAGCTTCCTCAAGCAGAGATTTTAGTAGATGCAAATCAGGCGTGGAGCAGGGCAGATACGCTGAGGTTTATAGAGTCTATGAGTGATGTTGAAGTTGAGTTTATAGAGCAGCCTGTTGTTGCCTATGATTTGGAGGGTTTAAAAATCATAACAGCTTCTTCGTACATCCCGATTCTAGCAGATGAGGCGGTTTTCACACTTGAAGATGTAAAAAAAGTTATAGAGTCTGATAGTGCTGATATGATAAACATTAAGCTCATGAAGTGTGGCGGAGTCACAAAAGCGATAGAGATTCTGGAATATGCAAGAGAGAAGAACATCACTTGTATGTTAGGTTCGATGCTAGAGGGACCATACTCCATAAATGTGGCACTGCATTTAGCTTTAGCTTATAGAGATGTTATAAAATATGTAGATTTAGATAGTCCTCTGCTTTACAAAGAGATGCCAAAAGAGTTAGATTTTGAGTTTGATGGGTGTGAGATAAAACTTAAGTAAACACTCCCACATAGGGAGCAAGTAGGATATTTTTGTATAGTTGCAAGTTTAGTCGTTGTGACCGTTTTTATCCCAGCCTTTATGTCTTCCATTGTCGTGGTGTTTGCGATGTTTATTATCTCTACGATCGTCATCCTCATAGACAACTCTCTCGGATGTGTTAGTTTTTTTAGTAGAGCCAGCTGCCGCACCTAACGCACCACCTGCACCACCTCCGATGATAGCACCATTTTTACCGCCAACAGCTGAACCAACAGCTGAACCAACACCAGCTCCAACCATACTTCCTAGTACGGCATTCCCATCTATGTCCCCACCGAAAGAGAGAGTCACTGTTGTGACTAACGCAAGAATTAAATTAATTTTTTTCATATAAGTTTTCCTTTATGTAAACTGGTTCATTATAGCCAAATATAACTAAAACTTAAAACTCTCTTTTTTAAGCAGATGAAACTCTGTTGCTGCTTTGTTCTCTTTTAAGCCAAGAGAATCTAGCGCGACTGGATTTACTAGAAAGTATCCAAGAACAACATCTACCCTATCGTCTGATTCGATTCTAAAAGCTCTGTTAATAGTTCTTTTTTCATTAGCTTTTAACATTGTGTCTTTGATAACTTCATTTGCAACCCATGGCATCGCAGGTTTTCCATCCTTGCCTATCACTCTGACGAAAACCTCTTTTTCGAGCTCTATGGTTTTATTTGCTCTTACTACGCTAATTTTTAAAACAGCCAATCTAAGGGGGTGCATTAAAAGAGCATGTGATGTTTGGTTGTCAACAAAGATATTAAAGTCATCACTGTTTTTTTGTATAGAGATAACAATATGCTTCTCTAGCATTTCGTGGTTAAAGTGAGCTCCGGCAAAGCCATGGAATGAGTGAGTTTTTGTATCATTTACAGTTGAAGCACTCCCTTTTACTTTTGGCATATGACAACTTACGCAATTTGCATAGTTCATTACCTCGTTTTCATTTGTAGAGCAGATGTTTAACTCAAATTGATTTACATTGTGTGAGTGACATCCGATGCACACATTTCCATTTTTAAAATGCTCGTTTTGTGTTGTTATAATCTTGTGATACGAGGACTCTTTAAGATTCTCTTTTGAGATATCTGAGCTACTTTTTGAACTAAAATAACTCTTCATAGTTTTGCTCATAATATTTGTATTGCTCTGTTTATGTTTCTCGATGTCTTGTATGCGGTGACAATAAGCACAACTGATGGCTTCTTGATGTGTTTTGTTGTTAACATCTGGCATAGCCTTTTCACCCTTTGTTAACATTTTGTCTAGATTGTTAGCCGCTGGAGTATGGCATTTTCCACAAGAGTACTGCTCAAGTTTTGTATTGTGTGGATGTTTATCCCATATGACTTTATGTATGGCGTCTTTGTCTGGTGTAGAGTTTGCGTGCATGGAGCCATAATACTCATCATAAATCTGTGTGTGACAAGTTTGACAATCCTTACTTGGGGCAAATTCATGTGCCCCGTCATTTGCGAAAAGGGCAAAAGCTAGAGTGAAAAGTAGAGATAAAATTTTCATAAATTTCCTTTGGTTGTATTAATCTGAAAGTATAACACTTATTTTTTTTAATACTTAGTAAGTTTAGTGTTATAAAAGAGCGCTGATGATACAATCTGAACATGAATTTAAAAGAATTAAAAGAGAAATCAATTTTACTTTTTGGTAAAAGTCGTGCTTTTAGTAGTGACGAGTTTGAATCACAACTAAAGTTTCATAAGATCAAGCTTGTTAGCAAGGTTGATGATAGTGTTGCACTCGTGGTTGATGGCAGAATGATGACGCCGTATGAGCAAAATGAAAGTGATGCACTTTATGAGCGAAAGACGGCTACTTTAGAGTTTATATCTATTGATGTTTTGGAAAATGAGCTGGCAAAACATATAGATGCGGATACGCTTTTGATGAGCTTGAAACTTAGCAAAAACAGAGAGAGACTAAAGAGTTTTATACAAAATCCAATCCTTAACGATGAGCTTTTTTTTAGACTTTTAAAGATGTACTCATGGAGTAATGAAGATTTTTTTGAAAATGATGATAACCGCGATGTTAGTGCCGCGCTAATATCACGCTTTTATGAAAATATTGAGAGAAATCATAATGTTCAGTATGCAACTACGGGTATTTTCCATCTTGTCGGACAGACTAAAAGTGCGGTGCTTTTAAGGGCTATCTCACTACTTGAGCCTATAAAGTTTCATCCTAAGATAGAGTGTGCAATTGCCATGAGCCCAGAGTGTGACGAGGAGATGCAAGAGTATTTTTTCAAGAAAGCAAAAAATCCTAGAGTACTAGAAGCTCTCTCACTAAATGAAAACTTGAAACCGTCTCTTGTAGAGGAATTTTTAAGAGATGTTGAACTTGGAAAAAATGTAGCAAAAAGTATAAGATTAACAGATGAACTTTTTATTCTTTGCAAAAATCAAAAAATAGATTTGGCGTTAAATGAAACTCTAACTTTAAAAATGCAAGAGGAGCTATTTGCTCTTGGCGATAAAAAAGTAAATTGTGCCTTGGCTCTTAATGATAATCTTCATCAAAAGATTTTAAATATGCTCTTAAAAAGTAGAGATAAAAGTATTCTATCGAGCATATATGCAAACAAGGCAGCTCCTACAGAGATACTTCAAGCGGCATATAAAAATGGTGAGTATCTTGAAGAGTTGGCAAAAAATGAAAATACACCGATAGAGATTTTATACCAATTACAGCTCGATAGCAGATATGAGAGAGCGGTAAAAACAAATGCTGGATTTGGTAGACATATCCAAACAGAAAATATAGGATGGGAAGTATGAAGGCGACTGAGTTAATAAGCATAATAGGCTCTTTGGTAGAGCAGAGGGTTCCAACATTTTTATGGGGTGCACCAGGGATTGGAAAATCTTCCATCATTAAGCAGATAGCAAAAGATAGCAAAATTGGTTTTATAGATTTAAGACTCTCACTTATGGACCCAACCGACTTAAAAGGAATCCCATTTTATGATAAAGAGTCACATACAGCACTCTGGGCACCTCCTGCTTTTTTGCCAAAAGAGGGTGAGGGGATTTTGTTTTTAGATGAGTTAAACTCCGCCGCACCATCGGTTCAAGCCTCAGCATATCAGCTTATCTTAGATAGAAAAATTGGCGAATACTCTCTTCCTGATGGTTGGGCAATAGTTGCCGCTGGAAACCGCGAGGGAGACAGAGGGTTAACTTACAGGATGCCAAGTCCACTAGCAAATAGATTTGTTCACTTTGAGATGAGTGTTGATGTTCAAGATTGGCGGTTTTGGGCATTTAAAAATGGGATTGATGAGAGCATTATCTCATACATATCATACAAAAATGAACATCTGTTCACATTCGACGCTAAGAGTGATGCAAAAAGTTTTGCAACTCCGAGAAGCTGGGAGTTTGTAGATAGTATACTAAAAAGTAAAATATCAAAAGAGCTACTTTTGGAAACATTAGGCGGAGCAGTTGGCAAAGATGTTGCAGTCTCTTTTTTAGCATTTAGAAGAGTTAGTGCAAAGCTCCCTGACATCCAAAATATTCTAGAAAATGGAAACGGCAGATATAGTGATGAGGTTGATGTGCTTTATGCTCTTTGTGTTGGACTCGTGAGTGCATATTTGCGAGATGCAAGTGACGAGAAGTTGGATAATCTGCTGAAATACACTCTGGAGATGAAAAGTGAATTTGCCGTCATGATAGTTCAAGACTTGCAAAGAAGTGGCGTAAATATGGAGCACTCAGAACTCTTTAGGGCATGGGTTAAAAAGTTTGCTTATCTACTTGAATAAGATAAAACACCCTTTTTCACTATTTCAAATAAAACAAACATGCTGATACCTGTACCAAAGGCGATGAGCCAATTAGACAGAGACGGTGGAGCAAATGAGAAGTAGATAGCGATAGATGGCATTATGGTGATGGCCATTAGGCTTAAGAGTGTAGTGGAGATAACCCAGAGGCCGATAGTGGAAACAGCGGTAAATGATTGACGAAAAGAGTGCTCATGTGATCGACTGTTAAAGATTAGAACCGTATTTGCACTAGCGAGAGCTATAAAAGCCATGGCGCGAGCCTCTGCCACATCGACACCGACGCTCAGTGATGTCGAGTAGAGCAGGGCAACGGCGATGGCAGCAAGACCACCTTGCAGCAGACTAAGTATAAGATGTTTTGATGAAATCAGATGCTCATGAGAGAGTCTTGGAGGGTGTGCCATAATATCTGCTGAGGCTTCTTCTGCCTCAAACACAACAGAACATGCAGGGTCAATAATCAGTTCTAAAAAGACAATATGAATCGGTGCGAGAACTAGTGGCAAGCCAAAGATAATGGGGAGAATTGATAGCCCAATGATGGGAATATGCACGGCGATTGTATAAATCATAGCGTGGCGCAGGTTGTTAAAGATGCGTCTGCCAAGTTTGATTGCCTCAACTATGGCGCCAAAATTATCTTCTAGTAAAACAAGGGAGGCGGCCTCGCGGGCAACATCTGTTCCTCTTTTTCCCATAGCTATGCCAATATGAGCAGATTTAAGGGCTGGAGCATCATTGACTCCATCGCCGGTCATAGCAACGATTTCGCCATTACTTTTTAGTGCTTCCACTATTTGTAATTTCTGCTGAGGTGATACACGGGCAAAAACAGAGGCTTTTTGTATACAAGCTGCCAATTCATCTCCATGGAGAGTTTCTAGTTCTGCCCCTGTTATGACGGTTGTTGAGTCAATCCCTGCCTGTTTAGCTATTGCTTTTGCGGTTCTTGGATGGTCACCAGTAATCATGACGATGCGAATGCCTGCACTGCGACACTCAACTGCAGCTTGTGGAACTTCATCACGCAACGGATCTGCAAGCCCGACAAGACCTAAAAATTCAAATTCAAAGTCATGTTGGATGGCTGGCCACTCTTCCCCAATATGAACTGCTTTAGCTACTCCCAGAACACGCAACCCTTGATCCGCCATTGCTGCCACTTGCTGCATAATTTCATCTCTTTTTTGAGCATCAAGATGACAAAGGTCAATAATTGCTTCAGGAGCTCCTTTAGTTGCTACCGGATGGTGATGCTGCTTTTGAATCTGCCATAAATGTGACATAGCCAAGAGGTCTGGAGCCAGTTCATACTCTTTAGTTAGATTCCAATCAAAGTGAAGATGCTCGGTGTGGAGTAAATATCTATTTGCTAGTGTATAAAAAGCTTTTTCCATAGGATCATGAGGGTCAGTTTGGCTGGCTAGGATGCAATATTCAACAATCTCATGAAAATCTTCAGGGAGCTCATCTAGATTAGCAATACTTAAAAATTTATCCCTAAGCGCCAGTGCGGCGACCGCCATCTGATTTTTGGTTAGAGTTCCTGTCTTATCAACACATAAAACAGTCGTTTTACCTAGCGTTTCAATAGCGCTAAGACGACGAGTGAGAACATTATGCTGTGCAATACGCCTAGCACCAAGTGCCATGAAGATAATCATAATAACGGGAAATTCTTGAGGAAGTATTCCCATGGCAAGTGTAATACCTGCCAATATTCCCTCTAGCCATCCTCCACGAAACAGAACAAATAGAATAATTACGACAAAACATAGAGCTATGCCAACAATTGCAAGATGCTTGGTTAGCAGAGCGGTCTCTTTTTGTAGAGGAGATGCTTCATTTTCGATACTCTGCAGAGATTTACCGATTTTTCCAAGTTCAGTAAGTGCACCGATGGCAGTTACTTCAATGATAGCTTGACCTCTGATAGTGAGTGTTCCAGCGTAGAGTTTGTTGTTTGAGGGATCATCGGCATATTTGGCAATAGCAACTGATTCGCCACTAAGCATAGACTCATCAGCGGCAAGGTCATGCGAGGAGAGAATGAAACCATCTGCAGGGATGCGGTCTCCCTCGTTTAAGATAAGAGTGTCGCCACGAACAACCTCTCTGCCTGATATTCGAATTTGTACTCCATCACGAATAACCAGAGCGCGAGGGCTAGAGAGATCACGAAGTGCCTCAAGGACTTTTTCTGTTCGTCTCTCTTGAATAATAGTAATTCCCATAATGACAAAGACAAATCCCAGCAAGATAACGGCTTCATGAGCATCCCCCATGATGAGATAAATCCCTCCGGCAGACAACAGAAGCAGAAACATCGGCTCACGCACAACTTCAAGAATTATCTTAAAAGTAGAGCGGTTATGTTTTATCTCTAGCTCATTAAAACCTTCTTTATTGCGTCTTTGAAGTGCTTCGACAGCGCTAAGACCATGAGGTAGTTTATTTTCGTTCATGCACAATTGTACTACAAAGTCTAGATAATTTTAGATTAGAAAAAATTCCAACTTATAAATTGAGTATATTTAATCAATACAAAACATGACCTACACCAAATTCTTTGAATAAAAATAACAGATATCTGTATAAACTTAGAGCTTAAATATTCATTTTAAGTTGTTGTCAAATCTTAAAGTTTTTTATATCTATTTTGCAACTCTTTCGCCTTCTCATAACTCTCTTTCTGAGCTTCTACTATTTCGTCAAAAGCTAAACCTTTCATAACTGTTTCGTAGAGGTTTGGCTTGAATTTTTCCCAATTATAGAGCGTTTTAATATCCACATTTAAAAATCCTGCAATATCTCTTTTTGTCATAAATTACCTTTTTAAGAAGCAACTTACAAGTCTCTTGATGATAAAACAACATTAGAATTATTCCATTTAAATATATTTAAACAAGTAATAATTCTATGTATGTATAATTTGCTCTGCAATAATTACTTGTAATTATTAAAAAAGAGGGAATAATGACTCCACAAACAAAATCAAAAGAGCGTGTTAGGGATTTAGCGGAGGTTTATACGAGTGAGCGAGAAGTACATGCTATGCTTGACCTTACAAAAAATTTCTCTGAAAAGATTGAGACCAGATATTTGGAACCTGCATGTGGAAATGGGAATTTTTTAGTAGAGATACTCAAACGCAAGCTCCACACAGTAACTAGTAAATATAAAAAACAGCAAGATTTTGAATTTTACACTATAAAATCACTTGCAAACATTTATGGAATTGATATTTGCCAAGAGAATATAAATGAAGCAAAAGCCAGACTTCATGCTCTTGTCATAGAACACTACTCCTTTTCACAAAACACAAAAAAGCCATATAGCGGATTTTATAAAAGTGTAGATTTTGTGTTAAACAAAAATATTCAAGTAGGCGACACGCTTAACCCTCAAAACAACATAATCTTTACAGAATTTACATCCCCTAAACTCTACTTTTTCAAAAGAAGAGAGTTTTTGTTTCGTGATTTGAGTATGCAAAACAGCTATCTTTTCAAACTGCGACCTATTCAAGAACATATGATTACAAAGTATTTGGAGCTAGATTATGTTGGTTAGCAATATTACAGGTTCACACACTCCAGATATACTTGATTGTCTCTCCAACCTAAGCAGTGACGAGGTTTTTACTCCGCCAAAGATTGTAGCTGAAATGTTGGATTTGTTACCACAAGAATTGTGGTTGAATCCTGAAATAAAGTTTTTAGATCCAAGTGTAAAATCGGGCGTATTTTTGCGAGAGATTGCAAAAAGACTCTTAGAAGGATTAAAAGAAAAAATACCAAATGAGCTAGAAAGAAAAGAGCATATTTACAAAAATATGGTTTTTGGGATGGCAATTACTGAAATAACATCGCTGATTTCAAGACGAAGTTTGTACTACACAAAAAATGCAGACAATGCAGAGTTTTCAGTTGTAAAAATGGATAAGAAAGATGGAAATATCATCTATAAGCATACGCAACATGAGTACAAAGATGCTAAATGTGTTTATTGTGGAGCTGTAAAAGGCGTGTTTGATGATAATAGTTTGGAAAATCACGCTTATAGATTTATACATAAAGAGATGAAAGAGGAGTTTAGAGATATGAAATTTGATGTAATCGTAGGGAATCCGCCGTATCAACTCTCAGATGGAGGACATGGAGCAAGTGCTTCACCGCTTTATCATAGGTTTGTGGAACAGGCAAAAGCTATGAATCCAAAATATCTCACAATGATTATCCCAAGCCGTTGGTTTGCTGGTGGAAAAGGGCTTGATAGTTTTAGAGAGTCAATGCTCAATGACAAACGCATCAAAGAACTTGTAGATTATCCAAATGCAAGTGAGTGTTTTCCAGGAGTAGAAATTAAAGGCGGTGTTTGTTATTTTCTCTGGGATAAAAATCATAATGGCGATTGTAATGTGAGGACAATATCCAATGGTACCGCACTATTGCCTATGCAAAGGGCACTCAATGAAAATGATGTTTTTGTAAGATTTAATGAAGCAATTTCAATTCTAAATAAAGTAAAGAGTAAAAATGAAGTAACTTTAGATACACAAGTTTCTTCACGAAAACCATTTGGTTTACCAACAAATTTTAAAACTATAACAACTAAAAAAATTGATGGACATTATAAGATATATGGCAATAAATTTATTGGTTATGTTAATCCAGTACACATTGTAAAAAATAATGAGTGGATAGATATGTATAAAGTTTTAATATCAAAAGCATACGGTGCAGGTGAAGGTTATCCTCATCAAATCATAGGAAAACCTTTTTTTGTTGAACCAAATTCAGTATGTACTGAAACATATTTAGTGGCAGGCTATTATGATAATATTGAAAAAGCCTTAAATCTAGAAAAATATCTAAAAACAAAATTTGTAAGGTTTTTAATCTCTTTGATCAAATCTACTCAAGATATGCCATCAAAGACTCTTATATTTGTTCCAAAACTAGATATGAAAATAGAGTGGAGCGATAAAAAACTTTATGAAAGATATGCACTTACAAAAGATGAGATAGCTTTTATAGAGAGCATGATTAAGGAGATGTTGTAATGGCAAAAGAGAACATCGCCGCTCCTGTAAAGCCAAAAATCTATGCCTATACAACACCAGAATTTAAACACAAAGGATTTCTGAAAATTGGCTATACCACCAGAGATGTTGATGTGCGAATCTCTGAACAGTTTCCTACAAAATCTCCACATAAAAATCCTTATGAGATACTCTTAGATGAAGTTGCCGTAGATGATAATGATCTATTTTTTGACGACCATGAAGTGCATAGAAGATTGGAACAAAAAGGTTTTGAGAGGGTTAATGGCGAGTGGTTTAAATGCAATGTCAAAGATATAAAAAGTGTTATCAATGAGATAAAATCCAACACAACAGTGCAACAAACAAGAGCATCAAACTTTCCCATGAGACCAGAACAAGCCGAAGCAGTAAGAGTAACAAGTGAATATTTTGACAGATATTCAAAATCAAAAGAGAAAAAAGCTCCACACTTTTTGTGGAATGCAAAAATGCGATTTGGAAAAACATTTGCAAGCTATCAATTAGCTCTCAACATGGGATGGACAAAGATTTTGGTACTTACTTATAAGCCAGCTGTACAAAATGCATGGAGAGAAGATTTGGCTTCACATGTAGATTTTGATGGTTGGCAGTTTATCGGAAGTGGAGAGAGTTTTGATGGCATAGATGAGAGTAAACCATTTGTTTGGTTCGCTTCATTTCAGGACATTTTAGGCAAAACAAAAGATGGAAAAATAAAAGAGAGACTTGAAGCTGCACACTTGACTGATTGGGATTGCTGTATTTTAGATGAGTATCATTTTGGGTCATGGCGAGATAGTGCAAGAGACTTGTATGATGGCGATCCGAGCGAGCAAAAAGAGTTTAAAAATGAAGATAAACTTTTAGATGAAGAGCTCAATGAAGAGGTTTTTCCACTAAGTGTAAATGCTTTTTTGTACCTTTCTGGCACGCCGTTTCGTGCAGTTTCTTCGGGGGAGTTTTTGGAAGATCAGATATTTAACTGGACTTATTCAGATGAACAAAGAGAAAAAACTCTTTGGAATGAGAAGCTTCAAGGTGAAAACCCTTATGCTTCTTTACCTCAAATGACGCTCATGACTTATCAAATGCCTGAAGATATACGAGAGGTAGCACTCAAGGGAGAGAATAACGAGTTTGATTTGAGTGAATTTTTCAAAGCAGAAAATGAAATTTTTAAGTATGAAAATGAGGTGCAAAAGTGGCTTAATCTTATTAGAGGACAACACATGTCTGCTAACCCGATAGCAGGAAGTGACGCAATAAAACCGCCGATACCCTTTGAGGATACGAGACTTTTGAATACGCTATTGCATACTTTTTGGTTTTTGCCCTCTGTGGCTTCATGTTTTGCAATGGACAAGTTACTTAAAGCCAAGGTAAATACATTTTATCATGATTATCATATAATAATTGCCGCTGGAGCGGGGGCAGGAATAGGAGAAAAAGCTTTACCTCCTGTAAAAAAAGCGATGAAAAATCCACTGAAAACAAAAACAATAACGCTTTCATGTGGAAAACTTACAACAGGTGTCTCCGTGCCTCCATGGAGTGGAATTTTTATGCTTCGCAATACATCAAGTCCAGAAACCTATTTTCAAGCCGCATTTCGTGTACAAACACCGTGGAGTGTGAAAAATATAGATAAAAAATCACCAAATAAATCTGAAATATTAAAAACAATATGTTATGTTTTTGATTTTGCACCAAACCGTGCTTTACAGCTCATCTCTGAATATAGTGCAAGACTTGATTTAAAAGATACGAGTAGTCCTGAAAAAAGAGTAGAAGAGTTTATAAAATTTTTACCAGTACTTTGTTATGACGGCTACTCAATGACAGAACTTAATGCAGGAGAATTGCTTGACATAGTAGCTTCAGGAACAGCTTCAACCATGCTTGCAAAAAGATGGCAAAGTGCTCAACTGGTAAATGTAGACAATATGACGCTTGAAAAACTTTTAAACAATGATATAGCTATGGATGCCTTAGAAAATATAGAAGCGTTTAGAGGTTTGTCTAAGGATATAAAAAAAGTTATCTCATCTGAAAAAGCACTAAACAAAGCCAAAAAAGAAAAAAGTGAGCTTACGCAAAAAGAAGAAAAAGAGAAAAAAGAGAATCAAGGATTTAAAAAAATTCTTAGAGAAAAGCTTATCAAATTTGCCACTAGAGTGCCTATTTTTATGTACTTGACCGATAATCGCGAAGAGACACTTCAAGATGTTATTACGGAGCTTGAGCCTGAGCTTTTTACAAAGGTAACAGGTTTGAAAGTTAAAGATTTTGAGCTTCTTGCTGAGATTGGTGTTTTTAATTCACAAGTTATGAACTCTGCAATTTTCGCTTTTAAAAGATTTGAAGAGGGGAGTTTGACTTATGCTGGTGGAGATAAACTAAGTGAATATGTTGGCGGATACGATGCTATTGTGGCAAGGACTGAATTAGCTGAAATAAACGATGGAATAATGTAGATTAACCAATTTCGTTGTACGATAATGATATAAATTTTCATCAGGAGTTTGTTATGGCTAGAGTTGGTAATTCGATTATTAAGGGCATAGATATCAAAGAACTTGTTGAGCTGCTTAATAGGGCTTATGCAGATGAATGGTTGGCTTATTATCAATATTTTATTGAGAGTAAAGTTGTTAAAGGCATTATGAAGGATGCTGCTATTGTTGAGTTGAACCAGCATGCGGCGGATGAGCTAAGACATGCTACAATGATAGCGGATAGGATTATTCAGCTTGGCGGAACGCCGCTTTTGCATCCAAAAGAGTGGATGAAACAGACAAATTGCGGTTATGATAAGCCTAAAAATTTTGATGTTGTGGCAATACTTCAAGATGCTATCAATGGTGAGCAGTGCGCCATCAAAACCTACTCAAACATAGTTGAATTCACAAAAAATAAAGACATAGTAACCTACGATATAGTTTCCCAGATTTTGGGCGATGAAGTGGGACATGAAGAGGATTTGCAAACACTTCATGATGATATAACTGAGTTTGTGCAGGATTTGAAAAAGAGTTTAGCAGTTTAGTTTTTTATAGATGGAAGTGATACATTTAGAGCAAAAAATATCTCAAGCTAAAGCAAAACTCCTAGTAAACTACCCATTTTTTGGTGTGATAGCATCTAAGCTTGAGTTGATTTTAAACAACGATATTCAAGCTTCCAAAAGCAATGGAAAAACGCTTGAGTATAACGAAGATTTTTTTGCCCGTTTAACCCTCGATGAGATGGAATTTATCTTTGCAAATGGCGCTATGCACGCTTCACTCTCTCATGAAAACAGACGAGGTCAAAGAAGTTCTTGGCTCTGGCAACTCTCTACCGACTACGCTATCAATGATATGTTAGTGGAAAATGGATTCTCTCGCCCAGATGAGGCGCACTACTCTAAAAGATTTGTCGGACTTTATGCAGAAGAGATTTACGAGCAACTCAAAGAGGATATTTTAAGAGATGAGCTCGAATATGAAGCTGATGATAAGGATGACATAAAGAGTGATGAGCAAAATCAAAATGAAGATGAACAAAAAAACAAAACTCCTCAAGAGAGTGAAAATGGCGGACTAAAAGAGCAACTTTTTATGGAGGAAGCCCTAGCGTTACTTGACGCAGAGATAAAAAAAGGAGATGCTCCAAAGGGCATAAACAGGTTTTTCAATCTCTCTTACAACAGCAAGATAGATTGGCGAGATGAGCTAAAAGTCGCGCTAGAGCGGTTTCATAAAGATGATTTTACTCTTTTGCCACCGAGCAAAAAGTTTTTGCATATGGGAGTTTACCTGCCATCTTCCACTAGTCAAAGAGTTAAACTTGTGATTGCGGTAGACAGTTCAGGCTCGGTTGATGAGAAACTTTTAAACACTTTTTTAAATGAAGTAGATTTTATGATGAGTTTAGTTCAAAACTACCAGATAGAGCTTCTAGTCTGCGATGATAAAATCCGTTCCCATACAACTTTTTATAGCGGGGATACTTTGGAAGTAAACTTAATTGGTGGTGGAGCAACGGATTTTAGGGCAGTTTTTGAGTTTGTGGAAAAAGAGCTCGATGATGTAAATCTGCTACTATATTTTAGTGATTTAGATGGGATTTTTCCAGATAAAGAGCCGTTATACCAAGTTAAATGGATATCTCCAAAAGATACGACCGCGCCATTTGGGACTGTTTTGGTGATTGATTAGTCGTGTACAACTTGGTTCGTGCTGTTTTGCATTGCATTGTATAGTAGCATATCCGCTTTGCCAATCGTCTCATCTAGTGTATCTTCGCGGTTTAAGACAGCGCCGATAGATATTGTGAAGTTTATTTTTTCATTTTTACTTGTGGTTGTTGTGTGATTTTGCACATTTGTTTTTAGCTCTTCAAGCTTTTCAAGGATTTCATCTTCGGTTGTGTTCTTTAGTACGACACAGAACTCTTCGCTATTGAATCTAGCGACCATATCATCCGGATTTATGGTTGCTCTTAGGACATCAGCTAGGCTAACTATAGCGCTATCTGCGGCATCATGACCAAATGTGTCACTAATCTTTTTGAAGTTATCTATGTTTATTATAGCAATGGCAAACTTCTCATTCTCATCCACTGCTTTTTTAAAGTACCCATCAATATTTTCATAAAAGTATCTTCTATTATAAAGACCTGTTAAAAAATCTCTATTTGTATGATTTGTTATGATTTGAATATTCTCAAGAGCTTCTATAGAGTTGTTTATGCGACATGAAAACTCCTCTTTGGAGAAAGGCTTTTTGATGTAGTCGTTCGCACCACTTTTTAAGAATATAGCAGTTGTTTCATCGTCAGAGTCAGAGGAGATGGCAATAATGCCAACATCGTTTTTGTTATGCTCCTTTCTGATTTCTCTTGTTAGCTCTAATCCGTTCATAACTGGCATATTGTAGTCTGTTAAAACTAGACTTATATCTTGATTTGAGTGAATCATTCCAAGGGCTTCCTCTCCATGGGCTACGGTTATTACTTTGTAAAACATATTTTCAAGCATACCTTGTATCTGTTTTCTAAATACGAGAGAGTCATCAACAACCAATATTTTATGATTTTTATTTTTCTTTAGCCTTTTTATAGACTGAATAATATAGTTAACATCATCCACTCCACCCTTATTTACATAATCTATAATATTTTTTTGAAGCATCTTTTTTCTAAACTCTTTGTCTATATTGCCACTTAAAACTATAACACGATTGTTTTTTTCTAAAATATAATCAACAACTTCGCCATTTGGAGCATCAGGTAGATTTAAATCAGTAAGTATTAAAAAATAACTATATTTTTTTGTAAAGAGTTTTGCTTCAGAAAGAGAGTGTGCGATATCAACTTCTAGACTAAGTTCGGAACTAATTTTTTTTGCCATTAATTTTGCTAGCGTTTTGTTGTCTTCGATTATTAAAATTCTTTCCATTTTTTTTGATTCCTAAATTGTATTGGTCAAAAATTTTACCATTTTTTATCTCTATTTTTAATTACTGTTGATAGAGTGTTGTTTATGGATTTAACAAACAATATTTTAGAAAAATTAAAAGATAAAAAGAGTGTTTTTTTAACAGGTGGTGCTGGAGTTGGAAAGACAACAATTACAAAAAATATCATAAAGCACTATGAAGATGATGCAAAAAAAGTTGCAAAACTAGCCTCAACTGCAATGGCGGCAACCCTTATAGATGGACAAACGCTTCATAGTTTTTTGGATTTTGGAATTGCCGGAAATTTAAAAGAGTTAGAACTAAACGGTAAGCTTGACATCAGCAAAAAAGTTAAAAAAGTACTCTCTAGTATGAGTCTTCTTGTTATAGATGAGGTTTCAATGGTGAGTGATGCACTTTTAGAGATGGTGCATCTAAGACTGCTTCAAGCGGACTTTAAAGGTTCACTTTTGATAGTTGGCGATTTTTTACAGCTTCCACCAGTTGTTCGTGGTTCATCTGAAGTTAGGTTTGCATTTGAGTCATCATCATGGAGTAAATTTGCGTTTGAAGTGGTGGAACTAACTCATATTTATAGAACCGACGATAAGGATTTTATAGAGCTTTTAAAGGATATTAGAAGTGGATATGTTGATGAGAATGTTCATAATATTTTGAATGAGTTCATAAAACCTCTGCCGCAAGATTTGAGTCAGTTTACATTTCTTTTTGGGAAAAATGAGTCGGCTTCAAGGCACAATAAAAATCAGTTGGAGTTCATTGAGAGTGAGCTTTTCATAAAAATAGCCGAGGTTGTAAAACATCAAAAAAGTGTCAAAGATGCTGAGATTGAGAGGTTTATGAGTGATGCAAGAGTTGATAAAAACCTAGAGTTAAAACTAGGCGCCCCCGTACTTTTTACAAGAAACGCATGGAACTACTTTAATGGTGAGAGAGGTTTGGTTGTAAAAATAGAGAGCGAGTTTGTATATGTTAGGAAAAGTGATGGTACAGTTGTAAAACTTGAAGCAATTGCCCAAAGTAAGAAGTCATGGATAGAAAAATCAATTGGCTCAAAAAAAGAGATTGTAGAGGAATCGCTATTTAGCGTCTATCAGTTCCCTATAAAACTAGCATTTGCCATAACAATACACAAGTCACAAGGCATGAGCATTGAGGATTTGATTGTAGAGACAAATGAAATTTTTGCTCCATCACAGTTCTATGTAGCAATCTCAAGAAGTTCAAATCCAAAAAGATTAACACTTATTGCACCAAGAAAACAGTGGAGAGATATAGTTTTTGTAAACCAAAAAGCTTTGAGATTTGTAAGGGGCAGTTGAGTTATGTAACTGTTCAAATACCACTAGCATTAGCTCTATGACCAAATGTGGCAAATGGAATTGGTGAAAATACGGCTGAACTTAACAGTAAGCTTCAAAACTTAACTTATGCTAAATACTAAAAAATATATCCTACTAGACTCTTAGGCGGATATGATTTTTTGGATTCCTTGTAAAACTAAAAAAGCGAGTCTATTTTTCGTGTAGCAAGAACTTCTACAGATAAGTTTCACTATGCTCTTTTGCTACAAACAATACAAATCTCTTTGCCTCTTTTGTAAAAACTGTATTTTCAAAATCTAAAAGCATATGAGTTTTATCTTTAAGAATAATATCGTTTGTATGTTTATCTATTTTTCCATCTTTGGCAGAAAGTATTTCTTTAAAATAATTCATTGTTTCTTTTGTGTCAGATGTATCTATAAATATATCAAACCAGTTTTTACCAATTACCTCTTCAGGTAGATATCTATGATTATCTAGTAAATTAGACTCGAAATTAACTATGATTGCATTTTCATCTAAAACGGCTCTTAAGCACTCTTCGTTTGTAGGCACTTCAAGTTCATTGGTGTCACTGTTTTCCAATTGACTAACCATGTTTCTTCCACTCTCTTTAGATTTATACATAGCAATATCGGCTCTCTCTATTGTCCTTATTATGTCTTCGCCGGGAATATATATGGTGATTCCTATGCTGCAAGTAATATTTCCTACTATATCAAACTTGCTTTTTTCAATTTTCTGTCTTATGTGTTCGGCTGCTCTTAGAAGTGCTTCTTTAGATTTAGTTTTGATTAAAATTATAAACTCTTCACCGCCCCATCTGATTAAAAAATCATCTAACCTGATAGAGGATTTAATGTATTGTGAAAACTGCTGCAAGACAATATCTCCAGCATTGTGTCCATGTGTATCATTAACCTTTTTGAAAAAGTCAATATCAATCATTGCAACCCCGAGATAGGTGTGACTATCTAAACTCTTTATGATTGAAGCAATATTTTTATTGAAAAATTTTCTATTAAAAGCGTCAGTTAATTCATCTTTTTCTATTTTTTTAGATAAGTTAATTTTCTCAACCATAGTTGCACTTATATCTGTAAATGATATTAGGTATTGTTCCTCTTCAAATTGACTTATCGAAATATTAAATGTGTGAGATGCACCATCCGCATCTTTCATAGTAATAATTCTTGCATCGCCCGATAATGGTTCAATTGTTGTTATCCAATTTTTATTATTCGGAACTTTTTCTAAACTAAAATAGCCATTCGAAGCAATAAATCTTCCGCTAATATCTTCGCTGATTTTTCTAAATTCTTCTATGCTTTCTACGGCAAAGAAGTTTAATGTAGCTTCGTTTACCAACAAAGTCTTTTTGCCATCAGAAATAATAATTATGTTTTTTTGGATATCAAAAAGTTTTTGAAGTTTTCTATTTTTTTTGTCTAGCTGTTCGGTAAGAGTAGATATTGTGTCCTCTCTTCTTTTTATTAAACCAAACCCTATTGTAAGTAATATTAAAGTGAGAGCAGTTAAAAACAGAGTCAATATTTTGATTGAGCTATACATAAGTGAATGTTCAGATGATACATTACTTAAAAAGATAAAAGAACCAAGCTTCTTTTTTGATATATCCTTCATTGGCGCTAGTGAAACAAAATATGTGCCATCACCAAGATTTATATCCGTATTGTTTAACTTTCCATTTACGATATCATTTATCTCTTTTGGGATGATAGTGGTATTGTATTTGATATAGTCATTTTTTGTAGATATCTTATCGCTAAGCCTGTTTTTTACCTCTTTTGGTGCATCTGTAAATATCTCTTTTTTTACGGCTATAAATATCTGCGTGTCCAAAAGTTTTGAGAGACTCTCTATCGTCTTGCCTATATCTTTGCCAAACTCAATATACCCAATTTTCTTGCCATCTACAATCCATGGTTTTACGGCGCGAAGTGTATAGCTCTTCATAAGGCCAAACTCAAGTCCGCTTGAGAGTGAGTTTGTTTTTTGAGCATCTAGGAATGTAGCTCGTTTTATTGTATCGCCATCTTTGTTAAAGTTATGAACTCTTAAAAAGACTGTGCCATCATTTAAAATAAAATAGAAGTGCGTTAAGTCAATATCTTTGTTTAGCTTGTCAAATAGTGGTTTAGTTAAATCAAATAACTCTTTTTTATTTTTTGATTCAAATGATTTGATGATTGAGCTATCTGAGCCAACCATATCGATGAAGTTTGAAAAAACCTTTGTATCGTATTCGGATTCTAGCTCTAAATTATTAAAAAATTTATCAACTATATTTTTTTTATTTCCATGAATTGCAGTTTCTTGAAAATACATAAAACTAAATATAGTGATAATAAACATTGCAAGAACTGAGCCAATTAACGGAAAGTGTAAGTTTAATCTATATTTATTCATTTTTCCCAATTTTAATTTAGATATATACATATATATTATACAAAATTTATATGAATCAATCATTGACTCATCTCAAAATTTTTAATGTAAAAATAGCTTTATCTACTGTGAAAAGGTAATAAAGTATATGTGTTAGAGAGTTCTGCTTTTATAGCTATAATTAATGTTTATTTATCTATACGAGCGAGCATTGTGAATGAAAATGGTGCGCTATGCAGGATTTGAACCTGCGGCCTACAGCTTAGGAAGCCGTTGCTCTATCCAGCTGAGCTAATAACGCGAAGTGGAATTATATCTAATCTTGGAGAGAGTTTGATGGGGTGAAAAAAGGAACAAATTCCTCTTTTCTTTTTTTATAATTTTTCGCTATTTTTCGCCAAATATTCAGCAACGCCAGCAGTTGTTGCTTTCATGCCCTCATCACCTTTTACCCAACCAGCGGCACAAACTTCACCATGCTCATCGGTAAACTGCATTGCATCTACCATACGAATCATTTCGTCAATATTTCTTCCAAGGGGCAAGTCATTTATCACAGCATGACGAATCACACCTTTGCCATCAATTAAAAAACTTCCACGAAGAGCAACTGATTCTCCAAACAAAACATCATAATCTTTTGAGATCTGTTTAGTTAAATCTGCAACAAGTGGATATTTAACTCTTCCGATACCACCTTTTTCAATAGGAGTTTCTCTCCATGCAAAGTGTGAAAACTGGCTATCAACTGAAACACCAATAACATTTATGCCACGACTTTTAAAATCTTCAACTCTATGAGAAAACGCAATGATTTCAGATGGACATACAAAAGTAAAGTCAAGTGGGTAGAAAAATAGCACGGCACCTTTTGCACCTAAGTTTTTCATTAAGTTAAATTTTTCATCAATCGAGCCATCTGCCAAAACCGCCGTAGCCGTAAAATCTGGAGCTTTATTTGTTACTAACATATATAATCCTTTTAAGTTGTTTGTGCAATTTTAACGAAACTATAGTAATAGATTTATAATTAATTTAGCCATTTTATACGGTTTAAGAAATAATAAATATATGATATACTTGCGACGATTTACGGAGCTGGACTCTGTATCTCAATAAGGAAAATCGATGACAAAAGAGTATATATTTACTTCAGAGTCTGTAACAGAAGGGCATCCTGATAAGATGGCAGATCAGATTAGTGATGCAATTCTGGATTATATTATTGAACGAGATGCTAATGCACGCGTTGCGTGTGAGACACTAGTATCTAATGGTTTTTGTGTAATTGCAGGCGAATTAAAAACAACGGCTTATGCCCCGATGCAAGAGATTGCAAGAAAAGTTATCCAAGAGATTGGTTACACTGATGCAACTTATGGTTTTGATTATCGCTCAGCGGCAGTGCTAAATGGAATTGGTGAGCAATCAGCAGACATAAATCAAGGTGTTGATCAAGCTGGTGGTGAGATAGGAGCAGGAGATCAAGGTCTTATGTTTGGTTATGCTTGTCGTGAAACAGATGTTTTAATGCCACTTCCAATTCATTTGGCTCATAGACTAACTCAAAGATTGGCACAAGTTCGTAAAGAGGGAATTATTCCATATCTTCGTCCTGATGGAAAAGCACAAATAAGTGTTAAATACATAGACGGTATGCCGGTTTCAGTTGAGACTGTAGTTATTTCAACACAACACGCTCCAGATATACCTCAAGAGAAGATTCATGAAGATGTTATCAAAGAGGTTATAAGTAAAGTTATTCCGGCGGAGCTTATGAGTAAAGATGTTGTTTTTCACATTAATCCAACAGGTAACTTTGTAATCGGTGGACCACAGGGTGATGCTGGACTAACTGGACGAAAAATCATCGTAGATACTTACGGCGGAAGTTGTCCACACGGCGGCGGTGCTTTCTCTGGAAAAGACCCAACCAAAGTAGATAGAAGTGCGGCTTATGCGGCTAGACATGTAGCAAAAAACCTTGTTGCGTCAGGTGCTTGTGATAAAGCTACAATCCAAGTTGCTTATGCTATTGGTGTAGCGAAACCAGTTTCAATCATGGTTGATACGCACGGTACGGGTAAAGTTGAAGAGGAAAAAATAGAAGAGTGTGTGAAAGCACTTTTTGACCTATCTCCAAAAGGAATAATCACTTCACTTGACCTTCTTCGCCCAATATATAGAAAAACTGCCGCATACGGGCATTTTGGAAGAGAAGAAGATGGGTTCTCATGGGAAAAAACAGATAGAGCAGAAGATATCAAAAAATATCTAAACATTTAATAACAATTATCAAGTTTAGCAGTATGAAATTTGTTGCTTACAAAAGAGTAACAGATTCCTATTGTTACTTGTTCGAAAAAAGCTTTTTTAGCTATCTTTAAAAATCTTTAGCTAAACTTATCACGAAAATAAAATTAGGAGACTATTATGGCAGTAATTATTGGTGATACTTGTATTAACTGTGGTGCTTGTATTGACGAGTGCCCAGTAGAAGCGATTGTTGATGAGGATGATAATCCAACTGGAGAAGAAATTTATTATGTATATAGTGACAAATGTGTAGAGTGTGTTGGACATCATGATGAGCCGGCATGTGCTACTGCTTGTCCTACTGAAGGATGTATAACTTGGAGTGAAATTGGCGAAAGTCCATCTCACCGCGAAGATATTACTGATGCTCAGCGTTCAAACAGAGAACCTGTAGTAAAATAATTCCAATTACAAAGTGTTTTTCACTTTGTAATCCCCCATCTAAATCTTTTCAATCGATAAATTTTCCAATTTAATTTAAAACACACTCTTTTTCCGATATAATTCCACTCTAATTTTATATAATCAATAGGAGATTTTATGGAGCGTACTCTATCAATCATAAAGCCAGATGCTGTAGCAAAGGGTGTTGTTGGAAAAATCTTAGACCGTTTCGAGAGTAATGGTTTAAAAATAGCAGCAACAAGAAAGATTCAACTTTCTCGTGCAGATGCTGAAGCTTTTTATGCAGTTCATGCAGAGAGACCTTTCTTTGGAGACTTAGTTGATTTCATGATTAGCGGTCCAGTTGTTGTTTCGGTTTTAAAAGGTGAAAATGCAATGCAAAAAAACCGCGATCTTATGGGAGCAACTAACCCAAAAGAAGCAGCAGCAGGAACTATTCGTGCTGATTTTGCTGAAAATATAGATGCAAATGCAGTTCATGGAAGTGATTCTGTTGAAAATGCAGCTGTAGAAATTGCATTCTTTTTCTCAGAGAGAGAAATTTCATAATTTTTCATGCAGATAGCTCTAAGAAAAATAACTAAAATCCCGCTAGATTTCGAAGTAAAATCTGATGAAATAACTTTTAAAGGTTATTTGCAGTATGATTCCGGCAAATTAATTTTACTAAAAGCGAAATTAAGTGGGAAAATCACTACAGATTGTAATATCTGTGCTGATGAGTTTAAGTTAGATATTGATGAAGATTTAGAGCTTTTTATCTCAGATGGTCTTTATAAAAGTAGTGAAGAGTATCCTGAGGATATTATAGAAGTACTAAATTCCGTTGTTGATTTAGAAGAAATTATGAACTCAGAGATAGCGCTCATTAAGAGTGATTATCTATCTTGTGAGGGTTGTAAAACTAAATAGTGTTTGTTTTTTAGACAAGCTTTAGTAGCCAAAACGGCTTCAGTGAAGCAAAAGTTACTTTGTCTCTTTTGTAAGCTAATCAAATGAAAGGAAAATATCATGGCAGTACCAAAACGAAGAGTGTCTCATTCTCGCGCAGCAAAAAGAAGAACTCACTATAAGATTTCTTTAGCTCGTCCAATTAAAGACAAAGATGGAACATATAAGCTTCCACACCATATCAATCCAACGACTGGTGAGTATAAATAGTCAATGGTAAAAATTGCTATTGACGCAATGGGCGGGGACTTTGGTCCTGCTCCAATCATAGAAGGCACTATTCAGGCTTTAAAACAGAAGCTTTTCATTCCTATTTTAGTTGGAAAAAAATCAGAAATTTTACCTCTGTTACCGAAGCGTTATAGAGATAAGATTTTAATAGTTGAAGCCGATGATGTAATATCTATGCATGACTCAGCAACTGACGCAGTTAAAAGAAAAGAGAGTAGCATTTATAAGGCAGTTGATCTTGTAAAAAACGGTGAAGCTGATGGTGTCGTATCTGCTGGACATAGCGGAGCGACAATGACTCTAGCTACTCTTAGACTTGGACGCTTAAAAGGTGTTTTAAGACCAGCATTAGTAACTCTTATGCCAACAAAAAATTCTCGTAAATCAGTTGTTCTTGATGTTGGAGCAAATGTTGATTCAAAACCAGAACATCTGTTACAATTCGCTATAATGGGTGGATGCTATGCTGAAGATATGTTCAAAATATCAACCCCATCTATTGGCTTACTCGCGAATGGTGAAGAGGATTCTAAGGGTAATGAGCTAACAAAAACAACTTTTAAAATGCTTCAAGGCTATAAAGGCTTTAAAGGAAATGTTGAAGGTAGTGATATTTTTAATGCAAGTTGTGATGTTATAGTCTGCGATGGTTTTGTTGGTAATTTGGTGTTAAAAGCATCCGAAGGAGTAGCCTCAACGATAACAGGACTTATTAAAGAGTATATTAGAAAGTCTCCTATTGCTATAACTGGAGCACTTTTAATGAGAAAAGTGTTTAAGCTATTGAAAGAGCAGATGGACTATGCCGAGATTGGTGGTGCACCACTTATTGGAATTCATGGTTGTGCAATAGTAGGACATGGAAAAAGTAATCCAAAAGCTATAAAAAATGCAATTTTTCAAGCAATAAATTATGTAGATACTAATGTGAATGAGCATATTGTTGAGAGACTAGAGATGCTAAAGAGCAAGGAAGATTAATGATGTATGCAGCACTTCGTTCAATAGGTGCATATGCTCCTAGTAAAATATTAACAAATGAAGAACTCTCAGTAATGGTTGATACTTCAGATGAATGGATTATTAAGCGAACAGGGATTAAAGAGCGACATATTGCAGCTAAAGATGAATTTACTAGTGATATGGGCGTAAGTGCAGCAAATATCGCACTGGATAGAAGCGGAATAAATAGAGACGAGATAGATATGATTGTCTGTGCTACAATCTCACCTGATTATTTTTGTATGCCTTCAACTGCAACTATCATATCTCATAAACTCGATTTAAAAAATGTAACTGCATTTGATATCTCAGCAGCTTGTACTGGTTTTGTTTATGCTCTTTCAATAGCAAAAGCATTTATAGAGTCTGGTATGAAAAAGAATGTGCTTATAGTTGGAGCAGAAAAACTATCTGCGATAACTGACTATACAGATAGAGGAACATGCATACTTTTTGGTGATGGCGCTGGTGCTGCGGTAATAAGTGCAACAAAAGACAAAAGCGAAGCAATTATTGATATTCATACTGGTTCAGATGGAGAGTATGCAGATCTGCTAATGACGCCAAACGGCGGTAGCGGTTCAGCTCATGATTCGTTGGCACAAGAAGCTAGCAGCTGTTTTATGCAAATGAAGGGAAATGAGACTTTCAAAGTTGCAGTACGAACCCTAACAAAAGATGTTGAAGAAATTTTAGAGACAAATAATATAGATAGTTCAGAGATAAAGCATTTTGTTCCTCATCAAGCTAATCTTAGGATTATAAAAGCGGTTGGTGATGCATTAAAGTTAAAAGATGAACAGGTTGTTCTTACGGTTGAGAAGTATGGAAATACATCAAGCGCATCAATTCCAATGGCGATTAATGATGTTTACGAGAGTGGTAATCTTAAAGCTGGGGAGCTTATGTTGCTTGATGCTTTTGGTGGAGGCTTGACATGGGGAAGTGCTTTAGTTCCATTCTCGCC
The DNA here is from genome assembly GCA_021732045.1 of Sulfurimonas sp. The sequence goes on from JAKFWK010000003.1 coordinate 336,267, forward strand.
ACTAAAATAATTTTTCAAAATTAAATAACACTTTTGCCAGATTTCTTCGTTGAAGTTTGGTTTTCTTTCGTCATATACTTACAGTATGCTCCTCAATAAAAACAAACTTCGCCTCAAACTATGACAAAATTTAGAATTTTAATTGTGAAAAAGGCTGTTTTTGCTATCTTTTTTTCAGAAAAACTAAATTTTGCCCCAGACTATAACAAAATCTAAAGTTTTAATTGTGAAAAAAGTCTTGAATTTATCTATTTTCTAAAGCATTTTTAACTGTTCTGTAGAACTTCTCTTTATTTGGAAGATTTAAGCACGCCTCTCTTAGTTTTTCTCCCCACATTGGATTTGGAAAGTAGCTATCTTCCTCAAATCTGGCCATTACATGGATGTGAACTCTTGGTAGCATATTTGCAAAAGATGCCATATTTATCTTTTTGGGAGTGTAGTAATTTTTCATTTCATCTTCTACAATATCGTAAACTTCCCAAAGTCTAACTCTTAGTTTTTTTGGAATATCCCCTAGCTCTTTGTATGGCTCTTTTGTGAAGATTTTTAACCATGGAATTTCACTCTTCTCATTTTCTATATAAAGTTCATCATCTTCATAAATAATCATATCTTCTCTCTCTTTTTTTATAAATTATATCAAATTTATCCAGCTTCAGTTGGATTGCTTTACTGAAAGAAGCTATTATTTCGGTACTAAATTTAAAGGATAAATAGTGATACTTTTACAAATAGATTTTCCATATAGTGGACCAGTTGGTAAAGAGATGGCTGAGGCGTTTGATGATTTGGCAAACTCTATTGCAAAAGAAAAAGGATTGATGTTTAAAATATGGACAGAAAACAGAGAGACAAAAGAGGCTGGTGGAATATATATGTTTGAAGATTTATCATCGCTAGATGCTTATCTTGAGATGCATACGAAAAGACTTGAGGGTTTTGGTGTTACAAATATTAGATCTAAGATTTTTGAAGTAAATGAGGCTCTATCGAAGATTACAAAAGCTCCAATTTTTTGAATAAGCTAAGTCTTTAAACCCCAATAAATAGGGGTTTAAAGAGTAATTTTAGTCTCTGTTTCTGCTACGATTTCTATCACCACCGCCTGAGTTGTTGCCACGGTATCCGCCGCCAGTGCTTCCAGCTTCGCGAGGTTTGTCACCACGATAGCCACCACCACTGTTGCCGCCATCACGACTTCTGTTTCTGTCTCCAGAACCACTGCCTTCGCTTGATCTATTTCTATCTCCGCCACCATTAGGACGACTTCTGTTTCCTCTGTAGCCGCCACGACCGCCACCAGCTCCGCCTCTTGAGTCTCTTCTTTTGTCAGCACGGTCTAAAATTGCAGCCAATTTGTCAGCAGGAATCCCGATTGCATTTGGGCCAGCGATAGTTTGTCTGTCTAAAATCATAGAGATCAATTTAAAGATGATTGTCTCTTCATCAATATCCTCTTTTAGCAGATCAAGGATTTTGTGTGCTTCATCATAGATATGTTGATCTTCTATTTTTGTAACGATAGATTTTAAGTTACTTGCTTTTAAATCGTTTTTGCTTGGAACAAATGCGTGGGTCATTGTTGTTCCAACTTTTGCTTTGATGCGTTGAAGCTCTTTAAACTCTAATGGAGTTAAAAGAGTGATAGCTTTTCCTTTAGTTCCAGCACGACCGGTTCTTCCGATACGGTGAACATAAGACTCAGAGTCAAAAGGGATATGGTAGTTAAATACATGAGAGATATCATCAACATGGATACCACGCGCTGCAACATCTGTTGCAACTAAAACTTTGATGTTATCACTTTTGAAACCCTTAATGACAGTTTCGCGTTGGCGTTGCTCCATATCACCATGAAGACCATTTGCTAAGTATCCAGCGTTTGAGAGAACATTTGAGAGTCTATCTACTTCGCTTTTTGTTCTACAAAAAACTATAGATTTTTTGCTCTCTTCAGAGTCCATTAGACGGATAATAGCGTCATCTCTTTCGCTCTCTTCAATTACATAATACTCTTGAGCAATGTCAGAATTTGTAGTTTCACCTTTTGTGATGCTGATAAATTCTGGATTATTTAAAATTCTCTCAGCAAGAAGCTTGATTGGTTTTGGCATTGTTGCAGAGAAAAGAAGCGTTTGTCTCTCTTTTGGAAGATACGAGAAAATCTCATTAATATCATCCAAAAAGCCCATATCTAGCATCTCATCAGCTTCATCAAGTACAACGATTTGTGGAACGAAGTTCTTTAATAAATTTTTCTTAAGAATATCAAGAAGTCTTCCTGGAGTTGCAACAACTACACTTGCTCCTCTTTGAATAAGGTCAATTTGTCGACTATAAGAGCTACCACCATAAACAGTTGCCGTTCTTGCTCCGATATTTCTGCCATATTTGTATAATTCATCGCTTACTTGAGTTGCAAGTTCGCGAGTTGGAGTAATAACTAAGATACCAACTCCATTGTTTGGGTTGATATTGTTAAGCGCTGGAAGTCCAAACGCTGCTGTTTTACCAGTTCCTGTGTGCGCTTGACCAACTATATCACGACCAGCTAAAACAAATGGTATTGCTGCAGTTTGGATAGGGCTTGGAGTTGTAAAACCAGCTTGTTTGATACTCTCAAGTATCTCTTTTTTTAAGCCTAAATCAGCAAATGTGATTGTTGGTGCATCTTCGTGTTGAATTTTATTTGTTTGTGCATTTTCCTGCATCATTTTCCTTTAATATTAGGAGATGATACAAGCTTCTCTGAACGAGAGAGCACCTTCCCCTAAAGTATTTCGCGAATTATATCTAAATATACACATAATTAATTTAATATTTGTGTATTTAGGATTGTTTAAGCTTATATTATGTAAAAATGGGTACTTGTAGCTCTTTTTTTACCTCTAAAATATATTTTTAAGATTATACTACGATGAAAATTTTAGTAACAAAAGACAATAAAAAGGAAAATAGATTTATGCAGATACAAACTCAGTATACATATGAAAAAATATGGACCACAACGCAGGAGAAAGACTTACTAAGGATGATTGAAGAAGAGATAGGCGATGCTGATCCAAAAGGCACACTAGAGTATGTTAAAGAGGCCATAAAAAATGGTAAAATAATAACAGTTGGTGCTTGTAGATTTAGAGCGCTACAATAGATATGGAGTGAAATATGAGAAATGAGATAGCAAAACTAATTTTAAGAGCAACTCTTGCAATTATGATTCTTTTTCACGGCTTCGACAAAGTTATTCATGGAATAGGTGGTGTAAAATATTTAATTAAAAGCGCAGGACTTCCAGAATTTATGGCTTATGGTGTTTATGTTGGTGAAGTAGTTATGCCGATATTAATTCTGCTTGGCGTTTATTCAAGGATTGCATCATCTATTTTAGCATTCAATATGTTAGTTGCAATCTTTCTAGCCCAAGGAAGTTCTTGGCTTCTTTTGGGGGAGCATGGAGCACCGCTTATGGAGCTACCATTTTTGTACTTTATTATGTCTTTGCTTGTTGTAATGCTTGGAAGTGGAAAATATGGAGTCAACAACAAATAATATATCCATCTAAAAAGGATATATGCACGGCTCAAAGATGAGGAATTTTTATCTTTGAGTTTAAGCTCCATCCGATTATGACCATTAGAAAAATAACCAAATAAGCCGGCAGAAGAGTATAGCTGTTTGCTAAATATACAAACCATAGTAAGATTGCTCCAAGAGGCGTCGGAATACCTGTAAAGAATTTATCAACTTCTCCAGCATCCGCGTTTATGTTAAACTGTATAAGCCTTCTTAGTCCAGAGATTACATAGTAGATGCTAATAACAGAAGCAAGAATCATCCAAACACCAGACAACGATGTGGCATAAACTGCTTGAAAAATTAAAAATACAGGAACAAGCACAAAGCTTAAAAAGTCCGCAAAACTATCTAATTGCACTCCGAATTCATTTGAGAGTTTATATTTTCTCGCAATCTTGCCATCAAATATATCAAAAGCACCACCAATCCAAGCTAGGATAATTGCTGCAAAAAAGTTGTTTTGAGTAATAAAATAAGTTGCCATAAGTCCAGCGGTAATGTTTACGAATGTGAAAAGATTTGCAAGATTAAAATGGGAGTTGCTTCTGTATAGAAATTTCACTAATTGCCTTTTTTGGGAAATTATAACAAAAAAATTGATACGGATAAACAATTAGTTGGATTAATTAACTATTAATGTGATATTGTTTTCATTATTTGAAAATTATAAAAGTTTGGCATATGAGTATAAAAAAATTAAGTGAGTGTGATAAAACTTGGGTTGTAAAAGTAGTGAAGCTAAATGCTGATTCTGAATTAAAGCAGAGGCTAATCTCTTTTGGAATAATGAAAGAAGCAATAATAGAGGTTTTGGAACACGCTCCTGCAAAAAGTACTATTGAGATAAAAGTAGGCAAGATGAGGATTGCTCTTCGTGCCCATGAAGCAGAGATGATTGAGGTAAAAAGAGTATGAGCAAGATTAAAAAATCATGCCCGATAACAGCAAAGCATATCAAAGTAGCTCTAGTTGGTCAGCCAAATGTTGGAAAAAGCATGTTGATAAACTCAATTTCAAATGCACATCTACATGTTGGAAACTTTACAGGTGTTACTGTCGAGAAGAGTGAAGTTCTTTTTGACTACAAGGATTATCATTTTACAGTTGTGGACCTACCAGGTACATATGCACTAAATGATTATAGCATTGAGGAGAGAGTTACTAGTGAGTATCTATCTGAAAATGACTATGATATTATTATAAATGTGGTGGATTCTACAAATCTGGAAAAAAATCTTCAGCTCACATCAGAGCTTATGAGCGTTGGTAAGAAGATGGTTGTTGTGCTCAATATGAGTGATGAAGCACAAAAAGAGGGAATAGAGATAGATGATAAATATATGTCACAGCTCTTGGGATTTGCATGTGTAAAGGTGTCTGCTGCAAAAAAAACAGGAATAGGCGAGCTTATAGAATCTCTTATAAAAGAGTATGAATCACACAAGATGGAGCATAAGCTTATCTTTAGTGAACCTATTGAAGAAGAGATAACACTGATAGTTGAGTATCTAGTAAAGCATAAATATGAAGATTTTAATTCGTATAGAAACATAGCAATAAACCTTTTAAAAAATAATAAAAAAACTTATGCAAAACTTCATGACGACCCTGTATGGACGGAGCTTCAGCCAATTCTAATAGAAGCATCAAGACATGTGGAGCTACACCATGATAGTGATGATATAAAAGAAGCTTTTGCATCAGAATATGCCTCATTTAATAGAGGTGTTGTTGCCGAGGTGTTAAAGCAAAGCAAGGAGAGTGAAAAAAAGAGTATAACCGATAAAATAGACTCCATATTGATACATCAAATTTTTGGAATACCTATATTTTTATTTTTTATGTGGGCTCTGTTTCAGCTGACATTTGAGATAGGTTCAATTCCAATGGAGTGGATAGATAGCTTATTTGGATGGTTTGGAGATACCGTAGGTGCGACAATAGCGAACGACGATGTTCGCTCATTGGTGGTGGATGGGATTATCTCTGGTGTTGGAGCGGTTGTATTGTTTGTTCCAAATATTGTAATTCTTTTTATAGGAATAGCTCTTCTTGAGAGCACTGGTTATATGTCAAGAGTAGCATTTTTGCTCGATGGATTTTTTCATAAGTTTGGACTGCATGGACAGTCGTTTATTCCCCTTGTGACAGGTTTTGGATGTTCTATTCCTGCTTACATGTCGGCGAGAATTTTAAAGAATGACAGAGATAGGCTTTTAACACTTTTTATCATAGGTTTTATGAGTTGTGGAGCAAGACTTCCAGTATATGTTCTTTTTGCCGGTGCATTCTTTTCTACAGCAATGGCAGGAAATATTCTTTTTGCAATTTACATAACGGGTGCTTTGTTAGGACTTTTTGCTGCAAAAATATTAAAACTTACAGCATTTAGGGGTTTAGATGAGCCTTTTGTTATGGAGATGCCTAAGTATAGACTACCATCGCTCAAGCTGATTTGGCATACTGTTACCACAAAAACATGGATGTATATTAGAAAAGCTGGTACTTTTATAGCGGCTGCATCAATGTTGATTTGGTTTTCAAGTAACTACCCTAAAAATATTGATCTAAAAAAAGAGTACAACTCTAAAATTGAAGTGGCAGTAAAAAAGAGTGATAAGATAGCTCTGCAAAATATGTTTTTAGAAGCCCAGCTTGAGCAGAGTTATTTAGGGCGTATTGGTAAATCTACTGAGTCTATTTTTGCACCACTTGGCTTCGACTGGAAAATGAGCGTTGCACTTCAAACAGGTCTTGCAGCAAAAGAGATAGTTGTATCTACGCTTGGAGTTCTTTATTCACAAGGCGCCGAAGTAGATGAAAATAGTGTCTCATTAAAAAATTTAATCTCTAAAAATATATCTTTTCCATCTGCGGTTGCATTTATAGTTGTTGTTATGATATATCTTCCTTGTTTGGCGGCATCGGTTGTTTTTACACGCGAGGCAGGTGGAATAAAATACTTTTTTTATCTTTTGATATTTACTTCCATAGCAGCTTATTCGCTCGCTTTTATTGCGTTTAATATTGCTTCGGCTATTTACCTGTAGGAGGATAGTAGATATTTATGAATTATTAACCTGTTATTAGTTCATATCTGTTAAGATTCATTTATGAAAAAAATATTAATGATTGAAGATGATTTAGAGTTAGCTGAGATATTGACTGAGTATCTTGAGCAGTTTAAATTTGAGGTTGTCACAGAAGATGACCCGTTTAAAGCGGTAAGTATATTAAAATTAGAACCTTTTGATTTGGTTATTTTGGATTTAACTCTTCCTGGAATGGATGGATTAGAGGTTTGTGAAGCAATTCGAGAGAGACAAGATATACCTATTATAATCTCCTCTGCAAGAAGCGATCTTGGCGATAAAGTAAAAGCCCTTGAATTAGGAGCCGATGATTATATACCAAAACCGTATGACCCAAGAGAATTAGAGGCTAGAATCCACTCTGTTCTTAGACGCTATGAAGCAAAATCGCAGGAAAAAGTTGACTCAAAGAGTGACTTTAAGTGCGATACATCATCTATGACGATTCTGTATAAAAACAGAAATATAGATCTTACAAATGCAGAGTTTGGGATTTTGTCATATATGATTGCAAAGCAGGGACTTGTGGTCTCAAGAGAAGATCTCATACACAATGTAAACGCTATAAATGAAGACTCTTCAAATAAAAGTATAGATGTTATGGTTGGTAGAATCAGAAATAAACTAGGGGATAAATCTCTAATAGAGTCAGTTAGAGGTGTCGGATACAAACTTCTAAAATCATAAACAAGGGAGTTTCTTTGATACGAAAAAATGCTGTCTTAATAACTGTTTTATTTGCTTTTGCGGTAACAATTGTTAGTATAAGCGCCGTTTTTTGGGAATTTTTTAAATCAAACAAACAACACCATATAGAACAAATCTTTACTAAACACACAACAATAATACAAATATTTCGTCAGCATCAACAAGGATTTGTCTCTTTTGTTGCGCTTGAGGCAAATCTAGCTATCTATAATTTTGTTATTGAAAAAGATGACAAAGTAGAGCATATAATTAAGACCTCCAAACTTCTAAAATCAAAAGAGATAAAAAATATTGATACATCTTTAAGATTTACTAATGGTGATATCTACTCTCAAAGCACTGCAACAAATCTGGAGATAAAAATGTTGCAGCATGACAAAAATATATATTTTCTTGTTATGACTCCGTTTTTATCAGCCTTGATTTTAGATACTGAGCTAAAACCATATACATATTGGCCTTTAGCCTATGTTTATTTAACTGTTATTTTTGTGATTTTCTTGTCCTTTGTGCTGATACTTCAGAGGTTAAAACCACTCATAAGGCTGAGAAAGAAAATAGCACTTTATGGCAATGGTAATATGAATATATCTTTTAAGACAAGCGGATATGATGAGATAGCACTGATTTCAAATGAGCTTGAAGCTACAAAAGAGAATATAAACAAGATTCTAGAATCAAGAACTCTTTTTTTGCGAAATATTATGCATGAACTTAAAACACCAATTGCAAAAGGAACCATTGCAACTCAAATGCTTGATTCACAAAAACAGATAGATAGATTTAGCTCTATTTTTGGGAGATTGGAGTCATTAGTTAATGAATTTGCTCTAATAGAAGAGGTTACAAGCATTAACAACAAAAAAGAGTTTAAGGAGTATAGGCTAATTGATATTGTTGATAGTGCTATTGATATGGCTATGGTTGATATAAAAAGTGTAACTATTGATGTGGATGCAAAAATAAAAATACATGCTAATTATAGACTCTATGTAACAGCCATAAAAAACATGATAGACAATGGCATAAAATACTCATCAGATGCTCATGTTAAGATTTTAGTTAAAAATGGTGAGCTCTCTTTTGAGAGTGCGGGAGAGTGTATATCCCATCCTCTTAGCTACTATATAGAACCATTTACAAAAGAGAATCCTTCAAAAAATAGTTTTGGCTTGGGGCTGTATCTGGTTGATTCAATCTTAAAAGCACATAACCAAGTGTTGGCACACGAGTATGAAAATGGAGTAAATCGTTTTATATTTGCGTAAGCTTTTAATTGTAAACTAATGTAATGAATAATAGAATCAGAATGACGGTTGGTATCTTCTTTGCCGTATTTTTTTTTGTTTTTGGATGGTTGAGCCGTACAGTCTATTCGCCCGTAGATAAAAATGGGGCACGACTAGAGATTGAAAAAATTATAAATTCAAAAACGCTAAATGTCGTTCTCCTAAACTCACAATCAACTTACTATATTGGACCAGATGGTCCCCAAGGCTTTGAATATGACCTTTTGAGTTCATATGCAAAATATTTGGGAGTAAAGTTAAACATAACTACAGCAAAGACAACACAAGAAGCGATTGTTCTTAGTAAAAATCCAAATATCCATATAACTTCCGCTTCATTAACAAAGACTAAAGAACGAGAAAAAAATCTAAATTTTGGACCATCTTATTTTGAGGTTCAAGAGCAGATGGTTTGTAATCGTGAAATGTTATGGGGTGATAAATTTCCAAAGAGCGTAGAGGATTTGGCTGGATTAAATATAATGGTTGGAGAAGCAACGAGCTATAGAGAGACTATTCATAGACTACAAGAAGATGGTTTTGATATAAACGCAACATATACATCCGAGTTCTCAACTGAAGAGTTGTTAGAGAAAGTTGCGACACATGAAATAGATTGTACTGTTGCAGATTCAAACATATACTCATTAAATCAAAGATACTTTCCAAATATAGCATTGGCTTTTACAATAAGCCCAAGAGAGCAGATAGCATGGGTATTGGCACCTGATTCTAAAAAACTAAAAGCGAGTATGTTTGTATGGCTAAACACTATTAGCCAAAGTGGAGAGCTGTCGCAGCTGAAAGATCACTATTATAGTTATGTAATGTTTTTTGATTATTACAATACGAGTATGTTTTATAAACGAATAGAAAGTGAACTACCCAAGTATCAAAAATACTTTAAAGATTCTAGCAAACGCTATGATATACCATACTCCGTTTTGGCCGCTTTGTCATATCAAGAGTCACATTGGAACATAGATGCACGAAGTTATACTGGCGTTAGAGGGTTGATGATGCTAACCCAAGACACAGCAACATTGCTTGGGGTAAAGGATAGGTCTAGTCCAAAAGAGAGTATATATGGTGGAGCAAGACACCTTAAGCAGATGATAAAAGATGTTCCAGTCGAAGTTGAAGGAGAGGATAGACTTAAGTTCGCACTAGCTGCTTATAATATTGGGATGTCACATATCTTGGATGCGCAACTGCTTGCCAAAAAAATGGGATTAAACCAAAATGTATGGAGTGATTTAAAGAAAGCTCTACCTCTTCTCTCACAAGAAAAGTATCATAAAGATCTTAAGCATGGATATGCAAGAGGAAGTGAGCCAGTTAAGTATGTTGATCAAATATACGATTATAAAGATATTTTAGAGAAGAACGAGGAAGCTCTAAATGCGGATAAGAAAGATAAAAAGAAATAAACTTTAGTTTATCTTTCTTTTGTTATGCAAAATACTTATTTTGTAGCCTTAGGAGCTAGAAGAGAATTAGATAGTATCGCCTTCTCTGCCGTTTGCAAGACTACTTAAGAATGTTTCCATATCATACTTTGTTCTATATTCTGGAGTCATAATATGGATAAGTATATCGCCTAAATCAACGACAATCCAATCTCCGCTCTCTTCAACATTGATAAATTTTTCTTGCGGCTTAAGATCATCTCTTAAATGATCAAGTAGAGCAAATGTATGTTTTGAGCCGAGCGATGAAGCTATTATTGCATAATCTACAAAGTAGTTTTTTTCACGAAGATCAAAAACCTCAATCTCATCTGCCTTGTTATTATCTAGTGTTTGTACTATTTTTTCTATTCTGTCTTCCATTTTTTATCCTTGTAAAAGTTATATATCTCTTTGGCGCATTTTTTTGGTAATTTTGAAATTTCCATTTTTTCTCTTATTGATGTTGATGAAATATTCTCATTAATATCAATGGTTGTGATTGCTGATGGAATCTCAACACCATCTCTTTTGGCTACTACTATGGTAACCAACTCTTTAAGTTCATCATAATTATCCCATGAATCAAGGGTTTTAAAGTTATCTGCACCTATAACGAGAAATATTTTTTTATAACTCTTTAGAAGGTGTTTTACGGTTTTAATCGTAGGAACTGCAGCGCTTTGCTTGGATTCATAAGTTGAGACTTCAACATTTTTATATTCGCTAAAAATATCTCTTAACCACTTCACTCTTTGAGATGAGGGAGCAAAAAAAGTAGATTTAAACGGGTTTAAAAATGTTGGCATAATGATAATTTTGTCTATCTCTTTGAGTTGTATCAAAGCCTTAACAATAGCCTCGTGACCGATATGCGGCGGGTCAAAAGAGCCACCAAAAAGTGCGATTGTATCCATATTTAAAGCGAATTATAGCTTATTTTAGATAAAATCGCTGAACTTTTATTTTGACTTAGGAAATATGATGGCGCTAAAAATAGCAATTAACGGATTTGGTAGAATTGGTCGCTGTGTGGCTAGAATTGCTGCAGCTAGGAGTGATATAGAAATTGTAGCCATAAATGATATGGCTAGTATGGATATGATGCTTTATCTGCTAAAAAATGATTCTGTTCACGGAATTTTTAAAAGTGAAGTACATAAGATTGATGAGCATACTATCAGCATAGATGGTAGAAATATTAAAATTTTTAATGACCGTGATCCAAAAAATCTTAAATTTGCTGATTTTGGTGCTGATATGGTTTTGGAGTGTACTGGTGTTTTTCTAACTCAAGAGTCTGCACAGATTCATATCAACAACGGTATAAAAAAGGTTCTTTTTTCGGCTCCTTCAAAAGACAAAGAGACAGCTACTTTTGTTATAGGTGTAAATGAACATCTTTATGATGGGCAAAAAATTGTTTCAAATGCCTCTTGTACAACAAACTGCCTTGGGCCTGTTGCAAAAACTTTAGATGATGCTTTTGGTATAAAAAAAGGCTTAATGACAACTATTCACTCATATACAAATGATCAAAATATTTTAGATGTTAAACACTCATCAGACAAACGCCGTGCAAGAGCAGGGGCGATTAATATGATTCCAACAACTACGGGTGCAGCAAAAGCTATTGGGTTAGTTCTTCCCCAGCTCGTCGGTAAGCTTCATGGTCAAAGTGTTCGTGTTCCAACTCCTGATGTCTCAATGGTTGACTTAAATGTTGTTGTGAGAAGAGAGACATCAAAAGAGGAAGTAACGGCTGTATTTAACAAAATGGCAGATACAACTCTTGGCGGGATTTTGTTGATGGACAAAGAGATGAGAGTATCTCAAGATTTTGTTGGATCTACATATAGCGCTATTGTTGCGGAAGATTTAACACAAGTTATAGATGGTGATATGGTTAAAATAATGGCTTGGTACGATAATGAGTGGGGATACTCTTCAAGACTTATAGATATGGCACTTCACATTAGCAAATAGGAAAAAAATGGAACTATTAAATATTAAAAATCTAGATTTCGTTGGTAAAAAAGTTTTTATAAGATGCGACTTTAATGTCCCTATGGACGAGTTTGGTAATATTTCCGATGATCGTCGTATTCGTTCGGCGCTCTCTACTATAAACTATTGCCTAAATCAAGATTGCGCGGTTGTTTTGGGTTCACATTTGGGTCGTCCAGATGGTGAAGTTGTGTCAAAATACTCACTTGCTCCAGTTGCTAAAAGAATACAGCATCTTCTAAAAAGAGAAGTTATTCTTGCCAAGGATGTGGTCGGAGAAGATGCCCTTGCAAAGGCTTCTACTTTGAAGTCTGGTGAAGTTTTGCTTTTGGAGAATCTTCGTTATGAAAAAGGAGAGACCGACAATAGTATTGAACTCTCTAAGAAGCTAGCCTCTATGGTTGATTTTTATGTTAATGATGCGTTCGGTGTTAGTCATCGTGCACACTCTTCTGTTGAGGGAATCACTAAGTTTTTTGATAACAAACATAAAGCTGCCGGATTTTTACTTCAAAAAGAGATTCAGTTTTTAGGAAAACTTGTTGAAAAACCTGTTCGTCCATTTGCGGCTATTGTTGGAGGAAGCAAAGTTTCTGGAAAACTTGAGGCCCTTATAAATCTTCTCCCTAGAGTAGACAAGGTCATTATTGGCGGAGGAATGGCATTCACATTTCTTAAGCAGATGGGGTATGATGTCGGCGCTTCACTTGTTGAAAGTGATCTACTTGAAGAGGCTGAGCATATTATGCAAGAAGCAAAAAAACTCGGAGTTAAATTTTACTTGCCAATAGATGTGATAGCAGCAGAAAAGTTTTCAGAAGACTCAATTAGTAAAATAACAACAGTTCAAGAGATACCAAAAGGTTGGATGGGACTCGATATTGGGCCAGCAACAGTAAAGCTTTATGAAGAGGTTTTAAGTGATGTTCAAACAGTTTTATGGAATGGACCGATGGGCGTTTATGAGATGGATAAATTTGCTGGAGGCTCAAATAAAATAGCACACTATCTGGCAAATAGCTATGCTACAACTGTTGTTGGTGGTGGAGATACGGCCGACTTGGTTCAAAGAATAGATTTAGACGAGCAGATGACTTTTATCTCTACTGGTGGTGGTGCTTCTTTGGAACTACTAGAGGGTAAAATCTTGCCAGGTGTCGCTCCGTTAATTATAAAAAAGATTTAGCTTATGATAATTGCAGCAAATCTAAAAACAAATTTAACACGGGCAAAAACTATAAGCTACTTAAATAAAGTAGAGAGATTTATAGAGAAAAACAGCATCACTCAAGAAGTTTTAGTTTTTCCTGCAACAAGTAGCTTAGTAAAACATCAAGCAGGTATTAAAGTTGGTGCGCAAAATGCTTATCCAGCTATAAATGGCGCTTTTACTGGTGAGATAGGATATGAGCAACTAGAAGAGTTTGAGATAAAAACTATTTTGATTGGCCATAGCGAACGAAGACATGTGATGGGCGAGACTCAAGAAGAGCTGGTAAAAAAATTCAATTTTTATAAAGAACTTGGGTTTAGAATAGTCTATTGTGTTGGCGAGCCTTTAAGTGTGCGAGAGTCTGGACATGATAAGATGATGGAGTATATATCTAGACAATATGAGGGCATAGATGTCATGTATAAAAACTTGATTGTCGCATATGAACCAGTTTGGGCAATAGGTAGTGGACTCACTCCAACACCTGAAGATATAGTAACGATACATAAAGAACTAAAAACTAAGTCAACTGCGCCTCTTCTCTATGGTGGTAGTGTAAAAGTTACTAATGTTCAAGAGGTTTTATCTCTTGATGGTGTTGATGGTGTTTTAGTTGGAAGTGCAGCGCTTTATGCAGAACATTTTTGTTCTATGTGCGAGAGTGCACAACTTTTAGAAAAAAAAATAAACAATAAAAAGGAGAGTTAAAGATGGTAATGAAGGGCAAAAAAGGTCTAATTGTAGGATTGGCAAACGATAAATCAATAGCATACGGAATCGCAAAAGCGTGTCATGAGCAGGGCGCAGAACTCGCTTTTACATATCTAAATGATGCTCTAAAAAAAAGAGTTGAGCCACTTGCTGAATCATTTGGAAGTGATAAAGTTTATGAGCTTGATGTGTCCAACGAGGAGCATATGCAAGGAATTGCTGCTCTGATTGAGAAAGATTTTGGAAAGATTGATTTTCTAGTTCATTCGGTCGCCTTTGCTCCAAAAGAAGCACTTAGTGAGCCTTTTATGAAAACTACAAAAAGTGCATTTGCAATTGCCATGGATGTTTCGGTTTATTCATTAATAGACCTAACAAACCGTCTTGAGAGTGTTCTCTCAGATGATGCCTCGATACTAACTCTCTCATATTTAGGTGGACCAAAATATATAGTAAATTATAATGTTATGGGTGTTGCAAAAGCCGCACTTGAGTCAACTGTAAGATATATGGCTGTTGAACTAGGTAGAAAAGGTCAAAGAGTAAATGCAATCTCTGCTGGCCCAATAAGAACTCTAGCTGCCGCTGGAATAGGTGATTTTAAACAGATTCTTAACTGGAATGAAGTAAACGCACCACTAAAGAAAAATGTTACAACAGAGCAAGTTGGAAATTCAGCCATGTACCTCTTAAGTGATCTATCTTCTGGCGTAACTGGAGAAATTCACTATGTTGATAGTGGTTATAGTATTATGGGAATGGCTGCAGCTGAGCAAACAGAGGATGGAAAAACTGTTTTTTGCTGGGATGTTAGAAAATAAAAATAATTATCTACTCTTGCCTATAACGGGCATCGAGTCGATTTTTTTTATATTGGAATCCTCTAGAGTTTGATTTTTATCCCTGTTATAAATTCTTATCTTGTTTATATACTCTTGTATAGTGAAACTTCTATTTTCATCAGTATTTATGTCTTTAATCTTATCATTTTTTTCAACCGCAGGAGTCCACTCTTTCTCTATCCAGCCATCAAGTGATTTTTGTAAAAATCCACTATCATTCTCTTGTGTCTTTCCAGCAATTTTGCTGAGAGCACTATTTTGAGACGGATTTTGATTATTTATTTTTGAACAACCACTAAAAATAAGCGCTGTTGCTAAGAGTAATATTTTTTTCATTTGAGATTATACATAAACTTTTTAAGATTGTAAATTTAAATTAAACTTATATTAAGGATGTATATGACACAATAGTGACAATATTTAAGGTAGGGGAAAAAGATGAAATTAACAAAATTAAGTTTAGTAGCAGTAGCACTACTTACAACATCGACTGTTTTTGCAATCGAGAATACTAAGGTTTCTGGAGACGCAAGATTATATTATGGCACAACAGATTCAAATGCAGCAGGAAATGGTGGTTTTTTTAGCAAAGACGCTTCGTATACTGATATTTCATTACATTTAGGGCTAACAACAGATTTAACAAAAGGTATCTCAGCTGGTGTTGGAATGCAGGTTGTAACAACACTTGGCGTTGAGAACAACCTGGTTAGCAATGTTTGGTCTGGTGCACATGGCGTGAGCGATTCTGCTGGTTCACACTTTGCTGGTGGAAAACAAGTTGATAGTGCAATGTGGATGGATGAAGTTTGGTTGGCAGGAAGTGCGTTTGATACAACTTTAAAAGTTGGTCGTCAAACATTAGATACTCCATTAGCTTTTACTGAAACATGGGGTTTAGATAAAAATACATTTGAAGCAGTTGTTTTGGTTAACCAGAGCATTAAAGATACTACCTTAGTAGCTACATTCATCGGTAAGTCAAATGGTTCCGCTGATGAGGAAGCGGGTACGCTAGGAAATGCTTCTCCTACCCCAACCTATATAGGTACTTACGGAGTTGGAAGTTATGTTGCTGGCAATGGAAGATTTAACACATTTGGAACAAATGGTGTTTACGCTATTGGTGCAATCAATAACTCTTTTAAACCAGTTACAGTTCAAGCTTGGTACTATGATATGGTTTTCCTAGCAAAAGCTTACTGGCTACAAGCAGATGTTAAATGTTCCCTGATTGATAATGTTCTTTTGGGTGTTCAGTTTGCAAACACAAAAGCAGAAGCTGCTCCAAGTGCAGACACAACTGCTTACTCTTTGATGGCTGGGTATGTTATAAAAGATGTGGCAACTATTAAAGCTGCATTCTCATCGGTTGATAGTGGCGGTGCTTTGGGTGTTGCAAATACGGCAACTGGAACATCTTGGACTAAAGGCGGCCAATCTAAGCTCTATACTGAAATGTGGTGGAACTATGGAAATGTATCCGCTCAAGGTGCTACTTCATACAGCTTAACGGCTGAGGGGGAAGTTGGACCAAAAATACAACTTCTTGGAGGGATTTACTACTCTGATATAGATAACAATGCCCCTACTACTACTGATAGAAAAGTTACAGAAGCGACAATTGTTGCATCTAAAGCTTTCGGACCTCTTGAGACTTCAGCAGCTCTTATATTTGCAGATAAAAATTATGTAAATAATGCAAGTGATGTTAAGTCAACAGATATCCAGCTTTACCTAAAATATAATTTTTAACTAATAAAAAATCTGATTCTCTTTCTTTTTTGGAGAATCAGACATCTTATATTTTAGCTATAATTTCCACTATGTTTACACTCATAAATAAAATCACTTATATCTCTTTTATGTTGCTAATTATCTCTATTATCTCATTTTTAGCTATCCACGCTGCACCCAATAGTTTCTTTGGAGCAGGGGAGCTTAACCCAAATATGACAAAAGAAGCAATAGCCACACTAAAGGCCGTTTATGGGCTCGATAAGCCACTGCTAGAGCAATATTTTGATTGGGTTATCAATATAGTTCATCTGAATTTTGGCATCTCGTTTGTAAGCGGAGAGGATGTTAGCTCTGAAATACTTAAGCGGATACCAGTTACTCTTGTTATGAATAGTGTCTCACTGGTCGTAGTGTTTATTTTATCTCTGAAGCTCGGAATAAAATCAGCGCTCAGTTACGAAAAAAAGCCCGATTATATTATCCGCCAAATCTCTCTTGTATCTTTTGCTATGCCATCATTTTATCTCTCTTTAATTTTTATAATATTTTTTGCTCTAGCAGTACCTATTTTTCCAATCTCAGGACTTCACTCAATTGAGCCAAAAGAGGGAGTTATGAATTATTTTGATATGGCTTGGCATCTAACTTTGCCGATAAGCGTCATGATATTTGTAGGTCTTGGAAGTATGATAATCTATATTCGCTCCCTAACGCTAGAGATATTAAAGAGTGATTACTACTACTATGCACTCTCTCGTGGACTTAGTGAAAAACAGTTGTTAAATCACTACATATATCCAAACCTTCTGCCCCCAATAATTACGCTGTTAGGATTGTCTCTGCCTGGCTTAATAGGTGGTAGCGTTATTTTAGAATCTATTTTTGGTATTGATGGGATGGGACAACTTTTTTATATGAGTGCAATTAGTCGTGATTATCCAATAATTATGGGAACACTGATGATGACGGCATTTTTAACGCTTCTGGGAAATATAGTGGCAGATCTTGCACTATTGAGGTTAAATCCATATATACAAAGAGGGTAAATCTTCTTTTGGTCGCCTACCTCTTTTAAAAGGTAAGCTATAGATGTTTTAGTTAAACAATGCCTCTAGCGCATCAACTCCGTCTTTGGCTGGATGATTACCGCTTTGTGCACTACTGCTATTATCATTTTCAACAAGTTCAATATTTAAACCACTAAGCATAGAGGCAAGACGAATATTAATACCACTTTTTCCTATCGCTTTTGATTTTTGATCAGATGCCAGTGAGACAATAGCTTTTTCTGCTTCACCATTTTCATTTTTTATTATTACAACATTTGAGATGATAGCAGGGCTCATTATTCTTGAGATAAAAAGCTCAGGGACAGAAGTGTACTCGATACAATCTATATTTTCCCCAATCAACTCTTGACTAACAGCATTGATACGAACGCCTTTTACACCAACAGTTGCTCCAACTGCATCAACTTGCGGATGAGTACTAAAGAGTGCTACTTTTGCTCTCTCGCCAGGGATTCGCGCACATCTCTCAATAATTACGGTTCCATCAGAAATCTCAGGAACCTCTAGCGCTAAAAGTTCTTCTAAAAACTTTGGAGAAGTTCTTGAGAGTTCTATCGCGATGCCATTTTCTCTATCCATATTTACTAAGCGGACAACAGCTTTTATGTGGTCACCAACTTTAAAAACTTCACCTTTTATACGGCTTTTCATCGGAAGTGTTGCTTTGATTTCATCTATTTCAACATAAGTTGTGTTGTTTGGGTCAACTCTTGTAACTCGTCCAGAAGCTAGCGTGCCAATTTTTGATTTGTACTTGTTAAAAACCTCACTCTCTACAAGTTTTTGGATGTGATACTCTATTTCACGGTGAAGAGAAGCTGCGGCAGTTCGTCCATGCTCTTCTAGGTCATGAGGGATTTGAAGTTGGTCGTCAAGTTCAACTTGGTCATCATACTCTCTGGCATCTGTTATTGAGATATATGCTGGCGCAATATGCTCATCTTGCAGTCTCTCATCATTATCTGCTACGACAGTAATTATTTGTATAACATCTATTGATTTTGTCTCTTTGTTTATTACTGCTTCAAAATTAAATTTTGAGTCTATTACTCTTTTTGCAGTTTGAATAAATGCAGTTTTAAGTGCCTCAGTAACGCTCTCTGGGTTAAGATTTTTCTCATGCGCAATTGCGTTGATTATGTCTAATATTTTTTCCATTGAAAATCCTTCTATAGGGTAATCTCATAAAAAACAGTGTTAAAAAATTGGGGATTCTTTATGAAGTATGAAATTATATCCAAAATGTATAAAAACAGCTTTAATTAACTTTTTAGTAGAGTTTTACTATAATCCCCTATATTTACAAATAGGAAAAAACCATGGATTTAAAATTTGCAAGAACTGATATAGGGATGAAGCCTAAAAAAGTTGAATTATCTAAACTGGAAGATAGCGTTGAGAAAGAGAGTAGTGTTATTTTTTATTTTGATAGAGACAATTCTCACAAAGACCTGCTAGAACTTCAAGACCACTTTGAGTCAAAAGGTAAAAGTTTTTATATGAGCGAAGTTAAATACGGACTCTCTGATGAAGAGTATGTGTATCAAGTTCATATTATAAACTAATTTAAACATAGCACTATTAATGAGCAAAAAATTATATATTGAAACTCTAGGTTGTGCCATGAACTCTCGCGATAGTGAGCATATTATTGCGGAGCTTAGTGAAAAAGAGAATTATAAAACGACAACTGATATTTCAGAAGCTGACTTGATTTTAATAAATACATGTTCAGTTAGAGAAAAGCCAGTAGCTAAACTTTTTTCAGAACTTGGAATTTTTAATAAAAAGAAAAAAGATGGCGCAAAAATAGGTGTTTGTGGTTGTACTGCTTCACATCTGGGTGCAGAGATAATCAAGAGAGCTCCTTATGTTAATTTTGTTTTAGGTGCTAGAAATGTATCTAAAATTACAGATGTTATACATAGAGAAAGAGCTGTTGAGGTTGATATAAATTATGATGAGAGTGAGTTCGCCTTTGATGATTTTAGAACATCTCCATATAAGGCTTTTATAAATATATCCATTGGTTGTGATAAATCCTGTACATATTGTATTGTTCCAAAAACTCGCGGTGAAGAGATATCTATTCCTGATGAGCTTATATTGCGAGAAGCAAAAAGATCGGTTGAGAATGGAGCAAAAGAGATTTTTCTTTTGGGACAAAATGTAAATAACTATGGTCGCCGTTTTTCAGGCGAACATGAAAAAGTGAACTTTACAGAGCTTCTTCGTCGCTTAAGTGCGATTGATGGCTTAGAGCGCATTCGTTTTACCTCTCCACACCCATTTCATATGGATGATGAGTTTATAGATGAGTTTGCAAAAAATCCTAAAATCTGCAAGTCAATGCATATGCCACTTCAAAGTGGTTCCACTAAAGTTTTAAAAGATATGAAACGAGGTTATACAAAAGAGTGGTTTCTAGAAAGGGTTGAAAAACTTAGGGCTCTTTGTCCTGAGGTAAGCATATCCACCGATATAATCGTTGCCTTTCCGGGGGAGAGTAATGAAGATTTTCTAGATACGCTAGATGTAATGAACAGAGTAAAGTTTGATCAAATATTCTCTTTTAAATACTCTCCTCGTCCTGAGACAGAAGCTGAACACTTCACGAATGTGGTTGATGAAGATGTTGCATCTCTTAGATTGACGACCATCCAAGATTTGAACACCAAGATATTAGATGAGAAAAATAGCGTACAACTTGGAAAAATATATAGAGTTTACTTTGAAGATCTAAATAGTGACTATTTTGTAAGCGGACGGAGTGATGGCAATATGCTAATCAAAGCTAAAGGCTCAGATGAGCTTTTAGGCCAGTTTAAAGATGTTGAGATTACTGCAATTGGACGAACAATTTTAACTGGAAAGATTATTGATTAAAAAGTTTTTACGCGCTTTTGCGCTATTAGCTGTTCCTTTTCTTGCTTCAATTTTTATAAGAATCATCTACGCCACAAATAAAAAAAAGTTCTACTCTCCAGAGACAATCCCAGATGAATCAACTATATTTGCTTGTTGGCATGGAGAGCTTCTTATGTTGCCGTATGCATATCAGAAGTACAGAAAAACTCCTCATGCAAAAGTTTTAATCTCAAGCCATTTTGATGGTCTTTTAATCTCAAAAACTATCACTTATTTTGGATTGGGAACGATAGCTGGTTCAACAAACAGAAATGCTGCAAAAGTTCTAATCCAAGCCATAAAAGCTCTAAAAGATGGCTATGACATAGGCATCACTCCTGATGGCCCAAAGGGTCCAAGGCACAAAGTCGCAGACGGTATGATTGTCATGGCTCAAAAAACATCAAAAAAAATAGTTTTAGTTAGAATAATTGCCTCTAAATATTGGCAGCTTAATAGTTGGGATAGGTTTATGATTCCTAAGCCTTTTGGAACCATAAGTTACTATATGACGCAACCAATGGCCATGGAAGACTTAGGGCTTGAAGAAGCACGAGATATGATTGAAAACAGACTCAACAACTATGAAAAAACAGATAAATAATCAGATAAAAGAGTTTCTAAAATACCTTGAAGAGATAAGAGGATATTCTGACTTGACCATAAAGAGTTATGATGAAACACTAAGAGAGGCATTTTTAAACCACAAAGAGAGTGAAGCTGCTAAAAATATAGAGATATTTCAAGAAGATAAAAACAGAATTTTTAATCTTATGCCTTATCGCATAAAAATCGCTTCACTTAATTCAAAAACCATAAGCAAAAAGCTCAGTGCAATCCGCTCATTTGCAAAATATTTAAACGACAAAGGAGAGAGAGTTGTTGTGAGAGCCGATGATAGTATTAAAATTGCAAAAACTCTTCCGAAACCAATTTCACATAAAATCATTACTGAAGCATTGTTGTTGGCCGAACCATTTGAGAGGCTAATCGTAACCATGTTTTATGCTCTTGGAGTTAGAATATCTGAGTTAGCATCCCTTGAAACCAAAGACTTATCGCAAGGTTGGATTAGAGTTTTTGGTAAGGGAAGCAAACAGCGAGATATGCCTCTTTTGCCTATGCTTGAGGAGATGCTAAATGATTATCTTAGCTTATCAAAACAGAAAAAATTCATTTTTGAAAAAAATGGCGAAAAATTAAGCGAAAACAGTCTAAGATATATCGTAATAAAAGTATTTAAAAGAGTAAACATAAAAGTTTCACCACATCAGCTTCGTCATTCGTACGCGACAGAGCTCTTGAACAACAATGCGCCAATCGCAGATGTGAGTGAGCTTTTAGGACACTCATCTATGGCAACAACACAAATATACACAAAGCTGGGTAGTGCATTGAAGCAGAAAAATTATGATAAAGCACACCCACTTTGCGGAGCAGACAAGTAATGGCATTTAACTTTTTAGGTTTTATCTATACAAAAATCTTTATAAATATAGTTGTTGAAAACTTAACGACCATTGTTTATGTAGAGGTCTACTCATCAAAAGGCACTCTAATGGAGAGCATTGAAAAGAAGTTTGATGTTTCTCAAGATAAAACTAGAATGTATAATTTTATAAAATCTTATAAAAAAGAGTCGCCGTTTCACTATATTTCAATTATTGATCACTCGTCAACTCAGTGTGCGGTTTCAACATGCAAAATTAACGAGATAGATAATCTCAATAGAGATAGTAAAATAAAGCTCGTATGCTATGCGAAAGATTTGGCATTTTATACACTAGAAAGCAGTATAAATTCTATAAAACGGGAATATAAGGAAGTTGGAGTTGATTTTATTTTCTCTCCTTTTTTGATTATGAGAGAGTTTTTTAAAGATAAAATAGAATTAACGATGGCAATGTTTATTTTAGTAGAGGAGAGCTATCTGTCTCTGGCTATTTTTGAGAACTCTAAATTATTGTTTGCAAAGTTTATAAATGCAGATCATTTGCTTGACGAGGAAGAGAACCCCTATGATAGTCAGCTATTGGATGATGATAGTGAAGAGTTATCTCTAGATATGGGGGAGATAGATTTAGATGATGTGGGTTTTGCAGAGGAGTACGCAAGCATAGAAAATCTGGATGATAGTGATGATATAAATGAATTTTCAGAAGAGAGTGAGATAAAAAAACCTCTAAGTGTCCCTGAAGAGAAATTGACTTTAAATGGTTTTGGTGAAGACTATCAAAGGTTTGTATCCATACAGGAGTCATTAAATAGTTTTTATAAAGATGAGAAATACGACAGCAGATTTGTTGAGGTTGTTTATATTGCTGATGCTATTGGGTTGAATCATGAACTAAAAGGATATCTAGAGGATGAGATGTTTTTGAGTGTCTACTCGCGAAAGATAGAGTTAGCCAAAGAGATTTGTAACCTTGCAAAGATAGAGATAAAATGAAATATAGTTATACAAAGGCATCCGGCAAAACAATTTTTACAAAAGAGTTTCAGCTTCTGTTTGCCTTTTTTAGTGTCACCATTTTTATGCTTTTTGCTACGCACAACCTTTTGTTACTAAAAAATCATAATTTTGAACAAGATATGGCAGAGACACTCAAGCAAAAAGATGATTTTGTAAAAAGTACAGAGAAGATGAAAAATGAGATAGTATACATAGAAAAACAAGTTGATTTATCTGAGGAAGTGTTTACAAAAAATAGCCTTCTTAAAGATAGCATAAGCAACTTATTTGATTTGGTGCCTGGAAGGATAGTTTTATCAGAAGCAAAAATAATGGAAAATGGCTTGATTTTATATGGTATCACGCCAAATCAGGATGTCTATAACTTTATGCTTTTAGCGCCTCTTCGATCAATCTTTCATCAAACTTATAGTAGTTTTTATCCTGCTGAAAATGGTTGGCTTCGATTTGTATCTACGAACTATCTAGAAGAGGAGACAGTAAGTGAAGAGTAGCATAACTAGACAAAGCATATATTTGTTGGCACTCTCTACTGTGCTGTTGATATTTGTTTTTGTTTTCTCTTTTGCTGTTTTGATTCCAGAGGGAAAAGAGTATAGATCCAAGCGATCTAAGTTAAAAAAAGAGAGTGTTGAACTTGCTCGTACAGTAGAGTTTCATGATGAAACAGCAACTGTATATAAAAAACTAAAAGCGGATAATTCACATATAATAGGTGCATTTAGTAGTGGCTTCTCTCCTGAAAAATTTGAAAAACAGCATAAAAGTTTTTTTAATTCATTGATGTTATCAAAAAAAATTGAAGTTGAGAGCGAAGATGACTTTAGTGTCTATGAAGTAAATACAAGCTCAAAAATCAGCTCGCCAAAGAGCTTTTACAACTTCTTGGATACCGTAAACAAGAGTGATTGGATAATATCCATAAACCTTCCAATAGATTTCAAAAGAGATGGTGAAATAATTAACTCATCGTTTAAAATGAAAGTTTATGGTAATAAAAAAGATTTAAACAGCAGTAAAACTAAAGCAGATGATATAAAAAAGTAAACACGATAAAAAGCAGACTCAATTCAAAAAAAAGATTTAACTTCCAATTAATATTTTTTTTATCTCTTGGAAAACTATATCATTTTTAAAAAGATATGGGCGAAGTTTAGGTTCTATTTTTAAAACCCTACACTCCTCTTTAAACTTCTTTGGCATAACAACTTCTCTTACAAATGGTGACATAAATATAAAATCACTATTTTGGCTAATTACAAATTTCCGTCCAACAACTACTGTTTTTTCACCCTTTAAAAGCTCTCTCTCTTTTGCGCTAAGCATATAAAGCTTCGATTTTAGATATTTATCTATCGCATAGATGCTGCTTCTTATATCGCCAAAATTTTTAAAATAAACAAACTCATCTTCAGAATAAACATCTATCTCTTTGATTAAACTGTCTCTATCCTCGTCTAAATACTCAAAGCTTTTTTTTATGCCACTTAGATGTTCGGCTAAAAGCGGATTTGAGTGGTTATGCCTAAAACTATTTCTTTTTATGTTTTCATAAAAATTGCTCTCATCTTCAAAATATTTAATTGAGCTATGTTTTAGATAAATGAGAAGCTCGCATTTATCTAAATGCAGAAGTGGGCGGATAAGTTTGTAGTTTTTTCTCTGCTCCAAAGTCCTCATGCCAGCGAGTTCTGCACAACCAGAGCCTTTGCAAAACTGCATAAGCATCCACTCAAAGCGATCTCCTAGATGATGTGCGCTTAGAAGATTTTCATATCCATGTTTTAAAATCAGCTCTTCAAAAAAATCATATCTAATTTCTCTGGCTTTTGCCTCAAAATTTGTTTTAATTTCTGCGGCATTGTGTATATGGCAAGTGAGATTGTGTAAAGTGCAAAGCTCTTTAGCGTAAGCAACTTCTTGTTTGCTCTGCTCTCGCACACCATAATTTACGATTGCAATGTCAAAGATGATGTTGTGTTTTATCAGAAGAAAAAATAGAGCCGTAGAGTCTGCTCCGCCAGAAAACGCTAAGAGATTTTTTCTGTCTTTTAGATGTGAAAGTGTTTTTTCTTTAAGCATTATCAACTGTTGCGGTTAAAATATCCCCTGCAATATCAGTTATTGTGGCACTATATATCTTGCCAAAGATTAGCTCGTTATCACTAGTTCTGTCGTTTATGTAAAGCTCGCCATCTATCTCAGGTGCCCAGATAAGCTCTTTCGCACTTAATATATACTCATGTTCGTCGCTCTCGCCATCTATAATAATCTTTACCTCTTTACCAATCTCATTTTTTAGAGATTTTTGCGTACACTCTGAGGCAATTTTTCCAAGAATTTTTGCTCTTTTTTCAATCGTTTTTGCTGGAATTTTATCGCTCATCTCGTGAGCTGGTGTTGTCTCTTCATCAGAATAGGCAAATACATTGATACGGTCAAAACCAAAAGATGCAGCAAATTCACACATCTCATCAAACATCTCTTGCGTCTCATTTGGATGCCCGACAATGAAACTGGTTCGTATAAATGAGTTAGGAAGCTCT
Organism: Sulfurimonas sp.; assembly: GCA_021732045.1. The sequence continues at coordinate 361,892 of JAKFWK010000003.1, forward strand.
CTCATAAACTCTAAAAGCTCAAGAGTCTCTTTTTTGCCAAATCCTCGCTTCATAATGCGAAGCATATCGTCGTTTATATGCTGAATAGGCATATCAAAATAGTTGTGAAAAATCTCACTTTTTGCAATGTTTTTTAGCAGGTTTATGGTTGTTGTGGATGGATAAAGGTAGAGGATTCTAGCACTTTTTACGCCATCAATTAGCTCGATTCTCTGCATCAGCAGACTTAGTCCATCTTTTATGTTTTGATCGCGAAGAAAAGATGAGCTGTCTTGTGAAACGAAAGAGAAATCATAGTACCCTTTTTTGACTAAGCCTTCAACTTCTTTGGCTATTGAGTCCAAGCTTCTTGAGTTTAGTTTGCCTTTAAAGGATGGAATCGCACAGAAGCTACAGGCTTGATTGCACCCCTCTGAGAGTTTTATATAAGCATGATAAGTTGAGCCCGTCACAACTCTCTCGGCTCCATCAATCAAAAAAACTTCACTAGAAAAACGGCTCTTTTTCTCAATCAAAAGCTCATCAATTTTGTCGTAATCGCCAACTCCTGTGAAAATATCAACCTCTGGCATATCTTTGGCTAACTCCTCTTTGTATCTTTCGCTCAAACATCCAGCCATTACTAAAACAGAGTCCTCTTTTCTTGCATCATGAAGGTTTAAAACTGTGTTTATAGACTCTTGCTTTGCTGCATCTATAAAACCACAAGTATTTACAATGATTACATCCGCCTCTTCTTGATTTTGTGTCAATTCAAAATTTTTTAGTTTACCCATCATAACTTCTGTGTCAACTAAATTTTTTGTACATCCTAGAGATACTATGTGAAGTTTATTGCCCATTTTTACTGCTTTTTATTGATATGCTACAAGGTTTGCCTTTTTAAGGCAGAATATATAAGCGGCATTATATCGTATAATGCCATTATGAAAATATATGATGTTTTGATTTTAGGTGCAGGAGCCAGCGGGCTGATGTGTGCCTCGCATTTGAGTAGAAAAAAAAGTGTTGCCATCATAGATGCAAATAGTAAGGTCGCAAAGAAACTAAAAATCTCTGGCGGTGGAAAATGCAATATTACCAATTTGTATGTTAGCGAAGATAACTATGATGGCAACAGTGATTTTGTATCCTGCTCTTTAAGCTGCTTCTCAAAAGATGATTTGCTAAATTATCTTGATAAAAATGGTGTGGAGCCTATTTTAAAAAAGAACCGTTACTATTTTTGCCAAAACTCATCTGATGAAATTATAGATATTTTAAAGAAGCAGAGCAGACACGCGGAGCTGTTTTTCGATAGAGAGATTCTGAGTGCTACAAAAAAAGATGATGTCTTTGAGGTTAAAACTACAAAAGGCTCATTTTGTACAAAAAAGCTAATTGTTGCAACTGGGGGTAAAAGCTTTAAAGAGCTTGGAGCTAGTGAGATAGGGCTTGATATCGCCAAGAGTTTTGGCGTTGAGGTAAAAGAGTTTACCCCAGCACTTGTTGGATTGACATTACAAAAAGAGCAGTTTTGGATGAAGGAGTTAAGCGGTCTTAGCTGTTTTGTCGCTATAAAGGTTGGAGGTAAAATCCTAAAAGAGGAGATGCTTTTTGCTCATCGTGGCATAAGCGGACCAGCCATTTTGTCTGCCTCGCTTTATTGGCAAAAGGGAAATATTTCAATAGATTTTTTACCAGATAACAATATTTTTGAGTTGATTGCCAATAGCAAAAAATTATTAAGCTCAGTGATTCCTTTGCCAAAAAGACTCTCTAAAGCCATACTGGATGCTTTGGGTGTAGAAGATATTGAGTGCAAAAAAATAACAAAAGAGGCAAGAGTAAATCTAGAAAAAATCCATAACTATGAGTTTGCTCCAGCTGGAAATTTTGGCTTCAGCAAAGCAGAAGTAAGTAGAGGTGGAGTTCTGAGTAGTGAGTTGAACTTTGCAACTTTAGAGTCGTTAAAGGTAAAAGATATGTATTTTATAGGTGAAGTAGTGGATGTCACTGGAGAGTTAGGTGGATACAATTTTCAATGGGCATTTAGCAGCGCGGTAATGTGTGCAAGGGCACTGGAGGATAGTTAAATAATGGTGCTCACAACTGGACTCGAACCAGTGACTTTTACCTTGTCGAGGTAAATATGCTACGCTATAGAGTGCCTATTTTATGAGGTTTTTAGACTTGTTAAAATCTAAAACCGCAATATTTACCGCAACATGTTTCAGTTTTTTTACACATTTGTATTCTTGATTTATTTTTTGACTCTCAATAGCAGCAGTAATATCTAATTCCGTCATAACAGTATCCTTTTTTATTTTTAATAATGATATCTGCATTGAGCTATCAATACAGCATTTTCAGTTACTTTATATACTAGCCTATGCTCTATGGTTATTCTTCTTGACCAATAGCCCGACCAGTTATACTTTAGCGGTTCAGGTTCACCGCTTCCCTTAAAGGGTTCTCTTGTTATCTCTTTGATAGGCGCATTGATCTTTTTTAGAATCTTTTTATCATTTTGTTGCCAATAGAGATAATCTTCCCAAGCTTGATTGGCAAATGTATGGAATGACCCCAATTTTAAAGATTTAGCTATAATAAACCAAAATATATTTTGTTATCTTTGGTGTTATATGGCATATTCAGAATCAGATACTCGTTCTAAGCTAATTGATCCTGCAATAAAGGATAGTGATTGGCTTGAATCAAACATTGTTAGAGAGTACTATTTTACTGATGGGCGAAAGCTTATAGGCGGTAAAAGAGGTAAAAGATACTTCGTTGATTACTTACTTACATATAAAAATACCAACCTTGCCATCATTGAAGCCAAAGCTGAATCAAAAGACCCACTGGATGGTTTACAACAATCTATCAACTATGCCCAACGACTCCGTATTGATTATGTCTACAGCACAAACGGACATAAAATCTATGAACACTCACTCAAAGAGGGAAAAGGAAGTTATATTGACAACTATCCAACTCCTGATGAACTATTTGAGAGAAAGTACGCTAAATCAACTCCTAAAGCAAAAGATGTAATTACTTACCCTTTTCACATAGAAGGAACGATGAAGCCTCGTTTCTATCAACAAGTAGCAGTTCAAAAAACCATAGAAGCTATTGCGGATAATAAAGACAGGGTGTTGCTTACACTGGCAACTGGAACGGGAAAAACCTACATCGCTTTTCAAATCGCATATAGACTGTTTCAATCCAAATGGAATAGAGATAATAGTGATAGAAGACCTAAGATACTCTTCTTAGCAGATAGAAATGTACTTAAAGACCAATCCATGAATACATTCAATCCACTTGAAAAAGATTGTGTTGAGATAAATGGAAAAGTCATCAAAAAACGAGGCGGTAAAGTTCCAACAGCTGGAAACATATTTTTTGCCATCTACCAATCAATAGCTGAAAATAAAAACAGAGTTCTAGAGACTTCAGAAGAAGAACAAGAAGATGATGTAACCGCATACTATAAACAGTATCCATCAAATTTCTTTGACTTAATTATCATTGATGAGTGCCATCGTGGTAGTGCAAATGATGAGAGTTCTTGGAGAGCTATTTTAAATCATTTCGGAAGTGCTGTTCACTTAGGACTTACAGCAACACCGAAAAGAGATGATAATGGAGACACCTACAAATATTTTGGTGACCCTATCTATGAATACTCTCTAAAAGACGGCATCAACGATGGTTTCTTAACTCCTTATAAAGTCAAAAGAATTCAAACAAATATAGATGAGTACAGATTTGACCCAAATGATATTATCACTGGCGAGTTAGAAAAACAGATAGTGGAACTTGATAGATTTGAGCGAGAAGTTGTCATCCCCAAAAGAACAGAACTATTGGCAAAAACAATCTTAGAAAATATGAATACTATGGATAAAACCATAGTGTTTTGTGTAAATCAAAAACATGCGATGGATATGAAAGCAGCTATTGATAAGTTTAAAACTATCAAAGACAGTAACTACTGTGTAAGGGTTACATCTGATGAGGGCGAAATAGGTAGAGGTTTCTTGGAGATGTTTCAAAACAACGATAGAGATATACCTACGATACTTACAAGTTCAAAAATGCTTACAACTGGTGTAGATGCCAAAAATGTTAGAAATGTCGTGCTTACTGCACCTATTAGATCAATGACAGAGTTTAAACAGATTATTGGTCGTGGAACTCGTGTGTTTGAGGGTAAAGATTTCTTTACTATTATGGACTTTGTAGGGGCTACAAACTTGTTCTATGACCCTGCTTGGGACGGAGAAGATTTGCCCCTAAATGGAAGCGGAGAAAAACAACAAAAAGAGCCAAAAGAAAAGACTGATACAACAGATCGTGATGATATAGAAACAGGTGATGACAAGCCTAAAAATGAAAAAGTAACGATTGACATCAAAGGTAAAAAGCTTAAAGTAATCAACATAGAAACAACCTATGTCGGTGAAGACGGTATCCCGCTCAAAACTGAAGATTATCTGGAATTACTCATCGGTGTATTGGGAAAATTTTATAATGATGAAGATGGGTTAAGAGAGATATGGAGCAACCCAAAAAATAGAAAAGACCTACTCAATAAACTTCGTGAGATGAATATAGATGAATCTCAACTCAATGATCTAAAAGTAATATTTGAAGCAGAGAATAGTGATATATATGATGTGCTCACTCATATATCATTTAACCTAGACATAAAAACCAGAAGCGAAAGAGTCTTACATGTAGAGAACTCTGAGTTTGTAGAGAAGTTTCATAACGAAAAAGCTAAAGAATTTATAGAGTTTATTTTAAAACGATATGAAAAAGACGGTGTTAAAGAGCTAGATGAAGACAAGCTGGGTAAGTTGGTTGACCTAAGTGGACTTGGAACCGTTAGAGAAGTGGCAGGGAACTTTGGCGGAATACCGCAGATGAGAGATGAGTATTTTGAGTTACAGAGGGAGATTTATAGATAATATGGATAAGCTACCACTAACCAAACAAATAAAAACTGAAGCTACTCTAAAAAAAGCCATATCAGCAAACCGTGCTTTAGCAAATCTAACATGTACGCTATGTTAAAAAAAGTAAAAATATTTAACATAGTTTCCGACCTATGTTAAAAAACAGTAAAATCTATACATATAAAAAAGGCAAAACTTGGAAAGTAAAATAAACAGAATAACAGACATCCTAAGAAGAGATGACGGTATCAGTGGTGCTATGATGTACACTGAGCAAATATCGTGGATACTTTTCTTAAAATTTCTTAGTGATTTAGAAGACTCTAAAGCTGATGAAGCACTTTTAAATGGGCAGGAATATACTTACATTTTAGATGATAAATTTAAGTGGAGTTCTTGGGCAGTTCCTAAAAAAGATGGGAAGAGTGACCTTATCAATGCTAAGAGTGGTGAAGACCTTTTGGAGTTTACAAATAAAGAACTGTTTCCTTATCTCAAAGGGTTCAAGTCTATCACTGGGGATCCTAAATCTATTAAGTATAAAATCGGTGCTATATTTGAATACTTAGACAACCGTATCGCTAATGGTCATACGCTTAGAGAGGTGTTAGACATCATAGATGCTATGGACTTTCACAATCAAGCTGATCTGTTTCAACTCTCACTTATCTATGAAAAACTTTTAAAAGATATGGGTAGTGATGGGGGTAACAGTGGTGAGTTTTATACACCTCGCCCACTTATCAAGGTTATCGCCGATGTTGTGAATCCTCAAATAGGGCAAACTGTTTATGACCCAGCGGTTGGAAGTTGTGGATTTCTCATCGAGGCTTATCGTCACATCAGATACATAGATGAAAAGAACAACAAACAAAGAGAGCTATCAACAGAACAGTTGAAGTTTTTAAACGAAGATACATTCTTTGGAAATGAAAAAACTCCGCTTAGCTATGTAATGGGTGTTATGAATATGATACTTCACGGAGTTGAATCACCAAACATCGCAAAAGCCAATACTCTTACAAAAGATATAAGAGGATTAGAGGAAAAAGATAGATTTGATTGTATCTTGGCAAATCCTCCTTTTGGTGGAAAAGAGAACGACAGCATCCAACAAAACTTCCCTATAAAGTCCAATGCTACTGAGTTGCTCTTTTTACAACACATGATGAACTACCTCAAGTTAAATGGCAGATGCGGTGTTGTTATTCCTGAGGGTGTTTTGTTTCAAACGAACAATGCCTTTAAAGCAGTCAAACAAGAGCTTTTAGAGCGTTTTAATGTTCATACGATACTTTCACTCCCAGCAGGTATATTTTTACCATACAGCGGTGTTAAAACAAATGTAATCTTTTTTGATAGAAACGGCTCAACTTCTGATATATTTTACTATGAAGTAAACCCGCCATATAAACTTACAAAGAACAAACCCATCCAATACGAGCACTTCAAAGAGTTCTTAGATGTATGGGAAGCTAGAACACTTACGGATAACTCTTGGATAGTCAATGTCAATGACATAAAAGATTTTGACATATCGGCTAAAAATCCTAACAATATTGAAACAATAGAACATAAATCACCGATTGAATTGGTAGAGAACATCAAACTCAATAACATCGAGATCAATGACTTAATGGACGAGATAGAAGCCATTTTAGTTGGAAAAGATATTAATGAGTGAAATGAATTACTATCAGTTTAATAAGATTACTAAATTTATAGATTATAGAGGAAAAACTCCTAAAAAAACAGAATATGGAATTCCACTTATTACAGCAAAAAATATCAAGTTTGGTTATTTGTCAGAGCAACCAAAGGAATTTATTTCCGAAGATGATTATGATGGGTGGATGACTAGAGGCATACCAAAAAGTGGTGATATCCTTTTTACAACTGAAGCACCATTAGGAAATGTATGTTTGTTAAATACAAATGAGAAAAGAGCTTTTGCTCAAAGAGCAATTATTTTTCAGCCAATTAGTGATGATACATATATTTCAAAATATTTATTTTATTATTTAATGTCTCCACCATTTATGGAGGAGTTGGATTCAAAAAAAACAGGTACTACTGTAAAAGGTATAAAATCATCAATACTTAAAAAGTTTCAAATACCACTACCACCACTTTCAGAACAACAAAGAATAGTTTCTAAATTGAATCTACTCTTTGAAAAGATAGATAAATCAATAGCCCTGCATCAAAAAAATATGGATGAAGCTGATGTCTTTATGGGAAGTGTTTTGAATGATGTTTTTGGAGAGTTGGAAGAAAAATATCCAATTAAGACTGTTGATGAAATCAGTACAAATGTAAGATATGGATATACAGATAGTGCTAAAGACAAAGGAAACGCTGTTTTTATTCGTATTACTGATATTAATGAAAATGGAAACTTCAAGGATAATTTTGTATATGTTGATATAGCTGAGAAAGACTTGGATAGATTTAGACTTTACAAAGGCGATATATTAGTTGCTCGAAGTGGTGCAACTGCTGGAAAAGTAGCTTTATTTGATTTAGATTTTGTATCCGTATTTGCTTCTTATTTAATAAGAATTCAACCGAATAATGAAATGGATTCATCATTTTTGTTTTATTTTTGTCATTCTCCAAAATATTGGGAACAACTAAATCAAATTAAAGTTGGTGGAGCTCAACCAAATGTTAATGCTACAAATCTAAAAGAAATAAAAATTGGAACTCCACCTCTCTCAATCCAACAAAAAGTTGTAAAATATTTAGATGAAATTTCAGAAAAAATAGAAAAAGTAAAATCAGTTCAAAAAGAGAAAATGGATAGCCTTAAAGCATTAAAAGCTTCCATCCTGGACCAAGCCTTCAGGGGAGAACTGTAATGGATATAGGAGCAATAGGAATAGGTGCTATCATCGGTTCAGTACTTGCAGTAGGAACAAATCTATTTATCGCTCAGCGAAACCGAACGAGAGACGATATAAAAGAACGATTGGAAAAACTTTATATTCCTATGAAAAGAGTATTGCAAAAACCTAATGCCATGCAAAACAAGTATGAAACATTTTTAGAACTTGAAAAATTATATGCCGAATACGAGCATTTGACATCTCCCATGTTGATCTACACGATGGATGACATTGTAGACACTTACCATTCTCTGCTACAAGAAAATTTGACGGAGAGTGAGATAGAGGAGAAAATTACGACGGGTAGTTTTAGAAGCTACAAAGATACACCGCGAGACTTTAGCCAGATTATGTATGATGTTTATGGCATAGTAGATGCAAATGTTGATGAGTTGTTGAGACAGTATCGAGGCGGTTTTAAACTCTATGTTTTAAACTTTTTACAGTCATTTCAATCATCTCCCTATTCTGCAAAAGAGCATAAAAAAGGATATTTAGGCTATGGGAATGATGATTAAGATAGAAATGAGAATCAGAACAGAACTTTAGGCATAATAATAGATAAAGTTGACAAAGTTATCTATATATGATAATATTTGTGATAGTATTTATTATCATAGTAGGATAACTTATGATTGCCCCGATAGACTTTATAAAAGAAAAATATATAAATCCAAATAAAATCACTCAAGACAAGTTATGCGAGTCGCTTGATATTGGTAAAAAAACAATAAGTGAACTGTACCAGCATAAAAGAGGTTTTACAATCCATACCGCTAAAAAATTTGCTAAGTTTTTTAATATAAAATCTGAGTTTATTTTAATGAAGCAGTTAGAGTATGATTTGTTTAATGATAAAGAAGAGTATGCTAGTATTAAACCTTTTAAAGTTATAAATGAAGAGGAAGCAAAGTTAAATACCGCAAAGTGGATATTAGCTACCATAAACAACTCTATTAGTGATAAAAATATGCACTATAGTGTTAATGATTTATATCAAATCTTTACAGGCGATAAAATTGATAAAAAATACAACTATGCGATAACTACACTTTTTAAAGAAGCCTCATATGAAGATGTTATCAAGTATTGCGAACTATATAAAATCAAAAAAAGTGCCATAAAAAGAGTTTATGAGTATTATTTAGATCAGTTCAATGCAAAGGCAATAAAAGAGTATGAGTGGCTATTTGAAGAACTTTAAAATACAGATAGAGGCACTAAATAAGGTCTACTATGAGTTGATACAAGGCATTGAAAATCAAGCTAGCCTTAAAAACTGGTGGGTTTTTGGTGGTGGAACTGCTTTGGCAATGTTTCATTTTAACCATAGAAAATCTTTTGATATAGATATTTTTGTAACGGAAGCTCAAGTTTTTGATTTTTTAAATCCTAAGTGGTATATAGATGAGACAACGCTATTTGACCAAACTGAGTACAGATTTGATGGTATGAACAATCATGTACAATTAAAAACCAGAGATGGCATAAAAGTAGATTTTTTACTCAATGAAGCAATCATAAACAGACCTGTTTTAAACACAATGATACCGCTTGATTTTGAGCTGTACTATGAAAGTATTGAGGATATAATCGCTAAAAAGGTCAAGTGGAGAAAAGAAGACAATTTAACAAGAGATATTTTTGATTTAGCAGTTGCTATTTCAAAAAATGATAACATATTAAAAGACCTAATTGAATCCAGATTTGTAACTTATGAAGATTTAGATAAATTGAGTGAAAGTTTAGATTCTCTCAATTTGGATCTATATAAATTGGAACTTGAAAAAATAGAGCCGCAAGGTGATGAGTATTTAGATATAGCAAACAGAGCGAAAGAGATTATTCAGGCAAATATAAAAGAGTTACAAGCGTAGATGTAAGTACAAAATTCATAGATAAGGAGACCGTTAAATATTTTGAACACTCTCGTCAAATTAGTTAACATGGATATCAGTGAGACCGTTCAGAGTTTTGTGTCAGTAACCGATAGTCATTAAAATTATATCATATTCAATTTTGAGTCAGTATTTCTAAGAAAGTTCCAAAACCTACAGGTTAAGTAACAGTCTAAATTATTTGTAGCATTAATAGAATGCTAATAATATTTTTTAGAAAATTTTCTATAAGAAACCTCTACAGTAGTATTAAAAGTTTTATTTATAATCTTGTACTACTTTATACTTTATTGAGATATTTGTGGCATCTAATACTTCAATTCTTAAACCTTTAAATCCTATCATCGTTGTACCATTTGAATTAATCTCGTATTCTATATCTTGTGTAAATGCAGGTCTTGCTAAGTTATCTTTAAATTCTCTAAAAGACACTTTTATCTGATTCCCTATTTTTCCTTGATACAACACAAGATATTTAAAAGAATCCTCGACAAAAGTAGGTGGTGTTCGTTTTGTGTAATAAGGAACAGGCTTTACTAATTTATACGCATTCTCATAATAATCGTCAAAGATATAGTTAAAAGTTCCTGTTTTATTCAAGTCTAAAAAACAATATTCTCCATACTGAAATTCATTCATTTTAAAACCACAGAGTGCATACATTTTCTTATCATTAGATATCCGGAGGACATCATTAATTGTGACTTTTTTAGACTTTATATAACCTTCTTCCGTAGTAATACTGTTTGGTGTAATATTGTCTACAAAATTATTTATCATGCCAGTTAATGCTGCATTTTTTTGAACTTCAATGGATTTTTCTTTATTTTTTCCAGAAATAATATCTTGCAAGGTAAGATTATCCGAAATATAATCAGTAGAGGCATCTTTTAATTGAACCGTTTTTGTATCATAAAAATACAAGTTTTGTTTTTCGTAGATATTTTCTCCTACTTCCGCTACATTAATGGTATTAAGCTCTGGTATATGTTGAATAAACTTACCATTTTTAAGATTTGAATCGTGATACAAGGAAAAAGTTGTTTTTTCTTGATTAGGAATAGGATTTACACACCCATGAAATAATAATGTTACAAATAGCATAAAAGAAAATTTCAACATTGTGTCACCTTATAATATTTTTATTTCATTATACATTTTTAAACTAACTCTTTGCTTATAATATGTTAGCCCCATGTAAAAAAATTTATTAGAAAATCATCATCCGATTATGAATAATTATAAGTTTACTCTACACTATAATTTTTAATCTCTCTTATAAGCAGATGCTTATTAATTCAACAATCTCTTATATTTGGAACACAAAATACTCAAGTGAGCTTTGCGTGTTCCATAAAGTGTTCAAAAAGTAAATTTTACGGATTCCCATAAACTCTAAGAAGTTTTTGAACAGCAAAAGTTAAATACTATCTTGTGTTTATCGGGTAATAATGCCTAAAAATGTATCTACGGCTTGTTTAGCCATTAATTCTTTTTGATTACTATATCTCTGTGTTGTAGTGATTTTGGAATGTCCTAGAGCTTTTGAGATATATTCTAATGGTACATTGTTATTAACAAGAGTAAAACCTAGTAAGTGCCTAAAATCATGTAGCTTCATGTCAGTAATACCAGCATTTTCCTTTATTCTTTTCCATAGCCTTGCGGGAAAGGTAAAAAAAGCTTTATCAGTTTTAGGAGACACAAATACTAATCCACTCTCTTTCCTTTCTAAATATTTAAAGTGTTCAATCAACTCATCATCAAGTGCAAAAGTAAGGTTTTTTCTAATTTTTGACTGAGAGTCTTTGATTGTATAGATTTTGTTCTCAAAGTTTATATTAGACCAATCTAAACTCAGTACTTCCCCAGCTCTTCTACCACGCAATAAAAACATAAACATAAGTCTGTATTGATTGTCTGCTATTTTCATTATTTCTTCAACTAGAGCTTTAGCTTTATCATCTGGCAGTGTAAAATATTTGTTAGCATCATAATCAGGAAACTTTAGACCTTTAATTATGTTCTTTGTGATAATGTTTTTTTCAATTGCATCATTAAATATTGGAGAGAAACAAGTCTTTATAGTCTCTATGAAACTTGGCTTATTACCATTCCTAACCATAGTGTTTATTACTTTTTGAAAATCATCTTTTGTGATCTGTTTAAGTTTCTTGGATTTTAGTTGTTGTGGTATATGATTGCTAAAGAATGATTTATATATAGTGATTTTTTGCGGAGATAATAAAGAGCCACTTTCTTTAAAGTTCATATATTCATTAAAATATGATTTAAGTGTTGGATTGTCCTGAATTCTGATAGAGTCACCATTCTTTAATTTTTGTATTAATTCATTTCTTTTTTGAAAAGCAATAGATGGATTTGTTCTTATTGCGTCATTTGAATAGCCGACTATTTGCTCAGTATCTATTAGACCGACAATTTTAATTCTAGCGATATAAGTTCTTACCTTTGATTGGCTATCTTCTTTATAATAAACACCTGCAAATTTTGTTTTAATTAGCTTGGACATAATCAAACTTCAAATCAGAAAGATTCTACCACACTTTTTTATCAGTAATTAGTAGTAAAAGGATATATTGACATTATAACAAGTAAAACATAAGGAGTGCTAAAAGTAGCAGTTAGTAGTAATAAATGATGGTGCTCACAACTGGACTCGAACCAGTGACTTTTACCTTGTCGAGGTAACACTCTACCAACTGAGTTATGCGAGCAAGAGCAGAATTCTATCAAAAAATACTTAAACTAATTTTTCTTATTTTTATCATAAAAAAAGCTATTAAGATTTTAAAGAAGAGCTTTTCTTTACACTAAATTTATGTTTACTGAGTGTATAATTCGCGTTAATTAAAAAGTGCTCAAAAGGTAAGTAATGAGTTTGACTGAGTTGGAAGAAATAGGGATAAAAAATATTGGTAAAATCTATCATAACATCGGTTATGATGAGCTAATTCAACACGAACTTGAGAATAGTGAGTGCGCTATCACAAAAAAAGGTGTAACAGCGGTTGATACTGGAATTTTTACAGGCCGTAGCCCAAAAGACAAATATTTTGTTGATTGTGACCCATCAAACAAATATATTGCTTGGGGAGATGTAAATAAAAAGGTTGATGCTAAAGTTTTTGAGGAACTTCTCACTGTAGCCAAAGAACAGTTGTCAAATAAAGATATTTATGTAACAGATGTATATTGTGGAGCAAGTGCGGCATCAAAAAAATCTATTCGCTTTGTATCTGAAATAGCTTGGCAGTCCCATTTTGTAAAAAATATGTTTATTCGTCCAACAGAATCGGAACTAAGAACATTTAAGTCAGACTTTACTGTGCTAAATGCTTGTAAGGCTGTAGACGCGAAGTTTAAAGAGCATGGGTTAAATTCTGAAGTATTTGTAATGTTTGATATTGAAAACAACATGGCAATTATTGGTGGAACTTGGTATGGTGGTGAGATGAAAAAAGGAATTTTTTCTATGATGAACTACTGGTTACCACTTGAGGGCAAACTCTCTATGCACTGTTCCGCAAATGTTGGCAAGGATGGTGACACAGCACTATTCTTTGGGTTAAGTGGAACTGGAAAAACAACTCTTTCAACAGATCCAAAAAGAAGATTAATAGGTGACGATGAGCATGGCTGGGATGATTATGGTGTTTTTAACTTTGAGGGTGGATGTTATGCCAAGGTAATAAACCTTGATCCAGATAGTGAACCTGAAATATTTTGCGCCATAAGAGAGGGTGCCCTGCTTGAAAATGTAGCTATGAATGAAGAGGGAGAAGTTGATTATAGTGATGATTCGAAGACTGAAAATACTCGCGTTTCTTACCCGATTGAGTTTATAGACAACCATGAGCCTTCACTTGGTGCCGATCATCCAAAAAATATTATATTTTTATCAGCAGATGCATTTGGTGTTTTACCGCCAGTTTCAAAGCTTACAAGAGAGCAGGCGATGTACTACTTTTTAAGTGGATACACTGCTAAGGTTGCTGGAACAGAGAGAGGTATAACCGAGCCTGTTGCGACATTTAGCTCATGTTTCGGCGAGGCATTTTTACCGTTACATCCAACAGTTTATGCGAAACTTTTAGGTGAAAAGATAGATAAATATGGTGTTAATGTTTATTTAGTTAATACTGGCTGGACTGGTGGCGCTTATGGTGTTGGAAAAAGAATGAGCATCAGAGATACTCGCGCTTGTATTGATGCTATTTTAGATGGAAGCATTAAAAACAGTGAGTTTATGACAACTAAAACCTTTAGATTAAGAGTTCCAAAAACGCTAAATAATGTAAATTCAGAGATTCTAAATCCACGAAATGCATGGAAAGATGAGAGCGAATTCAAAAAAACAAGAGATACGCTTGCTAATATGTTTATTGAAAACTTTAAAAAATATCAACTAGAAAATAGTGAGTTTGATTACTCTGCTGCAGGTCCTAGAATAGTAAAAGAGGATTAAGAAATCCTCTTTTTATTTATCTCTTTTTCTTTTTTGTCGCTTTTGTCATGTAAAGCCATAAACTACCACCAACTACGACTAAAACAATAGGTGCAACCCAAGGTTTATCGCTAACCAACCCAGCCATTCTTACCAAAAAAGCGCCAGAGTAGTAGCTTCCAAGTCCAAAAAATAGAGCCCAGATACCAGCTCCTAAAACATTCAATATTGCAAACTTTTTAAAATCATATTTTGTAAGTCCAATTGCTATTGGCACTAACGATTTTAGTCCATAGATAAACTTTTTAATTATAATTATCCAAGAACCTCTCTTTTTCATCAAAACATGAACAAGGGCTAATTTTCTTCTGTGAGCTCTAAGTCCCTCCATCATAACGCTCTTTTGGTATTTCGCCATATAATAGAGTAAAAAATCACCAAGTGCGTTTGCAAAAAATGCTATTGCTATGGAAGTTGTAAGATCCATCTTTCCCATGTACGAGAGAACTCCAGCACCAAGCAGAGCAAAAAATCCGCCACCTAGCGAGTATAAAAATAGTCCTACATAACCGTAAGTTGCTAAATTTCCAAATATATCTTCCATGTCTTTCCTATAGTTGTTTTAGTTTTGCTATCTCATCGCGAAGTCTCGCAGCTTCTTCAAAGTTGAGCTCTTTGGCTGCTTGCTTCATTTTAAGCATAAGTTTTGTTGTGAGAGCTTTTCTCTCTGACGCCGGCATTTTATCCATTTTTTTATTTTTCTGGTAAATTTCGCCATAATCTTCAACTTTAAGATTTTCATCTAGCTTTCTCATAGTTGTGGTCGGCGTTATGTCGTGCTTTTTATTGTGCGCTTCTTGAACCTCTCTTCTAGCGGTTGTTTTGTCTATGGCTTTTTGCATTGAATTTGTTATCTTGTTTGCATAAAGTATGACTTTTCCGTTTGAGTTTCTAGCACCCCTACCGATGGTTTGGACAAGCGCGGTCTCACTTCTTAAAAATCCCTCTTTGTCGGCATCTAAGATTGCCACAAGAGAAACTTCTGGTAGGTCTAAACCCTCTCGAAGAAGATTTATCCCAATAAGCACATCAAACTCCCCTAAACGAAGTGAGCGGATAATCTGGTTTCTCTCTATCGTGTCAATATCGGAGTGCATGTATTGAACTTTTATACCCAAATCCGCCAGATATTTTGTCAGTGCTTCCGCCATTTTTTTTGTTAGAACAGTTATGAGAACTCTCTCGTTTTTGACTATGATTTTTTTTATCTCATCATGTATATCTTCAACTTGATTGTCTGATTTTCTTATCTCTAAGATAGGGTCAAGAAGTCCAGTTGGCCTGATGATTTGTTTCGCTTTCGTGCTCGATAACTCTAGTTCATATTCCGATGGAGTTGCTGAGACAAAAAGATAGTGAGGCGCCTTGTTGATGTACTCATCTGCCATAAGCGGTCTGTTGTCAAGCGCACTTGGAAGACGAAAACCATACTCGACCAAAACCTCTTTTCTGGCTCTATCTCCTGCGTACATTCCACGATATTGTGGAAGCGAAACATGAGACTCATCCACAATCACTAGATAATCTTTATGATGAAGTGCAAAATAATCAAGTAGAGTGTACGGTGCTTCGCCTGCTTTTTTGTTTGTTAGAAGTCTTGAGTAGTTCTCAACTCCCTTACACATTCCAGTGGTTTGGAGCATCTCTAAGTCAAACTCAACTCTCTGTTTTAGCCTCTGATGCTCAAGCAATTTTCCGTTTGCCTTGAAGTAAGCCAACCTCTCATCCAGCTCCTCTTCTATGCGTTTTATCGCCACCGCCATCTTCTCTTGGCTCACACTAAATTGCGAAGTTGCGTAGATTGTAAACTGCTTATGTTCTTCTAGTTTTTTGTTGTCGATAATATCAAAAGTATAGATTGACTCTACCTCATCCCCAAAAAACTCAATCCTGATAGCCTCTTGCTCGAAATATGGCGGATAAATATCTATACTTTCACCATTGACTCGTATGTGACCGCTGTCAAAATATGTATCATTTCTGCTATAGCCCATCTCTACAAGACGCAAAAGAAGCTTTTTTTGTGCTATCTCATCGCCAATAGAGACCGACTGAACCATATTTTCATACTCCTCAGGGTCTCCCAAACCATAGTTCGCAGAGACAGATGCTATAACGATAACATCATCATAACTAAGCAGATTTGCAGTTGAAGAGAGTCTCATTCTCTCAAGTTCATCGTTAATGGCGCTATCTTTTTCAATAAAAAGATCTTGCCGTGGGATGTAGGCTTCCGGCTGATAATAATCATAATAACTTACAAAATACTCAACATGATTATTTGGAAAAAATTGACGAAACTCACTATAAAGCTGAGCTGCAAGAGTTTTGTTATGGGTCATGATGATAGTTGGCATCTGCACATTCTCTATGACCTTAGCCATAGTATAAGTTTTACCACTTCCAGTAACGCCCTCTAACGATTGATAACGATTACCTTTAAGTATGGAATCGCTTATAGTTTTTATGGCTGTTGGTTGATCACCTGCTGGAGAGTATGGGGAAACTACTTTAAATTTTGACTGATTTTTCATTGATGAAATTGTAGCTAAATGTAGGAAATAAAAAATTTACACAAAGAGACAACCATCTAGAATAGAACTTTTATGTTTTATCTGTAAATCAGCACCCACAAACAATAGACTAAAAAGCGTAGTTTATTTTGACTGATGCGCTGTCCTCCTGCGGGCATGCGGCTAAACTTTTATTGATTGTTAGGGAAGTTTTAATTTTTTTATTGATTTTGTGCTTAAAAGAGAGTGTTGAGATTTTACTAGTTTTTGCAAATTTACTCTTATCTTTTGCTTGTGAGTAAGAAGCCGTTAGTGATGAACGCTTATTATTTTTATAGCTTACTCCTGTCTCAAAATTATAAGGATTGCTCAGTAGTGCACTCGAAGATTTTTTCAGATAAGTATAGTTGCTTTGAGTGAAAATATCATAGGTGCTATCTATAAAATATTGTGTTTCAAGGGTGCTTGTGTAGCTTGCCGGATTTGTTTCTATGTTTGTTGCTTGTGTGGGTAAAAAAAAGCTTTGTGAAACAGTTGTTGTAAAATTTTCCAATAGTTTATCTTGATATATTAGGTTTATTGTGGTGTCGCTTGAGTAACCTTCATCTGTTGTTGTGTCTTTTTCTTGAGAGTTTTGCAGTTGTGCAATAAAGCCATTTCTGGAGTAGTTAGCAACCATAGAGACTCTTTCGTTAGTCATATCTTTTTCAAGTGCATAATTAACAGAAGTAGATCCTTTTAATAATGAGCCTAGATCTTGAGTGTGATAAAATGATTGTTCATGGCACTTTCTACTACTAGATTGTATATTTTGAAACAGTGGATTGCAATACTGAGACCCAGGAGTATAAGTGCTATCAAAATCTAGTGTATTTCCTAGCATATTTGTAAGTAACAATGTGGTGTATATAAATATTTTCATAATATCAATCCACTCACTTTATTGTATATTCGCTATGTAAAAGTATAGCTTATAAAATTAAATCACTCTTTTACAAGACTTTATACGACTATTTTATTGAATTTTCTAAAATCTTTACCTCTAGTTGAGGGAATGGAATAGTTATTTTTGCTTCATTTAAGGCTTTTAAAAGAAGTAAATTTATCTCATATTGAATTTTGAAAAAGCTTTTTGTTGGCACCCAATATCTATAATTTATTTCAATGCCACTATCCCTAAAAGCATGAATACCGACGATTGATTCGTTTTCATTGCTGACATTATTGCTATTTTGTAAAATATTTTTAATTATTTTTATACAATCCGCAATATTGCTGTCATACGAAATATTAATGCTTCCCTCAACAATCCTATACTTAAATGAGTTTATTAAAACATCACCAATCATGTATTTGTTAGGGATAGTAATTTTTTCTTCATTCTCATTAACGAGGACAGTATAGGCTAGCTTTATTTCATCAACTTCCCCATAGTTATTTTTAACTGTGATGGTATCACCTATTTTAAATGGTTTGGTTGCCACTAAAACTAAGCCAGCTGCAAAGTTTGAAACACTACCTTGAAGTGCTAGTCCTGCAGTAAGAGAAATAGCGCCGATGGCGGCTATAAAAGGAGCTATAGATATGCCAAGTTTCCCAAGCGCCAAAATGCCCATCATTAAGATAACGATAATTTTAAAGAAATTTGCTATAAAACCACTAAGGGTCTCGTCAAGATTATACTTAAGAAGAATTTTAAGTGTAAATTTGTAAATATATTTTGATAAAAAAACACCTGTTGTGAAGATTATAATCGCACCTATTATCTGTAGGCTATAGTTTGCAAAAAACTCAATCATAATACTATAGAATTTGTCTATGCCACGCAGTTGCTCACTCATTTGTTGCCTTGTTTTTTATTTTTGTAGATTAGTTTTAAATCCAAATATTATCTTAATTTACCATATAAAAAAAGTATTTAGACTCTATAAAATATATTTTTCAATTAAATATTTCTCTTGACTTGTAAATTAATTATTCTTAAGCTATACTTCGTCCAATGAAAGATGATTCGAATTTCATCTTTGGCTTGTTTTATATTGTAACCTTAATTAGGCAGTACAATCACTCCAATGATAGCTTCATATTAGATTTTCAACCACCATTAATAGTGGTGTATTAACACAAAGAGGTAGAAAAATGGCAGCATTAGTTAACGGAACAGTAAAATGGTTCAATAGTGAAAAAGGTTTCGGATTTATCGAGCAAGAAAATGGCGGAAAAGATGTATTTGTACACTTTCGTCAAATTAATAGCACAGGATATGGTCGTGTATCATTAAATGAAGGTCAAAAAGTGACTTTTGAAGTTGGTCAAGGCGAAAAAGGTCCACAAGCAGAAAATGTTACTGCACTGTAACTAATCTTATAGGTGGTTTTCCGCCTATAAATCCTCTAGATCTCACAAAAAAATCAATCAAAATAAATCTTAGAACAAATTAAATTATGATAGAATTCGCGTAATACAATAAATAGGATTCTTTATGCCAAATCAATCAGCCCTAACAAGATTAAATGATCAAATATCAAATGTAGTCCAAAAATACA
Source organism: Sulfurimonas sp. (assembly GCA_021732045.1). Next base: position 381,214 of record JAKFWK010000003.1, read on the forward strand.
ATCTACTTAAAGATGAAAATGAGAGAGTTCAACAAGAATCTGCACAAATTAAAAATGAGTGCGAAAAAAAAGATAGAGAAATAGAGAGACTAACAGAAGAAAGCGCCATGAAAGATTTAGAAATAGAGCAGATAGTAGAAAAAATAGAAAGCATGATGGCGTAGATAAATGAGCAAAAAGTTAGGCTTAAACATTGGTGGGCGTCGTTTTGATGTAGATGTTGAGGATAATTTTGCTATTTTTTTAGAAAGACAAATGCGAAAAGATTTCAACATGGAAGGCAATAATGATTTAAAGATTCTCCTTCAGGCGTATGTACGAAAAAATCATGAACTTTTTCTACAAGAACAAAGAATCAATGAAATTACAAAGAAATTTGAGGACATAGAGTAAATTTTATACAACTGTAAGCTAAAAGTGCTATAATTCCGGTCTCTTCAATGAAGAAAATGTGCGTCCGTAGCTCAGCTGGATAGAGCACCGGTTTGCGGTACCGGCGGTCAGGGATTCGAATTCCTTCGGGCGCACCATCTAAACATGCAATAATCAAATTTATTATTCTCAAATTCACAATCTTTACTTTTTTTAATTTAAAACTAAATTTAAACTATATTACTTGTCACAATTTCCTAGTTTTTTGATACGATACGCAAAATTATTTATAAGTGAGATGTGGTGAAAATATTTTTATTTCTTGTTCTGTTTGTTAATTTTCTCTTTGGGGCAATGACTACTGGAATTGTGTTTGATAAAAAAAGCAATAAACCAATAGAAAATGCAATTATTGTTTCGGATTCTAAAGAGTACAAGACGGACAGTAATGGTTCGTTTGCTATTCCTTACTCAAAATATATAGGCGTTCGTGCGGTAGGATATGATAGAAAGTTTTATATCACCGGTGGAAAGATGTATCTTGACGCTCTTGTTCCAAAAGCTATCTATCTCTCTAGTCTAGGTGCCACAAATGGAAAAATTATGAGCAATGCAAAAGAGATTGCTCGTGAAACAGAGGTTAATGCTTTTGTTATTGACATAAAGATGGATCGTGGACAAGTAGCATATAGGACGGACAATCAAATTGCAAATAAAATTGGTGCGCAAAACATTGTTGTCTTTAAAGATTTAAAACTTTTTATAGCTAATCTCAAAAAAGAGAAAATTTATACAATCGCCAGAATTGTTTGCTTTAAAGATACGCCATTCGTGACGGCTTTCTCTCGTCTTGGCATAAAGAGAGAAGATGGAACTCTTTATAAAGATAAAGAGGGTTTAAGCTGGATGGATGCATCTCAGAGAGAGGGATGGGAGTACATTGTCTCTATTGCAAAAGAAACAGCTGCTGCTGGGTTTGATGAGATACAGTTTGACTATGTTCGTTTTCCGGACGCAAAAGGGCTAAAGCTTGGAGTTGAAAATTCTCAGGCGGAGAGAGTTAAGGCGATTAGTGGATTTTTAGAGTATGCAAGAATGGCTCTTACTCCCTATAATGTCTTCATGTCGGCGGATGTTTTTGGGTATGTTAGTTGGCATGATGCAGATCTTGATATAGGGCAAAGGGTTGATTCTATAATGCCCTATGTTGATTATATCTCTCCGATGCTATATCCGTCTGGTTTTAATCATGGTATCCCAGGATTTAGAAATCCAGTTGCTGCAAACTATGAGATTGTTAAACTCTCACTAGATAGAGCACTTAAGAGATCATATAAAAGTCCATTATCTTTCAGGCCATGGCTACAGGCTTTTCGTGACTACGCTTATGACAGACGCATATACGGTGAAAAAGAGATTAGAGATCAGATTCGCGCGAGTGATGACTTTGGAAGTTGTGGCTGGATTTTATGGAATCCTAGAAATGCTTATAGCTATGCTGGGCTAAATAAACTAAAAATTAAAGCTATTGAGAAGAGCTTAACGGCCTGTGTCGAACCCAAGATGGATCAACTACCTACACTTAAGCAGTAGTGTAGTTGGGGGGATGGACGCTTAACTGTTGATCTCGTTTTTTAATACCTTTGCTAGCTCACTACACTCTGCAATTTTTTGTGTATAACTTAGTTGATCTTTTAAGAGTATCTCCGTAAATGCGCTCCCAACAATAACACCATCTGCATTTTTCACTCTCTCTCTGGCTGTTTTTTTGTTAACGCCAAAGCCAACAAAAACAGGAGTTTTTGTATATCTTTTTATTGAATTCAAAAATGGTTTCAAATCTTCAGATACGCCAGAGCCCGTTATCCCTGTATATGCAACCATGTATATGAATTTTTTGGAATTTTCTACAACTTCTTTAATTCTTTCATCACTATCTGTTGGGGCGACAAAACTAATATTTACTATCTCGTTGACATCAAACAGATCTTTGTAAAGTAGTGCTTCTTCATGAGGTAGATCTGGAATAATCAAGCCGTTTATTCCAATAGATTTGGCGTATGGAATAAGTTTGTCCATGCTTTGCTGATAGAAGCTGTTGAAATATCCCATCCATAGGGTGTCAATTTTAGGTGCAACGGCTGTTGATATCTCTCTTAAATGCTCAAACTTAAAGCCAAGTTCCAGTGCCTTATGATTTGCTTTTTCTATAAGTGGACCATCAGCTACTGGATCAGAGAATGGAACCCCAAGCTCAAGCGTATCTACACCACTATCGCTAAGAGCTAAGGCTAGATCTATAGTAAATTTTTTCTCTGGATAGCCAGAGGTTATGAATGCAACTAGTTTTTTCATTTATGTTATTTTTCCAAATCTGGTAGTTTAAGTAGAGAATATTTTACATGAGTAAGTTCATTATTTAGCTTTAAATCGTCTTTCCATATCGCAAACATATCACTGATGCTTAGTAGCCATGTTACTGTTTCATCGTTTACACTCTTGTGATTTGTTCTTATCTGCTCAAGTAGCTCTTCAACAAAAGCAGAGAGCTTTGACATCTGTTCAATCTTTAGATAGCTGGATGCAGACTTAATGTTGTGAAAAATCCTAAAAAGTTCATTTACGCTTCTGTCATACATCTGCGGCTTAGAGAGATCAATGATTATAGTTTCCATGGACTCTACCATCATTCCGTAATGATCTAAAAATTCATCAACAATTTCATAATCAAAATTAGAGTCTAAATCACTTCTTATGCCCATAAAATAATTCTCCCATATAGTCAAAATTATAGCAATAATTAGTTAAAATACTTTTTATTAAAAAAGAGCAAAAAAGAGTGACTATGAAAATGACAATAAATTCTATTAAAAAAGCAAAAGGTGTTCAGCCGTTAGTTATGATAACTGCTTATGATGCGCTTTTTGCTAGATTGTTTGAACCATATGCTGATTTGCTACTTGTTGGTGATAGTTTAAATATGAGTTTTGCAGGCAGAAATGACACTCTTAGCGCGACCTTGGAGCAAATGATATACCACACCAACGCCGTATGTATGGGAGCCAAAAATAGTTTTATAATCTGTGATATGCCATTTGGAACTTATACCAATAAGGAAGAAGCTCTTAAAAATGCAACAAGAGTATTTCAAGAAACCCCGGCACATAGCGTAAAGATAGAGGGTGGTGAGAGTAAAGCGGAAGTAGTTAGGTATCTTACACAAAATGGTATAGCTGTTTGTGGGCATATTGGCCTGCTTCCTCAAGCAGTTCGTAGCGAGGGTGGATATAAGGTTAAGGGTAAAACAGATGAAGAGGAGCTGCAGCTCATAAAAGATGCCAAAGCCATACAGAGTGCAGGGGCATTCTGTATGGTTATTGAGGGTGTAAAATCTGAAGTTGCAACAAAAGTAGCCGCTAGCGTAAAAATACCAGTTATAGGCATCGGTGCAGGAGTTGGCGTTGATGGGCAGGTTCTTGTTTTTTCAGATATGCTGGGACTTTTTGAAGAGTTCACACCAAAATTTGTAAAAAAATATTTAGATGGCTCAAACCTAGTTAAAACTGCAATACAAAACTATGCAAATGAGGTAAAGGGCAGAGAATTTCCAAAAGAGGAACACACCTACTAGATGGAACGCTTAATGGAGATAGAGAAGTTTGAATCTGAAGAGAGCAGTGAAATAACTCTCCGTCCGAGTGCGTGGAATGAGTATATCGGGCAAGATCAAGTGAAAAAAAATCTTGGTGTTTTCATAGAAGCTAGTAAAAAAAGAGGTGAAGCGCTTGATCATGTTCTTTTTTTTGGTCCTCCAGGTCTCGGAAAAACCACGCTAGCGCTTATTATAGCAAACGAAATGAACACAAATATTAAGATAACTGCTGCTCCCATGATAGAAAAAAGTGGGGATTTAGCAGCCTTGCTTACTAATTTGCAGGAGAACGACATCCTTTTTATAGATGAGATCCATCGTCTATCACCAGCTGTTGAAGAGATACTCTACTCAGCTATGGAGGATTTTAGGATAGACATCATCATAGGAAGTGGTCCAGCCGCACAAACAGTAAAGATAGATCTGCCTCGCTTTACTCTAGTTGGTGCAACAACAAGGGCGGGAATGCTCTCTAATCCTCTTAGAGATAGATTTGGGATGAACTTTAGAATGCAATTTTACTCCCATGAAGAACTTTCTAAAATTATCATGCAAGCTTCAAGTAAGCTAAGCAAAACAATCGTTCATGAGGCGTGTGAGGAGATAGCAAAAAGAAGCAGGGGTACGCCTCGCATCGCACTTCGACTTCTTCGCAGGGTTAGGGATTTTGCCGATGTGGCAGATGAGTTTGAGATTAATTCTTTTAGGGCAAAATACGCGCTTAATGAGCTCGGCATAAATTCACATGGATTTGATGAGATGGACATAAGGTTGCTGACTCTTTTGGCTTCATCAAATGGCAGAGCAATGGGACTTAGTACGATTGCAGCTGCTCTTAGTGAGGACGAGGGGACGGTTGAAGATGTTTTAGAGCCTTACTTGATTGCAAATGGATACCTTGAGAGAACAGCAAAAGGCAGAAGAGCTACTCAAAATACATATGAAGCTCTAAATATCCAAATCTCATCCACTCAAGCAGGAACCCTATTTTGAAACCACAATATTTTGTAGCACTTCTTTTTGCTGTTTCGCTCTACTGGATGTATCTTCTGTATGCTCCATTTATGCTTGGAATCGTGATTGCAGCACTCTTGGCGATATCAACATCAAATATACAAAACTTTTTTGAAAAAACATTAAGGTCAAAATTTTTGGCAGCACTTACCTCAAGTTTTTTACTTGCTCTTCTTCTTTTTGCTCCTCTTGGATATTTTTTAGTAACACTATCTACAAAATTAAATCAAGCAGACCCAGCTATTTTTTTAAATATAGAGAGAGTGATTCGAGATTTTATAGCAAACCCTCCAGAATATCTACTGTTTTTAAAGCCCTATATGCTGGAGGAGATAAAGCATATAAATATGGATTCAATTACAGCATATGCGCTCTCTTTGACTGGAAATATTGGCTCATTTAGTATGGCATACTTGAAAAATTCGTTTCTTGTTATAATTTTTTACTTCTTTGCCCAATATAACGGTGCTTTTGTGGTTGAATTGTTAAAAAGAGTAGTTCAGATGTCTGTTAAAGAGACAACGCTTTTGGCAAAAGAGTTATCCTCTGTTATGAGTGTTGTTTTTTACTCAATCATAGTAAATGCAATTTTTCAGGGGATACTCTTTGGATTTGCTATCTCATATATTGGTTATGATGGTCTGCTGTTTGGCATAATGTATGGTTTTGCGTCTCTGATTCCGGTTGTAGGGGGAGCTATTATGTGGCTACCATTTAGCCTTTTTGAATTTTCAGTGGGAAATAGTTCTAATGCTATCTTTATAGCTCTTTATACGATTGTTGTCATCTCTGTAGTTGCTGATACTTTTATAAAACCATTGATTATAAAAGAGCTAAATAAGAGACTTCTAAAAGATGACGATGCAAAGATGAATGAACTTGTTATCTTTTTTGCCATTATTGCAGGACTCGCGACATTTGGGTTTTGGGGTATGATTCTAGGACCTGCGATAACAGCCTTTTTCTTAACTCTGCTGCAACTTTTTGAGGCAAGAACTAAAGAGTATGGATATAGAAAAAATTAAAAATAATTTTATTTTTTTCTATAAATTTCTGGATATTCGCCCTTAAACCTACGATGTATCCAAAACCAAAATTTTGGCTCTTCTTGTATAAGAGAAGATAGCCAATCTGCTTGAAGTTGGGTTGCTTTTAGTATATCTGCTTGCTCGTCTTCTGTTTTTTCCACCTCTATCTCATCAAAAAACATTAGAGTATAGTTCTCTTCATCGTCAGTCTTTATGGTTACGGGGATAATTGCAGCATTATATTTTCTGGCTAAGTAAGCAGGTGTTGAGGTTTGACGGACTATCTTCCCAAGAAATCTAACCTCTAGGCCCTCTCTTTTGTTTATTCCAGTATCTATCACAATTCCGCAAGCTTCACCTTTTTTGATGAGTTTAATAAGAGGTTTTACAACATTTGCTTTTTCTAGTGACTTGTTCCCAAATGAAGAGCGAGCATCTAACATCCACTCTTGGTACTCTTTGTTTTTCATCTCTTTAAAAACAGCAGTGAGAGGATTTACAAAAACTCCGGTTGCAACCGCGCCAAGTTCCCATGCACAGTAGTGAGGTGTAACATATATGATAGAGCGACCATTTAGCCTGTTAATTGCTTCTATATTCTTAACAGTTATCTTTTTTTCTAGCTCATCCAAGCTCATTTTTTTTATTTCCATGAGATGCAAAAAATTTAAAAGAAGATTTTTGAAGCTGTATTTGACAATTTCTTCTTTTGTTTTTTGACTCATCCTCTCGCCAAACACAAAATCTAAATTTATAAATCCTACATTTCTGTATCTTGAGGATAGCTTGTATGCAATATTTGCTAGTAAAACAAAGAAATTTTTTCTTATTTTTTTTGGAAGAAGCATTAAAAATTTTTCAAGCAGTAAAAATAGTTTGAATCCCATCTATGAATAGCTCCAGTATTTAAAGTCGATGTTGTACATCTTTGTAAAAAAAAGAGCATAAAACTCTTTCGGTTCTAGAAAAACTTGTTTTTCGTAGCTCTAGCTTGTGGCATTAGTTAAAAAAGAGATTATATCAAAGTATGTCGTTTTTATTATTTTGCCTTTGGTATAATGGCGCCAATATTCAAAAAAAGCCCAATATAGGCTTTTTGATGCCTATATAGTTTTCATAGCAAAAGATACCTATTGCTTTTGTATCTTAAAAAACAAGGAAAGAGACACAATGGTTCCATCAGACATACAAGATTTTTCCAAAAATCGCACGAAAGCAAGAGCCTATTTTTGTTATCTGTTTTCTAAAAATATACCAAACAAATTACCGACAATCACAGAAGATATGATTATTCCTCATCTTTTAACAATAAAAGGTGATTTAGAAAAATGTGATGGTGTATATCTTTTGGACTATAAAGGAGTTCAACTCTCTCCTACATTTGTCTCAAATAAGCAAATTGATGCAGATATTGGAAAGATTCGCGCTGACTGTGCCTACTATTATCGCGCAGTCAAAGAGGGAAGATGTACTATAACTGACCCATACCCGTCTCTTATAACTGGAGAGTTATGTGTTACTGCATCCCAACCAATATATTGTGAAAATGGAGATCTTAAATATATCGCATGTCTAGATATGCCGTTTGACGAGGTTTTGAAAATTTCTCATCAAAATAGTTTTGATACATTTTTCTCAAATCTTTTTAAATACGCTTATGCTATTTTTGCTTTTGCACTTATGGCTGTTGCACTACTTTTATTTTTAAATGGAGTGCAGAGCTTTTTTATTCAAGAAATTACTATTTCTCATTTTGAGGCTAAGAATGTATTTGAAGCTACGATTTTACTAACGCTCTCTTTAGCTATTTTTGATCTTGCAAAAACGCTTATTGAAGAGGAGATTATGGGACGAGAGAGAGAGCATAATGTTTCGGGACCACATAAGACTATGGTTAGGTTCTTGGGTTCTATCATTATAGCTCTCTCTATTGAGGCACTTATGCTGGTCTTTAAGTTCGCCCTAACAGATCCTGAAAAACTTGTGTATGCCATGTATATAATTGCTGGAGTTTCAACGCTTCTTGTGGGTCTTGCAGTATATATAAAATTTACAAAAACAAAGATTCAGTAGTGATAGCTATAGTTGACTATAATATGGGAAATTTAGCAAGTGTGCAAAACGCATTTGCTAAATTAGGTAAAAAAACAGTCATTGAGAGTGACCCAGAAAAATTTAAAAATTATGACAAGCTACTTCTTCCAGGTGTTGGAGCTTTTGGTGATGCAATGACACACCTAAGAGAACGAGATATGGTTGAATCTATAAGGGAATATGCAAAAAGTGGAAAATATATGCTTGGTATCTGTCTTGGCATGCAACTTCTTTTTGATAGCAGTGAAGAGTTCGGTTTCAGTGAAGGCTTAGGCCTCATAAAAGGTAGCGTCACGCATTTTGATATAACAAAATTTAGCACTCCACTTAAAGTACCTCATATGGGTTGGAACAGACTCTTCTCCGAAGAGCATCCACTTTTTAATGGATTAGATAAGGAGCATTATCTCTATTTTGTGCATAGTTATCATGTGAACTGTCTGAACGAAGCAGACATAATAGGTCGCACTAGGTATGGATATGAGTTTACATCGGCTGTTGCATCTGATAACATTCTTGGTCTTCAACCACATCCAGAAAAGAGTCATAAAAATGGGCTTAAGATATTAGAAAATTTTACTAATTTATAAGGAATACAATGACACTCTATCCAGCAATTGACTTAAAAGACGGAAAAGCAGTAAGACTTACAAAAGGCCTGATGGAGAGTGCAAAAATCTACTCTGATGAACCATGGGAGCTTGTTAAAAAATTTGAGGAGATGGGTGCTGAGTGGGTGCATCTTGTTGATTTAAATGGTGCTTTTGCAGGCGAGCCTAAAAACTTAGAGCAGATAGTAAAAATACGACAAAACTGCAGTGTAAAACTAGAGCTGGGCGGCGGCATAAGAGATGAAGCTACGATTAAAAAAATGTTTGAAATCGGTATAGACAGGGTAATACTTGGCTCTATTGCGGTTAAAAATCCACAATTTATTAAGGATATGGCATCAAAATATAGAGTTGCCGTAGGCATTGATGCGATAGATGGTTTTGTCGCAGTTGAGGGGTGGGGAGAAGTTAGTAGTATGAGGGCTACCGATTTAGCAAGAGAGTTTGCAAATGCTGGAGTTGATGCAATAATATGTACAGATGTTGGTAAAGATGGAACTCTTAGTGGAGTAAATGTAGAGTTTACGCTTGATATTGCTCGTGCTAGTGGTGTGAGTACAATTGCTAGTGGCGGAGTAAAAGATGAAAACGATATAGAAGCTTTGATTATGACAGGTGAAGTAGATGGAGTGATAATTGGAAAAGCATACTATGAAGGCACTATTGATTTACCTAAAATGTTCAAGTTGTTAGGCAAACCTTAATCGTAAAGTAAATAATATTTTGCTATTATTATCCACTTAATTTTAAATATATTATAGAAAAGGATTTCATTTGAAATTACTTGTTGTTGATGATAGCTCTACAATGCGTCGTATAATAAAAAATACTCTTCAAAGACTTGGACATCAAGATGTTTTGGAGGGTGGTGATGGAGTAGAAGGTTGGAGCGTTTTAAATGCTAATCCTGACATAGATATGTTGATTACTGACTGGAATATGCCAGAGATGAACGGCCTTGAACTTATAAAAAAAGTTCGTGCAGATTCTCGCTTTACAGATCTTCCAATAATTATGGTCACAACTGAGGGTGGAAAAGCTGAAGTTATTACTGCTCTAAAAGCAGGAGTAAATAACTGTATAGTTAAGCCATTTACTCCGCAGGTTTTAAAAGAAAAACTTGCAGCCGTTCTTGGAATTAGTGAGTAATGCAAGAGTATTATTTCGAATTAGTTGTTAAAGTATCCTCTCATCATTCACTCTTCTCAGACTTTTTAATAGACACCTTGCCAATTGGTTTTGAAGAGAACGATGATGGTTTCATAATAAGAAGTGATGAAAATTTAGAGACAATTATTTGGGGTTTAGAGCAGTTTACCGAGGCATTACAAAAAGCGCTTAGTCAAAATATAGAGCTTGAGTGCGTTCAGACTAAACTAAAAAGTAGCGACTGGGTGGATGAGTATCAAAAGAGTATTCAGCCGATCCAAATCGATAAATTCTATATACATCCGACTTGGGATAAGCCGAGTGCAGACTTTATAAATATAATAATAGACCCAGCACTCGCTTTTGGGACAGGACATCATCCAACAACTGCGTCATGCCTAAGAGCAATATCAAAATATGTAAAAGATGGTGATAGAGTTTTAGATGTTGGCTGTGGAAGCGGAATACTAGGTGTTGGAGCTATGAAGCTTGGGGCAATTGTTGATGCTTGTGATACCGACATAGTCTCTGTCTCAAATAGTGAACAAAATGCAAAAATCAATGAAGTGAAATTTGAAAATATCTGGGAAGGCTCATGTAGCTTGGCAAAAAATAGTTATGATATTGTTGTTGCAAATATTGTGGCGGATGTATTAACATTTATAGCAAATGATCTAAAAAGTGTTTTAAAACAAGATGGAATACTAATACTCTCTGGAATTTTGGACAAGTATGAGGCAAAAGTTTTAAAATTTTATCAAGGTTTTAAGATTCAAGAAAAAATAGCTCAAGACGAATGGGTTACATTAATATTAAAGCAGGATAAATAGAGATTATGGACAATCAAAACAATGATAATAAAGATAACAATAATAATTTTTTTAATAAAAATCCACTAATTACATTTGCAATATTTTCAATAGTTGTTATTCTTCTTTTCAAATTAGTTGTTGGTGGAGATACGACGAATGAAGAGAGTGGGGCTACTGGCTTAAGCGCAAAAGCCAAGAAAGTAGACTACTCTGAGTTCAAATCTCTTGTGGCTTCTAAGAGCCTAAAAAAAGTAGAAATTGGGCAGAGTTACATCAAAGCATTCTCGACTGATGGCGCAGTTTTGTATACAACAAGAATAGTGCCAGGTGATACTAAGCTTGTAGAAGAGCTAGATAGACAAGGAGTAAGTTATACTGGGTTTAGCGAGAGCAACTGGTTTACAGAGATGTTTGGTTGGTTGTTTCCGTTTTTGCTAATTATCGGAATTTGGATGTTTTTTGCTGGCCGTATGCAAAAAAGCATGGGTGGCGGTATTTTAGGAATGGGTAATTCCAAAAAAATGATTAACTCAGAAAAACCAAAAACTAAGTTTGATGATGTTGCCGGCGTAGAAGAGGCAAAAGAGGAAGTTCAAGAGATAGTTGACTTCCTTAAATTCCCTGCTCGTTATGTGGAGATCGGTGCAAAAATTCCAAAAGGTGTTCTTTTGGTAGGTTCTCCTGGAACTGGTAAGACGCTTTTAGCTAAAGCTGTCGCTGGCGAAGCAAATGTCCCATTTTTCTCGGTTACTGGTTCTAGCTTTATCGAAATGTTTGTTGGTGTTGGAGCGGCGAGAGTTCGCGACTTATTTGAGCAGGCAAAAAAAGATGCTCCTAGTATAATCTTTATAGATGAGATTGATGCAATTGGTAAAAGTCGTGCTGCTGGTGGGATCATGGGCGGAAATGATGAGAGAGAGCAAACACTAAATCAACTTTTGGCGGAGATGGATGGTTTTGGAACCGACACCCCTATCATAATTTTAGCAGCTACAAACAGACCTGAAATTCTAGATCAAGCTCTTCTTAGACCTGGTCGTTTTGATAGACAAGTTTTGGTTGATAAGCCTGACTTTGAAGGAAGAGTAAAAATACTTAAGGTTCATGTTAAGGGCGTTAAGATGGATGATGATGTTGAGCTTGAAGAAGTTGCGAGATTAACGGCAGGTTTAGCTGGTGCTGATTTGGCAAATATTGTAAACGAAGCGGCACTTTTGGCTGGTAGAAAAAGTCAAAAAAGCGTTAAACAGCAAGATCTGTACGAATCTGTCGAGAGGGCAATCGCAGGACTTTCTAAAAAAACTCGCAGAATCAATCCAAAAGAGAAAAAAATAGTAGCATACCATGAGAGCGGACACGCACTTTTGGCGGAGACTACAGATGGAGCCAAGAAAGTTTCAAAAGTATCTATTGTTCCACGAGGACTTGCTGCTCTTGGATATACTCTAAATACTCCAGAAGAGAACAAATACATGATGCAACAACATGAGTTGTGGGCAGAAGTTGATGTTCTTCTCGGTGGTCGTGCGGCAGAACAAGTGTTCATTGGTGAAATCTCAACGGGTGCTGGAAATGATCTTGAGAGAGCAACTAGCATCATAAAATCGATGGTGCAAACTTATGGTATGAGTGATGTTGCTGGGCTTATGGTGCTAGAGAAGAGCCGACAGTCATTCTTGGGCGGTGGCGGTCAAGCAACAAGAGAGTTCAGTGAAAAAATGGCTGAAAATATGGATGAGTTCATTAAAACTTCACTTGACAAGAGATATGTTGCTGTTGTTGAGAGACTTGAGATTTATAGGGATGCAGTCGAAGAGATAGTTAAACTTCTTTATATAAAAGAGAATATTACAGGGGTCGAAGTTAGAGATATAATTATTAACTTTGAAAAAAGCAGTGGACTTGAATCAAAAGTAAAAAAAGTTACTGACGATATAGAAGAAGAACTTCGCGAAGATGCAGAGATGTCACATCTCTCAGATAAAAAATAAAAGATATTAAAGAGATACAAGATATGAATAAAAATCTACTCCCAATTGCTAAAGAGGGTTGGAACTATATAGCTGGTGCTGTTTTATTGTTCTTTGTTTTTAAGCTATTTGACTTCACATATCTTAGCTTTATTCTGTTTATTGTAGTTGTGTTTTTTGTTTATATTTTTAGAAATCCAGAGAGAGAACAACTGCTCTATCAAGAAGATAGCGTTGCATCTCCGGTTGATGGTTTGGTTGTCTCAATCGATGAGCTGCTTGATGATAAGTATATGTACAAAGTTGAAATAGACGGCTCTTATAGAAAAGTCTCTCTGCTGAGAGTCCCATTTATGGCATTATTAAAATCTGTTAAAGTAAGTCATGGCGCAAGATTATCCTCAAAAAATGAGCTGCATAAGAGTTTAAATGAGAGTGTTGAGTTGGTTTTTGTTGACAGAAAAGAGAATAGTCTTAAAGTTCTACATAGACTAAAAGAGAGTTTTGTCGACATAGAGATAAAAAATGTAGAGTCTCAAACACTACTTCAAGGCTCAAGATATGGGTTTATGTTAAATGGAACAACCACACTTTATCTGCCTAGAAACTTTAGATTAAACATAAATATAGGTGATGAGCTAATAGCTTCAAACTCTCTTATAGGCTTCTTCACCTCAGAGCCAACGCTAAAAGAGGTGCCTTTACTTAGTGCCCCAGAAGAAGCTTTATAGCTGTAATTTTTAATTGTTTGTTATATTGGTTTTGCTAAAGAGTAATTTTTCAGTGTCTATGTCAAAGCTAAAAAATTCTGAGCTAAAGCCAATCTTGCTTATTTTGTTTAGTTGAGCAACTGCTCCTTTATTATTTTTAGATTCAATATAGAGTAGCCCAAGCGCATATTTACTCTCATACATATTTGCATCTTTTAGTTTAGATAACTCTAGTAGTGCTATTGCGTTTTCATGATGATTTGCTGCCGTTGAAGCAACCGCGCCTAAAAATAGAGTGTGCGCGTCTTTTACATTAAGATCATCTATTAAACTATTATACAGGGTGTACGACTCCTCAAAAGCACCATCATAAAGTGATGCTAAAGCAAGAGCGCTGATGATTTCATGGCTATTTTTAGTTGTTGACTCTAGGGCTTTTTTTAACTGTTCTCTTAGGAAATATAATTTTCCTGTTATTAAGTTTTGTTGCACAAAGAGATAGCGGGTTATAAAAGGGCCATAATAGAGATCATCAAATGTAAATTTTTTTGTTTTCAGATAGTTCATTACCTCACTCGCATATTTTTTAGTCGGAAGTTTTTCAAAATTTGCATCAATGTAGATGAGATGTGAGAGTATCTCGTTTGGTAAAAGTGCAGTTAATCTTTGGGATGATTTTTTAGCAACATCTAGGTCATTTAATTTAATAGCAATGATTGTTTTTATGGCGAGGTTTAGCGGCGTTTCTTTGTATTTGTTATATTTCCAGTCTGATGTTGCAAGAAAATCATTTTGACTGATTGCAAGAACTGTTTTTGCTAGGTCAATCTCTTCTTTTGTGCCTTCATGCTCCAATGATTCTAGAATAATTGAGAGCAGTTTCTTGTTTTCCTTGTTGATTAATTGAGAGCACATAATTGCATAAATTCCAGACATATAATTTTTTGCATCAAGATTATACGAACGCAGAAATTGTTCATGTGCGTTAACTATATCTCCCATTTGAGCATAGGTAAGAGCTAGATTGTATCGTAAAACAGAGTGTTTTGGCTGGATTTTTACAAGGGTTTGCAGCATTGTGTTTGATTCTCTAATGTCAAAAGAGAGAGCTTTTTTTATAGCCTGAGTGATTCCTATGTTTACATTCGAGAGCTGTGTTCCTTTTTTTAGATAGTGTTGAGCGGACTCAGTATCATCCACAAATATATTTGCGTTCCCCTTTCGTATATAGTCTATCGTTTGATTTGCGTTAAAAACTTTATATGGAGAGTAATAAAATATCTTCTGGTACTCAATAGTTTTACTTGTGTTTAAAATTTCTCTGTATCTTGCTTGAGCTTTTGCTGCATCAAAAAGAGACTCTTTTAACTTGACTTTTATTGGATATGGCTTATAGACTTCATCTCCAAATTTATCAGTGGCGCCATCTATTTCCGCAGCTGCTTCTGAGATTTGTCCAGCTTTTAGATATACAAAAGCTAGAGCCAACTTAGATTTTAACGGCTCTATATTGTTCTGCATTGAAGATTGTAGGTTCTTTTTGGCTTCTGCCACATTTCCAACTCTTGCGTATAGCAATCCAAGATTAAAACTGTCGCCAAATTCCTGACTTTGTTCAATATATTCAATTGCTGTTGCGTTGTTGTTTAGTAGAGCGTTAATATTTGTATTTAGACTGTTTTGGGTTTTTATATACTCTTTTGTTGTCGGATTTTTTAGAGCACTTAATGCCTCATAGTAGTTGCCTTTATAGTAGTTTATAAGGGCGTAATAGTAAGAGTACAGTGGTGATCCGCTCTCTTGTGGTAGATAGGCATAAGCTAGGTCAATATAGTATTTAAAGCTATCACTGTTTTTTAGATATAAAGCACAGACAGCGGCATTTATAGCACTAACGCAACTTTTTTCATTATTTTGTATTGCTATCTTGAATGAGCTTAGCGCTGTTTCATACTGAGCGTCTTTGAGTTGTGCTACGCCTAGGTTGTAAGCGGATACAGCTTCGCTAAAATGTGCAATTTTTTCATAGATAGAAAGAGCATCACTCTTTGAGCCAGTTGAGTAGAGATAATCAGCTTTTGCAATCATATTTTCTAATTTACTTGGCTCAATTACCTCTTCAACCTCTTGATTTTGTGTTTCATAATTTTTCTGTGTATGAGTTACCTCATTTTTTTTATGGTTTTTTTGTACTAAAAGATATGTTAAAAGCCCAACTACAACCAAAGCAAATAGGACTAAAGCCGCTATAATAATTATTTTTTTATCTACTGTTTTTTTTGTTTTAGGTGCCGGTACATCAGAAGGAATCTCGCTGCTTGAAGCATTTGAATTCTCTATAATAATTATTTCTTCTTCTGTTTTTTCTGACATTTTCCACCCTATTTTTAATTTTAGAAGCAAAAAAAGTGCCATAAATAAGTGATTGTATTTTTGTTTAATGATAGTATAATTTTTACTTAATAATGAGGTATATATGAACATAAAAAAAATCATAGGCAGAAAAGAGTTTATTTCAATCGTGGATTTAAATTTACACAATATTAAAGCAAAAATTGATACAGGGGCCGACTCAAACTCTCTGCATTGTGATGAAATTTCAGTTGATAATGATAATTTTGTCTATTTTAAAATATTGGATGAAAAAAATAAATTTATTACCCAAGAGGTGATAAAGATGCCGCTATATAAGATGAAAAAGATTAGAAGCTCTAATGGAGAGGTTCAATATAGACCATCAATCAAAATAGCAGTAGAGTTTGGTGGAAAGAGATATAAAACTGTAATATCATTAGGCAATCGTTCGGATATGAAGTACCAAATGCTGATAGGTAAAAAGTTTTTAAGTGGTAGATTTTTAGTTGATGTAGAGCAAGAGTATATAGTAGACGATAACAAAAAAGAGGAAATATGAGAGTTTATATATTGTCTAGAAACAAAGGACTCTACTCAACTATGCGATTGGTTGAAGAGGCGGAGAATAAAGGGTGGGAAGTTAAGGTTGTTGATTACTTGAGATGCTCAATAGAGATTGTAAAAGGGGAGCTAAAAGTTAATTATCAAGGTAAAGAGTTACCTATACCAGATGCAATTATTCCAAGAATCGGTGCTAGTAAGACTTTTTATGGTACGGCAATGGTTCGACACTTTGAGATGATGGATGTTTTTAGTACCTCTGGAAATCTAGCAATTGCAAGAAGCAGAGATAAGCTTAGAAGTTTGCAGATACTCTCTAAGCATGGCATAGATATGCCAAGAACAGTGTTTGCATCAAACAAATCTAGTTCAAAAGATGTTATAGAGTTAAGTGGTGGAACTCCTCTTGTTTTAAAAATCTTAGAGGGAACTCAAGGTGTTGGAGTTGTTTTGGTTGATACGGAAAAAGCTGCCAAATCAGTTCTTGATGCGTTTTATGGAATGGATGTAAATCTTCTTGTTCAGGAGTATATAGAAGAGGCAGCAGGAGCAGATATTAGAGTCTTTATTGTTGGTGGTAAAATCATTGGTGCTATGAAAAGACAAGGAGTTGAGGGCGACTTTAGGTCTAACTTGCATCAAGGGGGTCGTGCAGTGGCTCACACTCTTACAAAAAAAGAGAGAGCAACTGCCCTTGCTGCCGCAAAAGCTATGGGACTTGGTATTTGTGGTGTAGATATGATTCCTTCAGCAAGAGGTTCTCTTGTGATGGAAGTAAACTCATCTCCAGGGTTGGAGGGGATTGAAAAATCTACAAAAATCAATATAGCTAAGAAAATTATGGACTATATTGAAAAGAATGTAACTCCAAAATCTAGTGAATCGGATAAGAAAAGAAAGATAAAGAGGGATAGTATTGGGGCTTAGAGGCAAAACATAACTAAGCAGAAGCAAAATCGCCTCTTATTTGGTGTTGTCGTACTGGTAGATGGCACCATTTTCATACTCTCTTATTAAAGTTTCAAAGCACTCCGCTATCTCTTTTATGGTCTCTATATTTGGCTCGATATAGATTTTATTTTTACTTTTTGTCATTGTGATGATTTTGGCATCTCTCATATCTTTAAGATGTCGTGAAATTGTAGGAAGTGCAAAATCAAACTGCTCAGCAATGCTTGTCACACAAGTAGCCTGCGCGATAATGTCATCTTTTGGCTTGGAGTTATCAATAGAGCAGGCATACCCACCGCTAAATATATTTTTAAATATTTTAAATCTTGTCTCGTTGCCTAATGCTTTAAATATTTTTATCTTATCGTTCATATCTAACATTTATAGCCTTTTGTATTTTGTAAAATAATAACCAATATTACGCACTTTTGTAAAAAAGAGTGTAAAACACCTTGTAATTCTCGAAAACTCGTTTTTCGTAGCTTTAGGGGGCTGGAAGGGACTGTAGTCTCTCCCACTAAAACGGACTTGTTCGCTTTAGTGCGTAACATCAAATAATAACTAAAACAGACCTATTTAGCAAATTAGTAAATTAACTTTGTATTAAGAAGACAGTCTATATACTTTCTAAAAGCAATTTAGCAAATTAGCTAAATACAAAGGAAATGTATGAGGAGTTTAATACTGATAGTTGCGCTGTTGTTTACAACAATGTTGATGGCTGAGTCTATGAGTAAAATGGATTTAATAAAAAAAGCACAACAAGAGGTTGGTGAAATTTCACCAAAAAAACTTAAATCTCTACTTGATGAAGAGGAAGATGTTGTTATTCTTGATGTAAGGGAGAGTGAACAAAGAGCAGAAGGAAGTATCCCTTCAAATGAGTTAAATAAAGAGCGGTTTATCTCAATCACTCGTGGAAATTTAGAGTGGAAGGTTAATGAGCTCATCCAAGACAAGAGTGTGATTATTGTCACATATTGTCGTGAAGGTGGTCGTGGAGCACTTGCTGCACAAGTGTTAAGAGAGATGGGTTATAAAAATGCAACTACTTTAAAAGGTGGACTTAAAGGGTGGGCAGAAGCTGGTTACTCTATTGGAACAGGTCTAGGTATGACAACATTAGAGAGGAAAAGTAGATGACAACAATAATCTTAAACCATCAGCCTTATGATGGAACGGATGTTACATGGAATGCGTTGCGTTTAGCTAAAACACTTTACAAAAGTGGCGAAAGTGTAAATATATTTTTAATGAATGATGCTGTTGATTTAGCTCGTAATAAAACAACTAAACCAGAGGGTTATGATTATGATTTAGTTGAAATGCTAAAAAAAATGTATGTTAATGGTATAAATCTTCAGGCATGTGGCACTTGTAACGCACGCTGTGGACTTTTTAAAAATGAACCATATTTTGATGAAAAAGTATCTTCATCTATGCAAATCTTAGCCGATTGGGTAATAGTTAGCGATAAAGTACTCACTTTTTAAAAGAAAAAATATCTATGATAAATAAAAATATAATAACAGTTATTGCTGCAACGATTGCAGCTTCTTTATGTTGTATGACACCAGTTTTAGCAGTACTGGCAGGTTCTAGCTCTTTAGTCTCATCTTTTTCGTGGTTAGCACCATATCATAACTATTTAGTAGGATTTACAATAGCAGTGCTGATTTATGCTTGGTATGACAAGCTAAGACCAAGCAAAGAGATAGGGTGTAATTGTGATGAAATTGGTTTCTTTTCAAGTAAAATATTTTTAGCTATGGTAACTATTTTCACGACAGCTATGCTTAGTTTTCCTTTATGGGGAGATAGGTTTTTTACTTCAGCGGCAAGTGCGCAAAGTTGTTCAGCTGGAGCATGTAGCTCAACAACAACAGACTCGCAAGAAGATAAGAGGCAAAATGAAGAAGCAGATATTGGCTCTTTACCTATATTAAAATATATACAAAAAGAAACCACAGACCCTACACCATACAGACAAGTTGCATGTAGCGGCACAGGTTATAAAACTTTAGATGCTTTAATGGCAAAAAAACAAGCTCAAGTTGAGCAGATATCACCACCGGTACTTTTAAAAATGTTGGATAATGGCGATGATGTTACACTTGTTGATATAAGAGAACCAAGTCATAAAGATGGCTATAGGATTGATGCGATGGAGAGTTACTCAATAACATATGGAAAATTATACTTTAGTGCTTTTAAGGAGTTGCAAGATAAAAATGCAGTTATTGTTGTTTATGGAAAATTTGGATTAGTAAGTCTTTTTGCTGCTTCAACACTTAAAGAGTTTGGTTATAAGCATGTGTATAGCTTAAAAGGTGGATTTGATGCTTGGAAATTAGCTGGTTATCCATGTGAAAAGATAAAAGAGTAATATGGCTGATTATACTAAAATAATAGAACTATATACAGAGTTGGCTCAAAGTCCAAATAGAGATTTTGGCTGGGATAAGGGTTTGGAAAATGCATTAGCGCATGGATACAAGCAGGAGTGGATAGATAAAATTCCGAGCAAAGCTTGGGAATTTTGTGCAGCTGTTGGAAATCCTTTTACAAATGCAGAGATTAAAAAAGGTGATACTGTTTTAGATCTTGGTTGTGGTGCTGGTGTTGATTTGCTTATTGCTTCGCTTTTAGTTGGAGAAAGAGGAAAAGTTTTTGGTGTTGATATTACTCCAAAAATGGTAGAAATCGCCACTCTCCATGCAAAAGAGATTAATGCCGAGAATGTAAAAATATTGCAGAGTAATTTTGATGATATTAATCTGGAAGATGAAAGCGTAGATGTAGTTATATCAAATGGTGCTATAAATCTTACATCTTGTAAAGAGTCAGTTTTTGCTGAAATATATCGCGTACTAAAGCCAAATGGTAAAATATTTTTTGCTGATATGATAGATATTTCGATGGATGAAGAGAACTGTTGTTTAGTCGAAGAGAACTCTTGTTGCGATACCAGCAAAAAAGATTGGGCAAACTGTGTAGCTGGAACTATGAGAGAGAGTGAGCTCATAGAGCTTATCCAAAAGGCTGGATTTAAAGATGTGGCTTGCACGGGGCATACTCACTACACAACAGCAGAGACAACTAAAGGGGCTACTTTTATGGCTACTAAAATTCCATTACAAGAGTTAAGAAGAGAGCATTGGGATAACATATTTAAAAGTGCGGATTATACACAAGTGCTTTGGCATCAAACTTCACCGCAAAAATCTTTAGAACTTATCAAAAAATATACAAAGAGTGATGCCAATATAATTGATGTAGGTTGTGGAGCTTCACACCTTGTGGATAATTTAATCAATGATGGATACAAAAATATCACTCTACTTGATACATCTAAAACTTCGCTTGATATAGTACAATCAAGAATAGATAGTGACGATATAAAATTTGAATGTAATGATATTTTAAATTTTAAAACAGATAAGAAAGTTGATATTTGGCATGATAGAGCTGTGTTTCATTTTTTACTAAACAAAAAAGATAGAATTAAATATTTTGAAGTATTAAGTGATTCTCTAAAAGATAAAGGAGTCGCAATAATCAGTACTTTTAGAGTAGATGGGCCTCTTAGCTGTGCGGGCCTTGATATAGTCCAGTACAATCACTCAGGCATGTTGTCTGAATTAACGGATGAATTGGAGCTAATAGATAGTGAAGAGTACCTCCATATAACGCCTAAGCAGAGTGAACAGAAATATATATATTTTATTATAAAGAAAAGATAAGGGTGGTGTTTGCTTACCTAAACTACTAAAATTAGTAGTTTAGGTATGGCTCAAGAGCCTTAGGAATAGTTATGCTTCCATCTTCGTTTTGACAGTTTTCCATAATTGCAACCAAAGTTCTGCCAACTGCCAAAGATGAGCCATTTAAGGTGTGAACAAAAGAGTTTTTGTCTATCTCTTTAAATCTTATTTTTGCTCGTCTAGCTTGAAACTCTCTAGTGTTTGAGATTGAACTAATCTCTCTATAGCAGTTTTGTCCAGGGAGCCATACTTCTATATCAACAGTTTTAGCCGCGCCAAAGCCTAGATCACCGCAGCAGAGTGTTACCAAGCGGTGAGGAAGCTCTAGTGCTAGTAGCAGATCAGAAGCACAGCTCACCATTTCATCAAAAACTTTATCACTATCATCAGGCTTTGTGATGGCGACAAGTTCAACTTTGTGAAATTGATGTTGCCTAATCATTCCTCTTGTATCACGACCAGCAGCGCCTGCTTCTTTTCTAAAGCATGGAGTGTAAGCTGTCATTTTGATTGGAAGCTCAGCTTCGTTTAGAATCTCATCTTGATAAAGATTTGTAACAGGAACTTCGGCTGTTGGGATCAAAAACAGCTCTTGATTTTCTATCTTGTAAAGGTCATCTTCAAACTTTGGAAGTTGTCCAGTGCCCTCAAGTGCAGCTCTGTTTACAATCACTGGAACGCTAACTTCTTGAAAGCCTCTTTTTGAGTTGAAATTTAACATAAAGTTTATAAGTGCTCGTTCAAGTTTCGCACCCATTCCAAAAGAGACACTAAAACGGCTAGTTGCTAGTTTTACACCTCTCTCAAAATCTATCCATCCATTTTTCTCAGCTAACTCCCAATGCTCTTTTGCAGAGAATGAAAACTCTCTAGGCGATAAAACTTTTTTTATCTCCACATTTTCACTCTCGTCTTTGCCGTCTGGAACTTCGTCATCAGGGATATTTGGGATAGACATAGCAACTGCTTCTAGCTCTTCTTGCTTGAATCTTTGAATCTCTAGCGCCTCTGTTATGTTGATTTTGTTCGCATCAACTTTAGCCTTCAGCTCACTAACATCTCTCTTCTCCCTTATGTAGATGCCAAACTCTTTACTCATACTGTTTTGTAAAGCTTGCAGAGTTTCAAAATTTATCTTAGCAACTCTAAGTTCTTCATTTTTTGTTTTTAAATTTTCAATAAGCTCTGCATTAACACCTTTGCGCATTAATTTTGCGCTAATACTATCGAACTCTTTTTGTAATAATTTTAAATCAATCATTGTATTCCCAGTAAATAAGTGGCGAGATTATATCAAAATATAATAAAGTAAAACTATTTGCAAAAGCTAAATAAATCGTGATTAATATGTGATAAAATACAGTATAAAAATGAAATATTTGAAAGAGCCTATGATGAATTTAAACAAAAAATTGTTTTCTGCCGAACTAATTCTTGACTCCCTTAAACAAAATATTTTCGTAAAAGATCTTAATTCAATATATCTATATGCCAATGCAACTTATGCTGACCTGGTTTGTGAAACACCATCAACTATCGTTGGCAAGAGTGATTATGATTTTTTCCCAAAACATATAGCAGAGAAATATCGTAAAGATGACACAACTCTTTTTAACAACAGAGAAGCAATTGATGTAGTGGAGGATATTTTTGTTGGAGAACAAAAAAGAATAATTAGAACAGTTAAAACGCCACTCTATTCTAATGGTGAGGTTTTTGCACTACTCGGCGTTTTTTGGGATATCACAAAAGAAAAAGAGGAAGAGTTAAAATATAAAAAACTTCAAGATGGACTCAATAAGGCACAGGAACTTGCAAATATTGGCCATTGGGAGCTGGATTTAGTAACAAACAAACTGTTTTGGTCTGATGAGGTTTATCGTATTTTTGGGTTAAAGCCACAAGAGTTCGGCGCAACATATGATGCTTTTTTAAAACATATTCATCCTGATGATATACCTTTGGTCGACAACACCTATATGAACTCTCTTGAGGCAAAGTGCGAATATCATGTTGAGCATCGTATTGTTCGAGAAAATGGTGAGATAGGTTTTGTTGAAGAGAGATGCGAACATGAGTTCGGCAGTGATGGTAAACCAATAAAATCAATCGGCACAGTACATGATATAACAAAACAAAAAGTTGTACAAAAAGAACTCTCTCTGGCCTCTGCTGTATTTGAAAAAATGAATGATGGTGCTCTTATTACTGATGAAAAACAGCGTATCATTAAGATAAATAGTGCATTTACTAAGATAACTGGATACACGCTTGAGGATATTAAGGGTAAAACTCCACATGCACTAAGTTCGGGTTGGCATGATAGCTCTTTTTATAAAAATATCTGGGAGGATATCAATAAAAAAGGCGAGTGGGAAGGTGAGATTATTGACCGCAAAAAAAATGGAGAAATATATACAGCAGAGCTCAATATTCTCGCCTTGCATAATGACGATGGGATACTGACAAATTATATATCCGTAAACAATGACATAAGTGAAAAAAAGCAGCAGCAAGATCTTATTCATAACCTTGCATACTATGATTCGCTTACTAAACTTCCAAATAGAGTGCTGTTTGAAGAGCATGTAGTCAGCGCAATGCCTGAGTCAATACGAAATAACAAAAAAATGGCTCTGCTTTTTATAGACATGGATAACTTTAAAAATATAAATGATACTCTTGGACATCATGTGGGTGATAAGTTTTTGATCGAAGTCTCAAATTTGATAAAGAGTCATATCCGAAAGCAAGACACATTTGCCCGTTTAGGTGGTGATGAGTTTACGATTCTCTTACAAGATATTGACTCTATCACAGATATTGCCACAGTTGCTGATAAAATTATCAAGCAGTTTGCTGCTCCAGTCGAAATTGAGGGAAATAAGCTATATTCAGGTGTAAGTATGGGAATTAGCGTTTATCCTGATGATGGAAAAACATACGAAATATTGATTAAAGCGTCCGACACAGCTATGTATCATGTAAAAGAAACAGGAAAAAATGGTTACAAGTTCTACGCGGAAGCCATGAACCTTAAGATAACAGAGCGTGTATATTTGGAAAATGATTTGCGAAGTGCAATAGAGAAAAATGAGTTTTTTCTAGTCTATCAACCAAAAATAAATCTAGAAACAAACTCTGTCTATGGGATGGAAGCGCTAATACGCTGGAGACACCCAAAAAAAGGTCTTGTGGGACCAGACAAATTCATCCAAATCTGTGAAGATACAGGTTTGATAAACGGAGTTGGGCTATGGGTTGCAAAACAAGCTATTAGTGACACAAAGAGGCTTCATGAGAATGGTCATATGCTAACAGTATCAATTAATGTTTCTAGTAAACAGTTAGAGGAAGAATCTTTTGTAGATGATATTTGCGCTATTGCCTATGGGGCAGGAATAGACAAGAGCTATGTTGAGCTAGAGATCACAGAAACTCATATTATGAATAACATTGATAAAGCACTGTTAGTTTTGAATAGCTTATATGATAGAGGTTTTAAACTCTCGATAGATGATTTTGGAACTGGTTATTCATCACTGAGTTATCTTAAAAAATTACCGGCAAAAACAATCAAAATAGATCGTAGTTTTGTTTTGGATATTGACAAAGATGAGGATGACAGATCTATCGTCGCTGCGATTATAGCAATGGCAAGATCTTTAGGGAAAGATGTCATCGCCGAGGGTTCTGAAACTAAAGAACATGTTGATACATTGAAGTTTTTAAACTGTAATAATATACAAGGATACTATTTTAGTAAGCCGTTGGAATTAGATAAATTTATAGAATTTATCTCTAATTTTAAAGGTTAGAGCAGATTGGTTTGAGATACTGAATCTTTAAACCAATATGTTTTTAGCTATCTGAAACTGATTTGCAGTCATTAGATGAATCTTTGGATGAATCTCTTTTATGTCATTAAAAAGCTTTTTACTGAGTTCAAATCCAACTCTATACTCCTCTTCTGCTCCAATTTCATTAGCAACTCTTAGCGCTTCTAGCCAACTGTTTGGAACATTTATGCCTGGCACATGGGAAGATAGAAATTGAGCAGTTCTGAGTTTTGTTATAGGAAAAATTCCCAAGATAAGTTCAGCGCTTTTCTTCTCTTTGCAACAATCTCTGTTTGCCGCTTCCATAAGTTCTATAAGTAATTTAGCATTCTCTGCATTATAAACGGGTTGTGTGATTATCCCAATTGCCCCATGTTTTATCTTTTTTTGCATCTTTTTTTGTAGTGTTTTTGGGTTTTTTGCGTAAGAGTTTATAACGGCAAAAGGGTAGAGCTGTTTTGGTTTAGCACCCAGAGGCTTGCCTGCATAGTCAATCCCGCTATTAAAGCACGAGATGATATCAAGAAGCATTGAGCTATCGCCCTCAAAAATACCTTTTGTATTTGGTTGGTCAGAAATTGTAGCAGGATCCCCAGTGAGGGCTAAAATGGCTCTAATATCCACCTCGTTTGCACCCAGAAGATCAGACTGAAGAGCAATCTTGTTTCTGTCTCTCATGCTCATTGTTGCAATTGCTGGTTTGCCAAATCTATCTTGTAGCATCTTTGCTGCAAAGAGGGAGTTGTATTTTAGTTTTGCTAACGGATTATCGGTTGTCGTAAAGCCATCTACGAGCTTATCAAGACCCAGTTCGGCTATTTTGTCTATTGTAGAAGAAAAAACAGGAGAGTGACCTGGAGTTGTCTCAAGGGTAATGAATGTGCCAGTCTTTAATTTATTTATAATTTCGTCAAACAAAAAGTATCCTGCGTCGTGGTATTGTTAAGCGCAATAATAAATAAAAAAATCATCTTTTTAGTTAGCGCTGGTATAATTGCGGCATTATAACAAAAGAGAGTGACATAGATGTTGAAACTAGCTGTATTTGATTTTGATTCTACGCTTATGGATGGTGAAACAATAGATTTTTTTGCAAACGAGCTCGGACTTGGTGAAGAGGTTAGTAAAATTACTGAAGCTGCTATGAGTGGAGAGCTTGATTTTTTTGAATCACTTCAACAAAGAGTAGGGTTGCTTAAAGGGCTTGACTACACTATCGTTGAAAAAATCTCTCACAATCTTCCATATATGAATGGCGCAAAAGAGACAATTGCTGAATTGAAAAAGCGAGGCATGAAAGTCGTCTGTTTCAGCGGCGGTTTTAGAACTGCTACTGGTTATGCAAAAAATATACTTGGTTATGATGCAGATTTTTCAAATGTGCTTCACCATAAAAATGGAAAATTAACAGGTCTTGTCGGTGGGGATATGATGTTTAACTACTCTAAAGGTGACATGCTGGTTAGACTTCAAAATATGCTAGGGATAAAAGAGGATGAAACTTTGGTGTGTGGAGATGGTGCGAATGATCTCTCAATGTTTGCACATGCAGGGACAAGGGTTGCTTTTTGCGCAAGAGAGATTCTCAAGAAAGAGGCAAATATAGTTGTAGAAACTAAAGATTTAAAACAAATATTGGAGAAAATATAATGTTAGAAAACAGTGTCTGGAAGCAGTACAATAGCGAAAATAGTTTTAGAGAGATGCTAGTGAAATACTGCAAAGTTGATAGTCTAAATCTTATAGAAGATGATAAAGAACTCTATGGCGCACTAAAAGCAAAACTTACAAAAAAAGAGTTAAGACTTTTTGCAATGGATAGCGCTGGAGTTGATGATTTAAAGATGAAAGAGGAGTTCTCTTGTGGTGATGAAGAGTTGAGACAAGCTAAATTTAAACTATATAAAAAACTAAAACAAGATAAAGTTCGTTCTTATTTAGTAGCCTCTTCTGGTGATGAATAAAAAATTAATCCCCCTAAATAATACAAAACCTAAATCCTCCAAAAGAGGCATTTAGCAACACTTACACTTCTTCTTGATTTTTCTTTTAGTGGTAGCTTTTTTAACAATTACTCTTTTTTTGACTACCAATGCAGAACTTTGAGGAGCTTTTAAATTTTTACCAAGTTTTACCATCCACATATTTCCCTCTTGGGAACTGTTGTCAGTTTGCACGCCAACGGCTATAGCTTGAGAGTTATGAAGGATTGAGACTGCATTAAACTTGTCGTAATTTGAGTTTCCATAATGTTCTTGATGGAGCACTCTAAAATCCCTATTAAAAGCCATAGCAAGCGCATCTGTGTCGCTTTTATCTCTAGTATAGCCAACACCTATAATATTAGAATCAGAATACTCTTTGATATCCATTAGCACGCTATCATAGACACTATCAATCACCTTGTCAATCTCTATATTTTTTTCAATATCAAATTTTATAAGCCTGATTTGCTCTTTGTTTATCTCATTTTTTTGAGTGAGAGATATGACAAATTTATTTTCTCTTAATTTTAATATTTTATATGGAGTAACCATCTTTTCGCCGCCAAAGCTCTGCATCCATATTTTATCCCCATTTTGAGAAATCCTCATGATGCTGGCACTACTAGACCCTGTGCGCTTGATTTGACTTAAAACAACAATAGTTCCATCGTTTGTCTCAGCGGCATCGATACCAATGTCATCATATCCACCGCCATACTTGTTGCTCCAAACTTTAGAACCATCGCTAGAGAATCGTACTAAATATATATCAATGGAGCCAAGCCCAGTTCCAAATGGATTTTCATTTGGTGATTTGGAAGTTGCAGAGGAGCAAACTGCCAGCACTCCACCATCTCTAAGCGCTACAAGCTTACTCATTTTATCATATTGGCTTGTTCCGAAACTCTCTTTAAAGACAATATTACCCTCGGAGTCAAGCTTTAAAAGTAAAAGTGAGCCGTCTTGTGAATGACCTCCTGCAAAGTACCCATTTGTAGGGGTTTTAAGTATAGAAACAGCTTCGTTGAACTCATTCAGATTTACTGTTTTTCTAAGAGTTATGTTAGCGTTCCCATCAACTTTTATAAGATGCATCTGAGAGCCATAGCTAGGTTGGATGCTCGAGAGGTAGTCAAAAGCGTTGGAGTAGCTTTTCTGTGAGTTTGAAGAGCTTTTTTTGTAATGTTTTATAAATCCAACTGCACTAATTTCTCTATCATAATCTTGTGTAACATCAAAAAGAGCATTACCGTAAGGTTCTTTTATAACAAGAGGAAAACCAGACGATTTTGCAAATAAAAAACTTGATATTAAAATAAGAGTTAAAATATAGTGCATAAGGCTACTTTTTACTAATCATAAAGCAATAAATATTCCTAATTTATTTTCTTTATCAATGTGCGGAATGTGCTTTTTGAATATTTAGGGCCACTTGCCTTTATACTAAGTGAATATATAAAAGATTTGTGTTTAGTAGCGGGTGTATTGCTTAGTGTTTTGAGATTAATTGATGGTGGAGCTGTGGGAAATAGAACTTGTACTTAAATAAGTGATTTTGTTATCATTTTTGAAATTGTTGTACACAAAGTTGTACAATTTAATTGTAGTGGTGCATTCAACAGCCATTTACAAGTAATAATTGTTATTTTAGCATGTATTTGAAAGTAGAGATATAATTACTATGCCATTTATGACATGTTATCTTATATTTTAATGCCATTTATGGCATAATTATAAAAAGGATCGAATATGACTAGAATTGATTTGATTAAAAAAATAAAAAAAAGAAAAAAAGAACTGAATATTACAATTGAGAATTTGGCAAAAATAAGTGGGATAGGCATCCGCACTACAAATAGATTCTTCGCAGGAGATGATGTGAAGTTGAGTACTATAGAAAAACTTACAAGCCTGCTAGGTTTAGACTTTGCAGGGAATGAAGTGGTACCTCTAAAGGAACTTAAAATGCATAGAGCAAAAGAGAAAGCTACTTTTATGGCTTCACTTGTTCAAAGTACATCAGCTTTAGAAAAACAGGGCTTAGAGAAAAAAGCTTTGGACAGAATTATCCATAAATTTGAAAGAGAATTCTTGACAGGTCAATATCAAGACAGGCTTTGGATCGCATAATGATTGATTCCACAAAACCTATTGACGGTGCTACACCGCTTGATGATGTATCAGGGCTAAAGCTTTCCAAGAATAAGTTATATACTTTAAAAGAGATATATGAAAAAGAAGCCGAAAACATTGCCAACGCAACGTTAAAGTACCTATCTGCTCCGCCATCGAAGAGGGAAGCTTCTTTTAGCTACGGCTGGATGATGGATCTGCATAAAGAGATGTTTGGAGATGTTTGGGAATGGGCAGGGCAGTTAAGAAAAATAGAATTATCAATAGGAATAAAAGCGTATTTGGTGCCAATGGAATTAAAAAAGCTTTGTGATGATATAGCGTATTGGGAAAAAAATAAAACTTATGATGTCTTTGAAGCAGCAGCACGTATTCATCATAGAGCAGTGCAGATACATCCGTTTCAAAACGGCAACGGCAGATGGAGCAGGATGTTGGCTAATATTTACCTCAGACAGCATGGCAAGATGCCTGTGCGCTGGCAGGAAGACTTATTAGCGTCGGAAAATCCAAAAAGGAATGAATATATCGAGGCTTTAAGAAAAGCAGATAAAAGCGATTATTCTGATTTAATTTTGATGCATCAAAAGACTTACTGATAATATAAAAAAATTCACTTCTTTTTTTTAATAACTTTTAATCCACCAAAGCGCTTAATTGGTCGCTTTTGTCGTTGGTCTTGAGATTGAGCTTGTTCGGAAGTTTGTTCTTTAAAATCAATGTTTTTAAAAAATTCACATATATCTACTTCAAGAACATTTGCAATTTTCACGAGATGTTCAATATTAAAGTGTTTGCCGTTCAAGCATAGTTCAGCCATTGATATAGTTCCAACTGCTTTATGACCAATTGCTAATGAAAGAGACAGTTGAGAAATTTTTTTTGACTTTCTTATAGTTTTGACATTTAATCCTATCTGTTTGTAAACAGCACTAATATCATTCTCTGTAAGAGAGCATTCTTTCATTGATTATACCTATGGTTAAACTTACTATAAGTATATTTCTATAGTTAGTTAAATAAAACAAAATAATACGTCCTCTATAAGGAAAAATGAATGAACTTAGCAGATATAGAAAATTTTACAACAGACGAGTTGAGTACTGAAAAAATTGATGCATTAATCAAATCAAAAAAGTCATTTCAAATTGTGGCAATTAAAGATATGAGTCATGTTGTCAATAAGTTAGAAGGCGCTATTGAAAAACAAAATTTGAAATGTAGAGTGCTTACAAGTTATAGGGGGGCTGTGGCTGGAGCTGCAGGCGTTGGAGGAGTTGCTACTGCCGGTGCTATTGCCGGTGTAGGAGCTGCTGCTGGTACAGCAATTATCGCTTTTCCAGCGATAGCATTAGCAAGTGTAGCCTTAGCAGCACATCGCTTAGCAACATATGACCCAGATTATGAAATAGAAAAAAACTTATTTCAAAAAAATGTCAAAGTATTATATAAACGAGATATTATGAAAGAAGAAGCGGAGACTAAATAATATTATAATTTATTATTCCTGTTCTATTCCATGATTACTATAGTCTTGTCTAAAATTAATAGCAACATTTAATGTTCTATCGGTAGGATGTGGATAAAAGACAGGAATAACACCACTATCTTCGCAAAATATGACAACTTGATAACCTAGTAATTCTTCTGTTTTTTTTCTTTGTTTATCAGACATATTTTATATTCGCCAATGATTGAAATATATTCTATCTTCAAAGGCAGATACAGCATGTTGGGTAATTGATTGATATTGTTTCGTAGCAATCTGTGTAAAAGTCACTGTTGGTAAGTTGTCATTTAGAATTTCATAAAAATGTTTTGGATCCCCTCGACCATGACTTCTGCATTGGGCTAATACGATAAGAGCTTCCTGATGATTTATATATGCATTTGCATATGTCCCATTTAATGAGCAAGTAAAGCCTATATTATGATCTACAATTGCAAACAAGAATTTTCTAAGTATCTTAGAATATACATATTCAATATTGCAGTTAGAATAATTAATCGAAAAAAAAGCTACACTTACATTTCAAAATCCGGTGGCGCGAGTCGTGACGGTTCGAGTCCGCCCACTGGTACCACGGTTTTAGCCTATTTTATGGGCTTTCCCTATAACTTCTTTTTCATTTGTGCCCGTTTTGAGCCCAAACAAATCAAATTTTTCTTCGATTTTTATCTCTTCTGACTTAATAAATTTTGCATATCGTGTCAAAAGCATCTGTGTCGAAGTGTGACCCATAAGACGAGATATATCGGTGATCTTCATCGTTCCGCTGTTTAGCATTTGAACGGCAAACGTGTGCCGTGTATTCTTCTGCTGACGATAGGGTATCCCTAATCGTTTGAGCATCGGTATCCAACGCGCATCGCGTAGGGAGGTCGCATCGTTAAACGCTGATCCCGTCGTTTTTGATACAAATAGATAACTACCTGACAATCCCGTATATCGGTATTGATCTTGAAGATAAGACCAAAGGGTGTCAAAGATCGGTATTTGACGAACTGAACCGATAGTCTTTGGTGTCGTTTCCGATCCTTGCGATATTGACCGTCTAACATGAATTTTTCGTTTGTTCATGTCGATATCAGACCATTTTAGTGCCAGAATCTCACCGATCCGCATCCCCGTATAAAACGCAACCGCTAAATAGTTTCGATACCAATCCTCAGACCCATTAAGCATGAGTGCGACTTCTTCCACCGTAAACGGTTCAATATCAGGCTTCACCCGTGCAGGTAATCGGATCGCATCGACTGGATTACGGTTGATAATCTCATCCTCAAACGCATAGCGAAAGATCATACGAATGATCGTAAGCTTTTCGGCAACGGTTTTTGTTACCACTTTTTCAAGTTGCTTATTAACCCATATTCGCACATCGGTTGTCTTGATTTGGTCAATCTGTTGACCGCCAAAAAAAGGGATAATCTCATTTTTTAGTATTCGAGTGTATTTACCAAAGGTATGCTCTTTGAGACGGTTTTGTTGTTCACTCAGATAAATATCCGCATAGTGATCAAACTTTGGGATGACTTTTTCTATCTCTTTTTGACCATACTTGAGCTCAAAGTTCAACTCAGGTATGATTTTGTTTTCAATGAACTTGCGGTTTTCTTTTGTATCAGGTAGCCCCGTACTTTTTCGGACTCGGTCGAACCCGTGATAGTACGTCAGATACAGAGTCCCCGCTCTGCTGTAAAGTTTCATGCGCGATATCCTTTCCTCGCATCCACTTTTCCAACTCAATAGCGTCAAATCGTATTATACCTGTTGAGCCGTTAGGTTTGAAATAATGGACATTTAAACGGAATGTTCCGTCGTGAATTTTCTTTTTAAGATATGAACCTGATACATCGAGAAATTCGGCTGCTGCTTCATATTTAAGAAAACGTTTCATGGTAGTGCTGCCAATTTTTGGATTATCTTGATAGTATTTGCTATTAGATACATTTTTGCTCTCGTTTGCCGGTATTTTTATGTACCCGATTTCTCTCCAAAAAATCCACAATGTCCAATACTTTATAGACAATCGAAGGTCCGAATTTTGTGTAAGGTAGTTTTCCTTCACTACGATAATTGGCAAGTGTTCCTTTGGAAAATCCAAATTTCACCATGACTTCATGGTCTGTTATGTAATCTTCAAGCATATTTTTCTCCTATATCTGAGTTATCTGATGTATTGGATGCAGTTGTCTGATTTTGAAAAGCCCTATTTATGGGGTTATCGGACTTATCTGAGTTATCTGATGGTTTATTAGAGGAAATCAAAGCAAAAACATTTTTATTGTTTTGCTCTTTGAGTATTTCTGCAATCCAGTATTTACCTTTCCCCTCTTGGATGACTCGATTGATTCGATCCTTGGCGAATCCCATATCAGAGATATATTTCATGATCTCCGAGTAGTTGGGTTTACCTTCAAAATTACCGATAAAATCAATGATCTCTATACGCATCATTTCATCTTCATTGGTCTCTTTTGCCCACGCCAAATCAACTTTTGTGAGGGTATGTATTTGATCCTGATACTGAAAGGCGATTTCTTCAAGTTTGCCCACACGATTTTTGAGAGGTTTAAAAATGAATGCTTTACGAAATTCGTTGTATTTCAATAAAACGGCATTGCTGGTATCCTCTTCAAAGGCACTTGAACCCGCGTATTGCAGTTCTTGAAAATCACGCTGTGGTTTATTGGTATGATGTAGGAAAATGACGGTAGCCCCTTGTTTTCGTAATCCCTTCCAAATATCCATAATTTCGGAGACATCTTTATTCTTGTCACGGTCGCCTTTGCCCATAAAATTTTTTATCGAGTCTATGACTACTAAAGTATCGTGCAAGTTCGTTGTTTTCAGCATCTTGATAAGTTGCCACATTTGGATTTTAGTTGAGTTTGATTCGTGAATGTAGCGGAACTTTTTTCCGTGTCGTTGTTTGATCTGTGGGATACCACGTTCATTAAGTGTTGCGCTTCCATTGTCAGCATCCATATAGACGACCTGATCAACTGTTTTATCCAAAAGTGCCATATTGCATATAGCCGATGCCATAAGACTTTTGCCTTGCCCAGGTTTTGCCGCAATCATCAAAATATCTGCTTTGACGACAACACTATCAAGAAGGTATTGAATTTCAGCCACTTCAATTTTTCCAATATCAAGATCGAATTGATCAAGTACGCCTTCTAGTTTTTTTTCGCTTCCTTCAATGTTCTCAGATTGAAGACGGCTCCGAAGTTTTAAAATCTCTTGATGGATTTGTTCGATTTCATCAAAGGTTATAAACTCGTTTTGTGTGAGTTCTTCGAGATTAGCTATCTGCGATTTGATCGCTTCGTGCTCTTTAACTCTCTGTTGAATTTTTGCTATAATATCCATATTTGATATTTCCTTGTTTGCTTAACGGGGGTCAAATTAGGAATCAAAGGGTGCTCCAACACTGTTTGATTCAACTGCACTTTTTACTGCCGACTTTTGATAATCGTTCCTTTATTGATTTGCACTAGCTTGGAAAAATTCAGAATCTATACTATTTATTCAAAATGCGGTATGATTCATTTAGAATCATTAATTATATTGCTCGTTATGAATAATACAATATTCGTCATTATGAGCAATATAATCTTAAATAAGCTTTAATAAAGAGTCTTCCATGCAAATTGATGCTAAATTATTTTTATTACGTCTTAGAGTTGCTCTCGATGTTAAAAGCAATGTTGAGCTTGCAAAAGTTTTGGATGTCCCTTATTCAACCCTGAATACTTGGCTTACACGTAATTCATTACCATTGGAAGCAATAATTAGCAACCCTGTTTGTGATAATGTATCGGTAGATATGCTACTTGCTAAAGAAGATAGTGACGTAATTGAATTTTCAAAATTTCCAACTCTTGTTGCCGCGATGGATATAGCCACAATTACAGAGGAGGGTGTTTTAAGACTTAATGCGTTACTTGATAGTTTTATAATCGAAGAAATCATTCAAAAATTATTGAGTGAGTACGCGAATAGTAAAAGTAAGATGCCTAATAATATTCTTACGAGGATGAAACGCCTTCTTTTTAATGTGACAGATGGTAGATTTTTGATGCTACTGGATGAAATGCTTGGTAAAATCGAGTTAACAAAGAGCGATAATGCACACGATAAAATTCAAGAATTAATCAGTGGAGATTTTCTTCATCCATTATTATCTAAGCCTGCATTTAAGGAATCTGAGAAAATGGCATTTCAAGCATGGGCTGAAGATTTAAGTGTAGAAGAAGCAGAGTTTTTAGTTACGAATGCAGTGAAAATACATAAAAGTTTAAAGACATTAATCCCTAAAATCTCAAAAAGGAATAGTGCTTTTGATGTTGCAGTAATGAAGAAACTCACGTCATAAGTTAGAAGAAATTCTCAATAGCTTTTCTAAACGACGGGATAAATAGCGTAAAAATAACAAATAAAATCGCTACAATAAAAAATTCTATCAACGCTCTATCCCTCCTCGATTTTTTTCTTTTTGATGTTCTAATCTCTCTTGTTCTTTTTGAGCTTTTAAAAGCTCTGTACGCTCTTTTTGTACTTCGCTTATGGATTTCCCAGTAAATTTGCTTAAAACGCTTTTTAAAGCTGTTTCCGCTCGCTCTTTAATGGCTTTTAGAGCTTTTATAATCCCATTTTTTTCTTGGTGGAGCTTTTGGTGTTCATTTTCCCGCTCTTTTACTTTTTGAATAAATATGTCTTTGTCAAATACGTTTTTTGTCTCGGTAGTGAAAAGGGTTTTTTCCTCGATGCGTTTGTATGAAGCTTTGACGAGTTCATCTATCGGATCGATCTCTCGTCCGTTCGCATCTTTTTTGATGAGTTCCTTTTCGCCCGTCGGGGCGTAGATTGGTTTTTCAAGTTCTTCAACAATCTTTAAAAGCTCTTCAACGGTATCAGCTTTTGGAACGTCGGCAGATTTTGCCTCCTTGAGCTGTGCTGTCAGCTCTTTGTATTTCGCTTCCATTTGAGCGTAATCCGCTCTTGTAGCTCCTTGCTCTTTGAGTTGTGAGCGTTCCTCTTTCTGCGCTTCCTTGAGCGCTTGTATCTCCTCTTTGAGGCTCTTGTTTTCTTTTTCAGAGACTTCGAGACGTTTAGAGAGGGTATCCGTTTCGATACTATCCCCTACAATTTCTTTCATCTCCTCACGCATTTTGAGCCGTTCTCTGATTGGTAAACTACTGTATTGTTCGCCTATAGATTGTTCTGATTTTAGCCCTTTCTCAAGAGCTTTGATTTTTTCATTTCGTACTGCTTTGTGCTGTGTCTTGATCTGTTCAACTGGCGTACGTTTTTTGATCGCTTTTTCGGGATTGTATTCAAGCTTTAGAATGTGTGCTGCCGTTTTGATACGGTCGTTAAGCTCGTTGTGTTTCATTCGTCCCGTTTTACCCGTTTCTAAATCGAACATTGAGAACTTAACGTGGGCGTGGATATTGTGTATCGGCTTGAAATCGTTGATCTCCACTTGCTCATTGAACTCATGCTTTTTAGGCTTATAGCTTGGTTTCATTTCGAGGGATTCGGCAAGGGGGACAATATACCATCCGTCCTCTTTTTGGAGTATGTCTTTTGTCGGATAGTAAGTAATCCCGTTTTTGTCCTCGAAGTGTCCCTCATCTTTGTGTATGGATAGCTCGGTGATGTAGTGACCGCCGTATCTTTTGTTTAGGGTGTCAAAAACTTTTTGAACGTCGGCTTCGGTATGGTGATCTTCGAGAGTTAGAACGGTCTCTTTGATGAGTGCATCGATCTGTTTTTGTTGCATTTTTTGACCCGTGACCTCTTGATATTTGACCTTAGCCAGTTCAAGAAAATCACTGTCGGAGTGACGTAGATCGTAGCTGTTTTCGTTTCCATCTTTGAAGCCGATCAAGTAGTCTGGCATATCTTCTCTGGAGTTGTGAGCACTCGAATGTGCGGTTGCTTTGAGGACGGAAAACGTTGCTGATTTTGCCATCTGCGCTATCCTTTTTTAAGTGCCCTTGTGGTGCTTGAAAAACAACTGTACCGATAGGTGCGTAGTTGCAACTACGCACCTTAAAAGGTACTTGTTGCAAAATTATACCACAAGGGTATTATTTCGGAAAGGCAAGGGGAGTGGGAAAGTTACTTTTTGAATTTATCGATAATCCAAAAAAACGGCATCAAAAGTGTCATTACAACTTTTAAAAGTAGGGGATCACCACCACCGATATGTGTAGGTTCTTCATCTTTATTTTTGTTTATCATTTACTACCATCCAAAATAACAACCGTTTCCTTATTCTCTATTAGAATATAGGCGGTAACTGTCATTAGTATTTTGCCATATTTCTCTACTCGCTTAACTTCAATATCATTCGGATTGATACCACGTTTTTTGGCTTGTTTTTCTGTAATAAATTCAAAATTGATAAATTTTGGAGGAGTGATGTCACCATCTTCAGTAATATAATGAATGTCTTTTAAGAGTTCGGCACTTTTTCTAATATCTGATACTTCTTTTAACCATGCTCTCATTTAGATGTAACCTTTATTATTATCACCACGTTTTTAGGACTTTTTCATCGCCCTTGATCGGTTTTGAGCCACCGCTATGGAAAAGCGCAGATGAAGCGTTCATACAGTTTTGATATTCGGGTGATGGGCTAAGTTGCGTTCCCTGTAAAGTACCGTTCTCTTTTTTAATTTTGCACTCATCTTTTACTGCTTTCGCTTCGTCGAGGTGTGCTTTAAAATAATCGACACTCTGAACATCTTGCCCACACCCCGTTAATAGAAATAAAATACCCGTTAAATAAATTAATGATGTTTTCATTGCAAGTCCTATAGGAAGTTGATTGATGATAGTAACTGCTATAAACTTAGAACAATCTAAAGTCCAGTGGGAAGTTACTTGTATGTCATCTCGAAAAACACTCCCTATCGAAGAATTGCATTTCAAAATCGGACAAAATGTAAAGAAGTATCGAGAAGAAAAAGGGTTCACACAGTTGGACTTATCTCATGAGATAGGGCATAGTACCACCACGATCATATCCCTTGCAGAAATCGGGAAACGCAAGCACTTCAATATCCAACAACTTTATCAAATCTCTATCGCTCTTGATGTCGATATATGTAAATTTTTTGAGATAGATTAAGCACTTCTTTTAATATCATCTAACGCAATCTAAGACAGGGTTAGCTATAATTTAGAACAGTTAGAGCTAGCTTTATAAATAGGAAGTAGCCCTGTTTTAGATATAATCTAACTCTTGTATAACCACTAAGGAATGATATGCCTTCTCTCAACTGGATAGGAAAAAAAGATATTAAAAATCATCATAATCATGTTGAGTATAGGGTTATTGATTGTAAGGAATCAGTTGGAGATACAGATAATGGCAATTTAATTCTTCAAGGTGACAACCTTTTGGCATTAAAAGCTTTATTGCCTTATTATGCAGGAAGAGTAAAAACTATTTACATTGATCCTCCATATAATACTGGAAATACTAAATGGATTTACAATGATGCTGTAGATTCTCCAGTAATAAAAAAATGGCTTGAAAAAACTGTAGATAAAGAAGATTTAAGTCGTACAGATAAATGGCTTTGTATGATGTATCCCCGTTTGAAGCTTCTTCAGCAGTTTTTACGTGAAGATGGGGTCATTTTTATTTCAATAGATGATGCTGAACTTCATAACCTAAAAGCAATTTGTCATGAAATATTTGGGGCTAAAAACTGGATTGAGACATTTATCTGGAATACTGACGGAAATATTGATAATCAACGTAAAATTAAAAATAATCATGAATACATATTGGCTTATGCTAAAGACATTAATCTTTTTAAATCTCCAAAGATCATTGATCCAAATATTGAGGAAGAGAGTAAGCTTTTTAATGAATATATTGAAAATACAATTGTAAAAAATGGTACTAAAAATCCAGCGAGTGACATAGTGATTCCTATTGGGTTCCCGTGTGATTTTGAACAAGGTGTTATATCTCATGACAGTAAGGGTTTTCCTAATATTTCAAATGATATACATGTTAAAAACTATAGAACAATTAATGAGGGAATTTTAAACAGTGGTTGGAGTTCAAAAAATTTATTTTTACAATTTATCGAAAATAATTATAAACCAATTATTGATACAAAAGGTCAAGAGACAGTATTCAAATTAAAACAATCGGGTGCACCATATGCTTTTAAAAAGCGACTTGAGGATCAAAGTCATGTTCTATCTGTTCTAAAAAATATGGGTTCTACGCAACAAATGAATAGTTTTTTGGAAAAGCTTGGTCTTGAGTTTGATTATCCAAAACCTTTAAATTTAATTAAGTATTTGTTATCTATAAATGATGATCCAAATGGTATATTTTTGGACTCGTTTGCTGGAACTGGAACTACAGCTAATGCTATTCTTGAAATGAATAAAGATGGTGGGAATAGAAAATTTATTCTTATTGAAATGCTTGATTATGCAAAAACAATCACAGCTGAAAGAAATAAAAAAATTATTGAAGGATATTCTTATACAGATAAGAAAGGCAAATCTTTCAATGTAGATGGATTAGGTGGGGGGTTTCAGTATTGTGAATTATCGGAACCTCTTCTTGATGAATTTGGCTTATTATCAGATCATGTTTCTTTTGAAATACTAGCTAAACATATTTATTTCACTGAGTTTGGTGTCGCTCTTCCTCAAGAGCATTTATCAGAGGAAGATCATTACGCTGGTAAATATAAAAACAAAGAACTTTTTGTTTATTTAGATCAAGACTTTAACCTTACTGAATTGCATAAAATGACTCAAAAAGAGGCTGATGAATATATTGCTTTTGTAGATACGTGGAGTATTTCAGAAGATCTTCTTAGAAAATATAATATTACTGTTAAACGATTACCAATAGAGATTAAGGGAGCGTAAGAATGCAACTAAAAAATTATCAAAATTTGGCGCTTCAATCTTTGGAGTTTTTTTGTGATGAGTATTCAAAAACTGGTTTAATAAGTCAATCTTTTCAAAAGGCTCGTAAAGAGTTTGAATTACCTACTATTCCTTATGCTGATTATGAAAATCTAAATGTTCCTTCTGTTTGTTTCCGTATTCCTACTGGAGGAGGAAAAACCCTTCTTGCCGCTCATAGTATCCCGATTATTATCAAAAAACTTTTTAATACTGAAAGCTCATTGATTTTTTGGCTTGCTCCGTCAGATCCTATTGTTGAACAAACAAAAAAGGCGTTAAAAGATCCAAGACACCCGTATAGACAATTTTTGGAACAGAACTTTAAAGAGCGTACAGTAAATGTCATGTCTATAGCTGAGGCTCATTCCAAAGCTTTTGATCTATCATCAGAGCTTCCCATTATTGTTGCAACGATACAAACATTTTCAACTGAAAATGAAGACGGTCGAAACTTCTATAAAGAGAATGGAACGTATCAAGATTTTTTTACTGGAACAGACATTACTCCAAGTCTTTCCAATGCTATTAAAAAGTCCAATCCAATAATTATTATGGATGAAGCGCATAATGCAAAAACAGATCTTCGTGTATCTAAGTTGATAGAATTAAATCCTTCTTTTATGCTGGAACTTACGGCTACGCCTCAATTGGTTCATAGGGAGTCAGAAGGAAAATACGCAAGTAATATTCTTTATTCCGTCAGTGCCTCTCAGCTAAAAGCGGAAGATATGATAAAACTTCCTCTTGTTCTAGAAACTATAAATAAATGGGAATATGCCATTGAAGAATCTATCAAAAAACGTTTAGAGCTTGAAGTGCTTGCTACGTTGGAAGCTCAAGAATCTGGGCAATATGTAAGACCAATTGTTTTATTTAAAGCTGAATCAAAACGAGGTAGTAATCCAGTTACTCATGAAAAAATACTTGAAGTCCTTATGAAAGACTATGGAATCCCAAGAGAAGAGATAGCTGTTCATACTGGAACTTTTGAAGATTTAAAAAATGTAGATCTTATGGACAAAGATTGTGTTGTTAAATATGTTATCACAGTCGATAAACTAAAAGAGGGTTGGGACGCTCCTTTTGCGTATATTTTAAGTGCAATTGGGGATATGAAATCTTCTACTGCTGTAGAGCAAATTTTAGGACGAATTTTACGTCTTCCTTATGCAAAAAGGAAGTCTCAAAGAGATCTAGAAAAGTCTTATGCTTTCATAGCGTCTACAGAAACTGCTGAAGTTATTAAAAATCTCAAAGATAGCCTTGTCCAGAACGGTTTTGAGCGTCTTGAAGCTGAGATCCATATCTCGTCAAGTAGTAATAGTAATAAGAGCTTCGATGGTGTTCTAAGTGGTTTATTTGCTGAACACGTTACGAGACTTGAAACTTTGGATATTGGGATTATTCCAGAAAAATTCAAGCAGTATATTAATCACAACAAGGATAGTAAAGAATTTTCAATCGTAAAACCGATTCCTGAAAGAGATCGTGAAGAATTTGTAGCTGTAATTAAAAAAGCCGTATCTGTTGAAAAGGATATTGTTGCTTTTGACAATATGATCAATACTGACGCTTCTTTGTCTAACTACAAAGGATTATTTTCTGTTCCTAAGCTCTTAGCACATACTCAACAGGGAATTTTTGATTTTGATAAAACAGTCCTTTTGCAGGAAATTAGTTGGAGCGATCAAGAGATTGCAAAATATGCAAAATTAGAAGAATCTGAGTTTAGCATTACTATTGAGAAGCAGATGAATGTTATTGATATTTCGTCAAATGATAAAATCAAGATCCAAAAATTAAATGCTGTAAAAGAGAATTTATTTAGTTTAAATGGTGATTCCTTGAAATTAAGTGATGCCGAAATTGTTAAATTGATTTTGAATCACATTAATGCGACAGATCTTCAAACTTTAAAAGTTAGGCAACTTGCAAAATACATTCACTTAATAGTTCTTGATTTGCTCAATAATAGAAATTTTTCAACTATTGAGTTGAAAGCAAATTTACATCTTTTAACCGATGCAATTCATAAAAAAATCAAAGAACTGGAAAAAAGTGTAATTAAAAAACGCTATGAAGCCCTATTTGATGATCCATCATATTTTGAAGTAGATCCGAATAAGGTATTTATTTTTGATCCAGACAATTATCCAGCTTCAGCACCTATAGAAAATCCAGAGCAATTTTCCAAACATTATTATAAGCTCATTGACAAAATGAATAATGATGAAGTAGCTTGTGCCTCTTATATCGATAGCTTGGATGCAGTAGAATTTTGGGTAAGAAACGTTGAACGAAATGCTAAATATTCATTCTGGTTACAAACTGCGACAGATAAATTTTATCCAGATTTCCTAGTGAAATTAAAATCTGGAAAAATTCTTGTTATCGAGTTTAAGGGTGCAGATCGAGATACAAATGATGATACGAAAGAGAAAACATCCTTGGGACTTGCATGGGCTAATTTAACTTCTAATGCTGGCTTTGCAATGGTTGTTAAGGGTGATTATAAGAAGAAGATTGATGAGTTATTAGAAGAGGGTAAAGAATGAAAACAGTATCTCAGCAAATATATGATTTTCTTACAAACGAAACATTTAAGATCATTGATCCAAAACTCAAAGATTCAATAGAAAAATTAGATTTGATGGCTTTTGAAAGAAATGAGTTTACCGCCGAAGAGTTAATAAAAGTTTTGCCAGAGATTGTTGATATTTTAATTTCAAACATAGAAGATGATACATTTGATTCTCTTCCCTTTGCTGTAAGGAGTAATATTTTTACTCTTATTACAGACATCAATAATACATTGCTGCAACTATATCAAGGCAATAATCAGCTTCCCGTTATGATGGAGCGTTGTGATCAATTAAGAAGTATTTTTCTTAGTACAAGGCTTGACTTTAGAACAAAAAAGATTCCTCTTTTTGATAAAAAAATTAAGCAATATGATGAATTAACAATAAGACTTTCACTTCTGATTGAACAATTAGAACACACTGAAGAAAGACAAAAACTTTACAATAGTCTTGTTGAGAGTATTACAAAAACAGAAGCTGAATTGGTGAATATAGAAACCAAAGCTGAGGCGGTATTGAAAGCTGTTTCTGATACAAATGGCGAAGTCGTAGGGTTTCACGCGGAAACATCATCAACTTTGAAAGAGATAAAAGCCTTACTGACTATTGCTACAGATGATTCTTCTGTGATAGATACAATAAAAATTAAAAGTGCGGCATTTATTGCTAAGGTTGATCAATATATTGAAAATATGACTGATACTGATTTGAAAATTGAAAAATTACTAAAAAAAGTAACGGATGAAACTACTGCTATTATCGAAAAAAATCAAAATCAATCAGTAGAGATAGATAATCAGCTAGGTAAAGCTGTAGGCGTTAGTCTCTTTAAATCATTTCAAACGAGAAGAAAATCTTTGAGTCGTGGTTTAAATAAATGGTTAACTGCTTTAGGCTGGAGTACGGCAGCATTCCTAGCTGTATCTGTTTGGATTTTTTATGATGTAAGTCATGTTCCATTTAATCCATTTTTCTTTGCATTGAAAGTTGCAATATCTTTCCCATTATTATTTGTAATTGGCTTCGTAGCAAGCCGATATACCAAGGAAAGAAGATTGATCGAAGAATATGCGTTTAAAGCTTCTGTAGCCCTTGCATTGAAGCCATACGCTGATTTAATTGAAAATGATAAATCAGATGAAAAATATAGAGAGTTTTTGATTAAAACTATAGAGAATATTTTTGCAGCACCTACGGATAAAGTATTTGCTAGTGAGAAAAAAACAGTTGTTAAAAATGAGATACCTGATATGAAAAATTTAGATAGTGTCCTTGATATGATAAAAAAAATAAAAGATTTACAAGATGATAAATAATATAGAAATGAGATAGATAAATATTTTTGTGAGAGGAAGAATATTTTTTAATCACGCATTTATAAATTTTGGTTAAGAGAGATTATGACTTATTTAGATTCAATGGAGAGTTAGTGGAGGGGCGAATCTTTTGCTCTCCAAAGAATCTAATATTAGTTAAAGTCTTTTTTCAATGACTTCTATTAATTTATCTCTCATAACAACATCTGATAATGCTGGTTTATGGAGAAGATCTTCTATATTATGAACATCTGATAAAGTCGTTAAATTGTGCTTATTCATTAAAGTTTGAATAAAATACAAAACCTCATATCCTTCATCTTTGTCAATTCTTATTTGATCCTGAATACCCGTGTATTCACCATCGCCTTTGTCTCTAGCCCAAGTATAGGTATACTTATTAGGCTGTAAATTACTTTTTTTTACTCGAATAGCCATGTTTTATCCTAGATTATTGTTTCGTGTAGAATCTGGATTACTAACAGGTGTAGCTATTCCGTTAATATTTCGAACATGATAATTTGAATAGTTACCATTATTGATTTCTCTTACAAATTGACTTCTAGTCATATCTGCACCAGTGTAATTGTCATGAAAGCTCTGATTTCTGCCTGAGCTACTTTCAGAAGTTGTACTTACTCTTTGTCTGCCCATTATAAACTCCTTATTTAAGTTTGGGTGAATG
Organism: Sulfurimonas sp.; assembly: GCA_021732045.1. Next base: position 425,268 of record JAKFWK010000003.1, read on the forward strand.
TAGTAAATAAAACGTTAATAGTCATTTAAGCTATTTGCCATTACAATATCAGTCTTCAAAAAAGCATCGTAAGAGTTTTATTTACTATGTTTTACTATCTAATGTAGTAAGCCTCTTGTGAGCATAACCTCACATTCAAATCCAAACAAAATATACCTATTGAAAAAATATATCTTGCTGCGAGCAAAGCACTATGATGGTGTTAAGCTGCTGATTATATTGTACAACTTTAGTAAGTAAATGTCAAGATGAATTTCTTAAATATACTAATATTTGGAGTATATTATTGCAATATATGCTCCAAATATTAGATAGATTGGATTGTATTTGATTTTTGCAATGTTAATGATCATGTTAGTTAAGTCCGAAAATAAGGATTACAGATGAACGAAAGAATAATTAAAATATATAAGGCTATGTATAGTGATGAAGCTTGCACAAAAGAGTATTTAAAAGATTATTTAGAAGTTTCTAGTATTAAAACTGTGGAAAACAATATTAAAGAAATTGAAGAGATTATTTATGATATAAAATTGCGAAAATATAGATTTAAAAATTTACTACCAAAATACATTCCTAATGAAGTCTTCTTTAACATTTTTCAAGGAGCCATAGTTAATCAATTACTTAAAAATGATTTTTTATTACTTGAAAAAGATATTACTTCTATGAAAACAAATGAAATGTTAAGAGTGGATGAACTTTCAAATTTAGCAAAAAAAATCATCACACTCAGTAATGCAATAAAAGATAATTGTATTTTAAAAGTTAAATATAAAAAAGCTGGTAACGATCTAGAAGATAAGTTTATAAGAGTTCACACTATTTTTTCTACTGGGTTTACATACTATGCATATATTACTTATGATGAATTGAATAAAGACAATGTTGGGAAGGAAAGAACATTTGCATTTAATGCAATTGGAGATATTGAGCCTGTTGAATATCTTACGAATGTAGTTTTTAAACGAGAGCAAAAAGGCAATGCCTATGGAAGTTTTAAGAAAGATAAGTTTGTGTTATTGAATATGAATCAATATAGTGCTAATTTTTTTAAAAGAGAAATTCTTTTTAATAATGATGCTTTTGAGATTATAGATGAAGAGCTAGATGGTGAATCGATCACAGTAAAAATGTATTATAATGAAATTTTTGAAGTTACTAAAATTATTCAACAATGGATGCCGCAAATTAGTATTCAAAACAATTCAACCATAAAAGATACAGTATATTCTGACATTGAAAAGAATTTATCAAAACTGTTAAATTAAGATAGCTTTTGAAAATTAATTTGCATAAGAAAACGAGGAAAATCTAAATATCTTTCGTTCTCTTTAGGACAAGGATAAAGGGAAAATAGCGGTCAGCTATTCAATCTTCATTTAGGTGAGTTGAAGCGAAGAATATAGATCCTAAATCAATTTTTGGTACAATTTTCCCATGCTAGCGGGAGAATATTTTTTAATTGATGAACTTTTTAATTACGCATTTATAGATTTTCGTGTATACTACTTTTCAGAATTGATCACTGCGTAGCGGGGGTCAATTATCCTTCGGCAATACTACTAATCCATGCCCTCCAACTTTTCCATTTTTATCTGTACGAAATTTTTGTTCAATAATCTCAAAATCTTTGTTTGTTTTTTTGCCTATGATGTGCCGACCGATGGGAGAAACCACCAAGTCTGCGAGTTGAAGAGCGTTTAGATTCTCCTTTTTATCTTTTAGAATTAGCCCACCCGAAATACGGTCTTCGATCTCAGAACCCTTGAGAAAACGGGTTCCTTTGATTTTGAGCTGTAACCAAGAAAGCTCAAGTTCATGGTCAAGGGTACGATCCCGCTTTTCAGCGATTACAAGCCCTTTTTTCTCATCCGATTTGATCTCCATGTAAAACCGTTCAACAAGGACATTTAGCCCAAGCATATAGGGATCAATAGCGGCAAAATCGTATTTGGCAATATGCTCTTTTTTCTTGATCACACAAGCAACAACTTTAAAATCAAGAGTAGCGATGAGATGATTTAATTTCTCGTAGAAATTCTCACGAAATTCTTTTTCTTTGAGCCGCTCAAAACCATTTTTATTGCGTGTGATGTCGGCAGTATGAAGGATAATATCCGTTGTACCGAACATCTCTTTTTTGAACTGATCGATCCGTTCATTGAGACTTTCGAGATTGTCACGATCAACGATTACCCCGCCTAAAACGAATACGGGGTATTGATCGTCAATCTTTGTGAGGTTATGATCACCAGACTCATCCAAAAAGAGTATTTTCATATTGGCAAGCCCTTGATTGATATTTATTAAGATGATTATATCTACTGGAACTTGTAGTCACGGTAAATTAGAGAAAAATGTAATGAATCAATAGATTTGATAATTTTTGAAAAAACATCAAGATAAGTCAGATAGCTCAGATAACCCCTATTTTGCGTGTAAGTTTTTCTTTTTGGTGTTTGCATTTAATCAGATAGGTGGGTTATCATTGGAAAACTTTAAGATAGAACACAATAAAATTAGAAATAGCATTTTTACGCATGCTATTTCCACTAAATAAGTTCGTCAGAACAGCGTGAAAGTTCAGATTCTTTAATAGTCTACGTGAAGTTGGCATTATTGTCTTTTTTTTGTTTGTATGAGTGGAAGCATATAAGAAGCAATAAAAAGGAATATCCATGTCACAATTTTCAAATCCTCCCATAACTGAAGTTACAAGCGATAATGAGGTCTCATTTAATGAATTAATTAAGCGTTTTATAGACGTTACTCCAGTAATTAAGACATTTTCTAATTCATCCTCGTCTATTCTCACTCAAGAAGCAAATAGGCTTAAAAAAAACTCACATCTTAAACATCAAGATGCACTGGATCAAGCTGCTAGAGATAAAGGTTTTAAATCATTCAAGGATTTTAAAAAGCAATTTTCTTATTGGCAGAGTCTTCCTACCGTTTTTATATATATTTCAAAGTATGCAACTGTGCAGCATACAAAAGAAGTTCACAATAGACAACCTGAGGATGATCAATCAAAATCAATAAAAGAACTTATGGATGAGAATACAGATTTTACCGCTTTGAAATGGATTAATAAATCTCTATCTTTTCATAAATCAAATGAATCGGTAATGTTGTTAGATAATCATAGATTAGGCATAAAGCTCTTAACAGAGGAAGAAAAAGATGATTTCTTTCGTTCATTCAATAATGCTTCGCTTGAATTTAGTAGAATCAAGAGAGAAGAAGGTTTTTTGTTTAAGTTCATTCATTTCAAACTTGAACCCAATGTGCAAGACAAACTAAGAAATGAATTAGAAGAGTCTAGTAAAAAGTATCAATATCGTTATTTAGAAACGGATGCTAAAAGTAAATTAACAGAGTATATAGATGCGTATTTTAGGGCATATTTGACTGCTGAGATGTATACTGAAGATACTTTTGAGTACGAACATTTTGATGTAGAACCTGATGCATATATTGTAAATGGTGAATACTATAATGTTGTTGGTTTGCATGATGATATCTATGACTATCAACCAATGTATGATTCTGACTATGAATATTAAACAAAGTATTTGTCATGAAAATAGCGGCAAATACAAGGTTAATAATAAAGTATGCCAATTTTATTGGCTTTAAAAAAGTCAGACAAAGTGGTTCGCATTTGATTTTAAAAGACGATAATAACAATACTGTTACATTAAAACGACACGCTAATAAAAAAACGTTCAGTCAATATCATTTAAAAGCATTGTTACAAGATTTTGGTTCGGATTTTGATGAATATATTCAATACATGAATATTAAATCAACAGATTGTCAGAAAAGGAAGTCAGTATGACACAGCAAGAATTAGATACGTGGGCGAATATCAATAATCCAAATAATGATGCAAACATGGATGATTGGGCAGATATACATAACCCAAATAATGATGATTATATAGGCTATTATGATGACGATGACGACGAATAATATTCAGAATATTATGTGCCCAAATTGTGCCAGAACGAAGTGTTTTTTGACGCCTATTGAGATTGAAAAAGTAAGTATTTAGCCAGTATCAGGCGGTTGAAACTCCATTCGAGTCCGCCCACTGGTACCACAGACCCCTTTCAAACCCCCTAAAATAGGGACTTTAAAGCTTAAAAATCACTTAAATAAATACGATTTTCAACATTTTTGCTTATAACTTTCAACAAAAACTATAACAAAAGATGAAATATCTATCAAAAATCAATTTTCTATTGTTAATATTGATTTTTTAATCTACGTTTTTTCTCCTATGCTTTTGAAGCATGAACCGTTAAGATTTTAGATGTTTACCTACATAACTTCGCAAAAAGCACTAAAATTAACTAAATTTGATTATATTTTTTGAAATTTATATTATTGGTAATATAATTTGATTTAAATATAACCTACAAAACAAAGATAAATAATGCATGATATTCATTGGGGTAATCTACAACCATATGGTGGGGACAACAAGAAAAGCTTTGAAGAGCTTTGTTTTCAAATTGTCTTAGAAGTATTTAAACATGATATTGCAAATGGTGCTATAGTAACTTCTATTGATGATAGTGGTGGTGGAGATGGTGTTGAATTTTATATTACTTATGAAAATGGAGATATTTATGGTTGGCAAGCAAAGTTTTTTTGTCGTTTAAATGAAGGTGGAAGAAAAGAACAAATAAAAAAATCACTTCAAACGGCATATAAAAAACATCCAAATTTAAAAAAATGGTTTCTTTGTAGTCAATGTAACTTTACGCCTGATGAAAATGAATGGTTTGATAATTCATTAGAAAACTCTATAAAAGATACTGAAAGAGTTTTACCAGAAAACCATAATGTTGAGCTTATCCATTGGGGAGAAAGTCAGTTACTTAACTATCTAAAAGATTATCCTTCAATTCATAAATTCTTTTTTACTACAAAAATTCTCACTCAAAATTGGTTTGAAGATCGATACAAGATAGATATTCAAAAAACGCAAATTAAGGCTAAATATGAATCTGAAATTCATATTCCGACAAATATCGATAAAACAATATATAGAATTTTAGGTGGGAGTAGACTGGCTGAAGTTCTTGATCAAGAGATGGAACTAAATCAAGTAAAAATATATGAAAAAGAATACAAAGATGCTTGTTCAAAAGTATTTTCTGAAAATATACAGGATGAATATATCGATATTCAAGCAGAATTTAGAAAATTTCTGCAAGATAAAGATAACATCATTGAAATAGGTATTTACAAATTTCTAAAAATTAGAGAAACAATATTAGCTCAAGATGAACAAAATTTAAAAAATCAGATCAAAAACGTAGAAGAATATATTATTTCGTTAAAAACTTTTTTTCAAGAGTATGACAAATTAACCGAATCAGATTTATGTATTCCTTTAAAGCATCTGAGACAAGATGAAGGGAAGAATGCGGACTCGGAAGTTTTAAAAAAAGAATTAGAGGAGATTAAAAAAGAAAATAGAAAAAGGGATAAAGCCAAAAGTATCCTTTTCGCTCCTCTTTATGCCTTAAGTGAATATGCTATATCTTCGTTGGAATCGTGTTTAAGTGTATTTGAATTATTAGAACAAAATGAGCTTCATATTTCAGGTAAAGCAGGTATGGGGAAAACACATGTTTCTATTAAAATTTATGAAGATCAAATTACACAACAAAAGAAACCTGCTATTTTTGTTCTTGCGAAAGATATGCATTCAGATGAAAACTTGGAAAATCAATTAAAAAATAATTTTGGTATTCCTGCTGATTGGTCATTTAATGATTTTTTAGGTGCATTAGAGATTACTGCAAGAGTTAATAAAACGAAAATACCAATTATTATTGATGGATTAAATGAATCTATTTATTGGGCTTCAATATGGAAATATGGCTTAGAAAGTCTAACTATTAAATTGAAACAGTATCCACATCTTGTTCTGATTACAACTTATCGTACATCTTATGAAGATCAATTTTTTCCAAATAAATATTTTGAATATGAGAATAGATGGAGATTAAAAGAAACTATTTATGGCTTTGAAGATTTAACTTGGGATGCAATAGAAACTTATTTTACCTACTATAAAATTAAATTACTAAACCGTTCCAGTGCTATTGGATATTTTAAACATCCGCTTCATTTAAAAATCTTTTGTGAAACCAAAAATGCTAATCGTCAAAATGAAGTTGAAGTTTCATTTCAAAATGAAGATTTATTTGAAGTGTTTGATGAATATATTAAAAATAGTAATTTAAATGTTACTTCTATATTAAACAAGCTAGATTCAAAATATGATAATGATTTTACAGAAAATAAACTATTACAACTATCCAAATATATTTGGGAAAATAATTCAAGAGGAATGCCTCGTTCTGAA